>NZ_LDTB01000099.1 GCF_001476895.1 Sphingomonas endophytica | reverse complement strand
GGGCACGACATAGGGCAGATCGCTGTCCGCCACCCCGTGCCACTTCAGGATCGCGCCCAGATATTCCTCCTGCGCGGTCGTCGGCAGGAAGCGGCCTTCGTTGCTGATGTCGTCGTTGCCGCCCAGCGTCGGGTCGGGATAGCGGCCGAACACGCCCTTGGGCGTCACGCCGCCGCCGATCACCAGATGGTTGTTGCCCCAGGCGTGGTCGCTGCCCTGCTGCGCGTTGCCGCGATAGGTGCGGCCGAAATCGCTCATCGTGAAGGCGGTGACATTGTCCTGCAGCCCCAATGCCTCCATCGCCTTGTAGAAGGCCGACAGCGCCAGCGCGAGGTCGCCGAGCAGCGTCGCATGGGTGCCGGTCGCGACATTGCCGTACACGACCTGGTTGTCGTGCGTGTCATATCCGCCCTGCGAGACGAAGAACGACTGGCGGGTGTGGCCGAACGTCGATCGCGCCTCGATCATCCGCGCCACGCGCTTCAGCTGCATCGCCACGTCGGAGGTGAGCGCCGCGCCGGTCGCCGGATC
>NZ_LDTB01000098.1 GCF_001476895.1 Sphingomonas endophytica | reverse complement strand
GGGCGCGGCCGGCAGCGGCAGGTTCGAACCCTGCTGGTTCAGATACGCGATCAGATTCGCGCGGTCCTGCGGATTGCCGAGTCCGGCGAAGGTCATCTTGGTGCCGTTGGCGAACTTGCGCGGCGACGTCAGCCACGCGTTCATCTTGTCGAAGTCCCAGGTGCCGCCGACGCCCTTCAGCGCGTCGGAGAAGGCGAAGCCGCCCTTGCCCTGCCCGATCGGTTCGCCCAGCGTGTGGTACAGGTTCGGCCCGATGCCGTTCGCCCCGCCCTGGTTGATGGTGTGGCAGGCCGCGCACTTCTTGAACACTTCCGCGCCCTTGGCGGGATCGGCACTGCCCAGCAGCGAGGCGATCGGCACCTCGGCGGCCCCGCCGCCCGCGCCGGCTTCCTCGACGCCCTCGATGGCATAGCCCATCTTTTCGGGGCGTTCGGCGTGGAAGAGCTTGCCCCCCACGATCGACAGTCCCAGTGCGGCACCGGCAGCGGCCAGCGTCCAGCCGAAAATCGTGTTGGTCCGATCGTCCATGCGCCTGTTCGCCCCTCTCTCTTGCATCGTTCCATAGAAAGGG
>NZ_LDTB01000097.1 GCF_001476895.1 Sphingomonas endophytica | reverse complement strand
CCTCCAGCACCTCGGCATCGGTCAGTCGGCTGTTGGTCATATGGGTCTGTACCGCGTCCGCACCCGCGAAGCCCGGCCCCGCGCCGGCACCGCCGGCGATGGTTTCGTAATATTGGAAGCGGTCGTCGCCGAAGGTGAGGTTGTTCATCGTGCCCTGACTGGCTGCCAACGCTCCCAGTGCGCCGAACAGCGTGTCGGTGACGATCTGGCTGACCTCGACATTCCCCGCCACCACAGCCGCCGGATAGCGGGGGTTGAGCATCGAGCCTTCGGGTACCACGAGCGTCACCGGGCGCAGGAAACCGTCGTTCAGGGGGATCGCGGTGTCGACCAGGGTGCGCAAAACGTACAGCACCGCCGCGCGCGTCACGCTGAACGGCGCGTTAAAGTTGCTCGCGCGTTGTTCGCTGGTGCCGGTGAAGTCGATGGTCGCCGTGCCGTCCGCGCGGTCGATCCGCACCGCCACCCGCACCATCGCGCCGTCATCGGCCTCATAGGCGAAGTCGCCATCGCCCAGATCGCGCAGCAGTTCGCGCGCGGTCGCCTCGGCATGGTCCTGCACATGGCGCATGTACGCGGAGACGACATCCGCGCCGTGCCCCGACGCCAGCGCCAGCAAGCCATCGCGCCCGCGCGCGCAGGCGGCGACCTGCGCGACCAGATCGGCGACATTCTGGTCGATGTTGCGCGCCGGATGCGGGCCGCTGGCGAAGGCGGCGCGCACCGCATCCTCGCGCAGGCGCCCGTCCTCGACGATCAACAGGTCGTCGAGGATGACGCCCTCGTCATGGATTGTCGTGCTGGCGGCCGGCATCGAGCCGGGGGTGATCCCGCCGACATCGGCATGATGACCCCGCGCCGCGACGAAGAAGGCGGGCGTCGCATCGCCGCCCGCGAACACCGGCATGATGACGGTGATGTCGGGGAGGTGCGTGCCGCCGCGATAGGGGTTGTTGAGCGCATAGACGTCGCCGGCGCGCATCCCGCGCCCATCACGCGTGCGCGCCGCGATCACGGTGCGGATGCTGTCGCCCATCGAGCCGAGATGGACCGGAATGTGCGGCGCGTTGGCGACCAGATTGCCCGCGGCGTCGAACAAGGCGCAGGAGAAATCGAGCCGCTCGCGGATGTTGACCGAGGCCGCCGAGCGCTGGAGCGCCGCGCCCATTTCCTCGGCCACGCCCATGAACAGCCCGGCGAACACCTCCAGCCGCACCGGATCGACCGCCGCATCGGCGCTGGGGCGCGGGCGGGCGGCGATGCGGGTGAGGATCAGGCTGCCGCCGTCATCGACCCGCGCGCGCCAGCCCGGCTCTACCATCGTGGTCGACACCGCATCGACGATCAGCGCGGGACCATCGACCTCCGCCCCCGTCGCGAGCCCATCGCGCGCGTGGAGCGGCATCGTGCCGCCGGGCACGGCCACATCGACCGGCGCGGCGCTGGCGACCGGCAGCGCGGGGAAGCGCGCCTCGGTCGCGGCGCGCGCGATCGCCTCGACGCGGAGCAGATCGACGACCAATGCGTCGGTCCCGACGAAGCCATACTGCCGCCGGTGCGCCGCCTCGAACGCGGCACGCATCGCCGCGGGGTCGCCGAGCGGCACCTCGATCCCCTGATCGGTGCGCGCGTAGCGCAGCCGGACGCTCGCCTCGATCGCATCCGCCGCGACGGCCTGTGCGGACAAGGCCGCGCACGCCGCCGCCGCCAGCCGGTCGTGTGCCTCGCGCAGCGACGCCGCGTCTTCGATCGCGGTGCCCAATGTCTGCTCGCGCACCGCGCGGCGATCGGCCAGCCCCATGCCATAGGCCGACAGCACGCCCGCGAGCGGGTGGATCATCACCCGCTCGATCCCCAGCGCATCGGCAACCAGACAGGCGTGCTGCCCGCCCGCGCCGCCGAAGCTGGCCAGCACATAGTCCGCCGGATCATGCCCGCGCGCGACCGAGATCGTGCGGATCGCCTGCGCCATCGCACCGACCGCGATGGCGATGAAGCCCGCCGCCGCCCGTTCGCGCGTCATCGCGGTGCCCGACGCCGCGATCACCGCGTCGATCCGCGCCTCCGCCGCCGCGCGGTCGAGCGGCTGGTCGCCGCCCGCGCCGAAGACGCGCGGGAAATGTTCGGGCTGAATCTTGCCGAGGATCAGGTTGCAGTCGGTGACGGTCAGCGGCCCGCCGCGCCGGTAGCAGGCCGGTCCCGGCACCGCCCCAGCCGATTCCGGCCCGACGGTAAAACGCCCGCCCTGCCACGCACAGATCGAGCCGCCGCCCGCCGCGACGGTATCGATCCGCATCATCGGGACCGCGACGCGCGTGCCCGCGATCACCGCATCGGTGCGGCGGTCATATTGTCCGGCATAGAGCGAGACGTCGGTCGAAGTGCCGCCCATGTCGAAGCCGATGACGTGATCGAAGCCTGCCGCACGCGCCGTACCCGCCATGCCGACGATCCCGCCCGCCGGCCCCGACAGTAGCGCATCCTTGCCGCGAAAGGTCCGCGCATCGGTCAGCCCGCCCGAGCTTTGCATGAACAGGGGCGACTGTCCCTCCAGCGCGGCGGTCAGTCGGGCGGTATAAAGGTCGAGCGCGGGGGAGAGATAGGCGTCGACCAATGTCGTGTCGCCGCGCGCGACCAGTTTCATGACGGGCGCGACCTGATGGCTGACCGACACCTGGGCAAAGCCGATCGCGCGCGCTGCCTCGCCGAGCGCCGCTTCGTGTGCGCGGTGCTTCCACCCGTGCATCAGCACGATCGCGACCGAGCGCAGCCCGCGATCGAACGCCGCGCGCATCCCCGCCGTGGCCGCGTCGAGATCGAGCGGCACCAATGTTTCGCCCGCCGCCGTCACCCGCTCGTCGACCTCCAGCACCTCCGCCGCGAGTGGCGCGGGACGGACGATGTGGAGCGCGAAAATGTCGGGCCGGTCCTGATAACCGATGGTCAGCGCGTCACCGAAGCCGCGCGTCGTCACCAGCAATACCCGCTCGCCCTTGCGCTCCAGCAGCGCGTTGGTCGCGATCGTGGTGCCGATGCGGATGTCGGCGGGGGGCAGCGCGCCGTCGCGCACGCCGGTCAGCCGCCGGATCGCCTCGACTGCCGCATCGTCGTAGCGGCCCGGGTCCTCCGACAGCAATTTGGCGGTGACCAGCGCGCCATCGGGGCGCACCGCGACCACATCGGTGAAGGTGCCGCCGCGATCGATCCAGAAATGCCAGTTCGCCATGCGCGCCTGCCTGCCACCGAAAGCGTCGCGGGCGCAACTTACATCCGTGACACCGCCGCCGCGCATTGCCATGTAGGCGCGATGGCGGTGCTGGCGCGGCTGCGCGACATATTGAGCGAGGAACGTTGGGAATTCGCCCCCCACGAACGCCCCGCCATGCCCGGTTCCCCAGGGTCGCCCGACCATCCGCTCGCACGGCGGATCGCCTATGGGCTGGTCGCGGTGCTGGTCGGGTTGACCGGCGGGTTCGGCAACGCGCTGGTCGCCGCCAACACCGTGACGTTGGCGGGGGCGCTGGGGCTCGATCCGTCCGAGATCGCGTGGCTGCCGACGGTCTATGTCATGACCAACGTCAGCATCAACCTGCTGCTCATCAAGTTTCGCCAGCAATTCGGGCTGCGGCCGTTCGCGGTGCTGTTCCTGTCGCTATATTGCGCGCTGACATTGGGGCATTTGTTCGTGCGCGACTTCGCCTCGGCGATCCTCGTGCGCGCCGCGAGCGGGATGGCGGGGGCGGCGCTCAGTACCTTCGCGCTATATTATCTGATGCAGGCGTTCCCGGCGAAATGGCGGCTGCGCGCGCTGGTGCTGGGGATCGGGATACCGCAGTGCGCGACGCCGTTGGCGCGGCTGTTCTCGCCAGAACTGCTCGCCATGAGCCAGTGGCGGACCTTGTACCTGTTCGAGCTGGGGCTGTCGGCGCTCAGCCTCGCCGCCGTCCTCGCCTTCCGCCTGCCGCCGACCACGCGGCAGAAGGCGTTCGAGCCGCTCGATTTCGTCACCTTCGCGCTCTACGCGGTGTCGATGGCGCTGTTCGCCGCGGTGCTGGGGCTGGGCCGCTATGTCTGGTGGACGCAGGCGGCGTGGATCGGCTGGGCGCTGCTCGCCGCGATCCCGATGCTGAGCGCCGCGCTGTGGATCGAGCATCATCGCAGGAACCCGTTGCTCAACACCCGCTGGCTGGGCAGTGCCGACATCCTGCGCTTCGCGATCGTGACCTTGATGGCGCGGATCGTGCTGTCGGAACAGACCTATGGCGCGGTCGGGCTGTTGACCGTGCTGGGGCAGAACAACGATCAATTGGTGCCGTTCTTCACGATCATCTTCCTCGCCACCGTCGCGGGCTTCGTCCTGAGCGCGGCGACGATCGATCCGCTGAAGCTGACGCAGCCGGTGATGCTGGCGATCGGGCTGGTCGCGATCGCCGCCTGGGCGGATTCGCATGCCACCAGCCTGACGCGCGCGCCGCAATTGTACGTGACGCAGGCGGTGATCGCGTTTGCAGGGGCGTATTTCCTCGGGCCCTCGCTGCTGTTCGGGATGACGCGCGCGCTGCAACAGGGCGCGGGGCATGTCATCAGCTTCCTGGCGCTGTTCGGCGTGCTGAACTCGATCGGGAGCCTGGCGGGGAGCGCGCTGCTCGGTACCTATCAGATCGTCCGCGAGAAGGCGAACAGCGCCGTCCTGACGCAAGCGATCAGCCCGACCGATCCGATCGTGCAGGCACGGTTGCAGGCCGGGGCCAGCGGGGTCGCGCGGGTCGTCGGCGATCCGTCCTTGCGCGCGGCGGAGGGCGGTGCGCTGCTGTCGCAGGCGGCCACGCGCGAGGCCAATGTGCTGGCCTATGACGACATGTTCCGATTGATCGCGGTGCTGGCCGCGCTGACATTCTGCTATCTCCTCTTCCTCATCGCGCGCCGTCATTGGCGCGCGATGAGGAAGAGGA
>NZ_LDTB01000096.1 GCF_001476895.1 Sphingomonas endophytica | reverse complement strand
TTTGCGAGCCGCAGACTGCGAGTACGCGCAAGTATAATTTATCGACCGGCCAATGCCGTTTGATGCGTTGGTCGTTCGACTTGGGAAGTTGCGCGGGTCCTTCAAACCAAATGCACCTGCTGGCAATCGGGTTAGGGTGGGGTAGGGCGGGGTCATGCCCCGCCCGCGCAAGCCTGCCTCGCCGTTTCGCTACTTCAACTCGTCGCCAGAGGTGATCCGGCTGGTAGTGCTGATGTACGTGCGCTTTCCGCTGAGCCTGCGGAACGTCGAGGACCTGGTGTTCGAGCGCGGGATCGACATCTGCCACGAGACAGTGCGGTTGTGGTGGAACAGGTTCGGTCCGCTGTTCGCCGGTGACATCCGCCGGCAGCGTGTGAGCCGGATGCGCGGCTTTCGTCACTGGCGCTGGCACCTGGACGAGATGTACGTGAAGCTGAACGGCGAGATGGTCTATCTGTGGCGAGCGGTCGATCACGAGGGTGAGGTGCTGGAAAGCTACGTCACCAGAACCCGCGATAAGGCAGCCGCGCTCGCGTTTATGAAGAAGGCGCTTAAGCGCCACGGCTCCCCTGAGGCGATCACCACCGACGGTCTGCGCAGCTACCGTGCCGCCATGAACGAGCTTGGCAACCGCGATAAGCAGGAGGTGGGTCGCTGGGCCAACAACCGGGTGGAGAACAGTCATCTGCCATTCCGACGACGAGAGCGAGCGATGCTGCGGTTCCGCCAGATGAAGACGCTGCAGAAGTTGGGACTGTCAGGAATTTTGTG
>NZ_LDTB01000095.1 GCF_001476895.1 Sphingomonas endophytica | reverse complement strand
GGCCATAGGATGGAATGGAAGGGACCATCGGTATGGCAATCGACAAGGACGTGCTGGACCAGCTTCTGGCTGGTCGTGACCCAGAGGAGCTGTTCGCCAAAGACGGTTTGCTTGACGAACTGAAGAAGGCGCTGTCGGAGCGGATGCTGTCGGCGGAGCTCGACGACCATCTGGAAAACGAAGGCGCCGCAGGCACCGTTAACCGGCGCAACGGGTCGTCGAGGAAGACGATGCTGACGGGGACGTCGAAGGTGACGCTGGACGTGCCGCGCGACCGGGCGGGGACGTTCGACCCCAAGCTCATCGCCAAATACCAGCGCCGTTTTCCCGACTTCGACGACAAGATCGTCTCGATGTACGCACGCGGCATGACGGTGCGCGAGATCCGCGGACATCTTGAGGAACTGTACGGGATCGATGTCTCGCCCGACCTGATATCGAGCGTGACCGATGCGGTGCTGGAGGCGGTTGCCGAATGGCAGGGGCGGCCGCTCGACACCTGCTATCCGCTGGTGTTTTTCGATGCGATCCGGGTGAAGATCCGCGACGAGGGGTTCGTCCGCAACAAGGCGGTGTACATCGCGCTGGGCATTCAGCCGGACGGCACCAAGGAGGTGCTCGGCATCTGGATCGAACATACCGAGGGTGCCAAATTCTGGTTGCGCGTCATGAACGAGCTCAGGAACCGCGGCGTCGCCGACATCCTGATCGCTGTCGTCGATGGCCTGAAGGGGTTCCCGGAGGCGATCAACGCCGTCTTCCCCGAGGCCATCGTCCAGACCTGCATTGTCCATCTAATCCGCAACAGCATGAGCTTTGCGTCCTGGAAGGAGCGCAAGTTCATCGCCCAGGCGCTGCGCGGCGTTTACCGCGCCGAGACGCCGGAAGCCGGCATGGCGGCGCTGGAGGCGTTCGAGGAAGGCCCCTGGGGCCAGAAACACCCGGCCATCGCCATGAGCTGGCGGCGACACTGGGACCAGGTGATCCCGTTCTTCGCCTTTCCCGAGGGCGTCCGCCGGATCATCTACACCACGAACGCCATCGAGGCTCTGAACTCGAAGATCCGCCGTGCCGTCCGAACCCGCGGCCATTTCCCCGGTGACGATGCCGCGATGAAACTGCTATACCTCGTGCTCAATCACGCGGCCGACGAATGGAAACGTCCACCGCGTGAATGGGGTGAGGCCAAAAGCCAGTTCGCCGTGATCTTCGGTGAGCGGTTCGTCATCTGACGATAACCGGCCTCCCGCACAAAATTCCTGACAGTCCC
>NZ_LDTB01000094.1 GCF_001476895.1 Sphingomonas endophytica | reverse complement strand
GGGCGGCGGGGGCGGCGGCGGAGCCGCTTCTTCCGGCGCACCGAAGTTGTACGTCACGCCACCGAGCAGGCTGTGCGAGCGGAAGCGGCCATCGTACTGGCTGCCACGCGCATCATACAGCTTGACGTTGTCGGCGTTGAAGAAGCGATACTTCAGCGAGACGTCGATGTTGTCGGTCAGCGGCGCACGGATGCCGGCCAGCGCCTGCCAGGCGAAGACGGTGTCCGAGTCGTCGAGCAGACGGTAGTTGTTCGTCGGGTCGATACGCGCCTGAACGCGCGCGACACCGGCACCACCGCCGACGAAGCCCTGCAGGCCGTCGTCCGGCCCGAAGTCGAGCAGGCCGTTGACCATGAAGCTCAGCGCCGAGGTACGGCCGCCGACATTGTTGAACGTGCCCGGGTTCGCCTGGGCCGTCGCGCTGATCGGCAGACCGGCGGTCGTGCGGAACGCGTCGAGCGACGCACGGCGATAGCCGACCTCGGTCTCGAGGCGGAACGCGCCGAAGTCGTAACCGACGACGCCATCGACATCCCAACCGTAATCGTGGTCGGCGGTGCCGGTGCCGGTACGGCTGGTCGCGGTGCCGGTGATATCCCAGTCGATATCCTCGACGATCATCGCACCGCCTTCAACGCCTACATACCACGCCTTGTCGCGCGCAAGCGCCGGCGTTGCGAGGGCGGTGGAGGCAAGCGCCATGATCATGGCAAGCTTACGCATCATAATCCCCTTTCCATGGTGTCACTACGGACAGCGCAAACTCACTATCGAAAGGATGGTTTCCGGACAAGCTGACAAATACCGGCCGGTGTGGCGCGAAAGTCACAGCCGCAATGGTTCGAAAACGGCCTTCAGATTGCAATAAGCCCATGATCTCGCAAGGTATTCAAGATGGTTGCAACGCACGAACGAATTTCACTGTCGACCGTCGAGCCACCGGTCGGCATCACGATCGCCGCGCCGCGCGGGCCGATCACCTGCTGCCCGTCCACCAGCACCCGGGCGGCCCGCACCTCGCCGCGTCGCCACGTCGTACCGTCGAACACGGCTTCCTGTCCCGTCGTCCCATGCCACGCGCGAAACCCGGCGCGGGGGGCGATGAAGCGCCAGCCGCCGGGGGTCCAGCCGGCGATGGCACCGGCATGGTCCGCCCAGTCGCCGCTCGGCGCGGTACCGACGATCCAGCACGCGCCCGGCGCCGGCGCGGCCGGCGGCGCGTTGCGCCCCACCTCCTCGACGGTCGCCTGCACCGCGATGTCCAGCAGCGCGAGCGCCTCGTTGTGCCACGTTTCCTTCTGGGCCTGCCCCGCCGCCAGCAGCGGCAGTGCCAGCCGCGCCGTATCCTCGTCGGTCATCGTCCATCTCCCTCGCTGATCATGATCTCGACCGCTGGGGACATCGCCAGCATCCCCTGCTGCCGCACCGTGGCCCGTCTCGTACCGGCGGGCAGCGTCACGACCGGTGCGTCGCTCATCAGCGGTCGAGCCTCCGCGCCGTCGCCGATCGTCACCGCATAGGCCTCGCGCTCCTCGCCCAGCGGTACCTCGAGCCCGTCGTCCCATCGCCACCCCAGCCGGCTGCGGCGGACCCAGCGCAGCGTCGTGCCGGTCGCCGTTCGCGTCGCGCGCAAGCGCACCGGCGCGGGCGGCGCGATGGACGCGCCGGTCAACAGTACCTGCGTCGCCGCCGGCTGCGCGTCGCCGCTTCCACTTGCCAGCAGCCGGATCGTCTCGCCGACCCGCGCGCGCGGCAAGACCAGCATCGCCATCGCCTCGGCCTCGACCAGCACGAAGGCGGCACCGGTCGCATGGGCCCGCGCCGCCGTTCCGCGCCGCCCGCGCAACAACGTCGTCAGCCGCCAGCGCCCCGGCCCCAGTCGCACCGCGTCCCGGAACTGCAGCAGCTCGCCGCCGACGAACGCCAGATTGCCACCGCGATCCAGTGCCGTGTCGTCGATCGACAGCAGCACCATGTCGTCGTGCGCCAGCAGCACGTCGACCGCCGTCATCCGATCGACAAGCCGTTCGCTGCCGTCACCCGCCGGCGCCGCCAGCGATCCCAGCACCGCCGGCGCGGCCGCGGCGCCCGCCGCCTCCCAGCTCGCCCCGCCGTCGTCACTCGTCAGCAGCGCCGCTCCGCGCCAGCCGGGACGGTCGCCGCTTGCGAACACCGCGATCCGCACCGTCTCGACGCGTACGTCGTCGAGCGGGGGCAGCTCGGCCGCGACCAGAACCGTGCCCGCCGCCAGCCGGTCGGGCGCCGCCCGCACCTGCCCGGCGTCGGCGGGCAGCGCGACCGGCGCGGGCGTCACCGGCAGCATGTCCAGCGTCACGCCACGCCCCTCGACCGTCACCCGCGTCGCGCGCCACGTGCCGGCGCCGCCCGGCATGGACAGCGCATCGCCGGGCGCGATGCCGATCGCGGTCGCGTCCAGCGTGACGCGCCGCGTCACCCGCGCCTGTTCCGCGCGCCGGATCGTCGCCTGCGCCACGCCGCGCGCCTGGGTCGCGTCCAGCGCGGCCGGAACATCGATCGTGACATCGCGCCACCCCGCTCCAGCGGGCCGCTGCGCCTGCTGCACCCCGATCTGATAGTCGCGCGCCGGATCGTAACACGACAGGCCAAGCTGGCGCGGCACCGTCTCGATCGGCCGGCGCAGCTCGGTCACCGCCACGTCGTCGTCCAGCGCCAGGGCCGCGCCGGCGGCATCCACCATGCGCAGCGCGTCGCCCGACGGCACCCACCACGCCCCCACGACGGTCGCCAGCGTCTCCAGCGCGCCCGCCACACTGTCGCCGGATGCCGCATAGCCATGCAACGCCGTCGCCGGCCCCGCGCCGACGATCGCCCCCGCCCCCAGTTCGCGCGCCACCGCCCCGATCGCGGGGGGCGCGCCGTCGCCGATCACCTCGAAGGTCAGCGCCGGGATGCGGTTGCCGAAATCGGCGAGCGGCAGATTCTCGAACACGGCATAGGCCAGCCCGCGATGTGCCGGCGCATGTCCCTCGATCGACGCGATCAGCGGGTCGGACACCTGCCGCTCGTCACCCCGGTACAGCCGGAACAGGGCCGGCGTCTTCCAGTCGCCGGCCGCGCCGCGCAGCAACTTGCCCTCGGCCCAGATCCGCCCGACCCCGACGATCGGCCGCGCCGACAGCGCGACCGCGAACGACGCGGCATATTGGTATCCGGTCACACTCGGCCGCCCCTTGCCGCCCCGCGCGGTGCTGCGCGTCTCGATCAGCTCGGTCGCCCAGATCACGCAGCCCGCGACGCGCATCGTCCCGAACACCTTCGGGATCTGAGCGCCATAGGAGGAAGTCTGGATCTTCAGATCCGACAGGCGCGGTCCCTGCCGCCCCTTGGGCGCGAACAGCACCTCGCGGTCGATCGCCTGTCCCACGGCCGCGCCCACGGCGGCGCCGACCGGCCCGCCGATCGCGCCGCCGACCACGGTCAGCACCAATGTCGCCATGTCAGTCTCCTTGCGGCGTCCAGCGCCACGCCCCCTCGATCGGCCACGGCACCGCGCCGGGCCGCGCCACCACGCGCCGCGCCTGCGCATCGGCGTGGATGATTCCGTCGGTGCTGCGGATCGCCAGATGCAGTTGCGCGGGCGAGACGCGGCAGAGCAGCACGTCGCCCGCCGCCGTCCCGTCACAGTGCCGCATCGCCGCCGGCACCGCCCCCGCCGGCAACACGCCGCGCGCGGTCGCGTAATCGCGCGGCAGCGCCACCGCCGCTCCCGCGTGGCGCAGCGCGACCGCGACCACGCCGACGCAATCCAGCCCCCAGGCCGGATCGCGCCCCTGCGCCCGGAAGCGCACCCCCACCAGCGCCCGCGCGGCGGCGCACACCCGCTCGCTCGGCGTCACGCGCCCGGATAGCGCGTCAGCAGGTCGATACCTGGCAGATACGGCTCGCCCCGGAAGTTCGCGACATTGCCGAACCGCGCCGCGCAGGTCGCGATCCGCCGGTCGCACCCCTCCACCACCTCCACCAGCGTCCCTGGCGCCACCACGAACGCCGGCGGCGCGCGCAGCGTCAGTACCGCCCCCTCCGACCGTTCGATCGCGCCGCTCAGCCCGGCATTCGCGCCGCCGAACCAGCGCAACACGCCCTCGGCATAGCCATTGGCGGCCGGCTCGCCGCGATCGAGCGTCACCCGTTCGCCCTCGCTTGCCACCACCCGCGCGAACCGCCGCCGCGGCGCCATCGCCACCCGACACCGCGCATCGCCCAGCGTCGCGCGGCACGTGGCGGAGGTCGCCTCGGTCACCGGCCGCTCCAGCCGCACCTGCGGCCCGCGCAGTTCGGCGGTGAACCCGTCCGCGCGCAGTTCGACCTCGCCGATCGTCCCCTCGCCCAGCGGCACCGGCACCGCGTCCGCATCGCTCCAGTCGATCGCGCTCACCATCACGCGCGCGCCGTCCCAGCGCCCGGCCAGCAGGTCGTCGCGCGCGAAGGCCGTGCCGCCCAGCGCCCCGGTCACCTCCATCGTATCGGCGTCCAGCCCCTCGCCGCGCACGATCGCCGAGGGCGTCATCCCCGGCGCCGCGCGATACGTGATCCCCGCGGCCGTCAGGTCGCGGTCGTGATCGGTCAGGGCCGCCATCACGCCATCGCGCCGCTCCACCCGCCAGCACAGCGCCTGCGCCACCAGCCGGTCGCTCATGCCTCGCGCACTTCGATCAGCGGCACCGACGGGGCATGGCCCGCCAGATGCGTGGCACGCGTCACGCTCAACCGGTCCTCGGCGAAGCGCACCGGCACGTCGAAGACGAACGAGGCAAGGACCGGAACCCCCGCCGCCGGGGCCGCATCCAACGTCACCATCCCGCCCGACGCCAGCGTGAAGGCCTGCGTCGCGACGCCGCCTACCGACACGCGCACGCTGCCCGCCACCGGCCGCGTGATCCGCCGCACCGCGTCGCCGTAGCGGCGAACCAGCGCGAAGCCGCGCGTCGCGCCGTCGCCGGTCCCGATCGGCTCGTCGGTCGCGGTCCAGTCGAACGGATCGCGCAGCCGGAACGCGCGCGCCGGCCCCTGCCGCGCGCGGAAGAACGCCAGCAACGCCGCGACATCCGCCTCGCTGCGCACCCCCGGACCCACGTCGTAGCGGGTGCGCGCCTCCGCCCAGCCGACGCGGCGCGTCTCGCGCCCGCCCGCGCTGGTCGTCACGCCCGTGGAGAAGGTCGGCGTCACCTCCGCCTCGCGCCCCAGCGCCAGCGGGAACATCACGTCGTCGAACGCCTGCACCTCATCCTCCTCCCGCCAGTAGATCACGCCGTCGCGCAGCACCTGCGGCAGCGCCCAGAGATAGACATGCGGCACGCCCCGAGCCTGCGCCGCCCCCGCCGCCGCGACGATCGCGCGCCACTGCGCCGCATCCGCGCCGCGCAGCACGAAGCCGGCGAGATAGTCCTGCCGCTCCACCGGATAGCCGAGCCGCAGCGTCGCCGCCGCCGCGCCGCGCGCGCTCGCCACCGTGTCGCCGCCGGTGACCCAGTCGTAATCTTCCAGTTGCAGCACATCGAACGCCGGCGCGGCCCAGCCCAGCGGCATGTTCATCCGCTTCGCCTCCGGCGCGCGCGCGTCCAGCACGGTCGGCAGATAGGCGAGCAGATAGGTCGTGCACCCCGGCGCCTGCGCCGTGACCGCCGCCGCCAGCCCCGCCGTCGATGCCGCCAGCGCCGCCCCCGCCCGGTCCAGCGTGGCGCGCTGCGCCGCATCCAGCGTGCCGTGCACGCTCGCGATCGCCACCGGCGCGAACGCCGTCCGGGCGCTGTCGTCATAGATGCAGGGGCGCCCGTCGCCGGGCGTCACCCACCACCACGGCTCGCCGATCTGGAAATGCGGCGCCAGCCCCGCGCCGCTCCCGATCGCCACGAACGCCGCCGCCACCGCGCGCAGGTACGCCATCGCCCCGGCGTTCGTCGGCGACAGCAGCGTGGACGGCGGCACCCAGCCGGTCAGCGCCGCACCGCCATCCGCCGCGCGCTGCTTCCACGCCGCCGGGCAATGCGCGTCGAACAATTCGTAGGACAGCGACCAGATCAGGTCGTATCCCAGCGCCTTCGCCCGCTGCGCAAGGTCGCGATGCCATGCCGCGCAGGCGACGTTCAGCGCCTCGCCCGCCGTCGTCACCATGCCGCCGGAGAGCCGGAAGTAATGGCTCATCCCGACATAGTGGACGATCGCGCCGCGATACCCCAGGTGCAGCGCGTTGCGCAGCAGCCGCGCCGGGGTCAGGTGATAGCTGTCGTCATATCCGCTCGCGATCCGCAGATCGTGCTCGGGCAGCACCGTGTCGCCGATCGCGATCACCGCGCCCGCCCCCTCGCACGCGATCGCGCTCAGCTCGGCCCAGCCCTCGACCGGCTCTGGCAGCGCCCCGCCCGCCTCGTCGTAACCCGGCGCGACCAGCGACACGAACATCCGGTCGACATCGCCCGCCCACACCGGATCGGCCTCGCCGGGCAACAGGAACCCGCCCTGCACGGTCGCGAAATCGATCGCGACCCGCGCGTCGGTCGGCGTGCCGGTCGCGTAATTCCACAGCCGCACATACCAGGCGCGGGGCTGCCCGGCGGCATCGCGGCCCTCGATCGTCAGCACCGGGCCGTGGCGCACGTCCAGCGCCAGCACGCCGGCCGAACGCCATCGGAACGACAGCCGACAGTCGCGATAGTCGCGCGCCGTGTCATAGGCGAGCAGCGGATGATCGTGCGCGTCCGCACTCTCCCAGATCACCCCGGCCAGATCGTCGCGCTGGTAGAACACCGCATCGATCCGCAGCGCGTCGGGCGCGGTCGTCGTCACCGCCGCCATCATCGGGCGCGGAAAATTGACGGTCCAGAACATCGGATCGAAGCGCGTCAGCACCCCTTCGGCGGCATGCGTGCGCGCCGCCAGCAAGCGATATCCCATCACCCCGCCTCCGTCAGCGCGTCGCGCACCGCGCGCGCCACCTGCCGGCTCGACCGCGCCATCGCCTCGGGCGCGCCGCCGCTGCCGGCATTGATCGTGATCGCCACCCGCACCTCGCGCGCGCCACCGGCACCGGGCCCGATGCCGGGCACCGCCACCTGCCCGCTGCTGGTCGGCGAGCGGGGGCCGGAGGTGTTCGTGCCGACCAGCAGCGGGCAGGTGGCGGTGCCCGGCATCGGGCCCGGTGCCGGTGGCGCGCGCGAGGTGCGGGTGGCGATCACGATCAAGCCGGCGGGCGCGGCCGCGCGCCCGCGGCGATGGCGAGGACGCGGCGCCACGGGGGGCGCACGGTCCGCGGCCCGCCGCAGGAGGGGGGGGGGCGGGGGATCGCTGAGCGGGGACGCCACAGCCAGG
>NZ_LDTB01000093.1 GCF_001476895.1 Sphingomonas endophytica | reverse complement strand
GAGGCGCGCGGGCCATGCGCGAACAGGCGCTGCCCGGCCGCGAAGCCGGAAGCGAAGGTGAACGCGCCCGGCTCGGTGCGGCAGATCGTCCCGCCGTGGCGCGTCACCGCGAGCTGGAATGCCGCGCGGCGGGTGGCGGCGGCGCGGTGGTCCGGCGGCCCCTCCACCATCGCGAAGGTGCGATGACCAAGCCCGATCGCATGGCCGACCAGATCCTCGATCCCGGCGTCGTCGTCGATCTGGACGAAGGGCAGGCCGCAGTCGCGATCGATCGGGTCGATCAGCACCGCCGGCACCTGGCAGCGCGCCAGCGTGGCGAGCAGGGTGGCGCTGTTGCACAGTGGCGGTGGCACGATCACGCCGTGGAAGTCGGCGGTGCGCAGCATCCGGTCCACCTGGCCCGCGACATCGGCATCGTCGAGATCGATATGCTCCAGGACGAGGTGATAGCCGCGCTGCCGGCAGATTTCCGCCGCGCCACGGCTGAACGCGACGCTGTAATGCGCGCTCAACGCCGCTGACAGAACGCCGATCAGGAAGGTGCGTTCCGCCGCC
>NZ_LDTB01000092.1 GCF_001476895.1 Sphingomonas endophytica | reverse complement strand
CGATCATTGCTTTCTTCTCGCCGAGCGCAGCCACCAGCGCGACCATGTCGCCGACGGTATCGAAGATCGTGTAGGCACCGATGTCGGCCGGCGCGGCGGTCCGGCCGAAGCCGCGCATATCGGGTGCTGCGACCCGGAAGCCCGCGGCTGCGAGCGCTGCGATCTGGTGCCGCCACGAGTAGGACAGTTCCGGCCAGCCATGGCAGAGCACGACCAGCGGGCCGTGGCCGGCCTCGCGCACGAACATGTCGATGCCGTTGGCGGAAATGGTTCGGGAGGATGACATTCGCGTTTCCGCCTTGTTTGCCGGTTTTGCTGTCGTTAGTTCCGAAGATACGGACGTTCAACGCAGCAGGCAATCCAGCCGGCCTTGCCCACGCGGCGCAACCTGAGTTGTTTGCGATCCTTCCAGCTGTTAGAACGCAGTCTTTCAGGACATCGCCGATGGCAGCCCAGACCGCAGTTCCCCGCACGTTGTCAGCTCGCGCCGGGCGCGGCCTGATCGCGGCCGCGGTCGCGCTGGCGATCGGCTGCGGCGGCGTGGTCTATGCCGCCAACAACAGCGTCCAGGGCGCCAAGAAGGAAGACGCCGGATTCGACGGTGACGCGCCGACCGCGATCCTGGTCGAGGCCTCCTCGGGCAGCGTGCTGTTCGAGAAGAATGCCGACGAGCTGCGCGCGCCCTCCAGCATGATGAAGCTGATGACCGCCGAGGTGGTGTTCGACGCCATCAAGAAGGGCGACATCAAGCTCCCGGACGAATACCGGATCAGCGAGAACGCCATTTCCCTTATAC
>NZ_LDTB01000091.1 GCF_001476895.1 Sphingomonas endophytica | reverse complement strand
CCCCCAACTGGGCCCCGGCCTGCGCCGGGGTGGTAGGGGTGGTGGAAGGGGCGTCGTCTTCCCCTCACCGTCGCCCCGGCGCAGGCCGGGGTCCATGTTTCCGCTTGAGCCGGCGTCGATGCTCTTGCGGGGCGGCTGGACCCCGGCCTGCGCCGGGGTGACGGGTTGGGGGGCGGTGCGGTCTTACTTCGCTTCTGGCGCCGCCACGCGGCCGGTGCGTTCCAGCTTGCCCCAGCCGACGACCATCCCGCGCACCGCCGAGGAGATGGCGCGGATGACGACACCGTACATGATCTGGCGGTATACCAGCCGCTGCGCGACGAGCAGCAGCGCCGGGTAGCGTTCCTTGTGCCCGTCGAGGCGATAGGCGATCCAGCCGCAGAACACCTCCACGGTGGTGAAGACCAGCCAGTAGATGCCCATCTTGCTGATGTCGCCGCTGGTCTGCGCCCAGCCATGCTGATGGACGCGCAGCGCGGTGCCGAGGATCGACAGGACGAGCGTCAGGTCGATCAGCGGCGAGATCGCGGCGAAGAAGATCTGGAACAGCCATGCCTGCGGCAGGCCGACCAAGGCGAGGCCGGAGGGCTTGCGGGTGCGCAGCACCGCGCGGTGCTTCCATAGGCATTGCAGCGTACCGAAGGCCCAGCGGTAACGCTGCTTGGCGAGCGCGCGGAACGTCTCGGGCGCCTCGGTCCACGCGACCGCGCGCGGATCGTAGGTGACGCGCCAGCCGGCGCGCTGGATCGCGATCGTCAGATCCTGATCCTCGGCCAGCGTATCTTCCGGGTAGCCGCCGACCGCGTCCAGCGCGGCGCGACGCCATGCGCCGACCGCGCCGGGGACGACCGTCATCGCGTCGAACCCGGCGAGCGCGCGGCGTTCGAGGTTCTGCGCGGTGATATATTCGATCGCCTGCCAGCGCGTGACCAGGTTCACGCGGTTGCCGACGCGCGCGTCGCCCGCCACCGCGCCCAGCCGCGGATCGGCGAACCAGCGGACCAGCCGCGTGATCGTCTCCGTCTCGAACTGCGTATCGGCGTCGAGCGCGATGATGACCTCGCCGGTGGCATGCAGCAGCGCGCGGTTGAGCGCGGCCGCCTTGCCGCCGTTCTCCAGCGTCAGCAGCGTGACGCGCGCGTCGTCGGCGAAGGCGGCGGCCACGGCGGCGCTGGTGCCGTCCTTCGATCCGTCGTCGGCGACGATCACCTGAAGGTCGGGATAGTCGCTGGACAGGACGCGCGCGACCGAGCTGGCGATCACCCGTTCCTCGTTATAGGCCGGGATGATGACCGAGACGGTCGGGCGGTACACCGGCGGCTCGCCGCGCCGGCGGCGGCTCTGGACCCATGCCAGCACCGCCATCAGCACCGCGCGCGCCATGCCCAGCGCGATCGCGATATAGGCCAGCCAGCCGATCAGCCCCACGATCGCCGCCAGCACCACGAACATCGCGACGTCGGCGCGCACGGCCAGCAGGTCGTGCCCTTCCACCCGGGGCATCGCCTGCGCCTGGTTCAGCCCGGCGAGTTGCGAGACCGTGCCGAACGTATAGCCCTCCGCCTTCAGCGTGGCGATGATCCGCGGCAGCGCGGCGACCGTCTCCGACCGATCCCCGCCGCCGTCATGCAGCAGGATGATGTTGCCCGAACTGGTGGGGGTCGCGTTGTGGACCTGATCGAGCACCTGCGTCACGATCGATTCGGTGCCGGGGCGCGCCCAGTCGTCCGGGTCGACGTGCAGCCCGGTGACGGTGTAGCCGAGTTGCTGCGCGATCAGCGCCGGCCCGAGTTCGTCGGTGGTGGTCGGCTCGGCATCGCCGAAATAGGGCGCGCGGAACAGCGTCATGCGTCGCCCGGTATAGGCCTCCACCAGCCGCTGGGTCGTGTTGATCTCCAGCTGCGCCTGCCGGTCGGACACGGCGGCGAGATTGGGGTGGCTGTAGGTGTGGTTGCCGATTTCCCCGCCGTCCGCGATGATGCGGTTTAGCAGTCCCGGCTCCTCCAGCGCATTCTGCCCGATGACGAAGAAGGTGCCGGGGACGTGCGCCTTCTCCAGCTCGGCGAGGATCTGCGGCGTCCATTTGGCGTCCGGACCGTCGTCGAAGGTGAGCGCGAGCAGCTTCGGGTTCTGCGCACCCGTGCGCTGGACGACATAGGGGGTCGGCAGCACGTCATAGCGTTCGTCGGTGATGATGCCGCGCGCATCGCGCGTGACGCGGCGGACGCCGGGGGTCGGCGTGGCGGTGATGCGCAGGATCTCGCCGCTGCCCTCCACGTCGGCGTTGAGCAGCGAGCGCGGGCTGGACAGGTCCGGCGTCGTGCCGGTCCGCCATGCGGCGAGGTCCGACCAGAAGCCGGGATCCTCGCTGCCCAGCCGCCACAGCGCGATATCGTCGATGCCCATCCGCTTGAGCGCGGCCAGCTCGTTCCAGCTGGTCGCGGCGTCCATCATCCAGATCGTGTGGCGCCTCCCGTCCTCGTCATAGGCGAAGCCGGCGTTGCCCGCGTTGCGATCGAAGGTGATCGAGGCCTGGCTGTCGTGCGCGGCGAGCCACGCATCCTCGATCGACATCGCGTCGGTATCGTCGCCGTGCCAGTCATAGGCATAGCTGCCCAGCGCGACGATCAGCTTGTCGCGGCCGATCGCCTTCAGCCCGTGCGCGACCTGATCGACGAACCACGGCTGCGCCGCGATCGGGCCGGGCGAGCCGCCCTCCCAATGCTGGTCATAGGCCATGAAGATCACGCGGTCGGACAGGCGCGCGATGGCGGCGAGCGGCCACGCCTCGTCCTCGGCCGGCACGGTCACCGCCAGCTGCGATCCCCTGGGCAGCGCGGCGCGCACGGCGCGGAGGAAGCGCAGGTAATCGCCCATCGCGCCGTCGGGCAGCGCCTCGAAATCCATGACCAGCCCGGCGCGGTGCGTGGCGGCGACATAGCGGCCCAGCTTCTGCGCGAAGGCACGCGCGGCGACCGGATCGTGGAGCAGCGCGGCGGCACCGGCGCCGTCCCAGTCGCTGTCGCCGAAATTCTGCACCATCGGCAGCACCTTGGGCGGATGCTTCATGACCGAGATCATGCGATCGAACTGCGGATCGGGCTCCACCTGTACCTGATGGGTCGGGCCGGACACGCTGACGAAGGCCGGCACCACCCAGTCGAGGCTGGCGCTGTGCCGCCGCAGCGAGGCGATGCTGCCGTCGTCGCCGGGCACGTAGAAGCCGACCGACAGCGGCGTCTTCGGATCGGCCGCCGCGCGGTGCGGCAACCAGCGCGCGATCCCGCCCCGCGAGGTGTCGGCCCGCAACGCCGCCGCCCTGGGCTGCGGCAGCGGCAGCGCCAGATCGCGTCCGCGCGGCACGCGGATCAGCGTGACCGCGAACACCATCGCGCTGATGACGATCACCACCAGCAGCGCGGCCAGCGCGCGCTTCGAGAAGCGGCTGCGCCGCCCGGTCGGATCGAAGAAGATCGGACGCGTCGACATGGCTCAGCGACCCTCCGTGGTCGGCGCCGCGCAGGCGTGGAATGGCATCACGTAACAGGCTCCCGACGGGCAAGGCGCCCGCAATCCTGCCCCCTGTACCGGCCCGCCGATGTCAGGAGCGTGAGAGGAAGGTTACGGTTCGGTCATCCGCGTCGGCAACATGACGGAACGGTCATGTGCGGCTCATCTTCCGTCGATTTCCAACGGTGTATCGGGACAGGCAAGGAGGTGTCCTGCCCATGCCGACCGTGCCGCCCGCCCGCCATCGCGCCCCGCGCACCGACCCCGATCTGCGCGCGGTCGGGCTGCTGGCGCTCGCGCTCGTCCTGGCGGCGGCGCTGGCCGGCATGGTGTGGTCGCGGTCGCTGGGCGGCTACGCTCCGTTGCACGGCAGCGACCTGGTCGGCGCGACCTTCGCCCCGGGCGGGCCGGATCTGGTGGTCGTCAACAGCGTGCGCGCCGATGGCGCGGCCCGGCGCGGCGGATTGCAGGTCGGCGATCTGATCGAGGCCATCGACGGCGCCGCGGTGCCGACCGTCGATGCGGCGGATCGCGCGCTGATCGGACAAAAGCTCGACATTCGCGTCAGACGCGGCAAGAGGGAGATCGACCTGCACCTGGACGCGACGGGGGGAGCGCCGCTTGGCCAACAAGATCCTGCTGATCGAGGATGACGACGCCACCGCCGACTTCGTGTCGCGCGGCCTGACCGAGGAAGGCTTCGTCGTCGATCGCGCCGCCAATGGCCGCGACGGCCTCTTCCATGCCACCGACGG
The DNA here is from genome assembly GCF_001476895.1 of Sphingomonas endophytica. GTDB lineage: Bacteria > Pseudomonadota > Alphaproteobacteria > Sphingomonadales > Sphingomonadaceae > Sphingomonas > Sphingomonas endophytica_A. Next base: position 2,247 of record NZ_LDTB01000091.1, on the reverse strand, counting down.
CAGCTACGACTGCATCGTGCTCGACCGGATGTTGCCGGGGATCGACGGCATGGGCGTGCTGGGCGCCGTCCGCGCGGCGGGGATCGAGACGCCGGTGATCGTGCTGTCGGCGCTGGGCGCGGCGGAGGATCGCATCCACGGCCTGACCAACGGCGCCGACGATTACCTGACCAAGCCGTTCGCGTTCATCGAGCTGCTCGCGCGGGTCCGGCTGCTGATCCGGCGCGGCGGGGCGGGCAAGGCGGTGGAGACCGTCCTGCGCTGCGGCGATCTGGAGATGGACCTGCTCGCGCGGCGCACCCGGCGCGCGGGCAAGGCGATCGACCTGCAACCGCGCGAGTTCCGGCTGCTCGAATTCCTGCTCCGCCACGCCGATCAGGTGGTGACGCGCACGATGCTGCTGGAGGGCGTGTGGGATTATCACTTCGACCCCGGCACCAACGTGATCGACGTGCACCTGAGCCGATTACGCAAGAAGGTGGACGAGGGGTTCGAGCGGCCGCTGCTGCACACCGTGCGCGGCGCGGGCTACCGGCTCGGCATCGATCCGTAACGCCCGGCGATGTACCGGTCCGCGACCTTCCGTTTCGCCGCGCTCGTCTTCATCCTGCAACTGGCGAGCGCCGCGGCGCTGATCGTGATGATCGGCCTGTCGGTGCGCCAGCAACTGAACAGCGATGCGCGGCGGACGGTCGCGGTGCTGCGCGACGACCTGCGCGCCAGCTATGCCGGTGGCGGGGTCGCCGGTCTGGCGCGCGAGGTACGCTTGCGGACCGGCGCGCTGGTGACGCCGGGCACCGTGCTGCTGCTGGCGGACCGCGACGGCGGCCGGATCGCCGGCAACCTGGACGCCTGGCCGCCCAGCGTGACGCCGGGGGCGGGCAGTACCGAGGTGACGCTGTACCGAAGTGGGCTGACCGCCGCGGAAGCGATGCACGTCGAGGGGATGCGGTTGCGGGGCGGCGAGCGGCTGCTGGTCGGCACCATCGTCGCGGGGGAGGCGCGCGCGATCAGGATGCTGGAGCAGGTGAGCGGGGTGGCGCTGCCGCTCGCGCTGATGTTCGCATCGCTGGCGGCGTGGATGGCGGCGCGCATGATCGTCGCGCGGCTGGAGGAGCCGCTTGCGGCGTTGAACGCGGTCGCGGCCGGCGATCTGGGCGCGCGCGTGCCGGACGATGGCTCGCACGACGCGCTCGCGACGCTCGGCGTGGCGATCAACGGCGCGCTGGAGCGCGTCGAGACCTTGATGAGCGAACTGCGCATGGCGACCGACGGGCTGGCGCACGACCTGAAATCGCCGCTGACGCGGATGCGCGTCGTGCTGGAGCGCGCCGCCACGGAGGTGCGCGAACCGGCCGCGATCGAGTCGATCGATCGCGCGCTGGCCGAGGCCGACCGGCTGTTCACGATGGTGCAGACCGCGCTCAGCATCACCCGCGCCGAGGCGGGGATCGGTCGCGAGACGTTCGTGGCCGTCGATCTGGCCGTCGAGCTGGCGGGCATCGCCGAGATGTACGCGCCCGTGGTCGAGGATGCCGGGCGGACGCTGGCGCTCGACGTGCCCGGGACGCTGCCATGGGTGGTGCACCGCGAATTGCTGGCGCAGGCGCTCGGCAACCTCATCGACAATTCGCTGAAATATGGGGCGGGTCCGGTCACGCTCGGGCTGGACCACACGGACGGGCAGGTGCGCGTCACCGTCGCCGATCGCGGACCGGGCATCCCCGCCGCGCGGCATGAGGATGCGCTGAGGCGGTTCGGGCGGCTGGACGACGCGCGTAGCGGGACCGGTGCGGGACTTGGCCTGTCGCTCGCAGGCGCGGTGGCGCGGCTGCACGGCGGCGGGCTCGTGCTGGGCGACGCGGCGCCCGGGCTGGTGGTGACGCTGAACCTCGGCGGGTGAATCGCGTTCGGGCAAGGACGATTGGAGGAGATGCCCGATGCCCGCCACATCCGCCGCCCAGCAAAAGGCCGCCGGCGCCGCGCTCAGCGCCAAGCGCGGGGAACAGCCGAGGTCGAAGCTGAAGGGCGCATCGAAGGAAATGGAAGCGTCGATGACCGAGGCGCAGCTGGAGGAGCTGGCGTCGACGACGCGGAAGGGGAAGCCGGAGCACAAGAAGGCTGGTTGAGGGCGCTACAACGGCCGCCAGGGCGTCTCGATCCACATTTTTGCAGAAAATGTGAAAAAGGGGCTTTACGTGCTCATACGGCTCCCCTAGATGGGTGTCACCGCAGCGGTGGTGCTCT
>NZ_LDTB01000090.1 GCF_001476895.1 Sphingomonas endophytica | reverse complement strand
CGCTGCCGCGCGGCAGCGTGAAGACGTCGCGGGCGATGCCGTCGGGAAACGTTTCTCGAGTCAGAAGGTCGCCGCCCAAGCGCATTACCAGATGACGCGCGGGCAGATTGTCGTCGCGCATGTGCGTCTCGACCCGCTCCCATCCAAGGACGTCATAGCCGTATGCGATCGCCGCTTGCGACGCTTCGCGCGCGTAACCGTTTCGCCGTGCGCACGGCATGATCCACCACGTCAATTCGGGGCGCGGCCATCCCTCTGGCCAGACGATGCCGCACCCGCCGATCATCGTGCCGGTCGCCTTCTCGATGACCGACCACATGCCAAAGCCGCGCAAGGTCCAATGGCCGATGTCGAACGCCAGCTTTCGCCACGCCAGTGGCGGCGGCAGGGGCCCACCGTAGAACGTGGAGGCTTGGGGATCGCCGTAGAAGGCACAGTAGGTGGCCGCGTCCTCGGATGCCGGGCCGCGTAGCGTCAGACGCGCGGTCGTGAGTGGCGGAATGTCCATGCCGGCGACGATGGCCGGTGGCGGCGATGTGGTCCAGCGTGTGATCGGCCCA
>NZ_LDTB01000009.1 GCF_001476895.1 Sphingomonas endophytica | reverse complement strand
GGTCAGTGCCGCGCCCGGGCGCGGCACTGACCCGCGTCGTCGAACGCGCCTTCGACGGCGCGTACGGGCGCGGCAGCGAGACGCTGGGCGTGGTCGTCGTGCGCGACGGACGGGTGATCGCCGAGCGGTACGCCAACGGCTTCGGCCCGTTCGTCGCCAACCGCACCTGGTCGGTCGCCAAGAGCATCACCGGTACGTTGGTCGGCATGAGCGGCGTCGACGTCCACCGCCCCGTCGACATCCCCGAATGGCGCAGCCGCTTCGGCCCCGATCCGCGCGCGCGGATCACGATCGACCAGTTGCTGCGCATGTCCTCGGGGCTGCACAGCGACACCGCCGGCAATCGTACCGACGCCATCTATTTCGGCGGCACGACCGTCACCGAACAGGCGACCTCCTGGCCGCTCTCGTCGCGCCCCGGCGAGCGGTTCCGCTACGCCAACAACGACATCCTTCTCGCCGCGCGATCGCTGCGCGCGACGCTGGGCGACGCCCGCTATCGCGCGCTTCCGCAACGCCTGTTCACGACCCTGGGGATGCGCCACACCGTCGCGCAGAGCGACTGGCAGGACAATTTCATTCTCTCCAGCGACGTCTGGACCACCGCGCGCGACCTCGCCCGGCTCGGCCAGTTCTGGTTGCAGGATGGCGTGTGGCAGGGCCGCCGCGTGCTGCCCGCCGGCTGGATGCGCTACATGACGACGCCCGCCGGCCCGCAGCCGGAACGCAGCGAGGGCTATGGCGCATCGATCTGGCTGTTCGGCCCGGCGGAGGGGCTGCCCGCCGGCAGCTATTCCGCGCAGGGCAATCGCGGGCAATATGTGATGGTCGTGCCCGCGCATCGGCTGGTCGTCGTCCGGCGCGGGGAGGATCCGACCGGCGCCCGCTTCGACGTGGCGCGATTCACCGCCGAACTGATCGCCGCGTCGTGACCTTCGCCGACTGGGACGACGTCGCGGCCTTCGCGCTGACCTTTCCCGCGACCGAGGCCTCGACGTCCTACGGCCAGCCCGCGATCAAGACGCGTGGCAAGCTGATCTGCTCGACCGGCCACGAACCCGGCAGCTTCCACGTCGCCGTGCCGCACGAGGAGAAAGCGGTGCTGATCGACAGCGACCCCGCCACCTTCTGGCAAACGCCGCATTACGCCAGCTGGCCGGGCCTGCTGGTCCGCTACGGCAGCGACGATCCCGACCGCATCCGCCGCGTCATCACGCGGGCATGGTGGGACCGCGCCACCCTGAAGCAACGGGCCGGCCATGGCCCCCGCCCCTGATCGTTTCACGCGCTTCGTCGCGATCGACTGGTCGGGCGCGAAGGGTTCGCGGCACAAGGGGATCGCCGTCGCCGGCTGCGACGCCGGCACCGCCGCCCCCGAACTGGTCACGCCACCGGGCGGGGTCTGGTCGCGCACCGCCGTCCTCGACTGGATCCTCGCCCGGCGCGACACGCCGACGCTGATCGGCTTCGACTTCAGCTTCTCCGCCCCCTTCGTCGCGCGCGGCGCGCATCTGCCGGGCGAAACCGACACGCGCGACGCCCGCGCGCTCTGGGCCTATGTCGACCGCCATTGCGACGATGCCGATCTCGGCGCGTCCTCGTTCCTTCAGGCGCGGCGCGGCCGCCACTTCTATCTCGGCGCGGCGGACGGCACCAAGCGCGATTTCCTCCACTGGCGGGTCTGCGAACAGGCGGACGGCACCACCAAGCCCTCGACCGTCTATGACGCGATCGGCGCGGCGCAGGTCGCCAAGGCCAGCTTCGCCGGCATGCGCCTGCTCCATCATCTCGGCGGCCGCATCCCCGTCTGGCCGTTCGACCCGCCTCCCGATGCCGGCGCGCTGATCGTCGAAATCTACACCGCGATCGCCGCGCGCGCGACCGGCGTGCCGCGCGGCCGCAGCAAGCTGCGCGATGCCGCCGCGCTCGACGCCGCGCTGGCGGCGTTGGGCAGCGCGCCGCACGCACCGCTCGCCACGTACAGCGACCACGCCACCGACGCACTGATGAGCGCCGCCTGGCTCCGCAAATACGCCGATCGCCCCCATTTATGGCATCCCGCCGCGCTGAGCGCGGCGGTAGCCGCGACGGAGGGCTGGACGTTCGGCGTCACCTGACGCATGGAGGGCGCCACGGCGGGCAGGCCGGTTTAGCTCAGCTGGTAGAGCAGCGGTTTTGTAAACCGAAGGTCGCGGGTTCGATCCCTGCAACCGGCACCGCCCGTCGTCCGTTACGGACATCGAATGACGCTCAAGGTCGCAAGCTACAACATGCGCAAGGCGATCGGCACCGATCGCCGCCGCAGTCCCGAGCGGGTGCTGCAGGTGCTGCGCGAGGTGGATGCCGATATCGTCGCCTTGCAGGAGGCGGATCGCCGTTTCGGGCAGCGTGCGGCGGTGCTCACCCCGCATCTCCTTGACGAACATAGTGATTGGCAACCGGTGGCGCTGGGCATGCGCGCCAGCAGCATGGGCTGGCACGGCAATGCCATCCTCGTGCGCAAGTCGGCGCGGATCCTCGATTGCGAACAGTTGCACCTGCCCGCGCTCGAACCGCGCGGCGCGGTGATGGCGGATGTCGCGATCGGCGGCACGGTGGTGCGCGTCGTCGGCATGCACCTCGACCTGTCGGGTCTCTGGCGGCGGCGACAGGCCGCGGCAATCCTGTCGCACATCGGCGCCAGTGCGCAGCGGATGCCGACGGTGATGATGGGCGACCTCAACGAATGGACGCGCGCCGCCGGATGCCTGCGCGATTTCGGCGGCGATTTCCGCTTCGCCGACACCGGTCCCAGCTTCCACGCCCGCCGGCCGATCGCGCGGCTGGACCGGATCATGGTCTCGTCGGAATGGCGGATAACCGCTTGCGGCGTCCACCATTCCGCCGCCTCGCGCATCGCGTCGGATCACCTGCCGATCTGGGCGGACCTGACGCTCGACGCCTGACGCCGGCTCACCACAATACGCCGGTCTTATCCGGCACCATCGGCTCGGGCGCCTCGTCGCCGATCGACTGGAGCAGATCGATCTCGATCGTCCGGCACATCGCGCAGAGTGGCAGGTCATGCACCGTGTTCGCGAACGGATCGACCAAGTCGTCGCCGATCGCCAGCACCGCCAGGAACATCAGCCCCGCCACGGTCGACCCCAGCGGCGTTGCGAAGCCCAGCGTCTCGACCAGCCCGATCGGCAGCAGGATGCAGAACAAATGGGTGAAGATCGTCGGGAAGAAGCGATATTGATTGGGCAGCGGCGTGTTCTTCAGCCGCTCCATCCCGCCCTGCGCATTGGCGATATCGATCAGCACGCGCTCCATCGACGCCTGCTGGATCGTGTCGATCCAGCCGTTGCGACGCGCCAGATCGATGCGGCGCCCGGTGCCGTCCACGATCCCATTCGCGGTATTGGTCCGCGACAACGCGAAGTCGGCCTCCCCCTTCGACAGGAAGCGCAGCACCTCGTCGTCGACCTTCTGCTTGCGAAGCTGGCACCGCAGCGCGTTCACATAAGCGATCTGCCGCAGCACGATCGTCCGCTTCATGTCGCGCGCTTCGGGATCGGGGAGGAAATTGCGTGCGGCACGCGCCAGGTTGCGGCTGGCGTTGATCATCAACCCCCAGAGTGAGCGCCCCTCCCACCACCGCTGATACGCGGAATTGCTGCGAAACCCGAGGAACAGCGCCAAAGCGGAGCCGAACAGGGTCAGCGGCAGTTCCGGTGCGCGGAACGGCAGTACGTAATAAGTGACGGTAACGATCACGTCCCAGACGAACAGGATCAGCAGCGGCTTCCAGACCTCGCGGACGATCTGGGTCAAACGGGGTACGGCGGTCACGATCATGCGCGGCTAACGCATGTTGATCCGATCCGTTGCCCGTTTCGTTTCATTGCGGTCATGACGCCCCGGACAGCGCCCGATCGCGAAGGCCGCGCCAGACGCGCAGCGCCTGCACGGTCGCGGCGACATCGTGAACGCGCAGCGACTGGACCCCGGCTTGCGCACCCGCGACCGCCAGCGCGATCGATCCGCCCAGCCGCTCCGCCACCGGCGCCTCGTTGTCGAGCGCGCCGATCATACGCTTGCGGCTGACCCCCAGCATGATCGGGCACCCCAGCCCGTGAAACATCGCCAGCCCGTTCAGCAGCGCGAGATTGTCCGTCAACGACTTGCCGAACCCGATGCCCGGATCGACCATGATCCGCGCGCGATCGACGCCGGCGGCGACCACCGCCGCCACGCGCGCCTCCAGCCAGTCGAACACCTCGACCAGCACGTCGCGATAGATCGGGCGGCCATGCCCCCCCGCCTTGGGATCGGGCGAATGCATCAACACCACCGGCGCGCCGGACCGCGCGATCAGCTCCAGCGCGCGATCGTCCCAGAGCAGCGCGGAGACATCGTTGACGATGGCGCCGCCCGCCGCCAGCGCCGCCTCCATTACCGCCGCCTTGCGCGTGTCGATCGACACCAGCGCACCGGCGCGGGCCAGCCGCTCGACCACCGGAGCGACACGGCGCGCCTCATCCTCTTCCCACACCAGCGCCGCGCCTGGGCGGGTCGATTCGCCACCGACATCGATCACCGCCGCGCCGGCCGCGGCCATCGCCACGCCCGCCGATGCCGCGCCTGCCGGATCGCCGACATGCGCGCCACCATCGGAGAAGCTGTCGGGAGTGACGTTCAGAATGCCGGCGACATGCGGTTGGTCGAAGCGCAACGTCCGCTCTCCCAGCACCCATGGCGCGCGCGGAGCGATGATCCGCGCATGGAGCGTCGCCGCCCGCTCCCCCAGTCGCGCAACCTCGGCGACCGGCACGATGCTGCGGCGATCGTGTTCGATCACTTCATAGGCCGCGAACCACTGCAACCCGCCCGCCAGCCGCGCGACCGCGCCATCAGGATAAGCGAACGGCGCATCGACGAAGTGGATCGGGCGAAGGTGCATGATGCTGGCTCCCGCCTCCCGTTCGGGGAGGGGTTGGGGGTGAAGGGCATGTTCGCGCTACGACAGCCGTTCACCACCGGGCAACCGTATCCTCGGGCCGCCACCCGCCCGGCCCCTCCCCCCGAAGGGAAGGGCCAGCGATTACGGCTGCGTCGCCAGCAGGTACGTCTGGCGCAGCGTGTCGATCGGCTTCAGCGCGCCGTCGACCTCATAATGCCAGAAGGTCCAGCCATTGCACGCCGGCGCGCCTTGCACGCCCGATCCGACCTTGTGGATCGACCCGCTTGCCCCGCAGGTCGACACCAGCGAACCGTCGGCGCGCACCATCGCCTGCCACCGCCGCTTGGTATCGACCAGCATGGTGCCCGGCGTGACATAGCCGTTCTCCACCAACACCCCGAACGCCACCTTCGGCTGCGACTTCGGGCTCTGCATCGTCGCCAGCGCCGATTCGTCGAGCGGCAGCGCGGCGGCGATCCGCTCCTCGGCCGCCTCGATATAATCACCCTCGCGCTCGATGCCGATCCAGCGGCGGCCCAGCCGCCTGGCGACCGCTCCGGTCGTGCCCGTGCCGAAGAACGGGTCCAGCACCACGTCGCCCGGCTTCGTACAGGCCAGCAGGATGCGATAGATCAACGCCTCCGGCTTCTGGGTCGGGTGGACCTTCACGCCGCCCTTCTTCAACCGCTCCGCGCCGCCGCAGATCGGGAATTCCCAGTCCGACCGCATCTGAAGCTCGTCGTTCAGCGTCTTCATGCTGCGGTAGTTGAACGTATATTTCGCCTTCTCGCCGGTCGAGGCCCAGATCAGCGTCTCGTGCGCGTTGGTGAAGCGGGTGCCGCGAAAGTTCGGCATCGGGTTGGCCTTGCGCCACACGATGTCGTTCAGGATCCAGTATCCCAGATCCTGCACCGCCGCGCCGACCCGGAAGATGTTGTGATAGCTGCCGATCACCCAGATCGAGCCATCATCCTTCAGGATGCGCCGCGCCTCGGCCAGCCATGCGCGCGTGAAGGCGTCATATTGCGCGAAGGTGTCGAACTTGTCCCAGTCGTCGGTGACCGCATCGACGTGGCTGCCGTCCGGGCGGAACAACTCGCCGCCCAGTTGCAGGTTATAGGGCGGGTCCGCGAAGATCATGTCGACCGACTTGGACGGCAGCGCCTTCATCTGCGCGATACAGTCGCCGCGCAGGATCTGGTCGAGCGGCAGCACCACCGGCGTCTCGACCGCCGTCGCCCGCCGCCCACGCGCGACCTTCTCCAATACCCCCATCGAACCCCGGCTCCCCATCTACGAGCCCCAAAAGGGCGGCAAACCGGGAGTCCGTCAAGCCGCCTGCGACGGAGCGAGTCGGGCAACGACTCGCCGGAAAAGCGGAACAGGATGAGTCCGTTTCCAGATGTTGAGTCGCACGCGACTGGCCAGACTCAACAGGTAGTGGTGTGACCCAAAAGACTCATAGCGGCAAAACACATTGCGCGACCGGCGCGAAGCTCCGCCGGTGCAGCGGCGTGGGGCCATGTTCGCGCAACGCCGCCAGATGCTGCGCGCTGCCATAGCCCTTGTTGGCATGCCAGCCGTAGTGCGGATGCGCCTCGGCGGCGGCGATCATGATCTGGTCGCGGGTGTGCTTGGCGACGATCGAGGCGGCGGCGATCGAGCGGCTGTGCGCATCGCCCGAGACGATCGCGGTCGCGGCATAGCCCCAGCGCGGCAGGCGGTTGCCATCGACCAGCACGTGACCCGGTACGCGGCCCAGCACTTCCGCCAGCCGGTCCACCGCCAGCGTCATCGCCTTCATCGTCGCCCAATAGATGTTGAGCGTGTCGATCTCGGCGGGTTCGACGATCCCGATCCCCAGCGCGGCGCAATCGGTCAGCCGCGCGCAGAGCCGCGCCCGTTCGGTGGCGGACAGCTTCTTGGAATCGTCGATCCCACGCGGCACGCCCCTGTCCGGCAGCACCAGCGCGCAGGCGACGACCGGCCCGGCGAGCGGCCCGCGCCCCGCCTCGTCCACCCCCGCGACCGGCGGCAGGCACTGCTTCTCGTGCTTCAGGCCGGGCATGACAGCCGCCACGGTGGAAAGCGCCGGTGCTCGCCCGCGCTGTACAGGCAGAGGGCATTGCCCGCCGGGTCGGTCAGCCGCGCCTCGCGCCAGCCCCAGCGCTGCGCGACCGGATCGTCCACCGCGACGCCCGCCGCCCGTACCCGCGCCACCAGCCCGTCGAGGTCCGCGACCTCCAGATAGACGCGCGGCGCATCCAACTCGTTCGCCGCCTCGATCGACAGCGTCGCGCCGCCCTCGCTCTCGAACCGCGCATAGCGCCCCTCGCTGTCGACGATCGGGGTCAGTCCCAGCAGCCGGTAGAAAGCGAGACTTGCGGCATGATCGCGCGCGGGCAGCGTGACCTGATTCGGCGTCGCCCCGCGCCTGGGAACGTCCAGCCGTACACGCGCATGACCCATCGGCCCATGCCCGCCACCCAGGCCCGGCGCCTCACGCAGCGCGATCCGCACGAACAGCCGCGCGCGCGCGATCGCATCGGTCAGCACCAGCCCTCGCGCCAGCCCGTCGGCGATCGCGCTGGCCAGTGTGCAACCGGTGCCGTGGCTGTGCCGCGTGTCGATGCGCGGGTCGGACCATTCGGCGACGACGCCGGTCGCATCGACCAGCCGGTCGACCACCAGATCGCCCGCCGCATGACCGCCCTTGACCAGCACCGGCGCGCCGACCGACGCGGCGTAGTCGCGCGCGGCCGGCTGGACATCGGCGGGGTGCAGCAGTTCGCGACCGACCAGCACCGCCAGTTCGGGAAGGTTCGGCGTCACCAGCGTGCTGATCCGCGCCAGCCGGGCGAAGGCGGCGATCGTCTCCCCATCCGCCAGCGTGGCGCCGCTGCTGGCCACCATCACCGGGTCCAGCACGATCGGCACGCCATAGCCCGCCTCACCCAGTTCGTCGGCGACCGCCGCCGCGATCATCGCGCCGCCCAGCATCCCGATCTTGACCGCGTCGACGCCGATGTCGCGGGCGACGCACGCCATCTGCTGCCGCACCATGTCGGGCGACAGCGCCGTGACGGCATCGACACCCAGCGTGTTCTGCGCGGTGACGGCGGTGATCGCGGTCATCGCATGGCCGCCCAGCATCGTGACGGCCTTGATATCCGCCTGGATGCCCGCGCCGCCCCCAGAATCGGACCCGGCGACGATCAGCACGCGCGGCATCATGCGCGGAAACGCCGCCCGGTATCGGCGGGATAGGCCTTCAGCGTCTTGCCGACGCGCGCCGGCCGGTCGAGCAACTCGCCGCCGCAATTCGGGCAATGTTCGTCGAGGACGTCGGCGCAATCCGCGCAAAAGGTGCATTCGAGGGAACAGATGAACGCGCCGCCCTCGTCGGCGGGAAGGTCAACGCCGCAGCGTTCGCAATCGGGTCGCATGTCGAGCATGGCGGCGGTCTAGCGCCTCGCCCCCTCGCCGTCACCCCGGACGACGGCGCGGCCTTCACCGCGCCTCGTCGCCGCGCCGCCCCTCAGTCGACGAACGCGCGCTCGATCACGAACTGGCCGGGATTGGCGTTCGATCCCTCGATCAACCCGATCTGCTCCAGCATCGCCGCGATCTCCCGGATCATCGCGGTCGACCCGCACAGCATGACGCGGTCGTTCTCGGGATCGAAGCGCGCGTCACCTTCTAGGCCCTGGAACAGCCGCCCGTTCTCGATCAGCGCCGGGATGCGCCCCGTGGTGTGGAAATCCTCGCGCGTGACGGCGGGCAGATAGTGGAAGCGTGTCGCCGCCTCGTCCGCGACCAGCGGATCGTCGGCCAGCCGCGCGCTGAGTTCGTCGTGCCACGCCAGATCGTTGACGCGGCGCACGCCGTGGACGACCACGATCTGCTCGAACCGTTCGTATACATCCGGGTCGCGCGCGACGCTCAGGAACGGCGCCAGACCGGTGCCGGTCGACAGCAGGAACAGCCGCTTGCCCCCCAGCAGCGCGTCGAGCACCAGCGTGCCCGTCGGCTTCTTGCCGAGATAGAGCTGGTCGCCCGGCTCCACCTTCTGCAGGCGTCCCGTCAGCGGGCCGTCCTGCACCTTGATCGACAGAAACTCCAGCTCCTCCGCCCACGCCGGGCTGGCGATCGAATAAGCGCGCATCACCGGCTTGGCGGGCTTGCCGTCGTCCGTGGCCTCCCCCGGAAGGCCGATCATCACGAACTCGCCGGAGCGGAAGCGGAACGACGCGGGCCGCTCCACCGCGAAGCTGAACAGATGCTCGTTCCAGTGGCGCACCCATTTCACCGCCACGCTGTGGAAGGCGGTCGATTCAGGGATCAGCACTGGCGCACGCAGGTCGGTCATCGGCGGTCCGGTCTTGAAAATGGGGATGTACGACGGATGGCGCGCCCTAGGGCGCAGGCGGATAGGGGTCAACCATAGCTGACCTTGGGGGGCGGCAAGCGGCGTCAGTCACGTTGCGCCAGCGGGGCCTGGACGAACCGCAGCGCGACCCATTCCGCCGCTGTCGCCATCCGCTCGGCGGCGGCGGGCGCGGTGTGGTCGGCGACCAGCGTCGCCGCGATCCGCCGCACCGCGCCACCCTGCCCGCTCAGCGCGGCGTCGAACAGCGACAGCAGCGACGCCTCCGCCTCGGTGACGTGTTCCGCGCCCGGCATCCCGAACCGCATCCACCGCGCCGCATGTGTGTCGAGCAGCGCCATCAGCGTCGTAAAATCCGGCAGCGCCGCGCCTACCCCACGCCACGCGAAGCCGGCGGCGAGCGCCGCGCATGGGCATCGTCCGGCGCGCGCGGCGGCGGTCCATTGCCGCATCGCGCCGGTCAGGAAATGAAAATGCTCGTCCAGGTTGGGCGGCAGTCGGTCGAGGAAGCGATACATGGACACCTCGATATGCGAATGCCTCGCAGTATCGTGTGCAGCGCATGACGTCAACGTCCCCTTCCGCCGCCCGTATCGCGCGCCCATATGCGGAACATGGCGATCCAGATCCGCACCAATTTGGCCGAACCGGAAACCGGCGAAAGCTTCATCCCCCATCGCCCAGCGCGCCCCGACAAGGTCGAGGGCGGGCGGCCGTTCAAGCTGGTGAGCGAATATCAGCCGTCGGGCGATCAACCGACCGCGATCCGCGAACTGGTCGAGGCGGCGCGCGCCGGAGAGAAGGATCAGGTGCTGCTGGGCGTCACCGGATCGGGCAAGACCTTCACGATGGCCAAGGTGATCGAGGAGATGCAGCGCCCGGCGCTGATCCTCGCGCCGAACAAGATCCTGGCCGCGCAATTGTACGGCGAGTTCAAGTCGTTCTTCCCCGACAACGCCGTCGAATATTTCGTCAGCTATTACGATTATTATCAGCCCGAGGCATACGTCCCGCGCTCCGACACCTATATCGAGAAGGAGTCGAGCATCAATGAGGCGATCGACCGGATGCGCCACTCGGCGACGCGCTCGCTATTGGAGCGCGACGACGTGCTGATCGTCGCCTCGGTATCGTGCCTCTATGGTATCGGCTCGGTCGAAACCTATTCGGCGATGATCTTCGACCTGAAGAAGGGGCAGACCGTCGACCAGCGCGAGATCGTCCGCAAGCTGGTCGCGCTGCAATACAAGCGCAACGATGCCGCGTTCCAGCGCGGCAATTTCCGCGTGAAGGGCGACAATCTGGAGATCTTCCCGTCGCATTACGAGGATAGCGCGTGGCGGGTGTCGTTCTTCGGCGACGAGATCGAGGAGATCGTCGAGTTCGATCCGCTGACCGGCAGGAAATCGGCGAGCCTGAACTCGATCCGCATCTACGCCAATTCGCACTATGTCACGCCCGGCCCGACGATGAAGCAGGCGACCGAGGCGATCAAGCACGAGCTGTCCGAACGGCTCAAGGAACTGGAAATCGAGGGCAAGCTGCTGGAGCGGCAGCGGCTGGAGCAGCGTACCAACTTCGACCTGGAGATGATCGCCGCGACCGGCAGCTGCAACGGCATCGAGAATTACAGCCGCTTCCTGACCGGCCGCCTGCCCGGCGAGCCGCCGCCGACCCTGTTCGAGTATCTGCCCGAGAATGCGCTGCTGTTCGTCGACGAAAGCCATCAGACGATCGGCCAGATCAACGGCATGTCGCGCGGCGACCATCGTCGCAAGATCACGCTGGCGGAATATGGTTTTCGGCTGCCCTCGGCGATCGACAACCGGCCGCTGCGCTTCAACGAATGGGACGCGATGCGCCCGCAGACCGTCTGCGTTTCCGCCACGCCGGGCAGTTGGGAAATGGAGCAGGCGGGCGGCGTCTTCGCCGAACAGGTCATCCGCCCCACCGGGTTGATCGACCCGCCGGTCGAGATCAAGCCGGTCGAGGAACAGGTGCAGGACCTGATCGTCGAATGCGGCAAGACCACCGCGCTCGGTTACCGCACGCTCGTCACCACGCTGACCAAGCGGATGGCGGAGGACCTGACCGAATATATGCACGAGGCGGGGATCAAGGTCCGCTACATGCACTCCGACGTCGAGACGCTGGAGCGTATCGAGCTGATCCGCGACCTGCGACTGGGCGTCTATGACGTGCTGATCGGCATCAACCTGTTGCGCGAGGGGCTCGACATTCCCGAATGCGGGCTGGTCGCGATCCTCGATGCCGACAAGGAAGGCTTCCTGCGTTCAGAAACCTCGCTGATCCAGACGATCGGGCGCGCGGCGCGCAACGTCGACGGGCGCGTGATCCTCTATGCCGACCGCATCACCGGCAGCATGGAGCGCGCGATGAACGAGACGTCGCGCCGCCGCGAGAAGCAGCAGGCGTATAATGCCGAACACGGCATCACCCCGACGACGGTCCGCAAGAACATCGGCGACATCATCGCGCACGTCGCCTCGAAAGATCAGGTAACGGTCGAGATCGACGAGGACCGTCCGCACATGGTCGGCCACAACCTGCGCGCCTATATCGAGGAGCTGGAGAAGAAGATGCGCAAGGCCGCGTCGGACCTCGAGTTCGAGGAAGCCGGCCGCCTGCGCGACGAGATCCGCGCGCTGGAGCAGGAGGAGCTGGGCCTGCCGGTCGATCAGCAGAAGCTGCCGCTGATGGGGCGCAGCAACGAGGGCAAGCCGGGAACGCGCAAGACCCGCTTCGGCAAGACGCAACGCAAGTTCGGAAAGCGCTAGCGGGCCCGCCGCGCCTTAAGGCCGGCGGTGCGCCGACGACCGGCTGTCGCAAGGGTCCGCACCGCTTCTCCTATCTCGCCGGACACCCTGGACCTGTTCCGGGGTGCATGGCGCCGCGAACACGAAGGTGTCGGCCCGCGCACCCGGCCACCTTCTCCGCAACGACACGCTGCAGCGATCACGCTCCGTTCAGCCGCGCGTTCCTATATCCACCGACATGTACGCACGGCCCGCCCGCGACCGGATCGGCCCCGCGCTTGCCGCCGCGGCGGTGAGCGCCGCGCTCGGCTGGGCGCTGTTCGTCGGTCTGGCGGGTGCGCCGCTGGCACGGCGGATCGAGGAGGGACTGGCGGTGTTCCGCGTCGATCCGCCGCCGCCGCCATCGGTGAAGATCATCCCGAAGCGTAGCGTCAGCACGCGTGCGTCCGGCCGCGCCGCGCCGCCCAACATCCGTTCGCAGGCGACGCAGGTCGCCGCCCCCAGGCCGGTCGTCGTCGTTCCGCTGCCCCCGCCGCCGATCGTCGTGACGCTGAAGCCGTTCGCGGGCGATCAGGCCACGCAGGGTGCGACCGAACGTGTCGGCCCCGGCACCGGCGCGGGCGGCGTCGGCGACGGCACGGGCAGCGGCGGATGGGGTGACGGGGACGGTGGCGGCGGCGCGGAGACGCCGCCGGTGTGGAAGCGCGGGCGGCTGACCGATGGCGATTATCCGCGCGATATCGGCGATGCCGGCTTTCAGGGCACCGTGTCCGTCAAGTTCCTCGTCTGGACCGACGGACGCGTGCGCGATTGTCACGTGACGAGGAGCAGCGGCAATGCGACGCTGGATGCGACGACCTGCCGCCTGATCCAGCGCCGCTTCCGTTACGACCCGTCACGCGATGCCGGCGGCCGGCCGGTTCCCGCCTGGCTGCTCGAAAACCACGAATGGGTCATCGTGCCGGAGGGGCCGGCGCCCGCCGGTCAGTGACCCGAACGCGGCTCGGCGTCGGTGGTCTGCGGCGGCGGGCTGCTGTTGCCCTTGTCCGGCGAATCCGGGTCGGTCAGCAGTTCCTCCACCGCTTCCTGCACGTCGTTTTCCTTGCGCTCGTCCATCGGTCCGCTCCTTACGCGAGGTTGAGGTTTTCGCCCTGCACCTGATAGTAACTGGCGACGCGATCGGCATAGGCCTGGTCGAACACGGGGGCATTGTTCGCCCAGCTCGGGCCGCCTTCCAGCAGCCGGCGATCGACCGTCACCACATAGCGATCCCGCACGGGGTCGAACTGCAACAGCGCGAACGGCAGCGGGTAATAGCTCTTGCCCATGCCCAGAAAGCCGCCGAGGCTGAGCACCGCATGGGTGGTCCGCCCGCTCGACTTGTGGACCATGAAGGCATGGACCGTGCCCAGATGGTCGCCGTCGCGCGTATCCACCTTCATGCTGTCGCCCAGCTGGGCCTGCACCAAAATCTGCGTCGGCGTGTCCTCGGACATGCTCGGCTTCTCCTATGTTAAAGCGGTTCGCGCGGTGAACCGTCGTGCCGATGCGGTGGTTCCGGGCGTGGCGGTTGAGCGCACGCGGTCGATCCGCCATAGCGACGGCGTGACCCGCTCTCCTTCCTTCCTCGCCATCACGATCGCTGCCGTCGCGGTCGCCGGGTGCGTGCCGCGCGCCGCCCCGCCGGTCCCGGTCGCGGTCCCCACGCCACCGCCGCCGGTCGTCGCACCGCCGCCCGTGCTGCCCGCCGACTGGCAGGACTGGCCGTGGACGCCCGGCGCATGGCGATATCTGCGCGATACGAACGGCACGCGCGCCGTATACGCACAACCCGGCCAGCCGGTGGCGCTGCAATTGCGGTGCGACCGGGCGGCACGCGCGATCTGGCTTGAGCGGCCCGGCGCGATCGTCGCGCCGTTCACGATCCGCACCACTTCCACGACGCGCACCGTCGCGACCCAGGCGGCACCGGGGGCCTCACCGCAGATCGCGGCCCGTTTCGCGGTCGATGACCGCCTGCTCGACGCGATGGCCTTCACGCGCGGGCGCTTCACCGTCGAGCAGCCGGGCACGCCGCCGCTGGTGCTGCCGCCGTGGGCGGAGATCGGCCGGGTGATCGAGGATTGCCGCGCCTGATTCCGGCACGAAGGGGACGGAGAATTCTCCAGATCGCGACATAATACAAGGCTTGTATCGCAGGTCCGCGCGTCTCACATTGGTGGCGCGGCTGACGCGGTCGCACTTGTTATCAACCAGCGAAAGGAGGTGATCCGATGTCTCATGGTTCAGCAATGGGGTCGGTTCAGTTCGTTCGGGAGGCGCGCTTCTAAGCGTCGCCGATCCGCTTCGGGAGGGCTTCTCCTCCATCCAACGAAGCGGTGACGCGGTTCTTGGAGGCCCACATGGTCTCCCGGGCTGGAGCTCTCCGGCCGCTGACCATGTCAAGGGGTTGTCGGGCGTCCGCGATGCGGGCGTTCGGCAACCTCTTCTCATATTCGGGGCCATCGATCGCGACGGGCGATCCCGACCGTTGAGACACGAAGCAATTGATAATCACTCGCACCGGAGATAAAGGCCCCCCGATCGAAAGGGGTCTTCATGTCACGCCGTCTTACCTCCAGCATCGTGGCGCTCGCCGCCGCCCTCCCCGCGTTCCCGGCCACCGCGCAGGTCCATGCTGGTGCCGTCGCCGATAACGAGGTGATCGTCACCGGCCGGGCGGCACCCGACGAAGCATCCTCCGCCACCAAGTCGGCGACGCCGCTGGCGGAAACGCCGCAGTCGGTCACCGTCGTCACCGGCGAGGAAATCGCACAGCTCGGACTGCAGAATCTCAATCAGGCGCTGCGCTTCGTCGCGGGCGTCACCCCGGAAACGCGCGGGTCCAGCGCGGAGGTGTACGACCAGTTCAAGCTGCGCGGCTTCGACGCGCCGGTCTTCCTCGACGGCCTCAAGCAGTTCGGCAGCACCACCGGCTATGCCGCGCCGCAGGTCGACGTGTCGCGGCTGGACCGGTTCGAGGTCGTGAAGGGACCGGCCTCGGTTCTCTATGGGCAGTCCAGCCCCGGCGGCCTCGTCGCCCAGTCCAGCAAGCTCCCGCTCGACGTGCCGCTGTACGGCACGGTCGACGGTACCTACGGCAGCTACGATCTCTATCGCCTCGATGCCGACATCGGCGGGCGCGCCGGCGATCTCGTGCTCTGGCGCCTGTACGGCAGCGCCAACGGATCGGACACGCAACAGCGCTTCGGCCGGCGCGAGCGGCAGACGGTGTCGGGCGCGGTCACGCTCGGCAACGGATCGCGCACGACGCTCACCCTGCTCGGCAATGTTTCGCATGACCCGCAGAACGGCGCCTATGGCGTGCTCCCGGCGCTCGGCACGTTGATCGACAGTCCGAACGGCCGCCTGTCGTCGCATTTCGACGGCGGCGAGGCGGGCAACCGCTTCCAGCGCGAACAGGCATCGGGCACCTACATCCTTCGTCACGATTTCGGGAGCGGGTGGAGCTTCCGCGCGTCCGGGCGCTACCAGCACGTCACGTCGCAACTCGGGCTGGTGTACGTCAGCGGGGCGCCGGCGACGGGCAGCACCCGCGTCTTCAACCGCGCCTCCTACGCCACCGACGAATCGCTGGACAACTGGACCTACGACAACCAGCTCGCCGGTACGTGGCGCACCGGGGCGGTGACGCACCGGCTGCTGTTCGGCGTCGATCGTCAGGTCGCGCATTCCGACGAAGACGGGCAGTTCGGCGGCGCCACCCCGCTCGATGTCTACGATCCGGTCTATGGCACGATGGTCGTGCCGCGCACGCCGGCGCAGGTGCCGGACGGTTATGGCGAGTTCAACCTGAAGGCCCGCCTGCGCCAGCAGGGCGTCTATGCGCAGGATCAGATGGAACTCGGCGCGCTGCGGGTCACGCTCGGCGCGCGACACGACTGGGCGCGCGGGCAGCAGATCTCCGCCGCCGGCTCCGACGTGAAACAGGACCGCAAGTTCACCTGGCGCGCCGCCGCGCTCTACACGCTGCCGTTCGGACTGGCGCCCTATGTCAGCTATTCGACCTCGTTCGAGCCGCAATCCTCGACGGTGCGCCGCGCCGACGACACGCTGGGGCTGGCCGATCCGTCGCTCGGCAAACAGATCGAGGCGGGCGCGAAGTTCACCGTGCCGGGTACGCCGGTCCTGCTGTCCGGTGCCTGGTTCCGCATCGACCAGACCAATGTCGTCACCGCCACGCCCGACTTCTCCGTATCGCGCCAGACCGGCGAGGTGCGCTCGACCGGCTTCGAGTTCGAAGGCACCGCGCCGCTGTCGCACGGCGTCACGCTGCGCGCCGCCTACAGCCGGCAGCGCGTGCGCGTGACCAGCGATCCGCAGGATCCGTCGCGGGTCGGTCGCGGGCTGGAAACGGTCGGCCGCGGCGGCGCGTCGCTGATCGTCGACTGGGCGCCGGAACGCGGCACGCTGAAAGGCCTGACGCTGGGCGGCGCGGTCCGCCATGTCGATGCGGTGTACGCCGGCGTCTATGCCCCGCCCGAAAACCCGGCGGCCGCCGCGCCGCTCAACAGCCCGTCCTACACCGTGTATGACACGTGGCTCCGCTACGACCTGGAAAAGGCATCGCCCCGCCTGCGCGGACTGACGCTGGGTGTGAACGCCTCGAACCTGTTCGACCGCACGTACATCACCTCGTGCTTCGCCAATTACGCCTGGTGTTGGTACGGCAACCGCCGCGTCGTGCAGGGAACGATCGGCTATCGATTCTGAGGTGTGATTCGTCAGCGCCGGAGCCCAGCCATGAGGACTGACGTTCGTGGCTTCAGGCTGCCGTGTTCACCACGCACCCTGGCGCTTCACCCCCGATGGATCATCCTCCCGTCGCGCCGATCACAAAAAGGGCGGGATCACTCCCGCCCCTCAGTCCTTCAGACGATCGCGGGCGCGGCGCCTACGCCCCAATCAACAACTTTTCCCGCGCGATCTTCTCCTTCCACACCAGCGGCGCGAGCTGGTGGACGTTGTTGCCCTCCGCATCGACCGCGACGGTGACGGGGAAGTCGCTGACCTCGAATTCGTAGATCGCTTCCATCCCCAGATCCTCGAAGCCGACGACCTTGCTGCCCTTGATCGCGCGCGCGACCAGATAGGCCGCACCGCCGACCGCCATCAGGTACGCACTCTTCGCCTCGCGGATCGCATCGGTCGCGGCGGGGCCGCGCTCCGCCTTGCCGACCATCGCCAGCAGGCCCTGGTCGAGCATCATGCGCGTGAACTTGTCCATGCGCGTCGCGGTGGTGGGACCGGCGGGGCCGACCACTTCCTCGCCGACCGGATCGACCGGGCCGACATAATAGATCACGCGGCCCTTGAACTCGACCGGCAGTTCCTCGCCCTTGGCCAGCATGTCGGCAATGCGCTTGTGCGCGGCGTCGCGCCCGGTCAGCATCTTGCCGTTCAGCAGCAGCCGGTCGCCCTGCTTCCACGACTGCACCACCTCGGGCGTCAGCGTGTCGAGGTCGACGCGGATCGCCGCCTTGTCGGGCGTCCAGTTGACGTCCGGCCATTCCTCCAGCTTCGGCGCCTCCAGATAGGCCGGGCCGCTGCCGTCCAGCGTGAAATGCGCGTGGCGGGTCGCGGCGCAATTCGGGATCATCGCCACCGGCTTGCCCGCCGCATGGCACGGCGCGTCCTTGATCTTGACGTCCAGGATCGTGGAGAGGCCACCCAGCCCCTGCGCGCCGATGCCCAGCGCATTGACCTTGTCGAAGATCTCGATGCGCAGCGCCTCGATATCGTTCTTCGGCCCGCGCGCCTTCAGCGGCCCCATGTCGATCGGCTCCATCAGCGCCTGCTTGGCCAGCAATACGCAATGTTCGGCGGTGCCGCCGATACCGATGCCCAGCATCCCCGGCGGGCACCAGCCCGCGCCCATCTGCGGCAGCATCTCGATCACCCAGTCGACGATCGAGTCGCTGGGGTTCATCATCTTGAACTTCGACTTGTTCTCGCTACCGCCGCCCTTGGCCGCGACATCGACCGAGACGGTCGCGCCCGGCACCATCTCGACATGCAGCACGCACGGCGTATTGTCGCGGGTGTTGCGGCGCGTGAAGGCCGGATCGGCGAGCACCGAGGCGCGCAGCTTGTTCTCCGGGTGGAGGTAGGCGCGGCGCACGCCCTCGTCGACGACCTCCTGCAACGAGCGGCTGCTGTCGTCGAGGCGGCAGTCCATGCCCCATTTCACGAAGACGTTGACGATGCCGGTATCCTGGCAGATCGGGCGATGGCCCTCCGCGCACATCCGGCTGTTGGTAAGTATCTGCGCGATCGCATCCTTCGCCGCCGGCGACTGTTCCGCCTCGTACGCGGTGCCCAGCGCGCGGATATAATCCATCGGGTGATAGTAACTGATGAACTGGAGCGCGTCGGCGACGCTCTCGATCAGGTCGGCGGTACGGATCACAATCGTCATGGCATGGGCTGTACAAACCCCGCCGCGCGGGGGCAACATGCGCGCGCCGGAGTCGCTTGGGCAGCGCGCCGGGGCGGCAAAAATTTTTTGACCGCTTGCAATCCGCGAACCTCGCGGAATCCCGTGCGTCGGTGCGTTTTGGGGCCGGGGACGGCCCTAATACGGGACTTGCCTGACCGGCGCTTCTGCCACAATCTGTAGAGGTAGGGGCCGGGGACCGGCGCTATCGGTGGTAAGGTAGCGGTCGGGCAAGCCGACCTGCGCCGCCGCACGTGGCGCGATCCCCGCCGGAACTTTCGGATCGGCGGTCCACGGGATCGCGAACAGACAGGCGGGAACGCGAGCGATGAACTTCACGACCACGGACGGTGAGGCGATGGCCACCGACATGATCGACGCAGCCATGGCCGGACAGGCCGCCTCCGAGCAGACGGTCGCCCGGCACGGTGTCCGCAACAAGCCCTATCCGCTCGACGTCGATCACAGCCGCGACGCGCTGCTGACCGATTTCGGCAAGGAGACGCTGAAAGACCGCTACCTGCTGCCCGGCGAAAGCTATCAGGATCTCTTCGTCCGTGTCGCCAGCGCCTATGCGGACGATCAGGCGCATGCGCAGCGGCTGTACGACTATATCTCGAAATTGTGGTTCATGCCCGCCACGCCGGTGCTGTCGAACGGCGGCACCGGGCGCGGGCTGCCGATCAGCTGCTACCTGAATTCGGTCCCCGACAGCCTCGACGGGATCGTACAGACCTGGAACGAGAACGTCTGGCTCGCCTCGCGCGGCGGCGGGATCGGCACCTATTGGGGCAATGTGCGCGGGATCGGCGAGCCGGTCGGCCTGAACGGCAAGACCAGTGGCATCATACCGTTCGTGCGCGTCATGGATTCGCTGACGCTGGCGATTTCGCAGGGGTCGCTGCGGCGCGGCTCGGCGGCCTGCTACCTCGACATCTCGCACCCGGAAATCGAGGAGTTCCTCGAGATCCGCAAGCCCTCGGGCGATTTCAACCGCAAGGCGCTGAACCTGCACCACGGCGTGCTGATCCCCGACGCCTTCATGGCGGCGGTGCGCGACGGTGCGGAATGGCAGCTCAAGAGCCCGAAGGACGGCTCGGTACGCGGCACCGTCGATGCGCGCGCGCTGTTCCAGAAGCTGGTGGAGACCCGCCTCGCCACCGGCGAGCCGTACATCGTCTTCGCGGACCATGTGAACTCGACGATGCCGAAGCACCACCGCGAACTGGGGCTGAAGGTGTCGACCTCCAACCTGTGCAGCGAGATCACGCTACCGACCGGCAAGGATCACCTCGGCAACGATCGCACCGCGGTCTGCTGCCTGTCGTCGCTCAACCTCGAAACGTGGGACGAGTGGAAGGACGAGAAGGGCTTCGTCGAGGACGTGATGCGCTTCCTCGACAACGTGTTGCAGGATTATATCGACCGCCACGAACCGGGCATGGAGCGCGCGGCGTACAGCGCGGCGCGCGAGCGCTCGGTGGGTCTGGGCGTCATGGGCTTCCACAGCTTCCTGCAGGCGCGCGGCCTGCCGTTCGAAGGCGCGATGGCCAAGAGCTGGAACCTGCGCATCTTCAAGCACATCAACGCGCAGGTGAACCAGGCGTCGATGACGCTCGCGGCCGAGCGGGGTCCGTGCCCCGACGCCGCCGACGTCGGCGTGATGGAGCGCTTCTCGTGCAAGATGGCGATCGCGCCGACCGCGTCGATCAGCATCATCTGCGGCGGCACCAGCGCGTGCATCGAGCCGATCCCGGCCAATATCTACACCCACAAGACGCTGTCGGGCAGCTTCGCGGTCAAGAACCCGTACCTCGAAAAGCTGCTGATCGAAAAGAGCAAGAACGCCGATTCGGTCTGGAACTCGATCCTCGAACACGGCGGGTCGGTGCAGCACCTCGACTTCCTCAGCCAAGAGGAGAAGGACTGTTACAAGACCTCGTTCGAGATCGATCAGCGCTGGTTGCTCGAACTCGCCGGGGATCGCACGCCGTACATCGACCAGGCGCAGTCGCTGAACCTGTTCATCCCGGCGGACGTAGAGAAATGGGATCTGCTGATGCTCCATTTCCGCGCGTGGGAACTGGGCATCAAGTCGCTCTATTACCTGCGGTCGAAGTCGGTGCAGCGCGCCGGGTTCGCGGGGTCTGAGGGCTCGGGCGGGGTCGAGGCGGACAATACGATCGCCACGCCGAAGTTCTCGATCGGCGAGACGACCGATTACGACGAGTGTCTCGCCTGCCAGTAAGCGGCACGTGTCGATCCCGGGCGTGAGGGGTGGCCGCGTCGCCCGCGTAAGGGGGCGTGACGCAGCAGGATGACGCGCATGGAGATCGACGACGCCCTCGACCGATGGGCCGACCGCCCCGCTCCCCCCCGCCTGGACGGGATCGAGGATCGCGTCCTCGCCCGTTTGAGCGCCGCACCCGCGCCGCGCACGCTGACCGGCGCGGCGTTCGCGGTGGCGGCGGCGTTCGCGCTGGCGCTGGGGATCGCCAGCAACGCGCTGCCGGCGCCCGCTCAGGCCGCCGCGCCGATCGGGACGCCCGCCGGGCTCGCACCCTCCACGTTGCTGGACGTGCGGTGAAGCCGCTTCAACTCGCGATCGTCGCCCTGGTGGTGCTGTTCTCGGCGATCGCCGGCGTCGCGATCGGACGTCATCTGCTCGCCCCGGCCGCCGAACCGGCGGTCGCGCTCCACGCCTTCCTGCACGACCGGCTCGATCTCGATGCCGCGCAACAACGCGGGCTGCGCGATCTGGAAACGTCCTTCGCCACCCGCCGTCGCGTGCTGGAGGACCGGATGCGCGCCGAGAATGCGCGGCTCGCGGTCGCCATCGACGAGGAGCATCGCATCGGCCCGCGCGTGAGCACCGCCGTCGACGCCTCGCACCGGATCATGGGCGCATTGCAAAAGGAGACGCTGGCGCACGTCTTCGCGATGCGCGCGCTGCTCCGCCCCGATCAGGCGCGCCGGTTCGACGAGGCGGTCCGCAAGGCGCTGACCGAAACGCGGTGAGCGATCCGCGCAGCGATGCCGATCTGGTGGCGCAGGCGCTCGCCGGCCGACCGGACGCGTTCGCCGCGATCATGACCCGCCACAAGGCGACGCTGCACCGCCTGATCGCGCGCATCATCGGCGACGAGGAGGAGGCGGTGGACGTATTGCAGGACGCGTTCATCGCCGCGCACGGCGCGCTCGGCCGCTACGATCCGGCGCGCCCGCTGGTGGCATGGCTGACGCGCATCGCGGTCAACAAGGCGCGCGACTGGCGACGGCGGCGCCTCGTGCGCCGCTTGGTCTCGGCGGTTTTCCCGGATCATGCCGCGCAGATCGCCGCCGACGTGCCGGCCATCGACACGTTGGTCGGCGATCGCGCGGAACTGGCGCGGGTCGCGGCCGCGATCGACACCCTGCCGGCACGGCTGCGCGAGGTACTGGTCCTGCGCGGCGTCGAACATCTGTCGCAGGCCGACACCGCCGCCGCGCTGGGGATCAGCGAGAAGGCGGTCGAGACACGGCTGTATCGCGCCCGTCAGCGGCTGCGCGCGGCACTGCCCTGATCACTCCGCACGCTGCGCCATCAGCATCTGCAAGCCCGGCGGCTGCGCCTTCTGCAACGACAGCGTGCGCAAGGGATCGGACGGGTCGCTGCGGAACGCCACCAGCCGGATATGCGCCGCGACATAGGAGTGGAAGGTCACGCTCTGGAAGATGCTGTCGCTCCACAGGCCGTTCAGCACATGCGCGCGATCGAGCGAGAGCTGCGCCATCAGGTGCTGCGCCCCGTCGGCGACGATCATCACGCCGATCCCGGGCCAGCGATCCCCGACGAACTCGGCCGCTTCCGGATTGAACGGGACGGTCGGCCCGGCATGTTCGGGACGATAGGCGATCCCCGCCACCGTCACGCCGCGCGCCCGCGCGGCGGCCAGATCGTCGGCGAACAGGTCGAAGATCGTCGGGAACAGGTCGAACAGCACGATCTCGCGCGCCTCGACGATCATCGCCCGCGCGCGCTCGACGACATGCTGGACCGATCGGAGCTGGAACACGTCCTCCGATCGCGTCGGCTGATACACCGCCGTCAGGGCCTTGAACGCATCCGCGTGCCGCTGGTCGAAATCGCGCTTCAGCGCGGCGAACAGCTCGGCCGGCGGGATCGGCGAATAGGTCACCGCATCGCCGCCATGGCTGGCGAGCAGCACGCCCTTCTGCTCCATCACCTTCAGCGCCTGATAGACGTTGGCGGGCGCCTTCCCGACCCGCTGCGACAGGCGATAGCCGGTGGCCGGCGCGGCGCGCAGCAATTCGGTATACAGCGTCGATTCCAGGTCGGTGAACCCGAAGGCGCTCAGCGCGGTGTTGGCCGACATGGGAAACTCCGACAGCGAAAAGGGAGGCACGGTTTCGCGCCGTATAGCGGGGCGGCACCGACGATCCAGTGCCTTGGGCGACGTCACCCCCGACGCGACACCGCGGCCGCGACAAGGCAAGCCGCCCCCCCCATCCGCCCTAGAAGCGGGCGGTCAGCGTCGCGCGCACGTTGCGCGGATTGCCGGGCATCGTCCAGACGTCGGCATAGCTGCTGGCGATATAATAGGTATCGAACAGGTTCTCGAGATCGACGCGCAGGTCGATGCGCGGATCGACCTGCCACGTCGCATCGGCACGAACGATCGTATAGGCCGGCAGCATATAGCCGCTGGCGAACGGATCGCCGTTGCGCCGCCCGACATGGCTGATGCCGCCGCCCAGCGCGACGCGGCCCGTTACCTGCCGCACGTCCAGCGCCGCCAGATCGCGCGGCACGTTCGACAGATGCGTGCCGATCAACGCCGGGTTGCGGTCGTTGCGGACCGTCGCGTCCAGCCGCGTATAGGTCGCGGTCGCGCGAAAGCCGCCGCCGGGCGCGACGGTGAACAGCGTCTCCAGCCCGCGTGACCGCTGCCGCCCGACCTGCGTCTTCACGAACGGATCGGTCGCGTTCGGATTGAGCACGTTGCGCTTGCTCATCTGGAACAGCGCCGCCTGCCCGGTCAACGCGCCGTCCAGCAGGTTCCACTTGGCGCCGACCTCGACAGAGGCGCTGCGTTCCGCATCGAAGGTGCTGGTCCCATCCGACGGGTTCAGCCGCAGCGACTGACCCCAGCTCGTGTACAGCGCCACGCCCCGCGCCGCCTGCCACGTCAACGCGGCACGCGGCGTCACCCCGCGATCACGCGTGCCGAGCAACAGGCCGCCGCGCGCATGATTGACCACCTCCTCTCGAAAGTCGTTCCAGCGCAGCCCCACCAGCAGCGTCAGGTCGCCCGCGCGCACCACGTCCTGCGCATAGACGCTGTCGCTGCGGAACGCGGCGCGGCGGTTCTGGAACGGCCCCGGCACCGGCAACGGCTGGCCATGGACGGGCGCGAACGCGTCGATCGTCAGGATCGGCGCCCCCGGACGCCCGCGCGCCTGATCCATCCGGAAATCCATCGCGTGCCGCACCCGGTCGGTGCCGATGCGCAGGTCGTGCCGCATCCCCAGCAGGTCCAGCTTCGCGGTCAACTCGATGCGCGCCGACAGATCGTTCCAGGTGAAATCGTGATAGCGACGCGACCGCCCCAGCGTCCGCCCGTCCGCCTGAAGGCCGCGCGCCCCGAAATCGACCTGCGTGGACAGGCCACGCAACTGCCCGTCGCGCTGCGACAGCCCGGCCTCCAGCGCGATCCGATCGCTCAGCGCCGCGAACAGGCTGCCCTGCTGCCAGAGCATCCGCTGCTCGATCCGCCCGTCGCCCGGCTCGCCCAGGAAGGTGCGCCGGTCCATCGCGCGCGCATTGCCGCCGATCGCCACCACGCCGCGATCGATCGGCGCGCGGTTGCGCATGAACTCGGCCTGGTACAGCAGCCGCATGTCCCAGCTCGGCGTGTACGCCAGCGACGGCGCGAGCAGCAGGCGATTGCTGTGGACATACCGGCGAAAGCTGTCGCCCGTCTCGGCCACACCGATCATTCGCGCCGCCAGCGTCCCGGTCAACGGCCCGCTGACGTCGCCGGTCGCGCGCACGCGGTTCCAGCTCCCGTAAGTCAGCGATGCCTCGCCGCGCGGGTCGCTCGTGGGTGCCTTGGTCACGATGTTCAGCGATCCACCCGGCTCGCCCCGCCCCGACAAGGCGGCTGCCGGCCCCTTCAGGAACTCGAACCGCTCCACGGTCGCGACATCCACCGGCGCGTTGAAGCCCAGATTGCTGCCGAAGCGGTTGATGAGGATGTCGGGGCCGCTGTTCTCGTCGCCGGCAAAGCCGCGGATCGAATATTTGTCCCACATCCCGCCGAAATCGTTCTGCCGGGCGACGCCGCCCGCCAGGTCGATGGCATCGTCCAGCCGCGTCGCGCCGATCCGGCGCAACTGGTCGCGGTCGATCACGGTCAGGCTCTGCGGATAGCGCGCGCCGGCGATGTCGCTGCCGGTGATGCTCGCATTCGCCTCGCGCAGTGCGGTCACCACCACGTCCCCGTCGCCGGTGCCGTCACCGGCCTGCGCCATCGCGGGCGAAACATATGCGAACGCCACGCCGAACAGCGCGACACCGCCCATCAATCGACTCATCTGTACCCCTTTGTCGCGCCTCCTCTATTCGTAGTGACAATCATTCTCAACATGACTCAACGCGCATAGGCATCGCGGGTCAGCCGACCGACCGCGCGCAGCAGCGCCGCCTGCGCCACCAGCACGTCGGCCCGCGCCGCCGCCACCGCCAATTGCGCCCCGCGATAGCTTTGATCGGCCACGAGAATGTCGATCGTCGAGCGCAGGTTGAACCCATATTCCGATCGCACGCCCTTCAGCGCCAGATCGGCGGCGGCCAGCCCGTCGATATTGGCGCGCAGCCGCGTCTGCGCGGCGGTCAGCGTCGCCCATGCCGCGTCGGTGGCGCGCAGCGCCTCGCGCTCCGCCGCATCGGCCAGGAACCGCTCGGCGCGATTGGCCGCCTCCGCCTGCCGGACGCGCGACGGCACCAGCCCGCCGGTCAGCAACGGCACGCGCAGCGTCATGCCGACCTGCGCCGCCGCATCGAACGCGCGCACGTCGCCGTCCGCCAGGCGTCCGCCCCGGGCATAGCCACCCGACAGGTCGATGGCCGGCGCGCGCTCGGCACGCGCCGCGTCGATCCGCGCCGCCGATGCCGCCACCAGGCGGCGCTGCTGAAGCAGCAGCGGGTTGGCGCGATCCGCCGCGTCGCGTGCCGCCGCGCGATCCGCCGGCAACGCCTCCGGCACGGCCACGTCCGCCGACAGCGTCCCCGCCTCCTGTCCGACGATCGCGCGATAGGCGGCGGCGGCGGTCTGCAACGCGCCTTCCGCATCGGCCAGATTGCCCGCGACGCTGGCGCGCTGCGCCTCCAGCTGCGCCACGTCCGTGCGCGTCACTTGCCCAAGCCCGAAGCGGGAGCGCGCCTCGGCGACCTGCCCGTCCAGCCGCTGGATGCCGACCCGCGCCACCTCCACCGCCTGTTGGTTGTACAGCAGCGCGGCATAGGCGGAGACGACCGATTGTAGCACCACCGCCTCGGCATCGCGAACGCCTTCCGCACCGGCCGCCACATCCTGGCGCGCCGCGCGCACCGCCGATCCGACGCGCCCGCCGGTCCAGATCGGCAGCGCCGCCGTCACCGATCCGCTGGCGGTGTTGCCGCCGTTCAGCCGGTCATATCCCGCGCCCCCGCCCAGCCCCAGCGTCGGTCGCCCCAGCGCGCGCGCCTGTTCGGGTGTCTCCGCCAGCGCCTCCTGCCGGGAGCGCGCCGCCGCCAGCTGCGGATTGGTCGCATAGGCGGTCGCGATCGCCTCACCCAGCGTTTCCGCCTGTACCGGCGCCGCGATCAGCAACGCCAGCGCGCTTCCCCACCATCTATTCATGTCGCAATGCCCATGCCGGAGCCGCGCGGCTGGCGCGCAGCGATTGTCCCAAGACCGTCAGCACCGCGATCGCCGTCGCCAGTGCGGAGGCCCCCACGAAGAAGACCGGCGACAAGGCGATCCGATCGTCGAACCCCGCCAGCCAGGTCCGCATCGCGACATAGGCCAGCGGCCAGGCGAACAGGTTCGCCAGCAGCACGGGCCGCAGGAACTGTCCGATCAGCAACCGGACGATATCCGCCGCCGACGCGCCCAGCGTCTTGCGGATCCCGATCTCCTTCACCCGCCGCCGCGTGTTGAACGACGCGAGACCCCACAATCCGACGCAGCCTATGAGAACCGCAAGCCCCGCACCGATCGCGAACAGCCGCGCGGTGCGGTCGTCGGCCTCGTAATATTCGGTCATGCTCTGCGTCGCGGTGCGCGCATCGAACGGCACCGCCGGCGCGACCTGCCGCCACAGCCGGCGCAGCGGCGCGATCATCACGCTCGGATCGCCATCGACGCGCAGGGTGGTGCGCGGGCTGGTCGAATAGCGCGACTGGTACAGATAATAGGTCGGGCTGACCGCCTCGCGCGGCGAGAAGAAGCGCGCATCCTCGACCACGCCGATGATCGTGCGCGGACTGATCCCGCCCGTCGCTTTGCCGATCGCATCGGCGGGATCGCGGAAGCCCAGCGCCGCCGCGCCGCGGCGGTTGAGGACGATATTGACCGGATCGCTGCGCTTCGTCGCGTTGCGAAGGTCGTCCAGCCGGTGCGCGTCGTCGAACAATCGCCCGGCCAGCAACCGAATACCCATGGTCGGGAAGAAGTCCGGCCCGACGCGGATGACCTGCAGGCTCGGTCCCGGCCCGGCGCGGCCCGCCATGGCGAGATTGTCGGTATTGTAGCTGCTCGATCCCGGCGTCGAATCCGATGTCGCGATCGATTGCACCCCCGGCAGCGCGGCGGCGCGGGTCAGGAAGGCGGTGCGTTGCGCGTCGCTCACCCCCAGGTCGCTGCTCGCCCCGACGATCACCAGCCCGTCGCGGCGAAAGCCCGGCTCGGTGGTGCGGACGTGCTGCGTCTGCGCGACCAGCACGGCGGTCCCGATCATGAACGCGGTGGCCAGCGCGAACTGGAACATCACCAGCGCCTCGCGCACCCGCGTCCCCGCGCGTCCGCCCCCCGGCGCACGTGCGGAGGCGAGCACGGCCGCCGCCGGGAAGCGCGACAGCAGCACCGCCGGGTACAGCCCCGCCGCCACCCCGATCGTCAGCGCCAGCACGATCAGCGCGGGCGCCACCACCGCATAGGGGATGGTCAACGCCAACCCGCCGGCCGCATTGACCAGCGGCAGGCCGATCTCCGCCAGGATCAGTCCGCCCAGCGCCGCCAGCGTCGCGACCAGCACGGCCTCGCCCAGAAATTGCACGATCAGCGCGCGTCGATCCGCGCCCAGCACCTTTCGCATCGCCACCTCCCGCGCGCGCAGCCCGGCGCGGGCGGTGGCCAGGTTCACGTAATTGACGATCGCGATCAGCAGCGTCAGCACCCCGACGATCCCCAATGTCGTCACGGTCATCGTCCGCCCCGGCGTGAGTTGCAGGTGCAGGCTGGTCAGCGGATTGATCCGCAGGCTCAGATCCTTCGCCAGCTCCTCCAGCCGCACTGCACGGCGATCGACGAACGCGCGCAGCTTCGCCTGCAACGCCGCCGCCTGCGCCGGCGTGTCGAAGCGCAGGATGGTCAGCACCCGCCGGCTGCCCCAATGGTTCCAGTCCGGGTCGGGATGCGGCACCGGCATCCGGGTCAGCATCGCGAACTGCAATTCGGTATCGCGCGGCAGATCGCGCAAGACGCCCGCGACACGGTAATCGGCGGTCGTGCCCAGCACGGTCAGCGTCATCGTCCGCCCGATCGCATTGCCCATCGGGAAATAGCGTCGGGCCAATGTCTCGTTGATGAGGACGTCGCCCGGCCGGCGCAGCGCCTTCGCCCCGTCGCCCGCCACCATCGGCACCTTCACGATGTCGAGGAAGTCGGGGTCGGCATAACCCAGCATCTCGGTGCTGGCGGCGCCGTCGCGGACGACGTTGACGCTCATCATCTGGATGCGGGTGCCGACCGTGCCGGGGAAATCGGCGCGCAGCTGGTCGATCAGCCCGCCCATCGTCCCGGACTGATAGCCGTTGCTGGGGCTGCCGGGCTGGTCCCAATATTCCTCGACCGCGTACAATGTGTCGTGGTCGGGCAGCCATGTCTCATACCCGGTCTCAAACCGGACATAGAGGCTCAGCACCAGGAACACCGCGATCCCGACCGCCAGCCCGCCGATGTTGAGCGCGGCATACAATTTGTGGCGGGTCAGCGAGCGATAGAGCGACAACAAGGCGAAGCGGTTCATCGCGACACGTCCTTGGATGAGTGGGCGAAGCGGCGATCGTCAGTCATGGCGCAGCGCCCAGGCCGGGGCCGCACGGCTGGCGCGCAGCGACTGGCCCAGCACCGTCAGCACCGCGATCGCGATCGCCACCAATGTCGCGCCGAGGAAGTAGAGCGGCGACAGCGCGACACGGTCGTCGAACCCGGCCAGCCACGTCCGCATCGCCACGAACGCCAGCGGCCAGGCGACCAGATTGGCGATCAGCACCGGGCGCAGGAACTGGCCGACCAGCAGCTTGACGATATCCGGCGCCGACGCGCCCAGCGTCTTGCGGATGCCGATCTCCTTGACCCGCCGCTGGGTGTTGAACGAGGCCAGCCCCCACAATCCGACGCACCCGATCAGCACCGCCAGCCCCGCGCCGATGCCGAACATTCGCGCCGTCTGCTCGTCCGCCTGATAATAGCGCGCCAGCCGGTTGTCGGCGGTATCGCCATTGAACGGCACCTGCGGCGCCATCCGCTGCCAGACCGTCCGGATCGCCGCCAGCATCGCGCGCGGATCGCCGCTGTAGCGGACATTGGCGATCATGTTGGCGTTCGTCGCGGGATCGCTGACATAATAGAAATAGGTCGGCGCGATCGGATCACGCGGCGTGTCGAAGCGCATGTTCTCGATGACCCCGACGATCGTGCGCGGACGATCGCCACCGACGGTCTTGCCGACCGCCGCCTCGGGCGAGGCGAAGCGCAATTGCTTCACGGCGAGGCGATTGATGAGGATGTTGGTCCCCTTCGCCATATCCACCGATTGCTGATCGTCCTCGCGCCGTGCCGGATCGAATAGGCGACCGGCGATCAACCGCGCGCCATAGACATCGAAGAATCCCGGCCCCGTCGTGACCCAGCGCAGGTTCGGACCGTCGCCCGGCACGCCCGGCAACGGCACGTTGTCGCCGTTCTTGGAGCCGCTGCCGCCCGCACCCTCGCCGCCCAGCGCCACCTTCTGGACGCCCGGCAGCGCGCGGATCGCCTCCAGCACCGCACGACGCTGCACCGGCGTGACCGTGTCGTCGGAAATCGACCGGACGATGATGAGGCCGTCGCGCTGATAGCCGACATCGGCCTGCCGGACATGGCGTGTCTGCGCGAGCAGCACGACGGTGCCGATCATGAACGCGATCGCCAGCCCGAACTGCAGCACGACGAGTGCCTCACGCACGCGCGTCCCCGCACGCCCGCCGCCGGGCGAGCGCGATGACGCCAGCACGGCGGCGGCGGGGAAGCGCGACAACAGCAGCGCCGGATAGAAACCCGCCAGCGCACCGACCAGCAGCACCAGCACCGCCAGCCCCGGCACCACTAGCGCATAGGGGATCGCCAGCGACAGCCCGCCCGCGGCATTGACCAGCGGCAGGCCGAGCTCGGCGAGGATCAGCCCACCCAGCGCCGCGATGCCGACCGTCAGCATGGCCTCGCCCAGGAATTGCGCCACCAGCGCGCCGCGATCCGCCCCCAGCACCTTGCGCATCGCGACCTCGCGCGCCCGCAGTCCGGCACGCGCGGTGGCGAGATTCACGTAATTGACGATCGCGATCAGCAGCGTCAGCGCGCCGACCAGACCGAGCGTGACGACGGTCAGCTTCTTGCTCGATACGCCGCCCGTCCGCGACGCGAGATGATCCTCGGTCAGCGGCAGAAGCGCCAGATTCTGCATCTTCGAGGCATGCGGCCCCATGTCTTTCAAGGCGCGGCGATCGACAAACGCCGACAGCTTCTGCTCGAACGCGCGCGCCGCCGCCGGCGTGTCGAACCGCAGATAGGTTTGCAGGTGCGAGCTGCCCCAATGCGACCAATTGTCGTTACGATCGCCCTTCGGCAGCGGCAGGATCAGCGACAGCTTCTGCTCGCTGTTCGCGGGCAGGTCGCGGAAGACCCCGCCGATGCGGTAATTGCGCGGCTGTTCGTAGCTGGCCGTGATCGTCTGCCCGATCGGATCGCTGGTGCCGAAATATTTGCGCGCCAGCGTCTCGCTGATGATCGCGCCGGACGGATCGGCCAGCGCACGTCTCCCGTCGCCACTCACCATCGGCAGGTCGAACACGTCGAAGAACGACGAATCGACCTCGGCCACATCCTCCTTGGTGGCCACGCCGCGCCGCAGGACGCTGCCCGCCCCCTCCCCGCCCCAGATGCGCGTGCCGACCGTGCCGGGGAAATCCTCCCGCAATTGCGTCAGCAGACCGCCCATCGTCTGGGATTCGCGCCCGTTGAACGGGCTGCCCGGCAGGTTCCAGACGGTTTGCACGACATAGATGCGGTCGTGGCGCGGAATCCATTTGTCGAAGCTGGTCTCGAACCGGACGTACAGCCCCAGCACCAGGAACACCGCGATCCCGACCGCCAGCCCGCCGATATTGAGCGCGGCATAGAGTTTGTGCCGCGTCAGCGACCGGTAGAGCGACAGAAGGGCGAAGCGGTTCATCACGACACGTCCTTGCAAGAGAAAGAGAGGAGCGGCTCAGTCATGGCGGAGCGCCCAGGCGGGGGCCGCGCGGCTGGCGCGCAGCGATTGGAACAGGATGGTGGCGACCGCGACCAGCAACGCGAGCAGGCTGGCGGTCAGGAAATACAGCGGCGACAGGGCAATGCGGTCCGAGAAGCCCGCCAGCCATTTGCGCATCGCGACCCAGGCGAGCGGCCAGGCGAGCAGGTTGGCGATCACCACCGGACGCAGGAACTGCCCGGTCAACAGCCGCGCGATGTCGCCGGACGACGCGCCCAGCACCTTGCGGATGCCGATCTCGTGCATCCGCCGCGCGGCGTTGAAGGCGGCAAGACCCCACAGACCGATGCACGCGATCGCGACCGCCAGCAGCGCACCGACCCCCAGCAGGCGCGCGGCGCGATCATCGGCGGCGTAGAACTCGCGCAGGCGGCGATCGACCGGTTCGGCGACCAGCGGTACCTGCGGCGCGATCCGGTGCCACGCCGCCGCCACCGCCGCCTGCACGGCGCGCGCGTCACCCGCATAGCGCAGCGTCGCCATCCCGCGCGGCGGCAGCGCCGGATAATGAAAATAGAAGGTCGGGCTTTGCGGGCGGCGCGGCGAGAAGAAGCGCAGCGGCTCGATCACGCCGACGATCGTGCGTGGCTGCGCCCCGCCGACCGTCTGCCCGATCGCGGCCTGCGGAGAGCGGAAGCCGAGCGCCGCGACGGCGGTGCGATCGACGACGACGTTGAAGCCGTCCTTGCCCTTCGTCCAGTCGGTCGCATCGTCGCGGCGATGCGCGTCGTCGAGCAACCGCCCGGCGAGCAGGCGCGGGGCATAGGCGCGGAAGAAATCAGGGCCGCTGTTGACGCGCAACACCGTCAGGCCGGGGCCGGGCTGTCCCGGCATCGCGATGATGTCGACGCCCGCCCCGCCCTGTTCGGTGGCGCTTGCCACCCCGTCGCCGGGAACGGCATCCGCCGTGCCGACCGCGACCACGCCGGGGATTGCGCGGAAAGCGGCCAGCAGCGCCTGCCGCTGCTCGCGTGCGAGATCGTCGGCGGCGAAGGACGGCAAGGTCAGCAGGCCGTCACGCCGAAAACCGAGATCGGTCTGCCGCAGATGCCGTGTCTGCGCGACCAGCACCAGCGTCCCGGTCAACAGCGCGATGGCCAGCCCGAACTGCACGACCACCAGTACCTCGCGCAGCCGCGTGCCCGCGCGCCCGCCACCGGGCGTCCGCGCGCTCGCCAGCACCGCCGCCGCCGGGAAGCGCGACAGCAGCAGCGCGGGATAGGAGCCCGCGATCACACCGACCCCGGCCGCCAGCGCGATCAGCGCGGGAACCAGCGTGGCATAGGGCACGCTCAGCGACAAACCGGCGGTGGCGTTGACGAACGGCAGCGCCAGCTCGGTCAGGATCAGCCCGACCAGCGTCGCCAGCGCGCTCGCCAACACCGCCTCGGCCATGAATTGCGCGATCAGCGCGCCCCGGCTGGCTCCGACGACCTTGCGCATCGCCACCTCACGCGCGCGCAGCCCGGCGCGCGCGGTGGCGAGGTTCACGTAATTGACGATCGCGATCAGCAGCGTCAGCGCACCGACGATCGCCAGCGTCACCAGCGCGGCGACGCGGCTGGCACTCTCCGCGCCCGGCGGTTGCAGGTGCAGGTCGGTCAGCGGCAGCAGCGGCAGCGACAGGATCGCATTCGGGTCCGGCCCGAAATCATGGCCCACACGCCGCTTGAGGAACGCGGGCAGCTTGGCCGCGAAAGCATCCGCGGCGGCGCGCGTGGGAAAGCGCACGAAGGTCATCACCGCCGCCGTTCCCCAGCGATACCAGTCCCAGCGCATCGGCGGCGGGGTGCGCGGGATCGGCGTCAGGATCGCCGCGCGCAGATCACTGTTGGCGGGCAGGTCCTCGAACACCCCCGCCACGCGGAACACCTGCGGCCCGTCGAAGCCGATCGTCATCGTCTGACCGATCGGGTCCGCACTCCCGAAATACTTGCGCGCCGCCGACCGGCTGACGAGCGCCGCCGACGGATCGGCCAGCGCGCGCCGCCCGTCGCCCGCGACCATCGGCAGGTCGAACACGTCGAAGAACGACGCATCGACCTGCGCGACATCCTCGCGCTGCGCGATGCCGTTCCGCGTCACGCTGCCCGCCCCCGCCCCGCCCCGGATGCGCGTGCCGGTCAGGCCGGGGAAGTCCTCGCGCAACTGCTCCAGCATCCCGGCCATGCTGGCGGGATAGGCGCCGTTGAACGGGCTGCCGGGTAGATGCAGTTCGGTCTGGATCAGATAGATCTGGTCGTGGCGCGGCAGCCAGCGCTCGAAGCTGGTCTCGAACCGCACGTACAGCCCCAGCACCAGGAACACCGCCACGCCCACCGCCAGCCCGCCGATGTCGAGCGCGGCATACAGCCTGTGCCGCGTCAGCGATCGGTACAGCGACAGCAGGGCGTAGCGGTTCGTCATCGGATCAGCCGCAGCGCACGTCGCCGCTGCCGCCCTTGCGGACGGTGCAGCGCGCCGGGCCCGTGACCGTCACGTCACCCGAACCGTCGGCGGAGAGGCCGGCAGTGCCCGACGCCTGCGCGCGGACGTCGCCGCTGCCGCTCACGTCGACGCGCAGGTCACGCACCTCCAGCGCCCGCGCATCGACATCGCCGGACCCGGCCGCGCGGATCTCGACCTGCCGCGCGCGTCCGCTGGCGGTCAGGTCGCCCGACCCGGCCAACTCGACGCGCATCGTGTCGCCGCGCACCCCGCGCAGGATCAGGTCGCCCGATCCCGCCAGCCGCGCGTCGAACGTCGGTGCGGTGGCGGCCTCCACCTCCATGTCGCCCGACCCGGACAGCGTCGCCGCGCGCAGCGACGGGACCGTCACCGTCACCATCGCGCCCCGGTCCTGCCAGGTGCCCGGCTTGCGCGTGACCCGCAACGTCCCGCCCTCGACCGTCACCCGCAGCGCGTCGATCGCGCGCGGATCGCCGCTCGCCACCACCGACATGCCATCGCTGCGCACGACCCGCAGATTGTCGCTCCCGGCCAGCTCGATCGCGTCGAAGCCGGCAACCTCGAACCGCTTCGTCTCGACGCCCCGCATCGGCCCGGCGTCGCTCGATCCGACCGCGACCACGCACCCACCCAGCAGCGCACACAGCGCCACGCCCGTCATCCGCTTCATCATTCCGCTACTCCCCTCTGTCACAATGCGCGCATCGCGCTGGCGACGATCCGGCCGTCGAGCATGTCGAT
Organism: Sphingomonas endophytica; assembly: GCF_001476895.1. GTDB lineage: Bacteria > Pseudomonadota > Alphaproteobacteria > Sphingomonadales > Sphingomonadaceae > Sphingomonas > Sphingomonas endophytica_A. The sequence goes on along the minus strand of NZ_LDTB01000009.1, from coordinate 62,515 downwards.
CCGCCGCTTCGCCATGTCCGCGTGGCTGGGCGAGTGCGTGACCATCACGATCGTCGCGCCCTCGTCGTTCAGCCCCATCAGGATGCTCATCACCTGCTCGCCATTGGCGGTGTCCAGGTTGCCGGTCGGCTCGTCGGCGAGGATCAGCTTCGGATCGCCGACGATCGCCCGCGCAATCGCGGCGCGTTGTTGCTGACCACCCGACAATTGATGCGGAAAATGTCGCGAGCGATGCGCGATCCCGACCTTGTCCATCGCCGCCGCCACCCGTGCGCGCCGGTCTCCGGCATCCTTGCGATAGGCGAGGCCCAGCGCGACATTCTCCTCGATCGTCAGTTCGTCGATCAGGTTGAAGCTCTGGAACACGAAGCCCAGCGTGCTGCCGCGAAACGCGGCCAGTTCCTTCTCGTCCAGCGCCGCCAGGTCGCGGTCGCCGAACATGTACCGCCCGCCGGTCGGGCGATCGACCGTGCCCAACGTGTTGAGCAAGGTCGATTTTCCGCAGCCGGACGGCCCCATGATCGCGACGAACTCGCCCGCCGCGACATGCAGGTTGATGTCCGCCAGCGCGGTCGTCTCCACCTCGTCGGAGATGTAGCGGCGCTGGATATTCTCGAGACGGATCATGATCGGCTCTTTCAACGGAGGTTGAGGATGTCGCCCTTCACGGACGATGTGTTGGTGGTGACGATGCGGTCCCCGGCGGCGAGGCCGGACAGGATCTCGACCTGCTCGGGATTGCGCCGCCCGGTCCTGATCGCCCGGCGGCGGGCGTGTCCGCCGTCGGGGTCGATCACGAACACCGACGATCCGCCCCCGGCCTCCAGCCAGCCGCCGACCGGCGCGACCAGCGCGGGTGCGGTGCTGCCCAGGGTGATGCGAATGTCCAGCGTTTGCCCACGGTTAAGCCCGGTCGGCGCGGTGCGATCGAACGTCAGCTCCGCCCGAAACCGCCCGTCCTTCACCGCCGGCAACACCTTGGAGACGGTCAGTACCGCGTCGCCGGCGCGCGCCTTCTGCCCGACTGCGACACGGCCGAGGTAATATTCGTCCACGTCGGCCGTCAGCTTCCACGAGCCTTCGCTGTCGATCTGCCCCGCCGGGTCGCCGGGCTTCAGCGTCTGGCCGGGCTGGATCGTGAAATTGGTCAGCCGCCCGCTCGCCGACGCGCGGATCGTCAGCGCGTCGAGCCCGGCGCGCACCGCCGCCATGTTGCGCTCCAGCCGGCCGCGCGTATCGTCGAGCCGCTGGCCCTGGGTCGCGGTGATCCGCGCCTCCGCCGCACCACCCGACTGAAGCTGGGCGAGCCGCTTCTCCTGATAGGCCGCCTCCTCGGCGTAGCTCTTCACGCCCGCGTCCGACAGGAAACCCTGATCGTGGAGCTGCTGGCGGATCGACAGGTCGCGCCGCGCCTTGATGAGATCGTAGTTCGCCTGCGCGATCTGCCCGGCACGGTCTAGCCGGTTGCGCTCGATCCCCAGGTTCTCGCCTGCGACGCTACCCAATTGACTGGCGATCGAGGCCTCGCGGGTCAGTACGTCCAGCCGCAGTTCGGGGTTGGCGAGCGTCGCCAGCGGCTGCCCGTCCGTCACCATCGCGCCGTCCTGCACCAGCAGTTTCTCGACCTGCCCGCCGGTCAGCACGCCGACCAAGGTCGTGACGCGCGGCGCGACCGTGGCGCGCACCGGCAGGTAATCGGCGAAGGGCGCGCGCGTCACCGCGCCGGTTTCGATATCGGCCAGCTTGATGTCGGTCGATCCGCTGGCGGGGAGCATCTGCCAGCCGAGCGGCGCGGCAATCGCCACCGCCGCCGCGATCACCACCTCGCGCCGCCGCCACCACGCCGCCTTGGGGCGTTCGATCCGGCGATCCATGCTCGCGCCCGGCGAGCCATTTGCGTGTACGGGCTGATCGGTCATCATGACGCCAGTGTCACCGATCACGGACGAAACGCGAAAAGCCCATGAATCAAATACTTTCCGATGATTCGCCGGACCGTGACCGTCCGCGGACGGACGCACCGTCCGGGAATGGACAGTCGCAAGGGCTGTCAATCCTGCTGGTCGACGACAATCCGGCGGTGGCGCGCGCGATGGAGATCGCGTTTCGGCTGGCGGGCCACGCCTTCGACACCGCCGCCGCCCCGACCGAGGCCTATTCGCGGCTGGCGGCGCGCCGTTATGACGCGATCCTGCTCGACATGAACTTCACCCCCGGTGTGTCGAACGGCGATGAGGGTCTGGTGTGCCTCTCGCGGCTGCTCGCCGACGATCCCGCCGCGTGCGTCGTCGTCATCACCGCGCACAGCGGTATCCGCATCGCGGTCGCCGCGATGCAGGCGGGTGCGCGCGATTTCGTGATGAAGCCGTGGCGCAATGCCGAGCTGATCGCGAAGGTGGAGGCGGCGATCGCGCGTGGCCTGCCCGCCGCCGTAGCGTCCCCTGCCCCCACGCCGGCTGCGGAGCCGGTGCGATTGCTCGGCGAGAGCGCTGCGATCCAGCAGTTGCGTGACCTGATCCGTCGCATCGCCCCGACCGGCGCCGGCGTGGCGGTGACTGGCGTGGGGGGCAGCGGGCGGACGCTGACGGCGCTGGCAATTCACGCCGCCTCAGCCGATGCCGCCCACCCGCCGGCGCGTATCGACCTGCGCGACGACGCCGCCTGGGCGCGGCTGGACGGCGCGCCCGGCACCGCCATCCTGCGCCACGCCGATGCGCTGGACACGGTGGCGCAGGCGCGGCTGCTCGATCGGCTGGCGCCGTCGACGCGCTGCATCGCGATCCTCGAGTCGGTGGAAGCGATCGCGCCCGCGTTACGGCGGCGCCTCGCGACCGTCGATGTCGCGGTACCCCCACTCGCCCGGCGGGAGGGCGATGCGGTGTTGCTCGCGCGCCACTTCGTCCGCAGCGCCGCCACGCGGTTCGCACGGCCCGTGCCGACGCTCACCCCCGCCGCCGAGGCGCTCATCGCGTCGACCGACTGGCCCGACGACGTGCGCGGGCTGGCGCTCGCGATCGAGCGCGCGGTATTGCTGGCGGAGGGCGACACGATCGACGCCGCCGCGCTCGCGCTACCCAGCGCCGTCACCGTCGCGCCGGTCAACGCCGCCAGCGCCTTCGACCTCGACGAAGCCGAGCGCGCGATGATCGAGGCGGCGCTGCGCCAGCATCGCCACAACGTCACCCACGCCGCGACGGCGCTGGGGCTCAGTCGCGGCGCGCTCTACCGCCGCATGGCACGCTATGGCCTTTGACGTGCGTGCGCTTGCGGCCAGCGCCGCGCTGGTCGGATGCGGGGTCGCCGGGGCAACGGCGGCGCGTGGCGGGATGTGGGGGCTGCTGGCGGGCGCACTGCTGACGGCCGTGTGGATCGGTGTGGCGGACTGGTTCCGGATCCGCCGCGTGCGGGCCCCTCTGCCCTCGCCGGCGCCGGTGCCGCACGACCTGACCGCGCACCGCCTGCTGCTCGACGCCGCCCCCACCCCGTTGGTCGCGATCGACCAAGCCAGCGTCCGCGCGCTCAACCGCGCCGCGCGCCGCCTGTTCGCCACCGATGGCCGCATACTGACCGCCCCGCCCGCGTTGACCGATGGCGAGGCAGCGCACATCCGCTACGAGGGACGAAGCTGGCGCGTCGATCGCGTCTCGCTCGGCGATGCGGGGGTCGTCGCGGCGTTGATCGACATCGAACAGGAGGAGCGCACCGCCGAGGCGCGCGCCACTGCCGAGTTGATCCATGTCCTGGGCCACGAACTGCTCAACGGCCTGGCGCCGATCGCGTCACTGGCGGACAGCGGCGCGGCGGCGATCGACCGCCCCGCACCCGACCTCGCGTTGCTTCGGGAGATCTTCGCCACGCTTGCGCGTCGGGCGGAGGGGCTGCTGCGCTTCACGGAAGCCTATCGCTCGCTCGCGCGGCTTCCCGAGCCGAGCCCGCGTCCGGTGCCGCTCGACGCCCTCGGCGGCGATCTGGCGCGGCTGTTCGCGGGGCGCTGGCCGACGACTCCGCTGACGGTCGATATCGATCGGGAAGCGCGCTGGATGCTCGATCGCGATCAGGTGACGCAAGCACTCTGGGCCTTGCTCCAGAATGCCGCCGAGGCGTGTGAGGGACCGGACGCGCGCGTCGCGCTGCGCATGGCGGGGGACGGCGAGATGCTACTGATCGATATCGAGGACAACGGCCCCGGCATTCCCCCGGAGCGTGCAGCGCATATCTTCCGTCCGTTCCACACCAGCAAGGCGGAGGGCACCGGAGTCGGGCTCAGCCTCGCACGCCAGATCGCCCTGGCCCATGGCGGCACCCTGTTGCTCGTCCCCGGCGCGACCACGTTGTTCCGCATGACGCTTCCTGGTGCATCGAACGGAAACCCTTGATAAGACTCATCCGTAATGAACTTGCACGGCGCCCGGTTGTTGCGCCATTCGATTGACCTTCAGGCAGAGGAGCGAAGCATGGCGAAGTCGGCGGAGAAGCGCGGCAAGGAAGAGACGAAGGCCGCGGAGAAGAAGGTCAAGGCGACCGGCAAGCCCGCCGGTGGCGCGCGCGGCGGCATCACCGCCCCGGTCACGCCCTCGGCCGATCTGGCCGAGATCGTCGGCAAGAAGGATCTGCCGCGCAGCGAAGTGGTCAGCAAGGTCTGGGAATATATCAAGAAGCATGACCTGCAGGACGCCAAGGACCGTCGGCAGATCAACGCCGACGACAAGCTGGAGAAGATCTTCGGCAAGAAATCGGCGAGCATGTTCGAGATGAACAAGTTCCTGAGTGCCCACCTTTCCACCCCCAAGGGGTGATCCGGGCGGGACGCGCGCCCGCCCGCATCGGTCACGATGCGGCGGGTGCGCGCCCGATCAGCCGCGACAGGTCGCGCAACGCGCGCACCAGCGCGATGCCCTTAGGCCCCGCGATGTAGCGTGGCTCCCAGCGCGGCGCGAACTTCTCCTTGTAGCTGCGCAGGCCCCTAAAGCCGTACAGCCGCTCGCCATGATTGAAGACCAGCGACGCCGCGCGTGCCCAGGCCGGTGCCAGCCGCCGCCCCGAGATTCCCGAAAGCGGGGCGATCCCCAGTGAGAAGCGCTGATACCCGCGTTGTTGCGCCCACTGGATGATGTGGACGAACAGATAGTCCATCGTTCCGTGCGGCGCATCGTTGCGGTGACGCATCAGGTCGACGGACGCTTCCGCATGATTGTCGGTCAGCCAGAGATTGGCGAACGCGACGATCCGCTCTCCTTCCATCACCAGTGCGACGTCGAATCGCTCCATATAGTCGCGCGCGAAATGGCCGAGGCTGAACCCCTTCTCCGCATGCCCCTTGTCATCCATCCACTCGCGGGAGATGGCCTCCAATTCGTCGATCACCACCGCCACGGCGGCGGCGGGCACGATCCGGAACGATAGCCCGCGTCGCGCCGCCGCGCGCTCCGACTTGCGCAGTGAACGCAGGCGCGGCGTGTCCAGCGTGAAGTCGGGCAGATCGATGATCGCCTCTTCACCGTATTTGACGATGTGAAGCCCCATGCCGATCGCGAGTTCCAGCACGCGATTGGTGACCTGATACAACAGCAACCGGCCCTGCGCCTGATCGGCCAGATCACGGATGCGCCACAACAGGTCCGGCCACGCCGCCGCGTCGCCGACCGGATCGCCCATCACGATCCAGCTTGCGCCACGGATCTGGTACATCAGCATCGCATCCCCGCTGTCGTCGAACAGCATGCGCTTGTCGCCGGTGTGCACCAGCATCGCATCGGTGCGGTCGGCCAGCGCCAGCGGACGATCGAGCGTCGCCGGATCGACCGGCTGATCGTCGGGGACGGTCGGGGCCGGCCCCATCCACCACCACGCCAGACCCGCGATCAAGGCCACCGTCGCAGCCAGCATCCCGCGCAGAAAACGCGGTGCGTCGCCTTTCAACGCGAAATGCCACCACAGATCGTCGGCATAGGGAACGCGGCGATAGGCGAACAAGCCGATCCACACCGCCGCCGCCAGCACCACCAGCACCGCCGAGAACCAGCCGGCCGACAGGCGCACCTGTGTCAGCGCGCTGCGGCGATAGAAGGCGCCCCGCGTCCATTGCAGCATCGCCGCCAGCGTCAGGCACGCGATCGCCTCCTCATAATCGATGCCCTTGGCCAGCGAGAAGGCCGCGCCTGCCAGCAACAGCGCGCGCGTGGCGACGAACGCGCCGTCCAGCCGCCGGTACAGGCCCGGCGCGAGCAGCAGCAGCCCGGTGCCGACCAGGCTGGCGGCAATATGGCTCGCCTCGATGAAGGGAAGCGGGACGATCGCCACCAGCACGCCCATCCGCGCGTGGAGCGACGGCAAGGAATCGGACAGCAGCAGCATCGCACCGCCCATGAATGTCGCGGTGCTCAACGCCAGCGGCGCGATGCCGTTGGCGACCGCGCGCCCATCGCGGATCAGGCGCGCGGAAAAGGGCGTGTCGAGGAGATGACGTCGCCGCACGCCCTCGCGCCACGCCAGGATCGCGACCGCGACGGCGAGCGGCAGCAGGTAATAGATCACGCGATAGGCGATCAGCGCGGCGAAGGCGATCGAACGGTCGCCCGGCAGCACCGCCATCACGACCGCCTCGAACACCCCGATTCCGCCGGGAACATGCGCCAGCACGGCAGCGACGATTCCCAGCGCATAAGCCAGGATGAAGGCCGGCAGCAACGCGGGGTCGGCCCCCTGTACCAGTACGAATAACGCCGCGGCGGCCGCGCTGGTGTCCAGCACCGCCAGCGCGATCTGCGACAGGGCCTGCCCGGCGCTGGGCAGCGGCACGCTCAGTCGCCACACACGCAACGGCCCCTTCGCCCCGCCACAAAGCATGACCAGCGCCGCCACGACGACGAGGATGATGGCTGCGACCGCGTGCGAGGCGGCCGCCGGGATCGTCAGACCGGCCAGATCGATCGGTCCAGGCCGCGCCAGCAGCGCCACCGCCGCAACCGTGACGACGCCGCTCCAGAAGGTCGCGCTGGCGATGCCGATCACGCGCGCGACGTCGGGGCCGTCCAGACCGTTGGCGGTATAGATGCGATACCGCGCCGATCCGCCGGTCAGCAGCGACAGCCCGAGGTTGTGGCTGAGCGTATAGCTGGTGAACGACGCGAGCGCGGCGATCCGCCAGCGCAATGGCCGGCCGATGATCCGCAGCGCCAGCACGTCATAGCCGGTGAGGGTCAGGTAACTGAGCGCGGTGAAGGCGATCGACAGGATAATCTGCCACGCCGACACCGCATGGAGCGCGGCACGCACCTGCGAGAAATGCAGTTCGCGCGTCAGCTGCTGCATCGCGACGAAGCCGAGCGCGATGAGCACCAGCACCGCCAGGATCGACAGCGGCGTACGATACCGGGCCACCATCGCACGCCATTCACGCATGGGGAACGTCCGCGATCCGGTGCCAGACCTGCGACTTGCAGATCAGTCCTCCCAGGATGCAGCCCTTCACCTTCATGTCGTTGGGGCCGATCTGCTGAATGATCGAATAGAAGCGCCGTCCCATGTCGGGCACGAACACGGTACCCGACCAATTGCCCGGCTTGTCCGACCGGTAATTTTCCAGCAACGCCGTGCCGATCAGCTTCGTGACGCCGCCATCGCGGGCATCGCTCTGCGCCTCGTCATTGGCCCAGACGATCCATCCGCACAGCCGGTCGCCGCACGGCCCGGTCCGCACCGCCACGCTCTTGTACGGGTTCATCCACACGCCGTAGATTGGATGGGTCGCGGGTGTCGCGGCTGCCGGCTGCGATTGCGACTGCGCCACGGCCGGATGGGCGGTAGCCGCGAACATTCCTGCCATCGCCAGGAAGAGATATTTCAACATTCGGTCGTCCCCTGTGATGCGACGACCATGCCCCCCAATGGATTGCCGACAGGTCGACGCCGACTGAATTATCGGTAATGAAGATGACGGATCAGCGACCGTTAACGACCGATGCCCACAAGGTCTTGGAGATCAACGGAATATCATAGCCAAGGAAATGTCCGCCGGGCAGCGTGACGCTGCGCACGTTGCTTCCGGTCAGCGACGGGCACAGGCTGTGCTCCTCTTCTTCGCCGTGGATGCACGTCAACTGTACCCAGTCGATCCGGCGCGCGCTGGGTATGGCGGATTCGTCGGGCGCGCCGTCCAGCACCCCGCCCGGACTGACCTTGAACAGCAAGGTGCTGCCGGGGACCAGAAGAACGATGCCCGCGACATGCGGACGCAGCGCCACCGGCAGGCTCGCCGCGCCATATTGCAGCATGTCCGCCCCGAACGACTGGCCGATCAGCACCACCCGCCGCGCGCCGCGCATCCGTAGCGCGCGCGCCACCGTGTCGGCGACAATCCGGTCGATATCCTCCGGCGTCCGACGCTGTCCGAATGCCGCCAGCGAGTTGAAGGACAACACGGTCATGCCATGCGCGTTGAGCGAGCCGATCAATCGCGGTCCCATGCCGGCATTGATGCCCATATCGCCCGACATGAACACCGCCACCGTCCCCGCCTGCCCGACGGGCGTCGGCGCGGTCGCCGGATCGACGCGGTAGATCCGCCCGCCGAAGTAACCGAGGAAGCCGACGAACCCGAGCAGCAACAGCACGGCGGCCGTTATCGCGCCGGCGACGATCGCCAGCGGGTTGCGGCGGGCGTTGGGCGCGATGATCATGGCTCAGGCACTCACGGCATAGGTGATGACGAAGCAGGCGGCGGTCAGCAGCAGCATGGCGAGGATGAAGGTGGCGTCGGCGACCTGCTCCATGCGGTGCAGCGTCGCATGCTGGCGTGGCGCGGGCGAACGCAACGACAGATAGGACGCCAGCGTCGCCACCAGGAACAGCAGCGAATCGATCGCCAGCAGATCGTCGGCGAAGCTGGCGCGTCGCCCCCAGGCGATCCCTACATGCAACAGGCCGATGCCCGTCAGGCAGACGCCGACCATCGCCGCCGCGATCGGGCAGATCATGCGGCAGATCCGTTCGTCGAGCGCGTGTCGTCGTTGCGTCGGCGCGATCGACAATCGGGAGGGCGGACGGCTCATCGCGACGCTTGTGCGGGCCGGCACTTCGCCCCCGGCTGTCCGGAACATGAGCAAATCGTCATAATGAGGCTTCAAGACACGCGCCAAGCGCCCTTTTTTTCCCCGTCCGTCGAAACGATCGGCTACACCGTACAGGATCAACGATTGGGCGACGACTTGAGCACGGACAGCGACCGCAACCGGGGAACGCCCGCCAGCGCGATGGCGGCGCTGGTCGAATCGCACGACTGGTCGGCGACCCCGCTCGGTGATCGCGCGGGCTGGCCCGTGTCGCTCCGCAATACGGTCGCGATGATGCTGGCATCCCGGCACGCGATGTGCCTGGCCTGGGGGCCATCGCTCACCTTCCTCTACAACGACGCCTATGCCGGCTTCCTGGGTCCGCGCCATCCCATGGCACTGGGCGATTCCCTGCCGGAGGTATGGTGGGACGTCTGGCCCGACATCAAGCCGTTGCTCGAAGCCGCGTTGGCCGGACAGGCGACCTGGTCGGAGGATCTTCACCTCGTCATGGAACGCAACGGCGTTCCTGAGGATACGTGGTGGAGCTTTTCGTACAGCCCGCTCTACGATGACGACGGCAACGTCGCCGGGATGATCGACATCGTCAGCGACATGACCACCAAGGTGCAGGTCGAGCGTCGGCAGGCGTTTCATCTGCGGCTCGAACATGCGCTGCGCACACTGGCCGACCCGCAGGAGGTCCAGGCGGTCGCCGCCCGCCTGCTCGGCGAACATCTCGGCGCACAACGCGTGACCTATGCGGAAGACAACGGGGACGGGCGCACCGCCACCGTGACGCGCGGCTATGTCGACGGCGTTCCGGCGATGGAGGGACTGTACCGCTACGACGAGTTCAGCCCCGAACTGGCGCCGCTGCTGCGCACGGGGAAGCCCGTCTTCTGTAACGATACCGCCCGTTACCTGAAGGGCCGTCGGGATCTGCTCGACACCTGCGCACGGCTGCAAATCGGCGCGACGCTCAACGTGCCGTTGGTGAAGGACGAGCAACTCGTCGCGCAACTCGCGATCCACTACCGCGCACCGCATCCGTTTCTTCCCACCGAGATCGCACTGGCCGGTGAGGTAGCGGAGCGCACATGGGCTGCCGTCGAGCGCGCGAAGGTGCACGTCGCGTTGCGGGAAAGCGAGGCGCGCTACCGCACGTTGTTCGAGGCTCTCGACGCCGGCTTCGCGGTCGTCGAAATGGTGTATGACGATGACGGCCAGCCGCTCGATTATCGCTTCGTGGAGGTCAATCCGGCCTTCGAGAAACAGACCGGATTGACCGGGGCCCCGGGACGGCTCGCCCGCGATCTGGTGCCGGGGCTGGAACGGCATTGGGCCGAAACCTATGGCCACGTCGCCCGGACCGGCGATCCGGTGCGGTTCGAGAACGGGTCGGACGCGATGGGGCGCTGGTTCGACGTTCATGCGCTGCGCGTCGGTGATCCGGCTCAGCACCGTGTCGCGATCCTGTTCAACGACATCAGCGCGCGGCGCGCGGCCGAGCAGCAATTGCGCAGCCTGAACGAACGGCTCGAACAACAGGTCGCGGAGCGGACGATCGAACTGCGCCGCTTCCGCGACGTCGTGGACGCGACCACCTCGCCGATCTGTGCTTTCGATCTCGATGGCCGCGTCGTCGCGTTCAACAAGGCGCAGTCGGCCGAGTTCAAGCGGGTCTTCGGGGTCGATGTCCGCGTCGGCGACGATCTGGCGGCGCTGCTGCCAGAGGATCAGGGGCCGGTGATCCGCGCGATGATGGCGCGCGCGCTGGCGGGCGAAACCTATACGGTGATCGAGGAATTTGGCGATCCCGACCTCGCCAAACCTTATTGGCAGGTCACCTACACGCCACTGCGCGACGAAGCAGGCGACGTGGTTGGCGCCTTCCATCTGGCCGTCGACATCACCGGCCGGCTTCGTGCGGAGACAGAGCTGGCCGCCGCGCAGGAGGCGCTGCGGCAGAGTCAGAAGATGGAGGCGATGGGCAGCCTGACCGGCGGCGTCGCGCATGATTTCAACAATCTGCTGACGCCGATCTTCGGCAGTCTCGACCTGCTTCAGCGGCGCGGCCTGGGCGGCGAGCGTGAACAGCGACTGATCGCGGGTGCCATCCAGTCGGCGGAGCGCGCGAAGACGCTCGTGCAACGGCTGCTCGCCTTCGCCCGCCGCCAGCCGCTACAGCCGATGCCCGTGGACGTGAGCGCGCTGGTGGCGGGGATGGCCGATCTGGTCGCCAGCACCTCCGGTCCGCAAACGCGCGTGATCGTCGATGGTGCCGAGGGACTGCCCGCGGCGTTCGCCGATCCGAACCAGCTCGAAATGGCGATCCTGAACCTGTGCGTGAACGCGCGCGACGCGATGCCGGACGGTGGGCGGCTGACGATGACGACCCGCGCCGCCACCCTGACGCGCGGCCATCCCAGCGGGCTTCCCGCCGGTCGCTATATCTGCCTGTCGGTCGCCGACACCGGGACGGGTATGGACGCGGATACGCTGAATCGCGCGGTCGAGCCGTTCTTCTCGACCAAGGGGATCGGCAAGGGGACCGGGCTGGGACTGTCGATGGTGCACGGCCTTGCCGCGCAGCTCGGCGGTGCGCTGACCATCGACAGCGAGGTCGGGCTGGGCACCGACATTCGCCTGTGGTTGCCCGCGACCGATGAGCGAAGCGTCGCGACGCCACGCAACGAGACGACGGGCAATACCTTGACCGCCGGGCTCGCGCTGGTCGTGGACGACGAGCCCGCCGTCCGGGCCAGCACGGCCGACATGATGATCGATCTCGGTTTCGAGGTGGTTGAGGCCGCCTCCGCCGAGGACGCGCTGAGTGCCGTCGGCCATGCCTTGAGCCCCGACGTCCTCGTCACCGATCACCTGATGCCGGGGATGAACGGCACCGATCTCGCGCGTGAGCTGCGCCGTCGTCGCCCCGCACTGCGCGTGCTGATCGTGTCGGGCTATGCCGACGTGGAGAGCGTCGCGCCCGACCTGCCACGGCTGGTCAAGCCGTTCCGCCAGGCCGAACTCGCCGCCGCGCTGTCGGAAGCCGGCGTCGTCACCGCGACGCCCGCCTAGCTCAGGATCGGTAACGCCCCATTGTGACCTTCAGGATGTGCGGACGGTCGATCAGATTGATGCCATAATCGGTCTGATCGCCGTTCCACACCCGCGACATCACCCACTTTCCGTTCGCGAACGTCCCTTCCTCGACCCGAAGCATCAGCGCATCGGTCCGCTTTGCGGCGTCCTCGATCCGCACGCGAACATGGTCGCCGACGATCAGGAACTCGTTGTCCGATAGCTGCGCCACCGCAAGTCCACCGACCGGCTCATTCGCCCAGGGCGCGGGATCGGCCTTCAGCCATGGCCAGTCGCGCATTCCGAACTGCCATTCGCCCCAGGCGGCGCTGACCGTCCACGCGCCCATGCGCGTCGATGTCGCGGCGCCGTCGTCGGGCTTGGCCACGCCCCAGGTTGGTCGCTCGAAGGCGATCTTCGCCCAGTCGCGCATGATCGAGCCGAACATCGTGTAGGACAATGCCAGCGGCGCCAGCGTCGCCTCGCTCAGATCGCGCGCGCCCAGCGGAAAGTTGAAATATCCGCTGTCGTCCATCCCGAACGGCGCATAACCGATCGCCCCGCGCCCGAGTGCCGGATAGACATAGCGGTGGAAATCGCGCGCATTGCCCACCTCTGGCACCATCAACGCATTGTCGGTGCGGGCATATTTCTCCAGATACTGTTCAGCGTTCGCGCTCTTGCGGTCATAGATGTCGGGTGCGGCGAAATCGACGTGCGGGGCGGCGGCCTTCCAGATGTCCAGCACGTCCTGCTGCGGCCCGCCACTCGCCACGCCGTTCGGGTCGGGGACGTTCGATGGCCCGGCCAGCGCGGCGTTGACGTACATCGGCAGCGGCTTGACCGCCTTGCCCGCCGCCGCGATCCGGTCGACGTATGCCGCGACATACCAAGTGTTGAATGCCCGGTCGGCCTGTGCCCCGAACACCTGCGCCCATGTGCCGCTCTTTCCCATCCGCTTCGCCAGCGCGGCCGGGATTGGCCCCGTGAACAGCGCATCGGCAGCGGCGGAATAGTCGCGCGGATTACGGTAGCTGCCGGTCTCATTCTCCGGCTGCACCATGATGACCGTATGCCGCAGGTCGTGATCGCGAAGATATTCCATCATCTTCACGAAGGCACGCGTGTCCGCCGCCAGTGTCGCCTCGCCATGCGCGCTCAAGACGTCGTGATCGCTCCCGTCACGCCTTTTCATGCGCGGGAAGCGCCGGTTGTCGAGCTTCACCCAGTCGGGAGTGTAGGACAGCGAGGTATTCTTCCACGTCCCGAACCACAGCAGCACGACCCGCTTGTCATGCGCGCGTGCCTGATCGAGCAGCGCCTGCAGGAACGAAAAGTCGAAACGCCCTTCGACCGGCTCGACCTGCTGCCACGCGATCGGCACCTCGACCGTATTGGCGTGGATGCGGTCCAGCACCGGCCATGCCGTCTTCAACGCCTCGGGATAGTTCGACGAATTGTTCACCTGTCCGCCCAGGATCGTGAACGGCGCCCCGTCGACGATCAGCGCATGGCGGCCGTTCTTCGTCTCGAGATGCGGCACCTGCGCGGTGGCGCCCGACGCGGCGAGCAACCCCGCGATCATCAGGTGGCGTGCGATCATGTCCTTCTCCCCTGTCCGCGACCATCATCGGCTTGTGCGGCGGGGTAGCGTCCCCCTAGAAGAATGGTAGCGCTACGATCTGTCGGCGCAACAGGAGAGACGACGACATGACGGCACGCGCCCCTCATCGGCATCGCGGGCACTTTCTGCGCCACGCGCTTCTCGGCGCCGCGGCGTTCGCCGCCATGCCAGCGATGGCCGCGCCGCTCGCCACGGTCGATCGCAACGGCGCGCTGGTCGCGGTCGAGCCCTATGCCCCCAACATCGTCCGCATCACGATCGCGCTCGATCGGGCACTGGCGGACGCGCCGCCCGGCGACGGCCCGCAAGCCGAAGCCGATTCCGCCGGGTGGCAGCATCGCACCGACGCAGGTGGCGACATTTTCTCCTCGGACGCCATGAATGTGCTGGTCAGGGCGCAGCCGTGGCCGGGCGCGCCGACCCAGATGCAACGCTATTTCGCGCCCTCGCTTCCCCCGGTCTCGATCGCCTTCACCCGCTCCGACGGCGCCACCATCGCCGAAATGAAGGGCTGGGAACGCGCGCCGCATGTCGTCAGCGGCGAACGCACCTTCCGCATCGGCGCCAGTTTCGCGGTTCAGCCGGACGAACATTATTACGGGCTCGGCCAGAATCAGGAGGGTATCCTCGACCTGAAGGGTCGCACGATCGACTGCCGCCACAATTACGACGCCCCCGCCGGGGAGACGGTCTGCGTGCCGTTCATGGTCACGAACAAGGGCTATGGCATCGTCTGGGACAATCCGTCCGCCACCATCGTCTCTCCCGGGCTCAACAACAACACCCGTTTCCAGTCCGAAGTCGGGGAGCGCGTGTCGTTCTTCGTCATCACCGGCGACACCACCGACCAGCTCTACGCCGGCTACGCCCGGCTGACCGGCGTCACGCCACTTCCGCCGAAGGCGGCGTTCGGGCTGATCCAGTCGAAGGCACGATACGAGACACAGAAGGAACTGCTCGACGTCGCCAACGGCTATCGCCGCCGCGGCTATCCACTCGACGTCATGGTGCTCGACTGGTTCTATTGGACCCGCATGGGCCAGCTCGATATCGACCGCAACTTTTTCCCCGATCCCAAGGAGATGAACGACCAGCTACGCGCGCAGGGGATGCGGTCGATCATCAGCGTGTGGCCGCGTTTCGAGAGGGAATCCCGCTACTTCGACCTGCTCGCCGCCAAGGGCTGGCTGCTCCACCACGAGGACGGCAGCCCCGTCGACGGCCTGCCGATCCGCTCGGACCGCGCCGGCGCGCTGCTCGATTCGACCAATCCGAAGGCACGCGACTGGTTCTGGGAACGGATCAAGGAGAACCTCGGCAGCCAGGGTTTCGACTGGTACTGGCTCGACGAAACCGAGCCGGACCTGGTGCCGGACGGCTACCATTATTCCATCGGTACCGGCGACCGGTTCCACAACCTCTATCCGTTGCTGCACACCTCGGGCGTCGCGCAGGGGTCGGCACGCGATCGGCCGAACCTGCGGAACCTGATCCTCTCGCGTGCCGCCTATCTCGGTTCGCAGCGGACCGGCTCGCTCTTCTGGTCGTCGGACATCCAGTCGACGTGGGAAGCGCTTCGCCGGCAGGTGCCCGCGGGGCTTGGCTTCACCGCGAGCGGCCTGGCCTATTGGAGCAGCGACACCGGCGGGTGGCAGTGGCCGAACGGGCCGAAGGCGTCGCGTCCGCTGCTGCTCGACCCGGCAGGCGCGACCGCGATGGGGCCGAACTATCCCGACTATCCGGAACTGTTTACCCGCTGGTTCGCCTACAACAGCTTCACCCCGACGCTGCGCATCCACGGCCAGCGCCCGGGCAGCGCTGCGATCTGGGAATATGGCACCGCCGCGGAGCCGATCCTCGCGAAGTTCCTGAAATTGCGCTATTCGCTCATGCCGTATCTCTATTCGCTGGGCTATGGCACCTACCGGACCGGCGCGCCGTTCATGCGCGCGCTGTTCATGGATTTCCCCAACGATCCGCACGTCGCCACGATCGGCGATCAGTATATGTTCGGCCCCGCCTTCCTGGTTGCGCCCGTCACCGAACAGGGGGTGACGTCGCGCAAGGTCTATCTGCCCACCGGGGCGGACTGGTACGATTACTGGACCAGCAAGCGCTATCCGGGCGGCCTGACGATCGACGCGCCCGCACCGATCGACCAGATCCCGCTGTTCGTTCGTGCAGGGTCGATCGTCCCGATGGGCGCCCCCATCCCGAGCACCGCGACCCGCCAGCAGCTGGAGACGATCCGCGTCTATCCGGGACGCAGCGCCAGCTTCACGCTCTATGACGACGATGGCACGACCAACGACTATCGCACCAAGGGCGGGCGCAGCACGACGCTGACCTGGGATGATGCCGCCGGTCGCCTGACCGCCACCGGCGCGCTGCCGACCGGTCAGAACGCCGCTGGCCTGGTGCAGGTGATCCGCTGACGTTACTGGGCGGCGGCGCTGAGCCCCAGCGCCGCCGCCAGCGCCCGATGCCGCTTCTGAACGGCTTCGCCATAGAGCGCCGCATCGCCGGGCTCCAGCGACAGCCGTACAGCGCCGTTCACGACGCTCAATGCCGAGCGCGCCAGCGGACCGGCGACGCCGCCGCTCAGTCGTTGGCCCAGCCGGATCGCCAGGCCCCATTGCACCGCGCGCCGCCGCGCCGCATCGCTGGCCAGCGCGGGCAGCGGATCGGGGCTGGTGATCGCGCCGCCCAGCGCGGTCCAGAGCGCCTGCGCCAGCATCGCGCGCCCACGGGCGTCGATCGCTACCCAATTGCCGTGCAAGGCGATTTCAACCCCGCGTTCGGCGCGAAAGTCGGGGTTGGCGCGCCAGCCGACATCCGCCAGCTGGCATGCGGCCATTCGCAGCCGCGCCGCCTCCGGACGATCCTCGACGAACAGCGGCGCGATCCAGCGGTCGAGGAGATCGCCGTGCTCGGGGAAGCGCCCGCTGCGCCGTCCTTCGTCGCGCGTCGCCACCACCAGCGGATCGGTGGCGCGATCGGCGGCGCCCAGCGCCTCGTACAGCAGCCCCTCGCGCAGCCCATAGGCGGACACCATCGTTCCGCTGCACCGTAAGTGCTTGAGCATGGACGACAATAGCGCCGCCGCGTCCGACAATGTCGGGATGCGACCGGAGGAGATGCCCGGCACGTCCTTCAACCGCGCCTTGCCGACATGCGACAGCGTGCGCCGCAGGCGCACGACCGTTTCCGGCGACATGGCATATTGGTGGATCACCGGCAGCGGATAGCGGTTCAGCTCCATGTCGAGCCGCGCCAAGGCGCGCCACGATCCGCCAATCAGATAGAAAGGCAACGCTTTTCCCGCGCCCAGCCAGTCGCTGTCCGCCAGCAGCTTGCGGACGCGCCGGTCGAGCCGCCCTTGCTCGCGCAGCGCCGCGATGCGCAGAACCCCCAGCGGAAAGGACACCCGCCGCGTCAGCTTGCCGCCCCGCACCCGTACCAGTTCCAGCGAACCGCCGCCCAGATCGCCGACGATGCCGTCCGCCTCCGGGATGCCCGACAGGACGCCATAGCCGGCCGCCTCGGCTTCCTGCTCACCGGATAGTATTTCGACCGTTAAACCAGCGGCTTGCGCGACAGCGATCAGATCGCCGCCGTTGCTGGCGTCGCGCACGGCGGCGGTCGCGACGGTGCGGAGGGTGGCGACGTCCATCTCGCGCGCCAGCGCCGCGAAGCGGCGGAGCGCGGTTTCGGCAAGCGCCATCGCCTGCGCATCGATCGATCCGAACTGCGCCAGGCTGCGACCGAGACCCGCCAACACCTTCTCATTAAAGAGAATTGCCGGCAGGCGCGGCGGCCCCTGATAGACGACCAGCCGGATCGAATTGGAGCCGATGTCGATGATCGCGGTGCGGGGTTCCTCGGTCGACCGGCGGGAGGCGCTCAACGCTTGCGCCTCAGCGAGAGGACCGGCACCTCATCGCCGTCCAGCGCGGCCCCACGGCCGGAGAGCGACGGGTTCACCATGAAATAACGATGCAGATTGAAAGGCTTCTCACCCGGTGTATCACGAACGTAGCTGCCGTCCGGTTCCAGTTCCCAGCTCTGTTCGTTGTCGATCAGGTTCGCGACCATCACCTGATCCAGCACCTGATCGTGCACCGTCTCAGTGGATAATGGCAGCAAATACTCCACCCGTCGGTCAAAATTGCGCGGCATCCAGTCGGCGGAGGAAATATACACGACCGCCCCGTCATTGGGCAGCAGCGCGCCATTGCCGAACGCGGTGATGCGGCTGTGCTCCAGGAAGCGACCGACGACCGACTTCACGCGGATGTTCTCCGACATGCCCGGCACTTTCGGGCGCAGGCAGCAGATGCCGCGCACGATCAGGTCGATCTCGACCCCCGCGCCGCTCGCCTCGTACAGCTTCTCGATGATCGTCGGATCGACCAGCGAGTTCATCTTCGCCCAGATCGAAGCGGGCTTGCCGGCGCGCGCGTTCGCGATCTCGGCATCGATGCAGGTCATCAGACGATCGCGCAGCGTGCGCGGGCTGAGCACCACCTTCTCCATACCCGCCGGCTCGACATAGCCGGTGATGTAGTTGAACATCCGCGCCGCATCGCGCCCGATGCGCGGATCGGCGGTGAAGAAGCTGAGGTCGGTATAGATCTTCGCGGTGACGGGATGGTAGTTGCCGGTCCCGAAATGGCAGTAGGTGCGGAACTTGCCCGCCTCTCGCCGGACCACCATCGCCACCTTGGCGTGCGTCTTCCAGTCGATGAAGCCATAGACGACCTGCACGCCCGCCCGCTCCAGCGCGCTGGCCCATTGCAGGTTCTGCTCCTCATCGAACCGCGCCTTCAACTCGACCACGGCCGTCACCGACTTGCCGGCCTCCGCCGCCGCGATCAGCGCGCTGATGACCGCCGACTGCTTGCCGGCGCGGTACAGCGTCTGCTTGATCGCGACCACGTCCGGGTCGTTCGCCGCCTGTTTCAGGAAGGCAAGCACGACGTCGAAGGTCTCATACGGGTGATGGACGATGATGTCCTTGGCCCGGATCGCCGCGAAGCAATCGCCGCCGAACTCACGGATCCGCTCCGGAAAGCGCGGGGTGAAGGGCACGAACTTCAGGTCGGGGCGATCCTCGTCCGCCAGCAGCGACAGATCGCCCACCCCCAGGAACGAGCCCGTCTCCGTGACGATCGCATCCTCGCCGCCCAGTTCCTCGCGCAGCGCGGCGGCGAGCGTGTCGGGCATCCCCGTCTCCAGCTCCAGCCGGATCACGCGCCCGCGCCGCCGCCGCTTGATGGCATTCGCGAAGTAGCGGACCAGATCCTCCGCCTCTTCCTCGATCTCGATATCGCTGTCGCGCAGCACGCGGAATTCGGCGGCGCCGAGCACGTCATAGCCCGGGAACAGCACGTGTGAGAAACGCTTGAGAACCGATTCGACGGCGACGTAGCGCGCGACCTCCGCCCCCGGCAGCCGCACGAAACGCGGCATCGCGGCGGGCAGCATCACCAGCTCGCGGATCGGCTCCTTGTCCGATCGGCGGACCAGATCGAACATCACCGCCATCCCCTTGTTGGGCATGAACGGGAACGGATGCGCGGGGTCGAGCGCCTGCGGGGTGATGACCGGAAAGAGCTGTTCCTGGAAATAGGTGTCGAGCCACGCGCGCTGTTCGACATCCAGCGTGTCGAGCGAGCGGCTGCCCAGCACGGTGATGCCCGCCTGGTCGAGATCGCGGCGGATATCGCGCCACACCGCCTGCTGGCTGGCCATCAGCGCGTCGGCCTGCTCGACGATCGCCGCGAGCTGCTGTCCGGGCGTCAGGCCGTCAGCGGAGCGCGCCTCCACGTCCAGCATCTGCTGCCCCTTCAGGCCGGCGACACGGACCATGAAGAATTCGTCGAGGTTGCCGCCCGAGATCGCGAGAAAACGCAACCGTTCGAGCAGCGGATGCGCGGGGTTGCACGCTTCCTCCAGCACGCGGCGATTGAAGGCCAGCCACGACAGTTCGCGGTTGAAGTAGCGACCGCCGTCCCGCTCAAGAAACGGATCGTCGAGCGGGGTGTCGGTTTCGATACGCGCGATACTGGCGGGTCGGGTCATGAGGCTTGGTCGCTCCGCTTGTTGGCCGCCGGATCGCCGTCCAGCGTCTCGCGCGCCAACGGGATCGTCAGGCGGCGACGCCCGGCCAGCGCGGCTTGATCGAGCCTATCGATCGTCTCCATGACGGCGGCGTGACTCCTCCCTGTCCGCGCGGTCAGCCATGCGATCAGATCGGGGCGCGCATCCAGATGGCGACGCGCGAACCCGTGTTCGAACAAGGCCGCGACCAGCGCGTCCTCGGGCGGGCCGATCGTCGCAGCGGGGCTGGCCGCCAGCCGCGACCGCAGGTCCGGCAGCGCGACCGGCCATGCCGGGGGCAGCGCGGCGGCGATCAGCAGCAGCGGGCGCCGCTCCTCCTGCGCGCGGTTCCAGGCGTGGAACAATTCCTCCTCGTCGGCGCGATCGGCGTCGTCGATCACCGCCCCGCCCGACCGTGCCGCGAAGATGCGCCCCAGCAGCGACCGGCCCGACCGCGGCGGACCGGCCAGCAGCGCCGTCCGCACCGGCCAGGTCGCCCAATGTTCGAGCATCCGCACCGCCCGCGCATTGGAATCGACGATGAAGAATTCGCCCTGCTCATCCGCGGGCCAGGCCAGCGGCAGCGCGATCTGGTTCATCCGCCCGCTCCGCTGCGCGGGGCGGCGGCGGGTGGCGCGGAGGTGGCGGCGGCGCGGCGGATGCGCAGCGTCGGCGCGGTGCCGATCACCTGCCACCCGCGCGCCTCCAGCGCGGCGCGCAGCGCATCGGCGGTGCCGACGAAGCTGACGTTCATCGACGAGATGCCGCCCAACGCCAGGCTGGTCGTCGCGGCGGCGGTCACGCCGGGCACGCCGCGCACCGCCGCCTCGGTTCCGGTGACCGCGGCCGCATCCGGCGTATCGAACTGAAGCGTGACCGCGACGGTGGTCGTGGCCAGCGCCGGATCGTCGACGATCAGGTCCGACGCTTCTTCCGGCGGCGTTTCCACGACCGGCATGATCGGGTTGAGACCGGGATCGGTGCCGAGGTAGCCGCCGCGCAGCGCCTGTTGATAAACGCCGTCCAGCCGCCGCACCGCCTCGTCGAGCAGCGCCGGAACGCCGCGCGGCCCGCCGACGCGCAGCGTGAAGCGCTGCAACACGCGGTGGTCGGGGCCGTAGCGCGCCTCGAACACGCCGATCACCGGGCCGCCCGGCCATTGCCGGTACAGCCGCACGGTGGGCATCAGCACGTCGCTGGCGCCATACGAATCGACCAACGTCCGCCACCAGGCGCGGTCGGGACGCTGCGTCTGGCCGACGTCGAGCAGCAGCGGATCCGGCCCGGTGCCGGCCGGGCGCACATAATCGATCGCGCTGGTGCCGGTGCGGAAACGCGCCCATGCCTCCTGCCAGACCGTCCGCTGCTCGAACACGGTGCCGACCCCGGTCGACCATTGCACCGGCACCACCAGGAACGGTGCCGAGCGTGGCATCGCCGCCGAGACCCCCAGCAGCCCGGCGGCGCGCGCGCGATCGAACAGCACGCCCAGCCGCGCGACATAGCGGTTCGGGCCGATCTGCTCGTCCTCGACCACGATGCTCGACACGATCGAATCGAGCGTGCCGTCCGACACCAGCCCACCGCCCGCGCCCAGCCGCTGCGACAGTTGGACGAAGCCCTTGCGCTGCGCCTCGCGCCAGCCGGCGAGCCGCGCGGCATCGGCATTGGGGCCGCTGACGTCGACGCGGATGCCCGACACTTCGAAATCGTTCGAGCTGTCGACCGCCGCGACGCCGCGATCGCCGCCCTCGATCTGCGCGACGACGCCACCGGCGCCGAGCGCCACGATGGCGACGGTAAGGACAAGGGCGACAGGCAGGCGAAGACGCATGTTGCGCGTCTTTTGGCGAAGCAGGCGTGGAAATCCAAGCGCGATATGGCTAGGCGGCATTTCCATGAGCAACGAAGGCTACACCTACGAGAGCGCCGGCGTGTCGATCGCCGCCGGAAATGCGCTGGTCCGCGCGATCGCGCCGCTGGCGCGTGCGACGCGCCGGCCCGGTGCCGATGCCGACCTGGGCGGGTTCGGCGGCTTCTTCGACCTGAAGGCGGCGGGCTTCACCGATCCGTTGCTGGTCGCCGCCAACGACGGCGTCGGCACGAAGCTGAAGCTCGCGATCGAGTGGAATCGCCATGCCGGGGTCGGGATCGACCTGGTGGCGATGTGCGCCAACGATCTGGTCGTGCAGGGCGCCGAGCCGCTGTTCTTCCTCGATTACTACGCCACGGGCCGGCTTGACAACGCCGTGGCGGAGAGCGTCGTCGCCTCGATCGCGGAGGGGTGCCGGATCGCGGGCTGCGCGCTGATCGGCGGCGAGACCGCCGAGATGCCGGGCATGTACAGCGACGGCGACTATGACCTGGCGGGCTTCTGCGTCGGCGCGGTGGAACGCGGCGACGTGCTGACCGGCGCGGGGATCGCGGCGGGCGACGTGATTCTGGGCCTCGCCTCGTCGGGCGTCCATTCCAACGGCTTCTCGCTGGTCCGGCGGCTGGCGGCGGACAAGGGCTGGAAGCTCGACCGCCCCGCGCTGTTCGACGCCGACCGGTTGCTGATCGACACGCTGATGGCGCCGACGCGCATCTATGTCGCCAGCCTGCTGCCGCAGATTCGCGACGGACGGATCAAGGGGCTGGCGCATATCACCGGCGGCGGTCTGCTGGAGAATATCCCGCGCGTGCTGCCGAAGGGCGTGCATGCGCATGTCGACGCCGACGCATGGGAGCAGCCCCGGCTGATGGCGTTCCTGCAGGCGCAGGGCGCGATCGAGCCGGAGGAGATGGCGCGCACCTTCAACTGCGGGATCGGCATGGCGGTGATCGTCGCCGCCGAAGAGGTTGAGGAAGTGGTCGCCGGGTTGAGCAAGGCGGGCGAGACCGTACATCGCATCGGGCGGATCGAGGCCGGCGAGCGCGGCTGCACCGTGTCGGGCCGCACCGAGACGTGGAGCGCGCGTGCCGACTGGACCGCGACGCATCACCAGTGAGCGACGTGCCAGTGAACGATGCGGCGACGCGCGAGCCGGCGAAGGTCGCGGTGCTGATCTCGGGCCGGGGATCGAACATGCAGGCGCTGGCGGCCGAACAGGGTGACGCCTATCGCATCGTCGTGGTCGCCTCCGACAAGCGTGAGGCGGCAGGTCTGGCGTGGGCGACGGCGAACGGGCTGCCGACTTTCGCGCTGTCGCCCAAGGGCATAGGGAAGCCCGCTTACGAGGCGGCGCTGGACGCGGCGCTGCGCGAGGCGGGCGCGGACTATATCGCGCTGGCGGGCTATATGCGGCTGCTGTCCGACGCGTTCGTCGCGCGCTGGCGCGGGCGGATCGTCAACATCCACCCGTCGCTGCTGCCCAAGTACAAGGGTCTGGACACGCACGCGCGCGCGATCGCGGCCGGCGATGCGGTGGCGGGCTGTTCGGTGCACGTCGTGACCGAGGAACTGGACGGCGGCGCGGTGCTGGGCCAGGCCGAGGTGCCGATCCGCGCCGACGATACGCCCGATACGCTGGCCGAGCGCGTGCTGGCGGAGGAACATCGCCTGTATCCGGCGGTTCTGAAGGCGTTCGTCCAACCGTAAGCAGGTCCGCATGACCCCACTCGACCGCGTCCGCGCCATCGCCACCCTGCTGCCGGAGACCGCAGAGCGCGAGAGCCACGGGCAGCCGAGCTTCTTCGTCGCGGACCGGATGTTCGCGCAGTTCCGCGACGATCACCACGGCGACGGATTGACGGTGGTGTGCGTACGAACCAGCGATGCCGACGAACAGGCGACGCTGATGGAGGCTGTGCCGGGCGTGTACCGGCGCCCGGCATATCTGGGGGCCTCGGGCTGGGTGAGCCTCGATCTCGGTGGTGACGCGGACTGGGCGCTGGTCGAGGACCGGATCGCACGAAGCTGGGAACTGTCGGAGCCGCGCCGGCTGCTGGAGGCCGGCGGTCGGTAGCCGCGCTACCACGATCGCGACGGGGCGCGTTGGTGTGACCGGGGCGGGATTGACGGTCCGGCTGTCGTGACGATGTCGGGAGACATGACTACCTGGCGTCCAACGATGGATGCCGGGTGGACCGCGTCTGGCGTTGTTGTTCACGCCCGCGCAGGAGGGGCGGAAGCGCCAATCGCGGCGCTCAGTACGGGAATGGTGGAGCCGAGGGGGATCGAACCCCTGACCTTCGCAATGCCATTGCGACGCTCTCCCAGCTGAGCTACGGCCCCATTCCGTCCGGGAGGCAGCCCTCTATCCGGGGGCTGCGGGATTGGCAAGCGGTGTTTTGCCGCCTGCCGCACCTTTTTTCACACGTCAGTTGTTTTCGTCGTCTTCGCTGATCGTCTCGACGCCCAGATCGTCGTCGCCGCCCAGATCGACCTCGTCGTCGGCGGAGGGCTCCTCGTCCTCACCGGTGTCCAGATCCTCGTCGTCACCGGCCAGATCGGCGTCGACCTTTTCCTTGTCGGGCTTGGCGGCCTCGAACGGCAGCGGCTGCTTGGACTTCAGGATCGGCTCCGGCTCCCATGCATAACCGCAGTTGATGCAGGTGACGGGCTCGTCCTTCTGGAGGTCGTAGAAACGCGTCGCGCATTTCGGGCACGTACGCTTCGTGCCCCATTCCGGCTGGATCATGCCGTGAAAAGCCTTTCGGATGGGTGGATCAAACAGGTCGCCCCGCTGAAGTGGAGCGCGCCTTGCCATAGCGCAAGGCGGCTGGCAAGGCGCGGCGCGCATGGCGCATTCTTCCTCCCCCACTCCGTTCACCGTCCCCGGCCCCGCGCGGCTGGCGGGACGGATCCGCGTTCCCGGCGACAAGTCGATCAGCCACCGCTCGCTGATGCTGTCCGCGCTGGCGGTCGGCGAAAGCCGCGTCGAGGGGTTGCTGGAGGGGGAGGACGTGCTCGCCACCGCCGCCGCGATGCGCGCGATGGGCGCGACGATCGAGCGCGGCGACGACGGCATCTGGCGCATTTACGGCGTCGGGGTCGGCGGGCTGCTCCAGCCATGCCAGGCGCTCGACATGGGCAATTCGGGCACCTCGACGCGGCTGCTGATGGGGCTGGTCGCCAGCCATCCGATCACCGCGACCTTCACCGGCGACGCCTCGCTGTCGGCGCGACCGATGGCGCGCGTCACTGTGCCGCTGGCACAGATGGGCGCGTCGATCGAGGCGTCGCCCGGCACCCGCCTGCCGCTGATGGTGCGCGGGGCGTGTCCGGCGGTGCCGATCGACTATGAGCTGCCGGTCGCCTCGGCACAGGTGAAGTCGGCGGTGCTGCTCGCCGCGCTCAACACGCCGGGCATCACGCGCGTGATCGAGCCGGTGCCGACTCGCGACCATAGCGAGCGGATGCTGGCGGGTTTCGGTGCGCAGCTGACCGTCGAGCAGGGCCCGCGCGGGCGGGTCATCTCGCTGACCGGCGAGGCGGAGTTGAAGCCGCAATCGATCGTCGTGCCCGGCGATCCGTCGTCGGCGGCCTTCTGGATGGTCGCGGCGTCGATCGTGCCGGGCAGCGACGTGGTGATCGAGAATGTCGGGCTGAACCCGACCCGCGCCGGGCTGGTGACCGCCTTGCGCATGATGGGCGCGGATATCACCGAACTGGATGCGCGGGTCGTCGGCGGGGAGCCGGTCGCCGACCTGCGCGTCCGCCACGCGACGCTGGCCGGGATCGTCGTGCCGCACGATCTGGCACCGTCGATGATCGACGAATATCCCGCACTCTTCGTCGCCGCCGCCTTTGCCGAAGGCAAGACGGTCGCGCGCGGCGCGGAGGAACTGCGCGTCAAGGAAAGCGACCGCATCGCCGCGATGCGCGCCGCGCTGGAGGCCAATGGCGTCACCACCGAGGAGCATGAGGACGGGCTGACCGTCCACGGTTCGGGCGGCGAGAAGATCGCGGGCGGCGGCACGGTGGCGACCAAGCTCGACCACCGCATCGCGATGAGCATGACCGTCGCCGGGCTACATGCGCGGAACGCGGTGACGATCGACGATATCGCGCCGGTCGCGACCAGTTACCCGGCCTTCTACCAGCAGCTTGAGACGCTGTCGGGGCGTGCGGCGTGATTATCGCGGTCGATGGTCCCGCCGCGTCCGGCAAAGGCACGATCGCGCGCGCGCTGGCGCGGCATTACGGCGTGCCGCATCTCGACACCGGATTGTTGTATCGCGCGGTCGCGGCGCAGGTGCTGCGGCTGGATCTGGACCCGGCGATCGAGGCCGATGCCGTGGCGGCGTGCGATTTCGATGACACGCTGCTCGCCGATCCGGGCTTGCGCGACGATGCGACGGGGCAGATCGCCTCGATCGTGTCGGCGCATCCACTGGTGCGCGCGGCGCTGATGCAGCGACAGAAGAAGTTCGCGCACCAGCCCGGCGGCGCGGTGCTCGACGGGCGCGATATCGGGACGGTGATCGCGCCTGACGCCGACGCCAAGCTGTTCGTGCGCGCCACGCCGATGATCCGCGCGCGACGCCGTCATGACGAGCTGAAGTCGCGGGGCAGCGCGATCAGCTACGATCAGGTGCTCGCCGATATCCGCACCCGCGACGACCGCGACAGCTCGCGCTCCACCGCGCCGCTGGTCGCGGCGGAGGATGCGATGGAGCTCGACACCAGCTTCCTGTCGATCGACGCCGCCGTGTCGCGGGCGATCGCGTTGGTGGAAGGGCGAACCGCGGGCTAATCCGCCGCCCAATCCTCGCGCCCGTGGCGGATGCGCAGGATCAGCACGTCGTCATCCTCATCGATGGCATAGAAGATGAGGTGTGACCCGGTTGGGTAGCCGCGAATGGCTTCGCGCAATTCGAGCCGCTCCCGACCGGCGCGTGGATGATCGCCGAGGAAGGCAAACGCCCGATCCAGCAGGTCCGCATAACGTTCGGCCTGTTCCTCGCCGAATGTCTCGACACCGTGGAGGTAGATGGAGAAATAATCCTCGTCCGCCTCATCACTCAACCTATATCCCATCGGCGGCCACGATCAGGCGCGCGCGCCGCCTTGCCTCAATACGCCGTTCTTCGGGGGATCGCTCCGAAACGCCGCTCGCCCGCCCCTCATCGATCAACCGCTGCATGTTCGCGATCTTTTCCGCGCGCACCTGTTCGCGGCGGATCAGGTCGCGCACGACATCGCTGGAATTGCTGTAGCGGCCGGTCGCCGCCTGCTGCTCGACCCAGTCCTTCATGGCATCGGGGAGCGAGATGTTCATCGTGGCCATGCCCGCAGCGTCCGCCGATTGGCAAAGATTGTCAACCTTGCTTCTTCGCGGCATTTCGCCTAAGGCGCGGCGGTCCGGCGGGCTGGGGCTCGCGGAGGCGCGGCGCGATCGTATATCCATCGCGCCTTTTCGCACATCCGCGAAAGGCCACCGTCGCTCCCCGATCCCATGGATGTCGCGCACGGCACGGGGTCGGCGCGGCGGTGATGGCCAAGACCGGCGGACCCAACCGCCTGGCCGGAAAACGACATAGGACTGTTTCTTTTATGGCCTCAGTGGCAACTCCCTCGCGTGACGAATTCGCGGCGATGCTCGATGACATGTTCGGCGGCGCCGACAGCTTCGAGGGCCGCGTGGTGCTGGGCACCGTCACCGCCATCGAAAACGACCTGGTCGTCATCGACGTCGGCCTGAAGAGCGAAGGCCGCGTGCCGCTGCGCGAATTCGCGCCTGCGCCGGGCCAGAAGGCCGATCTGAAGGTCGGTGACGAGGTCGAGGTGTACGTCGACCGCGTCGAGAACATGCATGGCGAAGCGATGCTGTCGCGCGACCGCGCACGCCGCGAAGCCGCCTGGGACAAGCTGGAGCTGGAATTCGCCAAGACCGCGCGCGTCGAGGGCGTGATCTTCGGCCGCGTGAAGGGTGGCTTCACCGTCGACCTGAACGGCGCCGTGGCGTTCCTGCCGGGTTCGCAGGTCGACATCCGTCCGGTGCGCGACGTTACCCCGCTGATGGACATCCCGCAGCCGTTCCAGATCCTGAAGATGGACCGCAAGCGCGGCAACATCGTCGTCAGCCGCCGCGCCGTGCTGGAAGAGACCCGCGCCGAGCAGCGTTCGGGCCTGATCCAGTCGCTGCATGAAGGCCAGATCATCGACGGCGTCGTCAAGAACATCACGGATTACGGTGCGTTCGTCGACCTGGGCGGCATCGACGGCCTGCTGCACGTCACCGACCTCAGCTACAAGCGCGTCGGCCACCCGAGCGAGATGATCAACATCGGCGACACCGTGAAGGTGCAGATCATCCGCATCAACAAGGACACGCAGCGCATCTCGCTGGGCATGAAGCAGCTCGAGAGCGATCCGTGGGACGGCGCCGCCGCCAAGTATCCGGTCGGTGCGAAGCTGTCGGGCCGCGTCACGAACATCACCGAATATGGTGCGTTCGTCGAGCTGGAAGCCGGCATCGAGGGCCTGGTCCACGTCAGCGAAATGTCCTGGACCAAGAAGAACGTCCACCCGGGCAAGATCGTCTCGACCTCGCAGGAAGTCGAAGTCGTCGTGCTCGAGGTCGACGAGGACAAGCGCCGCATCTCGCTGGGCCTGAAGCAGGCGCAGAACAACCCGTGGGAGGCGTTCGCCGCCGCGCATCCGATCGGCTCGACCGTCGAAGGCGAAGTCAAGAACGCGACCGAGTTCGGCCTGTTCATCGGCCTGGACAACGACGTCGACGGCATGGTCCACATGTCCGACATCGCCTGGGGCGTGTCGGGTGAGGACGCGCTGAACCTGCACCGCAAGGGTGAGGTCGTTCAGGCCGTGGTCCTCGACATCGACTCCGAGAAGGAGCGCATCTCGCTGGGCATGAAGCAGCTCGAGCGCGGCGGTCCGGTCGCGGCGGGCGCGGGCGATCGCCTGGGCAAGAACCAGGTCGTCACCGTCACCGTCCTCGAAGTCCGCGATGCGGGCCTCGAAGTGCAGGCGGGCGACGATGGCGCGACCGGCTTCATCAAGCGCACCGACCTCGGCCGCGATCGTGACGAGCAGCGCCCGGAGCGTTTCCAGGTCGGCCAGAAGTTCGACGCGATGGTGACCGGCTTCGACCGCTCCAAGAAGCCGACCTTCTCGGTCAAGGCGATGCAGATCGCCGAGGAGAAGCAGGCCGTGGCGCAATACGGTTCGTCCGATTCGGGTGCGTCGCTGGGCGACATCCTGGGCGAGGCGCTGAAGGCCCGCGAAACCAAGAAGTAAGCGGCGGTTCGTCCATCGGACCGTTAAAAGGGGGATCGGCCGACCGGCCGGTCCCCCTTTTTCTTGCCCGGGGTCCGGCAAGTGACCCAATTTGCACAATCGTTGTCATTTCGGTGCTACCGGCCGGCGAAACTCACCTGTATCAGGTCGCCCTGAAGATAACCGGGACAATCAAGGGCTAACGCGCAATGATCAGGTCGGAATTGGTGCAATCGCTGATGAAGGACAATCCCGGCCTATCGCAGCGCGACGTGGAGGCGATCGTCTCCACCTTCTTCGATGAGATCGTCGCTCGTCTGGCGGCGGGCGGCCGCGTCGAATTGCGCGGTTTCGGCGCCTTCTCCACCCGCGCGCGCGATGCCCGCACCGGTCGCAACCCGCGGACCGGCGAGACGGTCGACGTGGAGGCGAAGCGCGTCCCCTTCTTCAAGCCCGGCAAGGAAATGCGCGTCCGCCTCAACGTGGCATGAACCATGGCGACCCGGCACCATGGCTTTCGCGATGGCCGCGCCGACGATGGCTTGACGTAAGCCGTCGCAACGGCTTCGTGGCGCACGATGCGCGGGCGTGGCGGAATCGGTAGACGCTGGGGACTTAAAATCCTCTGCCATTGGCGTGCGGGTTCGAGTCCCGCCGCCCGCACCAGCATCGTCGCGCGGGTCGCGCCGCGCCTGATCATGATCGCCGTCATGGCGGGCGCCGGGACGTCGTGCGGGCGACGCGCCGATGTCGGGGCGGTGGTGGTCAGCGTCATCGGCGACGCGCCGGTGCTGCCCGGCCGGTCGCGCGCCGACCTGAACACCGGCGACCGGTTGCTGACCGACTCGCTGGCCGAGGGACTGGTCCGGTTCGATGCCTCCGGACAGATCGAGGCGGGAATCGCCGAGCGGTGGATCGTCATCGACGACGGCCGCAGCTACATCTTCCGCCTTCGCAACGCGCGCTGGGCCGACGGATCCCCGGTCCGGGCCGGCGATGTGGTGCCGCTGCTGCGCCGCCAGATCGCCGCGTCCTCGACCAACAGCGTCACGCCCTATCTCACGGCCGTCGAGTCGATCGTCGAGATGACACCCGAGGTGATCGAGATAGAGCTCGCCCGGCCACGCCCCGACCTGCTGAAGCTGTTCGCCCAGCCCGAGATGGCGCTGCTGCGGCCGCGCGGCGGCGGGGGCGCCGGGCCGTTCCGGCAGCGGGCGGCGACGCGCGACGGCGCCCTGCTGACCCCCGCGCTGGACCCGGATCGCGACCCCGACGAGGATGCGCCGACGCCGGAGGAGAATGTGCAATTGCGCGGCGAGCGCGCCGCGCTGGCCATCCTGCGCTTCGTCGAGCGGCGTTCCGATCTGGTGACGGGCGGGACGATCGGCGACTGGCCGATCCTGCAGGCCGCCAACCCCGCGCCACCGAACGTCCGCATCGATCCCGCGGCCGGATTGTTCGGCGTGGCGGTGGTCCGTCGCGAGGGCTTCCTGGCGGATGCCGCGAACCGTGCCGCGATCGCGCAGGCAATCGACCGCGCGGACCTGACCGGCAGCATCTCCCCCGATTGGCCCGCCCGCGAGACGATCCTGCCCGAACAGCTCGATTCGGCCGCGCCACCGAGTTCGCCGGGCTGGGCGACGATCCCCGTCGAACAACGCACCGCCGCCGCCGCGCGGCAGGTCGCGGCATGGCGCGCGACGCACGGCGTGCCCGCACTGCGGCTCGCGCTGCCCGGCGGTCCGGGCGGCACCTTGCTCTGGGCGAGGCTGGCGCGGGACCTCTATGCGATCGGTGTCCGCCCGCTCCGCGTCGCAGCGGACGATCCCGCCGCCGATCTGCGCCTGATCGACCGCGTCGCGCCCTATGACAATGCGCGCTGGTATCTGGCCGAGGCGTGCGTGGCCTGTTCGGACGATGCGATGGCCGCGATCGAGGCGGCGCGGCTGGCCGACACGCTGCCGGCCCGCGCGCAGGCGACGGCGCGCGCCGACCAGTTGCTGGCACAGGACGTCGCGTTCATTCCCATCGCGCGGCCGTTCCGCTGGTCGCTGGTGGCGCTGCGCCTGCGACAGTGGCAGCCGAACCCGCGCGCGTGGCACCCGTTGAACCGGCTGCGCGTCGCCCCCAATTGAGCATCATGGTCGCTCGCCCCACCCCCATGTCGCCCGCCTTCTTCGACACGTTGCCGGTCGGGCGCGATCCCGTGGCGATCCGCCGGCGGGTGGAGGCGGTCGAGCGGTTGCTGGAAGGTCTGTATGTCATCCCCGGGATCAACCGGCGCGTCGGGCTGGACGCGATCGTCGGGCTGGTACCGGTCGTCGGCGACCTGCTGGCGGGTGCGATGGGGATGTGGCTGGTCTGGGAAGCGCGCAATCTCGGCATGAGCCGCATGGCGTTGTTCGGCATGACCGCGCGCGTCGGTTTCGACACGGTGCTGGGCATGGTGCCGTTCGTCGGCGATGCGGCCGACTTCTTCTATCGATCGAACACGCGCAACCTGAAGCGGATCAAGAAGCATCTCGACCGCCATTATCCCGCGACGGTGACGGTCACCCGCTAGACGGCTGGCGATCCGCCGGCACGAACACGGTTCCGCCGGGCATGGCACGGGGCGCGCCGGTGATGCCGGGAAAGCTGATCGGCAGCCCCAGCAGCGTCCGCACCGCCATATAGGCGAAGCCTTCCGCCTCCATCGCGTCGCCGTTCCAGCCGAAGGCATCGACCGGTTCCGGGGTCAGCCCGGTCCGCTCACCGATCATCCGCAGCATCGTCGGATTGTGCCGCCCGCCCCCCGCCACCAGCAGGCGGCGCGGACGCACCGGCAACAGCCGCAGCCCCTCCGCCACCGTGACGGCGGTGAAGGCGGTCAGCGTCGCCGCGCCGTCCGCTGCCGACAGCCCGCGCGCCGGCTGGACCGTAAAATCGTTGCGGTCGAGCGACTTGGGATAGGGCGCGTCGAAGAACGGATGGTCGAGCATCGCGGTCAGAATAGCTTCGTCGACGCGGCCCGCCGCCGCCAGCGCACCGTCCTTGTCGAAGCGTGCGCCGCTCTCCTGCTCCACCCAGCTGTCGACCAGCCCGTTGGCGGGGCCGGTGTCGAACGCCGCCACCGCCTCGCCGCCGTCGATCAGCGTGACGTTCGCCACGCCGCCCAGGTTCAGGATCGCGACCGGCCCCTCCAGCCCGGCGGCCAGCGCGGCATGATAGACCGGGATCAGCGGCGCGCCCTGCCCGCCCGCCGCGACATCGGCGCTGCGAAAGTCCGCGACGGTGCGGATGCCGGTCGCATCGGCCAGCACCTGCCCGTCGCCGATCTGCCACGTCCAGCGGCGGTCGGGACGGTGCGCGACGGTCTGCCCGTGGAAGCCGATCACCCCGACCTCTCCGGCCGCCACGCCCGCGTCGCGGAGCAGCTTCTGCACTGCGAGCGTGTGCGTGCGCGTGATGAGCGCCCCCGCCGCCACCAGTTCCGGGCTGGCGCGCGGGCGCGGATAGGTCAGCGCCAGCGCGGTCGCCTCCGCCAGTTGCGTGCGCGCCGCGTCGGAGTACGGCTCCCCGCGAAAGGCGATCGCGCGCACCGCCTGCCGCCCGTCGGTGTCGATCAGCGCCGCGTCGATCCCGTCCAGCGACGTGCCCGACATCAATCCGATCGCCAGCATCCGCGCGCCCTTTCGTCCGTGAAACGCCTCGCTATCGCGCGTGCCGCCGCCACTGGCAAATCGCGTCGTCCCGCATTATGTGCGGGCGATCCCATGGCAACGCAAATCCCCTCACCGCCCCGCGTGGGCATGGTCTCGCTCGGCTGTCCCAAGAACCTGGTCGACAGCGAACGGATCCTGACCCAGCTTCGCGCCGACGGCTATCAGATGTCCGCCGATTATGTCGGCGCGGACGTCGTGCTGGTCAACACCTGCGGCTTCCTCGATTCGGCCAAGGAGGAATCGCTGGAGGCGATCGGGGAGGCGATCGCCGAAAACGGCCGCGTCATCGTCACCGGCTGCATGGGCAAGGAAGCGGAAGCGATCCGCGCCCGCTTCCCGGACGTGCTGGCGATCACGGGCGCGCACGAATACGAACAGGTGGTGGAGGCGGTCCACGCTGCCGCGCCTGCCTCGCTCAGCCCGTTCGTCGACCTGATCCCGGACGCCGGGCTGAAGCTGACGCCGCGCCACTACAGCTATCTGAAGATCTCGGAGGGCTGCAACCACCGCTGCTCCTTCTGCATCATTCCGTCGTTGCGCGGCGATCTCGTCAGCCGCCGCCCCGATGCGATCCTGCGCGAGGCGGAGAAGCTGGTCGCGGCGGGGACGAAGGAATTGCTGGTCATCAGCCAGGACACCTCCGCCTATGGCATCGACATCCGCGACCAATCGCGGATGTGGAAGGGCGCGGAGGTCCGCCCGCACATGACCGACCTCGCCCGCGAACTGGGCAGGATCGCCCCGTGGGTGCGGCTCCACTACGTCTATCCCTACCCCCACGTCGATCAGGTTATCCCGCTGATGGCCGAGGGGCTGGTGCTCCCGTATCTCGACATCCCGTTCCAGCATGCCGCGCCGTCGGTGCTGCGCCGGATGAAGCGCCCCGCCAACGATGCCAAGGTGCTGAGCCGCATCAAGGCGTGGCGAGAGGTCTGCCCGGATATCGCCATCCGCTCGACCTTCGTTGTCGGCTTCCCCGGCGAAACCGAGGCGGATTTCCAGTATCTCCTCGACTGGCTGGACGAGGCGCAGCTCGATCGCGTCGGCGCCTTCCGGTTCGAGCCGGTCGAGGGTGCGTCGGCCAATGCGCTCCCCGATCCGGTGCCCGAAGCGGTCAAGGAAGAGCGGTATGCGCGGATCATGGAGAAGACCGCCGCGATTTCGGCCGCCAAGCTGGCCGCCAAGGTCGGTCGCACGCTGGAGGTGATCATCGACGCGGTCGATGTGGAGAGCGGCGGCGCGTCGGGTCGCTCGATGGCCGATGCGCCGGAGATCGACGGCGAGGTGCATCTGCGTGACGCCGGGCATGCCGCGCCGGGCGACATCCTGCGAGTCGTGATCGAGGAGGCCGACGACCACGACCTGTTCGGCGTACCGGCTCACCGCTAACTCTCTGGAACATCGACACTCGGGCGAGATCCTCACCATCGCTTAACCATCGCGCCCTACACCGCGGTGCGTGATGAGGAGTTGTCATGCCCCGACGAATACGGTCCCTGCTGGACTCGCTGAGTAGCGAGGTCACGTCGCATGCGGACCGGTCCGAAGCGATCGCCAGCCAGACCCGCCTGCTCGCGCTGAATGCCGCGATCGAGGCGGCGCGCTCCGGCGAGGCCGGGCGCGGCTTCGGCGTCGTGGCGCAGGAGGTGAAGACACTGGCGGCGCAGGCGCGCAATTCGTCGCGCGCGTTCCGCGAGGAATTGCTCGGCCGGCTCCACCAGGGCAGCGAGATCGCCGCCGAACTGGTCCGCGAGCTGGAAGGCGGACGACTGGGCGAACTGGCGCAATCGATCGCCGACGCCTTGTCCCGTACCCTGTACGACCGCGCGATCGATGTGCGCGTCCTGGCCACCGATCATTCGATCCGCGAAAGCCTGTTACTCGCCGACAGCGACCGCGCCGAAGCGCGCGCGCTGGAACGGCTGCGGGCGCTGCTCAGCTTCTCGCCCTATTTCCTGAACGCGTTCGTCGTCGCCGGCGATGGCTCGGTGCGGGTCTGCGCGCACGAGAATGCGGCGGTGCGGACGATCCGCTTCGACGGCTATCCGCAATTCCAGCGCGTGATGAACGACGCGCCGACGTCGGGCTGGGTGACGGACGAGGTGTGGGCCAATCCATGGTCGAACGATCGCAAGGTGTTGATCTTCGTCGCCCCCGTCGTCGTGGAGGGCGCGACGCTGGGCGTCTGTTATCTGGAATATGATTTCGAGGGGCAGGTCGCGCGGCTGATCGACATCATGAACCGTTCGTCGCGGCGCGCGGCGGTGTCGATCGTCGATCAGTTCGGCCGCGTCGTCGCGACCAGCGGTACGCGCCGCTTCCAGGAAGCGCATCCTCACGCCACCTCGTCCGCCACGACGCAGATCCAGTCGCTCGACGGACTGGTGGTCGCGCAGGCGAGCGTGCCGAGCGACCATGGCGTGCCGGGGCTCAACTTCCGCTGCATCATCGAGGATCACGTCGCGACCGACAGCGAGATCGTCGCCGCCGTCAGCGGCCGGCCGCAGGATGACCCGATCGGATCCGTCACGACGAATGGTTACGGACGTCAGAGCGTGTAGGCCGGGCGGCGCCCTGCCTCTCACGTGTCGCGATGATCCGGCAATGGTCCGCATGGATCGCTTGCGGGAGGAAAGGCTCTGACGGGCAGTATATGAAGACAGGCAAGAACAGGCCATCGCACTCGTACTAACGTACCAAGTGCAAGCCGAAGCCTATACTGTCTGTACTTTCCCCGGAGCATCATGCCCTGCGGGAAAATGGTGCCCAGAAGAGGACTCGAACCTCCACGACCTTGCGATCGCCAGCACCTGAAGCTGGTGCGTCTACCAATTCCGCCATCTGGGCACGGGGTAGGTGGGTGCCTCTATGGGCGGCGGCCGGAGCCGTCAACAACAATTTTCACTTTTTTGCATCGCAGCGGCCGATCGGGCTATCCCCTCCCCGCGCACGGCCTTGTCAACGCCGGGTGCGGCGGGCAAGGCACGGTCAAGGGCTAAAGGCTTTCGACATGAAGGACGGCATGAACAACAAGCTGGTAACGCTGATCGGCGGTGGGGGCTTCCTTGGCCGCTATATCGCACAGGCATTGCTCAAGTCGGGGGCGCGGGTGCGCGTGGCGCAGCGCGATCCCCGTCAGGCGTTCTTCCTGAAACCGCTGGGCGGGCTGGGACAGACGCAATTCGTCGCGGCCGACGTGACGCGCGCCGACACGATCGCCAATGCGGTCCATGGCGCGGACGCGGTGGTCAATCTGGTCGGCACCTTCGCCGGCAATCTGGCACAGGTGCATGTCGAAGGCGCCCGCAATGTCGCCGCAGCGGCCGCCGCCAATGGCGCGGCGCTGGTCCATGTCTCCGCCATCGGTGCGGACGCGAACGGCGATTCGAGCTACGCGCGCAGCAAGGGCGCGGGCGAGGACGCGGTGCGCGCCGCCTGCCCCGGCGCCACGATCCTGCGCCCCTCGACCGTGTTCGGGCGCGAGGACCAGTTCGTGAACCGCTTCGCCGGGATGATCGCCGGCCTGCCGGTCGTCCCCATCCTGCGCGCGGGCGCGCGGTTCCAGCCGGTGTTCGTCGGCGACGTGGCGCATGCGACCGTCGCCGCGCTCGACGATGCCGGGACGTTCGGTGGCCGGACGTTCGAATTGGGGGGGCCGGAAGTGTTGACGATGCGGGAACTGCATCAGCGGATCGCCCGCCATATCGGACGACGCGCGCGCTTCGTCGAACTGCCCGACGCGCTCGGGGGCCTGCTCGCCGCCCTTCCCGGCACGCCGATCAGCACCGACCAGTGGAAGCTGCTTGGCCATGACTCGGTGGTGAGCGCCGGCGCGGAAGGCCTCGCCGCGCTGGGCATCGGCGCCACGCCGCTGGACGCGGTCGCACCCGACTGGCTGGTCCGCTTCCGCAAGGCCGGCCGCTTCGGGCTGATCAACCGCACCGCCGGCTGAAGCCCGCGACACACCAGACGGGGGAACGCGCGTGACCGACCTGTTGACCATCATCCTGCTCGGCATCGTCGAGGGGGTGACAGAATTCCTGCCCGTTTCCTCGACCGGCCACCTCGTCCTCGCCGGCGCGCTGCTGGGCCTGTCGGAGGGCGACGCGACGTTCGACATCGTGATCCAGCTGGGCGCGATCCTTGCCGTGATCGTGCTGTTCTGGCGGCGCTTCCTGCGTGTCGGCACCGGACTGTTGCGGCGCGAACCGCCGGCCGTCCATTTCACGCGCAACGTCCTGCTCGGCTTCCTGCCGTCGGCGGTGGTCGGCGCGGTCGCCTATTCCGCGATCCGCGCCGTTCTGGAGGCGCCGGGGATCGGGCCGACGGTCGTGGCGATCGCGCTGATCGTCGGCGGCATCGCGATCCTGTTCATCGAGCGGGTCGCGCCGCGTGCCGAACCGGGCTCCGTCGAGACGATGCGGTGGAAGACCGCACTGGCGATCGGCGTCGTGCAATGCCTGTCGATGATTCCGGGCGTCAGCCGTTCGGGCGCGACGATCATGGGCGCGCGCGCGATGGGCGTCGATCAGGAGACGGCGGCCGAATTCAGTTTCTTCCTGGCCATCCCGACGATGATGGGCGCGACGACATTGGCGCTGTGGAAGAGCCGTCACGAATTGGGCGACGCGCACCTCTCCGCGATCGCGATCGGCTTTGTCGTTTCGTTCGTCGTGGCGATGATCGTGATCCGCTGGTTCATGGCGATCGTGACCAAGCATGGTTTTGCGCCATTTGCCTGGTACCGAATCATCATTGGCGTGATCGCGCTTGCCGCGCTCGCCCTGCGATAGGTATCGCATCGGGACTAATGTCGCACGCTACATGCGATCCTGTTGCAACTGCGGCGGCAACCCACCAGTTATTAGGTCAGCTTTGCTGCCGTACCGTCGAAAAAACGCGTGACACGCGCTGATGCATGTGAGATTTCGGCCACCGGAGGACACCGATGGCCGACATGCTGAAGTTCGTTGAACGCCCGCAATCCTATCCCGCGAAGCGCGTCGCCGCCGATCGCGCGGAGGACTTTCGCGAGATCGCCGAACGCTATGCCACGCCCGCAGCGGAGGATCAGGCCGGGCGCTGCTCGCAATGCGGCGTGCCCTATTGCTCGGTACATTGCCCGCTTCACAATCATATCCCGGACTGGCTGCGCCTGACCGCCGAGGGGCGGTTGCGCGAAGCCTATGAGCTGAGCAACAGCACCTCGACCATGCCGGAGATCTGCGGCCGCATCTGCCCGCAGGACCGGCTGTGCGAGGGCAATTGCGTCATCGAGTTCAGCGGGCACGGCGCGGTCACGATCGGCTCGGTCGAGAAGTTCATCACCGACACCGCCTGGGAAGAAGGCTGGGTCGAACCGCTGGTGGCCGGCCCGGCGCGCGGCCAGTCGGTTGGCGTGATCGGCGCGGGTCCGGCGGGGCTGAGCGCCGCGGAATATCTGCGCGGGCATGGGTATGAGGTGCACGTCTATGACCGCCACGATCGTGCCGGCGGGCTGCTGACCTATGGCATCCCCGGCTTCAAGCTGGAAAAGCCGGTCGTCATGCGCCGTGTCGATCGCCTGAAGGACGGCGGCATCGTCTTCCATGAAGGCTTCGAGGTCGGCCGCGACGCGACGCTGGACGAACTGCGCGCGCGCCACGACGCGCTGCTGATCGCCACCGGCGTTTATAAGGCACGCGCGATCGAGGTCGCCGGCAACGAGCTGAACGGCGTCGTCGCGGCGCTCGACTATCTGACCGCCTCGAACCGCAAGAGCTTCGGCGACCATGTCCCCGCCTTCGAGGACGGCAGCCTGAACGCGGCGGGGCGCAACGTCGTCGTGATCGGCGGCGGCGACACCGCGATGGACTGCGTCCGCACCGCGATCCGCCAGGGCGCGAAGAGCGTGAAGTGCCTGTATCGCCGCGACCGCGCCAACATGCCAGGCTCGCAGCGCGAGGTCGCCAACGCCGAGGAGGAAGGCGTCGAGTTCGTCTGGCTCTCCGCCCCCGCCAGCTTCGCAGGGAGCGACGGCAAGGTCACGGCCGTGCGCGCCAACAAGATGCGGCTGGGCGCTCCCGACGCCAGCGGCCGCCGCGCGCCCGAGGTCGATCCCGGCGCGGCCGAGGACATGCCCGCCGATCTGGTCATCAAGGCGCTGGGCTTCGATGCCGAGGAACTGCCGAAGCTGTGGGGCGCGGCCGAACTGGGCGTGACGCGCTGGGGCACGGTGCTGGTCGACAGCAAGACGCTGATGACCAGCCTGGACGGCGTGTTCGCGGCGGGCGACATCGTGCGCGGTGCCTCGCTGGTCGTCTGGGCCATCCGCGACGGTCGCGATGTGGCGGCGACGATGCATCAATATCTGAAGGCGCAGGCGAAGGCGGCGAAGGTGGCGGCATGATGCGCATCCTCCTCGCCGCAGCGATCGCGCTGTCGCCCGCCGCCGCCATCGCCCAAACTCCGGCAAGCGCCCCGGCGACCGCCGTCGATCCGGCCCGCCTCGCGGCGGCGACCGAGTTGCTCGACGTCCTGTTCCCGCCCGCTACGCGCGTGCAGATGATGGACGGCATGATGGCGCCGTTGATGATCAACCTGCGGCAGGGTTTCATGCAGAACCCGCAGTTCGCCGCCGAAATGACGAAGAACCCCAAGGTGAAGGCAGCCTTCGACCGCTTCGTCGACGCGCAGTTCGGTCGCAGCATGGAGATGATCCGCACCTCGCTGCCGGGCATGTTCGACGCGATCGCGCGCGCCTACGCCCGCCGGTTCGACGTGGCGCAGATGGGTGAGGTCGAACGGTTCTTCCGCACCCCGACCGGGAAGACGTACATGCAGGCGTCGTTGACGATCATGGCCGATCCCGATGTCGCCGCGTTCCAGCGCAAGATGATGGCCGACGCGATGACGCGCACGCAGGCCGATACCGCCGCCTTCGTCAAGGAAGTCGCGGCGATCCAGCAGAGCGAGAAGAAGTGATGACCGACAGCATCGACGCCCGCCGCGCCCAGCTCGCCGAACATGGCATGTACCGCCCCGAGTTCGAGGGCGATGCGTGCGGCGTCGGCCTCGTCGCAGCGACCGATGGCAAGCCGTCGCGCCGCGTGGTGCAGTCGGCGATCGACGCGCTGAAGGCGGTGTGGCACCGCGGCGCGGTCGATGCCGACGGCAAGACCGGCGATGGCGCGGGTATCCATGTCGACCTGCCGGTGCGCTTCTTCGACGATTGCGTCGCCGCGTCGGGTCACAAGCTGCTTCCGAACCGGCTGGCGGTCGGCATGGTGTTCCTGCCGCGCACCGATCTGTCGGCGCAGGAGACGTGCCG
Organism: Sphingomonas endophytica; assembly: GCF_001476895.1. Lineage (GTDB taxonomy): Bacteria > Pseudomonadota > Alphaproteobacteria > Sphingomonadales > Sphingomonadaceae > Sphingomonas > Sphingomonas endophytica_A. The sequence continues at coordinate 22,473 of NZ_LDTB01000009.1, read as the reverse complement.
CACGATCGTCGAGTCCGAGGTGATCGGCGCGGGCTATACCATCTATGGCTGGCGGCAGGTGCCGGTCGACGTCTCGGTGATCGGGATGAAGGCGCAGTCGACCCGCCCCGAGATCGAGCAGATCATGATCGCCGGCCCGATGCCCGACGAAGTGTCGGCGGAGGAGTTCGAGAAGAACCTGTATCTGGTCCGCCGCCGCATCGAGAAGCGCGTGATCGCGGCGCAGATCCAGGGCTTCTACGTCTGCTCGCTGTCGTGCCGCTCGATCATCTACAAGGGGCTGTTCCTCGCCGAGAGCCTGTCGGTCTTCTACCCCGACCTGACCGATGCGCGGTTCGAGAGCCGCGTCGCGATCTTCCACCAGCGCTATTCCACCAATACCTTCCCGCAATGGTGGCTGGCGCAGCCGTTCCGGTGTCTCGCGCACAACGGTGAGATCAACACGATCCGCGGCAACAAGAACTGGATGCTCAGCCATGAGATCCGCATGGCCTCGATCGCGTTCGGCGAGCATTCGGAGGACATCAAGCCGGTGATTCCGGCCGGCGCGTCGGACACCGCCGCGCTGGACGCGACGTTCGAGGCGATCTGCCGTTCGGGCCGCGACGCGCCGACCGCCAAGCTGATGCTGGTGCCCGAGGCATGGCAGGACGGGCAGGACGACATGCCGCCCGCGCACGCCGCGATGTACCAGTATCTCGCTTCGGTGATGGAGCCGTGGGACGGCCCCGCCGCGCTGGCGATGACCGACGGCCGCTGGGTGGTCGGCGGCGTCGATCGCAACGCGCTGCGTCCGCTGCGCTATACGCAGACCGCCGACGGGCTGCTGATCGTCGGCTCCGAAGCGGGGATGGTCGTCGTGCCGGAGAGCACCGTCGTCGCCAAGGGGCGACTGGGGCCGGGGCAGATGATCGCGGTCGACCTGCACGAGGGTCGCGTCCTGCTCGACCGCGAGGTCAAGGACCGGATCGCCGCCGAGCAGGATTACGCCGCGATGATCGGCGAGTTCTCGACGATGGACGACCTGCCCCCCGCCCCGGCGGGCACGCTGACCCGCTACGACCGCGCCGAGCTGGCGCGGCGGCAGGTCGCGGCCGGGCAGACGATCGAGGACATGGAGCTGATCCTGTCGCCGATGGTCGAGACCGCCAAGGAAGCGATCGGCTCGATGGGCGACGACACGCCGCTCGCCGTCATCTCCGACAAGCCGCGCCTCATCAGCCAGTTCTTCCGGCAGAATTTCGCGCAGGTCACGAACCCACCGATCGATCCGCTGCGTGAGCGCTACGTCATGTCGCTCAAGACGCGCTTCGGCAATCTCGCCAACATCCTCGATACCGAGGATCGGCGCGAGCGCGTGCTGGTGCTCGAATCACCGGTGCTGACCTCGACCGACTGGGCGCGGCTGAAGGCGTATTTCGGCAATGCCGCCGCCGACATCGACTGCACGTTCGAGGCGGGCGGCGGCCCTGATCGCCTGCGCGCCGCGATCCAGCGCATCCGCAACCAGGCCGAACAGGCGGTGCGCGAGGGCAAGAGCGAGCTGTTCCTGACCGACGAGCGCATCAGCGAGGACCGCGTGGCGATCCCGGGCGTGCTGGCGGCGGCGGCGGTGCACACGCATCTGGTTCGCCGGGGTCTGCGCTCCTACGCGTCGATCAACGTCCGCGCGGCGGAATGCCTCGACACGCATTATTATGCGGTGCTGATCGGCGTGGGCGCCACGACCGTGAACGCCTATCTGGCCGAAGCGGCGATCGCCGACCGCCATGCGCGCGGGCTGTTCGGCAAGCTGTCGATCGAGGAATGCACCGCGCGCCACAAGAAGGCGATCGAGGAAGGGTTGCTCAAGATCCTGTCGAAGATGGGGATCGCGGTCATCTCCTCCTATCGCGGCGGCTATAATTTCGAGGCGGTCGGCCTCAGCCGCGCGCTGGTCAACGACCTGTTTCCGGGCATGCCCGCGAAGATCAGCGGCGAGGGCTATGCCTCGCTGCACGTCAACGCGACCGACCGGCACGAGGCGGCGTTCGATCAGGCGGTGGCGACGCTGCCGATCGGCGGCTTCTATCGCCAGCGCCACACCGGCGAGGCGCATGCCTATTCGGCGCAGCTGATGCACCTGCTGCAGACGGCGGTGTCGACCGACAGCTATTCCAGCTACCTGCAATTCTCGCGCGGGGTGTCGGACCTGCCGCCGATCTATCTGCGCGACCTGTTGCAGTTCAACTTCCCCAACGAAGGCGTCGCGGTCGATCAGGTCGAGGCGATTACCGAGATCCGCAAGCGGTTCGTGACGCCGGGCATGTCGCTGGGGGCGCTGTCGCCGGAAGCGCATGAGACGCTGGCGATCGCGATGAACCGCATCGGCGCGAAGGCGGTGTCGGGCGAAGGCGGCGAGGACAAGATCCGCTACACGCCGTATCAGAATGGCGACAACGCGAACTCGGTCATCAAGCAGGTGGCGTCGGGGCGCTTCGGCGTCACCGCGGAATATCTGAACGCCTGCGAGGAGATCGAGATCAAGGTCGCGCAGGGCGCCAAGCCCGGCGAGGGCGGGCAGCTGCCCGGCTTCAAGGTGACCGAGTTCATCGCCAAGCTGCGCCATGCGACGCCGGGCGTGACGCTGATCTCGCCGCCGCCGCACCACGACATCTATTCGATCGAGGATCTGGCGCAGCTCATCTACGACCTGAAGCAGATCAACCCGCGCGCGCGCGTCTGCGTCAAGCTGGTGTCCTCGGCGGGCATCGGCACCGTCGCGGCGGGCGTGGCGAAGGCGCATGCCGACGTCATCCTCGTCTCCGGCCATGTCGGCGGCACCGGCGCCAGCCCGCAGACGTCGATCAAATATGCGGGCACGCCGTGGGAAATGGGGCTGTCCGAGGTCAACCAGGTGCTGACGCTCAACGGCCTGCGCGGGCGGATCAAGCTGCGCGCGGACGGCGGGCTGAAGACCGGGCGCGACATCGTGATCGCCGCGATCCTGGGCGCGGAAGAATTCGGGATCGGCACGCTCAGCCTCGTCGCGATGGGCTGCATCATGGTGCGCCAGTGCCACAGCAACACCTGCCCGGTGGGCGTCTGCACGCAGGACGAGGCGTTGCGCGGCAAGTTCGTCGGCACGCCGGAAAAGGTCATCAACCTGATGACCTTCATCGCCGAGGAAGTGCGCGACATCCTCGCGCGGCTGGGCGTGCGGTCGCTCGACGAAGTGATCGGGCGCACCGAACTGCTGCGGCAGGTCAGCCGTGGTGCCGAGCATCTCGACGACCTCGACCTGAACCCGATCCTCGCCAAGGTCGATGCGACCGATGCCGAGCGGCGGTTCAGCCTGTCGACGTTCCGCAACGACGTGCCCGACAGCCTCGACGCGCAGATCATCAAGGATGCGGCGGCGGTGTTCTCGCGCGGTGAGAAGATGCAGCTGACCTATTCGGTGCGCAACACGCACCGCGCGGTCGGCACGCGGCTGTCGAGCGAGATCACGCGGACGTTCGGCATGTCGAAGCTGGCGGAGAACCATGTCACGATCCGCCTGCGCGGCTCGGCGGGCCAGTCACTGGGCGCGTTCCTGTGCAGCGGCGTCACGCTGGAGGTGTTCGGCGACGCCAACGATTATGTCGGGAAGGGGCTGTCGGGCGGCAAGATCGTCGTCCGCCCGGCGGTGTCCTCGCCGCTGCGCAGCCAGGACAACACCATCCTCGGCAACACCGTCCTGTACGGCGCGACCAGCGGCAAGCTGTTCGCGGCGGGTCAGGCCGGCGAGCGGTTCGCGGTCCGCAATTCGGGCGCGACCGTGGTGGTCGAGGGCTGCGGCGCGAACGGCTGCGAATATATGACCGGCGGCGTCGCGGTGGTGCTGGGCGAGGTCGGCGCGAACTTCGGTGCGGGCATGACCGGCGGCATGGCGTTCGTCTATGACCCGACCGGCAGCTTCGCGCGCCGCGCCAATCCCGAGAACATCGTGTGGCAGCGCGTCGCCGCCGCGCATTGGGAAGAAGTGCTGCGCGGGCTGGTCGCCGAACATGCGGTCGCGACCGACAGCCGCTGGTCGCGCGGATTGCTGGACGACTGGGCCCGCGTGATCGGATCGTTCTGGCAGGTCGTACCGCGCGAGATGCTGTCGCGGCTCAGCCATCCCCTCGACGATGCGGAAACGCTGGAAGCGGCGGAGTAAGGTTCCGGGCGAAGCCTGCCCGCAGCGATCGTAACTCCGGACTTGTCCTGGGGTCCACCGGACCGCAAACGCTGAAATCAGGGCGTCTGCGGCACGGTGCCCCCCGGAACAGGTCCGGCATGGCGGAGTGGCTTTTGCGATGGGCCGATTACGGCTGGGGTGATGCGCTCGGCCGACGCCACACGAGCCACGCCGCAACCGCAGCGATCGCGAGAACCGGCCACCCGCCATCGGTGCGCCACAAATACCCTGCTCCCACGACCGATACGGCAAGCGTCAGCAGCGCCGCGACCACTGGCGCGTGGAGCCGCCGCGCCAGCCACGCCGCCACACCGATCGCCGCGAGCGCGTTGATCGCCAGCCACGCATAGGATGCCCCCGGCGACAGCGCGCCGACGAACGGCAGCTTGATCGTCGCATAGCCGATCATCCGGTTCGGAAAGGTGTCGGCCGCCAGATGCAGGCCAATCCCCGCCCCCATCCCGCACGCGGCGGGTTGCCAGTGTCGACGCGTCAGCAGCAGACAGGCCGGCAGGGCGCTGTGCGTCATCGCGCTGCGGTGCCCAAGCCATAGATGCAGGTCGACGTCGGGCAGCGTCAGCCCGATCGTGAAGGCGAGGATGGTCAGGGCGGCGGCGACCAGCGGCATCATCGTCCGGTGGCATGTGGCCGCGCGAACGTCAAAGCCGCCGCTCCAACATACGTCACCCCGGCCATCGCCGGGGTGACGTCTCTACAGAACGTCGCCGCGACCGGCGACGAGGCGATCAGCCCTGCATGTCCTCCAGCTCGCGCCCGCGCGTCTCATGCACCATCTTGCGGACGAAGAAGAACGAGATCGCGGCGAACAGCGCATAGCCGGTGTAGGTCACCGCCAGCCCCGGCGACACGACCAGCGCCGGGAAGGTCACCGAGATCACCGCATTGGCGATCCACTGCGCGAAACCCGCGACCGCGAGGCCCGAACCACGGATCTGGTTCGGGAACATCTCGCCCAGCATCACCCACATGACCGGGCCCCAGCTGGCGTTGAAGAAGATCACATACAGGTTCGCCGCGATCAGCGCGATGACGCCATTGTTACCCGGCAGGCTGACCGCGCCCGCCGCGTCGGTGACGGCGGTCGAGAAGGCCCAGGCGACCACCGCCAGCGTCACCGCCATGCCCGCCGAGCCAATCAGCAGCAGCGGCTTGCGCCCGATCCGGTCGACGGTGAAGATCGTGAAGATACAGGCCCCGATCGACAGCACGCCCGACAGGATGTTGGTCTGCAGTGCATAATCCTCGGAGAAGCCGACCGCCTCCCACAGGGTCGCCCCGTAATAGAAGACGACGTTGATGCCGACGAGCTGCTGGAACACGGCCAGGCCGATGCCCGCCCAGACGATCGGGCGGATCTTGCCGGTCGCGCGGTCCTTCAGGTCGGACAGCTTGGGACGGTGCTGATCGGCGGCCAGGCTGCCGCGGATGTCGGTGACCTTGCGATCGGCCTCGGCCGTGCCGAACAGGCGGGTCAGCACCTTGTGCGCCTCGGCATCCCGCCCCTGCGCGACCAGATAGCGCGGGCTTTCCGGGATCACGAACAGCGCCACGAGGTAGATCGCCGCCGGGATCGCCTGCAGCCAGAACATCCAGCGCCATGCCTGGAACCCCAGCCAGAAATCGGCGGTCGAGCCGCCGGCATAGCGGGCCAGCGCGAAGTTCGCGACGAACGCGCCGGTCAGGCCGGTGATGATCATCACCTGCTGCACGCTCGACAAGCGGCCACGGATCGCCGCAGGGGTGACTTCGGAGATATAGACCGGCGAAATGACGCTGGCCGCGCCGACGCCGAGCCCGCCGACGATGCGGGCGAAGATGAAGATCGCCGACGAGCCGGCGGCACCGGCCAGCAGCGCGCTGCCGAGGAACAGGACGGCGGCCAGCATCATCACGCCGCGCCGCCCGATCCGGTCGGCGAGCCGCCCGGCCAGGAACGCGCCGATCGACGAGCCGACCAGGATCGCGCCGACATTGACCCCGATGCCGAGCTTGCCGAGGTCGAACGCGGCCTCCAGCCCCTTCTGCGTCCCGTTGATGACGCCCGAGTCATAGCCGAACATGAACCCGCCGATCGTGGCCACCGCCACGATCGCCGCGATGAACCCCATGTTCACCCGCGCCGCCGCACCCGGATCGCCGGGCGCACCCGCCGGCTCGCTCATCATCATCGCCATCCCGTCCCGCTCCCTCAATCCGATCTTGTTCTTGCTTAGTTTCAGGCGTTTGTCACCGGCGCTCTATCGCCACCCGGCATCCACGAAATAATCGTGTCCCGTGCACATCCGCGCATCGTCGGAAGCGAGGAACAGCGCCAGCGCGGCGACGTCGGCGGGCTGGATGCGCCCGTCGAGGCATTGCGCCGCGACGATCTCCGCCTCACCTTCTGGCGTGTACCATTTCTCCTGCCGCGGCGTCTGGACGTTGCCCGGTACGATCGTGGTAACGCGAATATTGTCGCGCCCCAGGTCGCGTGCGAGCCCGCGCGTCATCCCCTCGATCGCGGCCTTGGCGGTCTGATAGAGCACCAGATCGGGCAGGCCGAGGTGCCAGCTGATCGAACCGAAGTTAACGATCGCACCACCGCCCGACGCCTTCATATGCGGTACCGCCGCCTGCGCGGCGAAGAACAGGTGGCGAAGGTTCACCGCCATGCGGTCGTCCCAATATTGGGGCGTCACCTCGGCGACCGTATGCCGGTCATCGTTCGCGGCATTGTTGATGAGCACGTCGACGCCGCCGATCGCCTCGGCCAGCGTCGCGATCGTACCCGGCAGCGCATCGACATCGGTCAGGTCGCAACGATGGAAATGAACGCGGTCGCCCAGTCGTTCGGCCAACGCCGCCCCGGCTTCTTCCGCGACATCGACGAAGGCGATGTGCGAGCCCTGCCGCGCGAACGCCTCGACCAGACCCGCGCCGATCCCGGTCGCGCCGCCGGTGATGATGACCCGCTTGCCTTCCAGCGACGGATAGATCGCGCTCACTTGCCAGTACTCAGCAGCCCGCGCCGCACCAGATTGCGGAACAGCGCCCCGATCCCGTCCGTCCACGGCGCGGCGTCCTTCGACGTCACGACGCGGTTCGTCAGGCGGCCCAGCCGCTCGCTCTCGATCGTCACGCGGTCGCCGATCTTGTGGGTGAAGCCGCGCCCGACATCGTCGCGATCCTGCACCGGCGCGAAGAGCGTCCCGAGGAACAGCACGAAGCCGTCCGGATATTGATGCTCCGACAAGGTCTGGCGAACCAGGTCGAGCGGATCGCGGCTGATCTCCGCCATGTTGCTGACACCGTCGAGGACGTAGCCGTCCTCGCCCTGGATGTTCAGCCGCACTTCCGCATGGCGCACATCGTCGATCGTGAACGTGTCGTCGAACAGCCGCACCAGCGGACCGAGCGAGCAGGAGGCGTTATTGTCCTTCGCCTTGCCGAGCAGCAGCGCCGAACGCCCCTCAAAATCGCGCAGGTTGACGTCATTGCCCAGCGTCGCGCCGATCGCCTCGCCGCGGCTGTTCACCAGCAGCGCGACCTCCGGCTCCGGGTTGTTCCAGCTCGAATCGGAACGGATGCCGATCTCCGCATCGGGCCCGACCGTCGCCAGCACCGGCGCCTTGGTGAAGACCTCCGCGTCCGGGCCGATCGCGACTTCCAGGTATTGCGACCACAGTCCGTCCTCGATCAGCGCGCTCTTCAACGCCGCCGCCTCGGCCGTGCCCGGCACCACGGAACGGATCGAGCCGCCGACGCGCGCCTCCAGCCGCTCGCGGATCGCCGCCGCCGCCGACCAGTCGCCGCGCGCGCGCTCCTCGATCACGCGCTCGATCGCCGACACCGCGAAGGTGACGCCGCATGCCTTCACGCATTGCAGATCGACCGGGCTGAGCAGTTCCAGCCCCGCCGCGTCCAGTGCGCCGAGCGACCGTCCGCCAGCACCCGACAGATCACCCGCCTCGACCAGCATCGACAGGGTCGGCGCGACCGCCGACATGTCGAACGCCTCGCCCGCGATGACCAGCAGCGGGATCGGCCCGTCCGCCGTCGCCGCCCGCCCGACAAATCGACCCGACCGCCAATCGTGCGGCAAGCCCGACGCTACCGCGCCGTTCACCTGCGCCATCATCCCCTCCACGCTTCGCAACTTGATAGCGCTACCAACACCGGCGGCGCACTCATGTCAAGCTAGCGTGGCGCTTGGTGCCTTGTCGCCCCCCCTTAACGGCCCCGTCGCGCGAGCCACGGCGGGAGCGTGCGCGCGGGCGCCGGTCCGCGCGCCTGCGCGGTTCCACGACGCGCCAACCACGGCTTTGCGGGTTGCTCGCGACTCGAAGCGTCGTCCTCGACCTGCTCCCGCAGCGAGTGCAGGCTGCCGGCCATGTCGGCGATCTCGCGCTGGAGCCGCGCGTGCTCCCTCAAAAGTTCTTCCGCTTTCACAATATCATCGCCAGAAGCACCGCGACGACTCTGCGTTGCCGCGCTCGCCGGTCGCGTATCGCCACCGGGCAACATCAAGTTGTCGTCTCCCATCACCAATCCCCCCAAAATGCCCACATCCACTGTAAAGCAGCGGGATAGTGGGAGCAATTTGACGGGACCGGCCGCCGCGGCTCAGATCACCATTTTGGGGCATTGGCCGAAGCCGCCGCCGGCGATGTCGACGACATCCACGGGCTCACGGCTGGGACGCCCCAACAGATAACCCTGCACCTGATTCAGCGACCATTTGCGCAACAACGCCAGTTGCGCCTCATTCTCCACGCCTTCCGCGACCACCGGTATGCCCAGACTGGTGCCCAGCGCGACGATGCTGCGAACGATCGATGCCGACGGCGCATGGTCCAGCATCGTCATCACGAAGCTGCGATCGACCTTCAGTTTGTCGAAGCGGAAGTCCCGCAGGTTGCTGAGCGATGAATAGCCCGTACCGAAATCGTCCATCACGATCCGCGCGCCCTGATGCTGCAAGGTGCGCAGCACGGTGAGTACCGGCTGGCGACGATTGTCCAGCAGCGTCGCGCTTTCCGTGACCTCGAACTCCAGCCGAGTCGGCGCGATCCGATGGCGTCGTGCGAGCGCCAGCAGCTCATGCGCCAGCGCCGGTTGCCGGAACTGCAGCGCCGACAGGTTGAGCGCGAGCGTGATGTGCTCGGGCCACGCGCTGGCCGCCTCCATCGCGCGATCCGCCACCCATCGGCCGATCGCATCGATCCGGCCGCTCGCCTCCGCCAGCGGGATGAAGCGGTCCGGCGGGATCTCGCCCAGTTCGGGATGCGCCCAGCGAACCAGCGCCTCATGCCCGATCACCTCCAGCGTGGCGGTATCGGCGATCGGCTGAAAGGCGAGGTACAGCTCGCCGCGCTCGATCGCGCCGTCCAGATCGCGCGACAAACGCCAGCGCAGCCGCACCTCCTCCTTGAACTGGTCGTCGAAGAAGCGCGCGGTATGCCGCCCCTCCGCCTTGGCGCGATACATCGCCATGTCGGCGAGGTTATAGAGCTCCTCGCGCTCCTGCGCGGCGCCGGACAGGGCGACGCCGATGCTCATCTGCACCGGCACCGTATCGCCGACGGTCGCCTCGCACGCGCGCAGAATGCGCCTGACCAGCGCCTCGGCCGCGTCCGGCTGCGCACCGCCGACCTGGATGATCGCGAACTCATCCCCGCCCAGTCGTGCGACGAGGTCGCTGGCGCGCACGCACCCGCTCAACAGCCGGGCGGCGCTGCACAACGCCTCGTCGCCGCCAGCATGGCCGAAGCGATCGTTGATCGACTTGAACTCGTCCAGGTCGATCGCAAACACCGCCAGCCGCTCGCCGATCCGCGTGGCGCGCACCAGCTCCTGCTTCAGCCGCTCCTCGAACAGCAGGCGATTGGGCAGGCCGGTCAGTACGTCGTGATGCGCCAGATAGTCGATGTGCCGCTCCGCCCGCTGCCGCAGCTCGACGGCGGCACGATATTCGCCGATGCCGCGTGCCAGGTCGCCGAGCTCGTCGTGCCGCGTCGCGCCGGGAACATGCGCGCCCGCATCCGCACCGGCGCTGAGCTGACGCACGCGCTCGGCGATCGCGACGATCGGTTTGATGACCTGTCGCCGCAGCCACAGGGTGCAGGCGAGCAGGAAGAGCAGCACCGCCACCGCGCCCGCCAGGATTCGCCACATGCGGCGCCTCAGCTCCACCGAATTGTTTCTCACCGTCGCCGCGATCCGCTCGACCAGCCGCTCGCGCACCGCCGTCCGGCGACTCTCCAGGTGACGTAGCGCCGCCAGGAATGCCGGCATGTCGGGCCCGATCCGTTCCGGTGCACGCCGCGCCTCCGTCAGCAGGCCGAGGCTCAGTGCCGCGAACCGTGTCTCGGCGATCCGCCGGGCGTCCATGAGCGCCCGCAGGTCGGCGGACACTTCCGGGTCGGCCGGGGCCGCCGCGACACCATGTCGAAAGAAGCGCAGCGCCTCCGCCACCGAAGCCCATTGCCGGGGAGTAATCGCGCGCTCCTGCTCGGCCAGCCGGGTGACCTCGCCCACCCCCAGCCGCAGCCGCCGCTGCCGCTGATCCTGCCGATCCTCCAGCTGCAACAGCCCGGCCAGCCGTCCCGCGGCGGCATTCTCCGCGCTGATGTGATGCGCCAGCAACGATCCGCCCAGCACAAGCAGCAGCCCCAGCGTCAGGACGGCGCCGAAAGCGACAGCAACGCGGGTAGAAATGGATGTCGGCAGCACACAACCTCCGCGGGCGGTCCGACGTAACGGAAAAGGCGTTACTTCTTTATGAGCGTGCCCCGCCCGGCGCAACAGCGACCCCGGCATCCACATGGGCCGGCGACAGCGCTCTCCGCGCGCTTGGTGCTTGACTCACCCGCCGCCAGACCAGAAAATATAGAACTATTAAGGGGCTACAAGCGAGTGTTGATGAGCAGCGCGATGATCGCCGAAGAGGCTGCCCGGCAGGCCGCGGTGGATCGTCTGGATCTGCCGTCCAAACGCTGGGACGAACGGCTGCAACGCATCGCGGCGCGCGCGGCGGAGGTGGCGGCGACTCCGATCGGCGCTATTTCCGTCGTCGACCGTGCCCGGCAGTGGATGATCGCCAAGCGCGGCCCGGTCGCCGACGAAGTGCCGCGCGAGATATCGTTCTGCGCGCAGGTGATCCATCAGCCTGGGGAGCCGCTGGTGGTGACCGACGCCTCGCGCGATCCCCGCTTCGCCACCAACCCGGCCGTGGCTCACGCGCCGTTCGTCCGGTTCTACATCGGCATCCCGCTGGTGGATCGCGCCGGTTATCCGCTGGGTGCGCTCTGCGTCATCGACCATCAGGCGCGCGATCGCCTGCCCGACCTGTACGAACTGGCGGCGCTGGCGCGTGAGGCGGAGCGGATCATGGCCTGAACGAATTGTGCCAAATTGGGCCTCGGCAGAATAGCTTTGCTGCTGTAATCGGTTGCGGTGCGCGCCGCGAACCGGCGCGTCGGGCGATGACGACGGGAGGACGGGTGGCGGGTCGAAAGTGCATCATGCTGGTGGAGGACACACCCAGCCACCGGAAACTCTACGCATCATGGCTTGAGATCGGCGGATACGACACGCACGTCCTGGAAGACGAGCGCGACGCGCAGCGTCGTGCCGAGGACGTCCGCCCCGACGCGATCATCGTCGACATCCGCCTGCCGAACCTGAGCGGGCTGGACGTGATCGAGGGGTTGAAGACGACCGAGACGACGCGCACGATTCCGGTGATGGCGCTGACGGTGCTCGACAGCCCGCAGGACAAGGAGGCTTGCCTGGCCGCCGGCGCCGACGCATTCGTGACCAAGCCCGACCATATCGCGACCTTCCTCGACCGGATCTCCGGGCTGCTCGCCTGATCGGCTAGCGACGCGCGCCGCGCGCGCGCGGCTCGGTGAAGCCGACCTCCATCAGGTTGGCGACCAGCACGTCGCGTGCGCTGCCCGACGGCGCCCCCATGACCACCACGATCACCCGCCGGCTGGCGCGCCGGGCGGACGCGGCCAGGTTGAAGCCGGCCTCGACCGTATAGCCGGTCTTCAGCCCATCCAGCCCGACCACCTTGCCCAGCAGCTTGTTATGGTTCTCGCGCTGATGCCCTTCCCAGGTGATGCGGCGCGTCGAGAACAGTTTGTAGCGCCCGGCATGGGCACGGATCAATTGCCGCGCCAGGATCGCCATGTCGCGCGCCGTGGTCCGCCCCGCACTCGGCGCCAGCCCGGTCGCGTTGCCGAAGGTCGTGTCCGCCATCCCGATCGCCTTGGCACGCGCGTTCATCCGGCGCACGAACGCGCGCTCGTTACCGGCCAGGTGATCGGCGAGCGCCACCGCGATGTCGTTGGCGGAGATCACCGCGATCGCGCGCAACGCGGCGTCGAGCCGGATCGTCCGGCCGCGCCGCAACCCCAGCCGCGACGGCTGCTGCCGTTCGCCCGCCGCGTCCATGCGGATCGGCGTGGATGGCTTCAGCGTGCCCGCATCCAGTGCCTCGAAGGCCAGCAGCAGCGTCATCATCTTGGCGAGCGAGGCGGGGGGCCGGGATCGCCCGGCATTGTCCTCGTCCAGTATCTCGCCGGTGCCGGCATCCATGACGATCTGCGACACGGGCGCGCGGGGCGCGGCGGTGACGGCGGAGGGGCAGAAGGCGGCGAGCAGGAACAGCACCGCCGGGGCGAAACGCGACGCATACGGCATGGCATGGCGCTTAACCGATTTGCGCGCGCATCTCCACCGCCGGCGCCTATATCGCGACCATGGACCGCTCCTTCTTTTCCCGCGACGTGGTGACGGTGGCGCGCGCGCTCATCGGCGTGACGGTGACGGTCGACGGCGTCGGCGGGGTGATCGTCGAGACCGAGGCCTATGACGCGGCGGACCCGGCTTCGCACAGCTTCGCCGGGCCGAAAGCGCGCAACGCGACGATGTTCGGCCCCGCCGGCGCGGCCTATGTCTATCGCATCTACGGCCTGCACCATTGCCTGAACGTCACCTGCGGCGATGGCGCGGCGGTCCTGATCCGGGCGCTGGCACCGACCGATGGCGTGGCGACGATGCAGGAGCGGCGCGGGATCAGCGTTCGGTCGGCGTCGCTCTGCGCGGGACCGGGGCGCCTGTGCAGCGCGCTGGACATCGACCTGGCCTTCGATGGCAAACCGCTGGACGCGCTGCCGTTCGCATGGCGCGACCGCGCGGTGGCGCCGCCGATCCTGGCCACCCCCCGCATCGGCATCACGCGCGCCGCCGCGACGCCGTGGCGCTTCATCCTGCCCGGGTCGCCCTCGCTCAGCCGGCCGGCTCCTGCCGCCGATCGCCGTTAACGCGGCGGTGACGGTGACGCGCTATGCCGCACGATCGTTGGAGGAGCGTGATGCCAGGCTTGCCGCCGTCCATTGCAACAGGATCCCTGTGCGACCTGCAGCCGGCTGACAAAGCGGTGCGGGTGGGATAAGCCGCGCCCGTGTCGACGATCCGCCGCCTGCTGCTGACACGCCCCGCCCTCGTCGCGCTGCTGTGCACGGCGATGCTGGCGCTGCGCCTGCTGGTGCCGGTCGGCTATATGCTCGCCGAGCAACAGGGGCGGATCGCGATCATCGTGTGCCCCGGTGTCACCGCCCGGACGATCGCCCACATGGCGATGCCGGGGCACGACACGCATGAGGCGCCCGCCGGGCATGATCGCGGTGCGGAGGGCGTCTGCGCCTTTGCCGGTCTTTCCGCGCCGATGCTGGCCGCGATCGATGCCGTCCTGCTCGTCGTGGCGCTGGCGCTGGTCGCCGCCGCCGTGCTGCGCCGGGTGCCGGACGTTACGCCGTGCGCGCGGCTTCGGTTACGGCCGCCGTTACGCGCCCCGCCCCTGCCCGCCTGAACCGACCGGATCAACGTCGCGCATCGCTGACCAAGCGCGTGCGCGCTTCCCGGCTCGCCTCGTTCTGGCGGGTCGTTCAGGGGGAATCGTCACCATGTATCGCTATCTGCTGCCCGCGCTGTGCGCCGGGCTGTCCACCACCCCTGCGCTTGCGCAGGACCAGCAACCCGACACGCAATTCACGGTCGGCGACATCATCGTCACCGGCCGCGCCGCGCCGCGCTCGACCGAGAATGTGCTGACCTCGGTCGACATTCTGGGCGGCGACATCGCGCAACGCCAGAATGTCGACAACGCGTGGGAGCTGTTCGCGCGGTTGCCGGGCGTGGTCCTGACCGACTTCGGACAGGGCACGACCTCCGGCCGCTTCTCCATCCGCGGCTTCAACGGAGAGGGAGAGATCAACGCCGTGAAGCTGCTGATCGACGGTGTTCCGTCGAACGACAGCGCCGGCCGGATGGACTTCATCGACATGATCTCGCCGCTCGACATCGCGTCCGTCGAACTGGTTCGCGGCACGTCGGACCCGCGCTGGGGGCTGCACGCGATCGCCGGCAGCGCCAACGTCCTGACCCGCCAGGGCGGCACCTACCTGGACACGCGGGTGCTCGGCGGCGCGTTCGGCACGCTCGACGCGCAGCTCGCGGCGGGCGCGGAGACGGGCGCCTTGTCGCAGAATTACCTGCTCGGCTACCGCCGCAGCGGCGGCTTCCGCGACCACGGCGACCTGGAACGGCTGAACATCGCGGGCAAATGGTTCTACACCGCCGGCACGACGAAGCTGGGGCTGACCATGCGCCATTCGCGCAGCACGGGGGATGAGCCGGGCTATCTCACCGACGCCGACGCTTATGGCGAGCGCCGCCGCTCCTATTCCGTGTCGGACAGCGACGGCGGCCGGCGCCAGTTGTCGCAATATGCGCTGCACCTGCAGGCGACCCCGGCCACGAACCTGACACTGAGCGCCCACGGCTATGCCAACCGCATCGATGACGATCGCTACGTCCGCTTCTCCGCGCAGGTGTCGCAGCAGCGGCGGCTGACGCATGAACGCCAATATGGCATCGTCTCCGCGCTGCACTGGCACGCCAGCGACTGGATGATGGCGGAGGTCGGCGGCGACGTGCAGTGGCAGGACAATCGCAGCCTGCGCTGGACCACCGCCGCGCGCCGGCTGGTCGCCGCGACCCGCGACCAGCGATATGCCACGACCGTCGGCGGCGGATACGTGCAGGCGATCGTCACGCCGGTGTCGTGGCTGACGGTGACGCCGGCCTGGCGGCTGGACCGGGTCGGCGGCGACTTCACCGACCGGCGGAGCGGGCGCAGCTATCCCGCGAACGATTACGGGACGATCAGCCAGCCGAAGCTGTCGGTCGCGCTCACCCCGCTGCCGGGCGTCACCGCTTATGGCAATTACGGCCGGACGTTCCAGATCGGGGTCGGATCGGGCGCCTATGTCATCCCGCCGCGCGTCCGCGATCTGGCGCCGTCGATCAACACCGGCTGGGAGGCCGGCGTGCGGCTGGCGCGCGGTCGCTGGCTGACCGGACGCATCGCCGCGTGGCAGCAGGTGGCGAGCGGGGAGCTGAAGCGGCGGCTGAACGATCCGGCGGGCGAGTTCGACAATCTCGGTCGCACACGCCGGCGCGGGGTCGATGTCGAAGTGTCGGTTCAGCCGACCCGCGACCTGTCGCTATGGGGCAGCTGGTCGCATCAGCGCGCGGTGATCGTCACCCCCGATCCCGCCAGCCCGGCGCAGGCCGGCAACCTGATCGATCACGTGCCGCAGAACGTCTATACCGCCGGGGTGGAATGGTCGCCGGGGGCGTGGCGCGTATCGTTATGGGGCAACGGCCAGTCGTCCTACGAGCTGACCACCGCCAACGCGCAGGGCCGCTACGGGGCCTATACGCAGATCACAGCCGAGCTGGCGCGCGCGCTCGACCGGCATGTCGAACTGTCGGTGCAGGTCCGCAACCTGACGGACGATCGCTACGAATATGTCTGGTTCGATGGTGCGCAGCGGCTGCACGCACCGGCCGATCCGCGCGCGCTGTTCGGCGCGGTGCGCTTCCGGCTGTAGCGGGTTCGCCCGTCACCACGGCTGAATAGCGGGGTGACGGGCGTCCGGTCAGTCTGGCAGGTCGCGTACCCAGATGTTGCGGAAGCTGATCGGCGCGCTCGGGTCGCCGTGATCCTGCAACTTGATCGATGCCTTGCCATGCGCGGTATATTTCGGCTGACCGATATAGGTCGTCGCGCCACGCAGCTCGGTGTGGTTCTGTACCAGCACGCCGTTGACGTAGGCGGTGACGAACGCCGGCCGCGTCACCGTGCCGTCGGCACCGAATTGCGGCGCGCTCCACGTCACGTCCACGGTCTGCCACTCGCCCGGCTTGCGGGCGGGGTTCGCGAGCGGCGGGGTCTGCTTGTACACCGCCCCCAGCTGTCCGTTGACGTAGGTGGGGTTGTTGTAGCTGTCCATGATCTGCAGCTCATACCCCTCGTCCCCCTTGCCGGTGGACGCCAGGAACAAGCCGCTGTTGCCACGCGCCTGCCCCTCACCGGTGATGCCGGCCGGGATCCTGTACTCCAGATGCAGCTGATAGCTGCCGAAGGTGCGCTTGGTCTGGATATTGCCGGTGCCCTTCTTCACCGTCACCGCGCCGTTCGCAACCGTCCAGCCCGCCGCGCCGCCGGTGTTGACTGCCGACCATTGATCCAGTCCCTTGCCGTCGAACAGCACGATCGCGTCGGCCGGCGCGGCCCATCCCGCGAACGCGCCCGGCGTCACCACCGGCACCGCCGGCGACCATTGCTCGGTCGCCTTCGGATCGCCCTCCGGCGTCTGCGCGACACTGGCCGATGCGGCGAGCAGCAGCCCGGTGCCCAGCACGATACCCTTCATAGCTCCCATCCCTTTCGATACTCCCGATCCAGATAGCGGTTCGCATCCGGGACGTTGGTAACGCGTCCGGCGACCCCGTCATAGTCGATTGGCACGCCAGCACGCAGCGCGACGCCGCCCAGCAGCATCGTCTCGGTCAGCGGCTGCGCGACCGCGAAGGGCGAGGAGATCGCCTCCTCGCCCCGGATCGCGCGAATCCAGTTCATCTCATGACCCCGGATGCCGTCGCGGATGCGCGGCAGCGACACCGGAACGACCTGCGCACGCTCGGCGACGCCGTCGCCGATCAGCGTCGGCTTCTCGCCATAGGTTTCGTGCATCAGCATGCCCTTGTCGCCGATGTAGAGCACGCCCCCGCCCGGATCCATCCGCGCGCCCGCCGGCATTCCCGGCGGGGTCGGCGGCATCAACCCGCCATCGTACCAGGTCATGCGGATCGGCCCGCCCTTCGCATTCCCGAAATCGAAGAAGGTGACGGTGGCGAGCGGATAGCTGCCGTCCGCCGGGCTCTTCGGCGTTCCCCACGGGCTATGCCGCGTCTCGACGCGCGTCGGCAGCCCCAGCTCGAGCGCCCAGACGGGAAAGTCGACGAGATGCGCGCCCATGTCGCCCAAAGCACCGGTCCCGAACGGTGCCCAGCCGCGCCAGTTGAAGTGCGCATAGATCGGGTTGTAGCCCCATTCGACCGGCGCCGGCCCGCGCCACACGTTCCAGTCGAGCGAGGCCGGGGTCGCCACCGCCTCCGGGCGCGCGATGCCCTGCGGCCAGATCGGGCGGTTGGTCCACACCTGCACCTCGCGCACGCGGCCGATCGCGCCGCCACGGATGATCTCCACCGCGCGGCGCCCGTCGTCGCCCGAATGGCCTTGATTGCCCATCTGCGTGACCAGCTTCGGGTTGCGTCGCGCCAGATCGGCCAGCACGCGGCCCTCGCGGACCGTGTAGGTCAGCGGCTTCTGGACATAGACGTGCAGCCCGCGCTCCATCGCCCATTTCGCGGCAACCGCGTGGTGATGATCGGGCGTCGCGATCAGCACCGCGTCCACATCCTTCCGCGCGTCGAACATGCGGCGGTAGTCCGCATATTTCTCCGCCTTATCGTATGCGGCCTTCAACGCGGCACGCTTCGGATCGGCGACCGCCTTCGCGACATGCGCCATGTCCGGATCGGCCATCGCGACGATATTTTCGCCGGTCAGCCGCTCCATATTGGCCGCGCCCATCCCGCCGGCACCGATCACCGCGACATTGACGCGATCGTTGGCGGCGCGACGGCGACGCTTCTGCGCCCCCGCCGGTGCGGCCGAAAGGCCGGCGGCCAGCGCGGCGGCCCCGCCCAGCCAGCTTCGGCGGTCGATCGTCATGGCATCCTCCCGGTCTTCTGTCGTGCGACGAGAATGGAAGAAAGACTGTCCTGACTCAAGAAGTTATCATGTCACACGTCTCGCCGCGCCGTGCCGCCCGGCATGGCTCACGCATCGATATCGCGCTGGAACGTCTCGGGCAGGAACAGCAGCCCCAGGATCAGCGTCACCGCCGCCAGCACCACCGGATACCACAGCCCGTAATAGATATCGCCGGTCGCCGCGACCATCGCGAAGGCGGTGGTCGGCAGGAAGCCGCCGAACCAGCCGTTGCCGATATGATAGGGCAGCGACATGGAGGTGTAGCGGATCCGCGTCGGGAACAGCTCCACCAGCAACGCGGCGATCGGACCATAGACCATCGTCACCAGCAGGACCATGAACCACAGGATCGCGACGACCTTGACCGTGTTCATGCCCGTCGCCTTCGCCGGATAGCCAGCGGTGGCGAGCGCGTCCTTCAACTGCTCCTGATAGGCGGCGATCGCCGCCTTGCGCGCGTCGCCCTTCACCTGCGCCGGATCGGGCGCGACGAAGGTCTGGTCGCCGACCCGGACCTGCGCGATCGTCCCGGCCGGCGCTTCCACGTTGCGATAGGTGATGCCGTTCTTCGCCAGATAGGATTTGGCGATGTCGCAGCTGCGCGCGTCGAACTTGTTGCGGCCCACCGGGTCGAACTGGAACGAGCAATCCGCGTCGTGGCTGACCACCGTCACCGGCGACGCCGCCTGCGCGCGCGCCAGCGCCGGATTGGCGGCGTCGGTCAGCGCGCCGAACAACGGAAAATACGTCAGGCAGGCCAGCGCGCAGCCCGCCATGATGATCGGCTTGCGGCCGATGCGGTCGGACAACCAGCCGAAGAAGACGAAGAACGGCGTCCCCAGCCCCAGCGCGACCGCCATCAGCACGTTCGACGTCGCCCCATCGACCTTCAGCATCTTCTCGAGGAAGAACAGCGCGTAGAACTGACCGGTGTACCATACCACCGCCTGCCCCATCGCGGCGCCGAACAGCGCGATCAGCACGACTTTCAGATTGCCCCAGCGCCCGAACGCCTCGGTCAGCGGTGCCTTGGAGGTGGTGCCTTCCTCCTTCATCTTCAGGAACACCGGGCTTTCCGACAATTGCAGCCGGATCCACATCGACACGCCCAGCAGGACGATCGACACGAGGAACGGCAACCGCCAGCCGAAGCTGCCGAACATGTCCTCGCCCAGCAGGGTCCGAAAGCCGATGACGATCAGCAGCGCGGCGAACAGCCCCATCGTCGCGGTCGTCTGGATGAAGCTGGTGTAGAGGCCGCGCTTGTCGTGCGGAGCGTGTTCCGCGACATAGGTCGCTGCCCCGCCATATTCGCCGCCCAGCGCCAGCCCCTGCAACAGCCGCAGCGCAACCAGGACCACCGGCGCG
The DNA here is from genome assembly GCF_001476895.1 of Sphingomonas endophytica. Classification (GTDB taxonomy): domain Bacteria; phylum Pseudomonadota; class Alphaproteobacteria; order Sphingomonadales; family Sphingomonadaceae; genus Sphingomonas; species Sphingomonas endophytica_A. The sequence goes on along the minus strand of NZ_LDTB01000009.1, from coordinate 2,707 downwards.
GCGACGCCGATAGTGGCATAGGAGGGCAGCAGACCGACCGCGAAGGTCGACAGGCCCATGATCCCCATCGTCACCAAGAACGTGTTCTTGCGCCCGACCAGATCGCCGATCCGCCCGAAGACGAGCGCCCCGAACGGCCGCACCGCAAATCCGGCAGCGAAGGCGCCGAGCGCGAGGATGAAGCCGGTCGTCTCGTTGACGCCGGAGAAGAACTGCTTCGAGATGTTCGTCGCCAATAGGCCGTACAGATAGAAATCGTACCATTCGAACACGGTGCCCAGCGACGACGCGCCGATCACCAGTTTCTCGTTCTGGTTGGAGGACAGCGAACCGCCCCCGCTGTTCCCGAATGTCGTCGCCACGCCCTCTCCCGATCCCCGCTGTACGGATGATGTCGGGCGCCATGCTGATGAAGGAACGCGCCGTCGTCCACCGAAATTGCGCCGGGGCGGCGGGATCGCGCTGCGCTGGTGGCCAGCGACAGGAGAAGGATTTGTGCACGCAGAGATGCGGAGTCACGGGGTTTGCCGTCGCTCCAGCGCAGGCTGGGGTCACCGTGAGCACGACGGACGTCCTTTCTCCTCCGCGCGAGCGCCCCCTCCGGGGCGGTCCCCAAATGCGCGAAACCCAGCCACACCGTCGCGGTGAGACTGGGTTATCGTGCGATCCGATCCGCGATCGTGCGGACGGAAGGAGGAAGCCGGTCCGCTCGACCGGCCACCGTTATCGCAGCTTAGGCGGCCGGCTTCTTGGCGCGCGGCTTCTTCGCCGGTGCCGCGTCCGCCTCGACCGGGACGTCGGCAGCGGCCTCGCCCTCGGTCGGCGCGGCCTTCTTGGCGCGCGGCTTCTTCGCCGGAGCGGCCTCCGCCTCGGTCACCGCGCCAGCGTCGTCGTCCTTGGCGACCGGCTTCTTCGCGGCCGCCTTCTTGGCCGGCTTGGCCTCGGCGCCTTCGCCCTCGGCGGCCGGCTCGGCCTTCTTCTTGGCGCGGGTCTGCTTCGGCTTGTGGTTGTCGTGATCGTGGCTGTGCGTGCCGGTCGCGAAACCGTCCTCGCTCTCGATCGCGGCTTCCAGCTCTTCCTTGGTCGTCTCGCGGTCGGTGATCTCGGCCTTGTCGAACAGGAAGTCGACGACCTTGTCCTCGTACAGCGGCGCGCGCAGCTGCGCGGCGGCCATCGGGTCCTGCTGGACGTACTGGATGAAGCGCTGACGATCCTCGGGGCCGTATTGCTGCGCGGCCTGCATCAGCAGACGCTGCATCTCCTGCTGCGTCACCTCGACGCCGTTCGCCTGACCGATCTCGCTGAGGAGCAGGCCCAGACGCACGCGGCGCTCGGCGATCTTGCGATAGTCCTCGCGCTCCGCTTCCATCTCGTCGAGCGCCGCCTGCGGGTCGGGCTCGTGCGTCGCTTCGTGCTGGAGCTGCTGCCAGATCTGGTTGAACTCGGCCTCGACCATCGACGGCGGCACGTCGAAGTCATGCCCTTCGGCCAGCTGGTCGAGCAGCTTGCGCTTCATGTAGGTGCGCGTCAGGCCGTTGTTCTCCTGCTCGAACTGGCCCTTCACCAGCCCGCGGAGCTGCTCCAGGCTCTCGAGACCCAGGCTCTTGGCCATCTCGTCGTCGATCTGGCTCTCGCCGGCGGTCTTCACCGACTTGATCGTCAGGTCGAAGGTCGCGTCCTGGCCCGCCAGTTCCTTGGCGCCGTAATCCTCGGGGAAGCTCACCTTGATCTGGCGCTCCTCACCGGCCTTTGCGCCGACGACCTGCTCCTCGAAGCCGGGGATCAGGCGGCCAGCGCCGATCTCGACCGCCATGTCGGTCCCGGTGCCGCCGTCGAACGCCACGCCGTCCATCGTCTTGCCGACGAAGTCCATGACGACCTGATCGCCGGTCTCGGCGGCCTTGTCGCCCGCGTCTTCCCAACGCTTCGCGCCGTCTGCGAAGCGCTTCAGCTGCTCATCGATCGCCGATTCGTCGACCGGCACGGTCAGCCGCTCCAGCTTCAGGCCGTCGATCGCCGGCGCCGGCACCTGCGGCAGGACCTCCAGCTCGATCTTCAGCTCGGCATCCTTGCCGGACTCATAGCCCTCCGCCAGCTCGACGGTCGGCTGCATCGCCGGGCGAAGCTGCTTCTCGGCGATCAGCGCCTGGATGCCTTCCTGGATCGAGGTGTTCAGCGCGTCCTGCTCGATCGCGGGGCCGTGCATCTTCTTGACCAGGTTGGTCGGCACCTTGCCCGGGCGGAAGCCCGGCATCTTGATCTGCGGCGCGACGCGCTTCAACTCCGCATCGACCCGCTTGGCGATATCGCCCGCGGGGATGGTCAGGGTGTAGGCGCGCTTCAGGCCCTCGTTCAACGTCTCGACAGTCTGCATTGGCCGCTTTCGTCAGAAGAATTTCGTTAGTGGTGGCCACCCCGCTGGCGCGGGGACTGGTGCGGGCGAAGGGAATCGAACCCCCACATCTTGCGATACCAGAACCTAAATCTGGCGCGTCTACCAGTTCCGCCACGCCCGCTAGTCGGACACCGCCGGTCGGCGGGCTCTATACCGCGTTGCGTGCCGGGGCAAGGGCAACCACGGCCGGCGCGGGGCGTTGAAAGGCAAAAGGAGAAAAAGTCATGGCCACCAACCCCGGCGACCTGCCCGCCGACGTGCCGCAGCCGACGCCGCCCGCCACGCCCGACGCGCCCCCGCCCGAGGTGACGC
>NZ_LDTB01000089.1 GCF_001476895.1 Sphingomonas endophytica | reverse complement strand
CTATTTTAACCTTTCCTGTTCGTCGGCAGGGTCAGATGTGTTTAAGTTACTGTTGCAAGGAGGCGCAGACCGCGCGGATCGCGGTCGGGCAGCGTGCGAGCTTCACGGTCGACGGGCTCGCCAATGCGCGGCTGACCGGCCGGGTCGAGCGCATCTCCCCGGCGGCGGGCAGCGAGTTCGCAGTGCTGAAGTCGGATAACGCGACCGGCAATTTCACCAAGGTGCCGCAGCGGATCGCGGTGCGGATCCGCATCGATCCGGGCCAGCCGCTCGCCGCGCGGCTGCGCCCCGGCATGTCGGTGCAGGCGCGGGTCGATACCGGCGGCGCGCGATGAAGCGGATCGTTCTGGCCGTGCCGCTGGTGCTGGCGGCGTGCGCGCTGCCGGGGCCGCGCCGCGCTGTGCCCGAAGCCACGGCGGTGGTGCCTCCGCCGGCGTGGCGCAGCGCCCTGCCCGCGACCGGCGGTGCGGTGCGCGCCGGCTGGTGGCAGGCGTTCGGCGATCCGGCGCTGACCGCGCTGGTCGAGCGCGCGCTCGCCAACAATGTGGACATCGGCATCGCGGTGGCGCGGATCGAGGAAGCGCGCGCGTCCGAGGCGCTGGCGCGTGCGCAGTTGAGCCCGCAGATCGGCGGGACGGTGCCGGAGACGCAGGGGCAGTCGATTTCGCCGTTCGGGACGCTGACGCGCTCGGCGGCGGTGCAGCCCGCACTGTCGCTCAGCTATGACCTCGACCTGTTCGGGCGGTTGCGACAGGCGACGCGTGCGGCGCGCGCGCAGCTGCTCGCGACCGAGGCGGCGGCGGACACGGTGCGGCTGGCGACCGCCGCCACCGCCGCGCAGGGGTATGTGACGTTGCGCGCGCTCGACCACCGGCTGGCGATCGCGCAGGCGACGCTGGCAGCGCGCTCGGACGCGCTGCGGATCGCACGGCGGCGGTTCGAGGCGGGCTATACCTCGCGGCTGGAGTATCGGCAGGCGCAGGCCGAATATGCGGTAGCGGCGCAGCTCGTCCCCGCCGCCGAACTGGCGATCACGCGCGCCGAGAATGCACTGTCGCTGCTGACCGGCGACGCGCCGCGTGCGATCGCGCGGGGCTTGCCGCTCGACCGGCTCGCCGCGCCGCCGATCCCGGACGGCCTGCCCGCCGACCTGCTGCGCCGCCGCCCCGACCTGTTTCAGGCTGAGCAGACACTGGTCGCCACCGACCGCGCGCTCGACAGCCAGCGCGCGGCGATGCTGCCGAATCTGTCGCTGACCGGCGCGGCAGGGCTGGTGCTGTCCACCGCGCTGGCGCAGCCCGAGGTCATCTTCTCGGCCGGTGCCAGCGTCCTCGCGCCGATCTTCGACGGCGGGCGGTTGCGCGCGCAGGAACGCGCCGCCACCGCGCGCCGCGATCAGGCCGCCTTCGCCTATCGCCGCACCGCGCTGACCGCGTTCCGCGAGGTCGAGGATGCGCTGGCGGGCGTCCGCCGCACCGGCGAACAGGCGCAGGCGCTCGCCGATCAGGAAACCGCCGCGCGCGGCGCGCTCCAGAATGCCACCAACCGCTATCGCGCCGGCTATTCCAGCTATATCGAGCAACTGGACGCGCAGCGGACGCTGCTCAACGCCGAACTGTCGCTGGCGCAGGCGCGGGCCGATCGCCTCACCAGCTATGTCGCGCTGTATCAGGCGATGGGCGGCGGCTGGACGTCGGCGGACGTGGCGGCGGTCACGCGCTGACGCGGGGTCAAACCGTCCCCGCGATCCGGTCCTCGTCGCCGTCCGGCAGTTCCTCCGCCACCTCCGCCTGGACCGGCGGCTGCTTCACGAACATCGTCAGCACGTAGAACAGCAGGTTGCTGCCCTGCGTCAGCGCGCCCCCCGCCAGCAGCAGCCCGGCCATCGCTTCGCGCGGGCCGTCGACCGTCCCGCTCATCTCCAGCGCGGCGCTGAGGAACAGCAGGTCGCGGTTCGGGATCACCGGCAGGCGGGAGATCACCATCTGCGCGGTCAGGAACACCAGCCACACGCCCCACGGCTCCTGCGGCAGCACGACCGCCCATTGCGTCGCCTGCAACACCACCGTCGCCACGATGCGCGCGCTATGGATCCCCATCACCTGCAAGGTCTGCCGCAGAGGCATCGCGATCAGTTGCGATCGCACGCGGAACAGCAACGGCGCCAGAAATATGATGCCCATCAATCCCGCGATCAGCAGCGCGGGACCGGGATCCAGCCACGCCGCGATCCGACGCGCATCCCCCGCCGCGGCGAAGGCGATGAGCAGCGCCAGCGTCACCATGCCCGACGCGAGCGCGGACAGGATCGCATTGTCCTTCAGCCCGATCGCGATCGTCTTGTTCGGCAATCCGATCACCCGGCGTAGCCAGACGAACAGATACACTTCCCCCGAATAGCCGACCAGGGCCGCGTTGAGGATCCGCTTGCGGATATAGACCGGGAAGCCGCCCGGTAGCGGCCGCCCGAAGATCGTGCGAAACACCGCGATCTCCGACGCCGGCAGGATCAGGAAGCCGATCACGAACAGGACGTAGAACAGCGGATTGACCGGCAGGCTGGCGATCACCTCGCGCCAGCCGATCGCCCGCACCTTCAGCGTCATCCACACGATCATGCCGACGAAGAAGGCGACGCGCGCCACCTTCCCCGCGATCCTGGCCGCCGGGCGGTCCGCCAGCGCGCGCCAGCGTTCGAGACGTTCCTCCAGCATCGGGCGCGGACGCGTCAGAAGATGCCGAGCGCGCGCGACTGCGCATAGAAGGCGTCGAAGGACGCCTGCTGTCGCGGCGTCAGCCGGAATTGCGAATATCGGTCGGTGGTGCCGAAGAGCTTGCGGATGTTCCACTCCACGATGTCCTGCGGGCGCAGCGCGACCCGACGCGCGAAATGATCCCGCTCCCACGTATTGCTGCCGTGGTAGCAGCGGATCAGCAGCGCCGACCATTCGCGCCCCATCGTCGCCACGCCGCGTTTTATCCAGGCATCGCGATAGGTGCTGTCCTCGCCCTTGCGTTCGGAGGGGTAGCGCATGCTGTCGTCGCGTACATGCAGGATCGTGCTCGGCGCACCACCCGAGATGTGGCCGATATAGGGACGTTCCAGCCACTCGGGATCATCGAGGTGCACCAGCGTCGCGGCGGTCCAGCAGGCCGCCTTGTCGCCCAACGCCGAATATTGGCGCGACAATCGCTCCGGATCGAACCAGTCGTCATCGTCCCATTGCGCCAGCAGGGTGCCCCGCGCGATGTCCAGCGACAGGTTGCGCAGATCGCCCAGCGTCCGCTGCGGATCCTTGACGAGCCGATGATGGATCAGTCGCTCCGCCGGGATCGCCGCCAGGATCGGTGCGTAATCCTCTTCGCCGTCGTCGACGATCACCATCTCGCGATTGGGATATTGCTGCGACAGAAAGCAGTTGATCGACCGTTCCGCCAGCTTCCGGCGATTGGCGGTGACCATCAGACACGACATGCGCGGGCCGTCGTCGCTGAACGGGGCAATCATGCGCGCATCCCCATGTGCTGGGCAGGAGCCTGAGAAACGGCTACCAGCGGCCAAAGCATGACGCGTATCATCTTCATCCTCAGCTATCCAACCTACGTCAGCGTCGCCGACCAGGCCGAATGGCTGGCGTGGAACAATCGCGATCGTCGGATGCCCGCTATCCTATCGGCGATGGGGGTGAAAGTCGAGTTGTGGGGGATCGGGCGCACGCCCTGCGTCGTGGAAGCGACGGGCGACGCGGGCCGACGCTACACCGTCCGGCTGTTCGCCGCCGACAACCCGCGAAAGGCGGCCCGCGATCATATCAGCGCAGCGATGCTTTCGGCGGCGCGTGCCGCCAGCGACGCGTTGTTCGTGGTGATCGGCACCAACGGCGGCATCGGCTATCACCTTTATGACCGGCTGCTGCGCCCGGAGGCGCGCCGGTATGCGGTCATCATCGGCGGCGATTACTGGAGCCGTCTGCTCCCGCACGCGAAACTGGTGTTCCCGGAATCCGCCGTGCAGGAACAGGCGCTGGCGCACCCGCCCTATTTCTGGCGCCCACCGATACCGCGCACGCGGATGCTGCGGCTGCCCAAGGCGATCGATACCAGCCTGTTCCACCCCGAGGAGCGCCCGAACCGCTGGGACGTGATCGCGATCAGCCGCCTGTCGCGCTGGAAGAGCTTCGCGGAAGTCGGCGCGCTGTCGCGACGGTTCCGCGTCGCGGTGGCGGGCGGCGGGCCGGACGGCGCGGCGCTGGCTCGCCGCTATCCAGCGATCGACTGGCTGGGGCATGTCCCGCACGGCGAGATCCCCGCACTGCTCCATCAATCGCGCCTCTACTTCCATGCCGGGCGGCGCGACTATTTTCCGCGCGCGATCGTCGAGGCGATGGCGTGCGGCAAGCCGGTGGTCGGGTTCGGGGCACGGATGGGCGACGACGTGATCCCGCCCGCCTGCGGCCTGCGCGTCGATCGCACCAGCTTCGAGCGGGAGACGGCAATGCTGCTCGACGACCCGGCAAGGGTCGCCATGATGGGGACCGCGGCGCGGCGGCACGCGGTCGCGACGCATGGGCTGGATAGCAGCCTGGCGGCTTGTCAGGTGCTCGCGGGGATGCTGCGATGAACTGGTCGTTCGTCATCCCCTATTTCAACGAGGTCGATTATCTGCCCGCGACGCTGGACAGCCTTGCGGCGCAGACGTTGCGCCCGTTCCGCCTGATATTGGTCGACAACGCCTCCACCGATGGCTCGGCGGCACTGGCGCGGCGGATCGGCGCGACGCTGGCGGATACCGACGTCGTGCACCTGCGCGAGGATCGTCCGGGCAAGATCCATGCGCTTGAAACGGGACTGGCGGCGGTCACGACGCCGTTCGTCGCCTTCGGCGACGCCGATACCGTCTACCCACCCCATTATCTCGCCACCGCCGACGCGGCTTATGCGCCCGGCGTGGTCGCGGTGATGGGAACCGACGTGCCCGGCGCCGACCCGGCGGCAGCGTTGCGCAAGCGTCGGCATGTCCAGGTCGCCAGCCGGGTTTGGCCGAAGCAAACCCATACCGGCGGGTACGGCCAGACTTTTCGCACCGATGCAGTGCGGGCGGCGGGCGGCTATTCGGAACGCTGGTGGCGTTACGTGCTGGAGGATCACGAGATCATGCAGCGCGTCGTGAAACAAGGCCGCGTCGTCTATCCGTTCGATTTGTGGTGCGTCCCCTCGGACCGTCGCAACGATCGCAGTGCCGTGAACTGGACGCTGGCGGAACGGTTGTTCTACCATTTCACGCCGGCGATCGCGAAGGACTGGTATTTCTATCGCTTTCTCGGCCCCCGCCTGGCGGCACGCCGGATGGACAACCTCAACCTGCGCGACAAGACCTGGCTGGACAAACCCGCGCCTCCGAGGTGACGGGGCAGGCTGTGACGGCACGTCAAACGCCGCCTCACACTATGTCTGAGAGAAATGGCGCACCCGACAGGATTCGAACCTGTGGCCTCTGCCTTCGGAGGGCAGCGCGAGTGCACTAGCAACTTGTAAGCTGTTGTAATATCGCCGCTTTAAAAGCGCCGACTAGATCATACCGCACGTTTTGATCGGCTTGCAAGTGACTCGCTGTGGCAGGTTTGTGTCAGTTCAGTCAGCCTACAGCACTTCGCTTGCAATCACCGCCCCATGGGGCGATGATCGGCTCACCAGTTATGCGGATGGCGAGCGCTGGCTTGAAGGCGCGGGTGGTGCCCCCAAAATAGCAGAGACTCTAACCATGAAGTACGCTCGATCTCTATCCACGTTGTGAAGGTTGGAGCCTACAAGCTGGGTGATTTTGGATGACAGCCTTCTCACGTATTGCTGCTCCAAATGATCTTTACCATTCAGTCGCCATATGAAGGAGCTATGACGATAAAGATTCAGGAGGTTTTCATTATCTCCGTTATCTTCGAATATCTTCCAAAGTCGTTCATGGCATCGATCAAACATGCCAGATATGCGTTCTGCATGTAAGAAGTGATAAGCATCAACCAATCGATCGCGCATATCTTGGGAAACATCAAGGCCTGATTCTATTCGTTCAGCTAACGTGATTGTTGCTCGGCAGACATTCCAAAAGTCCTTCGTTACACGCGCACTTTCAACAACCTCTCTCAACCGATCTTCCTGCATTGCAGTGTTTGGTTCTGATGCTAGTGAGATAAGAATATTGTTAGCCATAATCTTGGAGCCACGCTTTTTAGCAACAGTTAGAAGCTGATTCAATTTAGCTATGCGCTCCTTCTGATCCTCGATCTGTTCAGCTATCACTAATTCGCCATGTAATGCGTACGCGGCTTTAGGAGCTACGCTGATAGCTCTTTTTGCCAAAGTTGCCGCAGTGTCCGGCTTATTAAAGCTTTCACAGGCGAGAGCACCTTGAATTAAGGCGTTTTGCCGTTGATCCTTGGTTAAAAGAGACAAGTCTATCGAATCAAAGCAGTCTATCGAAGCTTTGTATTCGCTTAGCATCCGCAGCGCTCGTGCGCGCTGCATTTTGAATACACTGGCTTCTCTTTGATAGCTACTATCCTCAACCAGCGGCAGAATGTCAGCCGTAAACAGCGAAACACTCCTAAAGTGACTTCCGGTGAGAAGGGCTGCTACAAACGAGCCGGACAGACGCAACAGCGCCTCTAAAGTCACGCTATCATCGCTCTTGATTGAGCGAAGCAGCATCCTCAATATAACTGTGGTCGCATTATTTATCTCGTAACCCTCCGAGAGGGCATTTTTAGCTCTCTTTCCGGTCGGGCTATTAGATATTTCACCCTGCGCCCATCTTTCACCAAAATACATAGCGAGTACGGCTCGATCTGTTCTTCGGATGGCCTCTTCATCCATGACGCTCAATATGTATTCGCGAACAATCCTAGGCACCACAAGTGCGCGCACCTGCTCGATTGAGTCACCTTCACCCATTCCACTCAGCGTGACACTCATCAGCAAGCCACGATCAAGCAGATAAGTAGCATGCTTCGCTGAAAACGGATGGACGCCAAGGAAGCGCTTTATGCGTGTGAGTTGCTCACCGTAAGGTAGCGCTGAAAGAGCTAATAAAAGTTCGAATGCTCTTGGTGCGTCTGCATCGGTTGATGAGCGGAGATCGTCGAAGGCTATAACTAGGCTTCTTGGGGCATCCCCAGCTTGATCCCCGGAGTCAGCTAAGTCAGGATTTGATGCGGCCAAGTCACTTAAGGACGTGACTTGAAGATCACGAAGCGCATCATCGACTCTGAGGGGTACTCCGTCGGTGCGCCGGAATATTATACCTGCTGCATCGGGTCTAGCATACCTTGGACTACCAAGTTCGCTCTCGCGTAGGTACATGGTTAGATCAGCCTCATCAAAGGCTGTAAGCTTAACAGAAGGAAGATTACCAAGTTCGGGAGCAATCCTACTTTTTAGTATTATCTTTGCCTCTGGGGCGAAGTCCTTAATGATCCCGACAAGGCGCTCCATTTCCTTCGTTACAGAAGGTGAATTGTCTGTTGAAGAATTAAAAACTGGCACTTCATCCAAGAGAATTATGGATGATCCCTTATTACCTAGGGCAAGAATAACATTCTCAAATGATGCGCCTAAACTCGACAAGAGCTTTGATCTAAAGCTTTCCAAGGTTGTGTATTCACTACAGTCGAGTCTAAATACGTCGTCTTCTGAAACTGAAATCTCATTTAAAACCGTCCCAATGAAGGATGCGGCCGACATTCCCCAGTCCGATACAAGCCAAGCAGCCCCGTATTCGTTTAGTGACTTCGCAAACTCTACTTGCTCGACTTTGCGAACAAACGAATGTGCTCTTGTATTTCGAAGTGGAAGACGTATAGTAGATACGTCGTATTCATCGGTTTCAAGAACCTTCTTATTTGAAGATTTGGTGTAGGCGATTGTGCTAGTCGAAAGTGCGCTCCTGTGATCAACAGAGTAAGAAATTGTGAAAGAGTTATCTTCTTCAAGGTCTTGGGTTACATCAGCCGCCAGCTTTCTGTCGCCATCCCCCGTTTTCACAACAACTCGTGGCCAGCACTGTACCGCCTTAATCTCATTGTTAGACGACAGCTTAAATGATGAGTAACCTTGAATGCGCTGAATTTCTCCGTTGGGGAGCTTTTCCAAGCCGAACAGCGATGCGGCTTGCGCGCCACGTCGACCCATGCTCCCGCCAACTGCCACGCGCGTTATGGCCGGCTCGTGCATATGCCCGAATAAATGAAGGTCGAACCTTCCCGATGGATTTATCTCGCTATTCCAACTTTCAAGGCTCGCGGCCTTCAGCCAACTGGCGGGCTGGTGGGTAATCAGCAAGGCCGTATCAAACTGCTTAACCCACGCATCGGGGTCGTCGTCGGTAATCATCATCAACTGCCGCGCGTCAACGTTCAGCGACTCGCTATAATCACCAGCACCAAGTTGAAGCCAAGTTGAGTTCAGGCATGCAAAGCCGACTCTGCCGCCGTCGCAGTCTAGTGAGTATGAGGCATCCCCCGGAAAGTAGCCGGTTAAGACAGGCGCAGCGTGCCGTCCGCTTGCAATTGATCTGGTCATCCAAGCTTTGTAATTCTCGAATCTATCGCTGATATACCTCTTAAATAAACTTCCATCCTTCCAAATATCGGCTCTAATTCTTTCGTCATTCCAGTATTGTTCCAGCGCGAGCAGCTCAGGAGCCATGGAGTCAGAGCGCTGAAGATCGTGATTTCCCGGAACGGTCACGAGGGGCGGATTGCATCCCAAGCCTTCAAGTCGAGTCCATATGGAGTCGAGTACTTCATCCAGCCGGTTGAATTCTTCTACCGTGCCTTTATTTACCAAGTCACCTGAGAAAACTATGAAATCCCATGGCCCTGCTTTGTCACTTAAGCGGGCCAAGTCTTCTAGTAACTGGTTTCCATATCGCGGCCAGAGCCAGCCTTGCTCGCGCATGCCAACGTGTAAATCACTGAAATGAAGCCAACGAACGCTCACTGCCCCTCCGATATAGCTGGCTGCTGAGTGGCGATCATACTGCCACGCTCCGACAACTCAACGACTTACCATCCGGTGACAGTGGTCTTTCCGATGGCTTCACTCCAAGTACCAAGGCATTGGAACGTTCGTTTTTAGGGTATACCCCTATGAGACGCGGCAATGAGACACGTCTCGCGTCTCAATAGAGTTGACTCTATAATAATGAGGCGTATGACTCGCATCATCTAAAGTCTATTGAGACAGGTCGCGATTATGCTGGTGGGTTACGGAAGGGTTTCTTCGTCGTCGCAATCGCTCGATGTTCAGTTCGACGCCCTTAAAGCTGCGGGTTGTGAGAAGCTGTTTGCGGAGAAAGAGAGCGGGGCCAGCACCGACAACCGCAAGGCACTCGCCGATGCACTCGATTTCATTCGGGAAGGCGACACACTTCTAATTTGCCGGATCGACCGTCTCGCCCGATCCGTGGGCGACTTGGAAACGATCGTCGCGACCATCAAGCGCAAGGGAGCGTTCCTGAAAGCCATTGAGCAGCCTATCGACACGTCGTCACCGGCGGGCGTCGCGTTCCTACAGATGCTTGGCGTCTTCGCGCAGTTCGAAACCGCTATCCGTAAAGAGCGTCAGGCAGAGGGGATCGCCAAGGCAAAAGCGGAGGGGCGTTACAAGGGCCGCAAGCCTACGGTGGATGCGGAGGCAGTGAGGGCGCTGAAAGCCGAAGGCGTTCGCCCGGTCGATATCGCCACGAAGCTCGGTATTGCTCGCGCTAGTGTGTACCGAGCGCTGTCCGCTTGATTGGTACACCTTACGCCGACCAGTTCTATCCACACTCATCGAAAGGCAGCGTAACCGCGCCCGGTTACTCCAAGCGTCTTGCCATAAGGCGGTACGTGGGAATCAGCGGAAATCCCGCGATTCGACCGCCGTCAAGGCAAAGTGGCAACGATATATTCGTTGTTAATCAGGGGCCTGTAAGAAATTCGACGCATTTGTACCGCTGGTTACGAGTCAACCCATTTTATTTCGAAATTGTACTCGGCTGCGGCCTTGCTCGATGACGAATTGTTGTGACAGAAGATTTCACGCAATCACCTGATCGTCCAATGCTTAGGTGAGCGCGAAGGAAGATGACAGCCTGCAAGCATCGTTCCCTTGACGTGACCCCCGTTTCTT
>NZ_LDTB01000088.1 GCF_001476895.1 Sphingomonas endophytica | reverse complement strand
CGACGCGGTTCGTCGGCAGGCGGAAGAATTCCATCGCGCTTTCGGCGTTGCGCAGCATCCAGCTGAACAGCTTTTCGCGCCAGATCGCCATGCCCGGCCGATCGGAGGCCAGCAACGTCTGCCGGCTGAGAAAGAAGCTGGTGTCCATCATCCGGAACGCCGCGCCGCACCCGTGGAACGTCTTGAGATGCGCGGGCACGTCCGGCTCCTCCATGAAGCCGTAGCGCAGGATGACGCGGTGGAACCCCTGCCCCAGATCCTCATGCAGGAACCGGTCCTCCTCCGGGAAGAAGGGCATGTCGGTGACGCGCACGGTCAGCAGGATGACGCGTTCGTGCAGCACGCGATTGTGCTTCAGATTGTGGAGCAGCGCGTGCGGCACCCCTTCCGGCGTGGAGGTCATGAACACCGCCGTCCCGGATACGCGCGTCGCGGAGGTCGCGGCCGAATCGATGAAGATCCGGATCGGCATCGCCGCCTCGCGCATCCGCTCGATCATCAATTTGCGCCCCTCCGACCAGGTGGTCAGCAGCACGAACACTATCACCGCGACCAACAGCGGGAACCAGCCGCCGTCGGGCACCTTGGTCAGGTTCGACGCGAAATACAGGCCGTCGATCGACAGGAACACGATCTCGAACAGCGCCGTCGCCCAGAGCGGCCAATGCCACACGCGCCGGATCAGCACCCCGACCATGCAGGTCGAGATGAACATCGTCCCCGTCACCGCGATGCCATAGGCCGCCGCCA
>NZ_LDTB01000087.1 GCF_001476895.1 Sphingomonas endophytica | reverse complement strand
TGAGCTTTCCCGATTGGGAACCAATGACGGGAATCCGCCGCGCCCATCGCAACCACAGCCGTTCGACGCGCCCGCTTTCCCAAAATCTGTTCCCGAATGCACTTTCCCAAAACGGCTGGATGGAGACGGAGAAATGGGAAAGTGGCGAGCGTCCCAACGACCACGTTTTGGGAGAGCGCTGGCCCCCGGGTGCGGCCGAAATGAGCCAGGCGACGGTCAGCCGCGCCGTGGCCGATGAGACCCACAATCGGTCATTAAACGCCCCCTGCCCGCTTACCAACTTCGGCCATTCGTTCAGTTTAATTCCTAGCAGCGACACTGGCCTACCGCAGCAGTAGGACTCACTTTAAGGATGGCAGTCCAGCATGCCATCGTTTGACGCTGGCCATGTGGAATGGGGCCGGCAAAATCCGAAACAGAAATCACGCGCGATTGGCCGGTCCCCTGGAGATCACCGCGTCGATGCTCCACGCGCCTGCGCCGGCAAAAGCGAGATAGAAGAAGATGAAGCAGTAGAGGATCGCCTCGCTACCGCCGTTGACGCCTGGCCAGAACCCGGACGGAAGATGGCCGAGGAAATAGGCAATGGCCATCTCGCCCGACGCAACGAATGCCGCGATCCGGGTAAACAGGCCAAGCGTCAGGAGAATGCCAAGCGCAATCTCAAGCAATGCGGCGACCACCAGGAGCATGGGCAGCGGATCGGGCACGCCGGGCTGCGCGATCGGAAAGTGAAACAGCTTCATGAAGCCGTGCTCCATGAACAGGAGGGCGGCCACGATGCGCAGAACGCTGAGAATACGAGGGGACCAAGCGGACATGGGTTTTCCACATAGATGAAGGCCGGAGCGCGACGATGTCGCCTCCGGCCTAGAGGATCAGGCAAGCACCATCTTGACGGTCTGAGCAAGCGGGGTGGTCGGACGCCCGATCAGTGCCGAGAGCTGATGCCCGTCGTCGAATAGGGCGCCCTTCGATGCGGCCACGTCCCAGCCTGCGATCGCATGGGCAAAGCCCTCGGGTACGCCAGCGCCCTTCAGCACGGCAGCATAGTCGGCCTCGGGCAAGTCCTTGTGAGGTATGTCCCGGCCGGTCTGGAGTGAGATCTCCGCTGCCAGGTTGGGCAACGTCCAGGCCACGTCGCCAGCCAGTTCGTAGGTCTTGCCCTCATGCCCGGCACTGGTGAGGACCGTAGCCGCTGCTTCCGCATAATCAGCACGTGCGGCAGAGGAAACCCTGCCTTCACCCGCGCTACCCACCAGAGCACCGCTCATCAGCGCGCCCTGTATGGAGCCGGCATAATTCTCGCTGTACCAGCCGTTGCGAAGAATCGTGGTCGGGATGCCCGCCTCGGCGAGTGCGGCTTCGGTTTCGCGATGCTCAGCCGCGAGATCGAGCGGCGACGTGTCGGCATGCAATACGCTGGTGTAGACGATACGGCCGACACCCGCCTGTTTTGCCGCTTCGATGACGTTGCGGTGTTGCACAGCACGCTGGCCGATCTCGCTCGACGAGACGAGCATCAGCGTGTCGACTCCGGCGAGCGCGGGAGCGAGCTGATCGGCGCGCGAATAATCAAAGGCGCGTGCCTCTACGCCCAAGTCACCGGCCTTCTCCGGCGAACGGACCAGCGCCACGATCCCGTCGGCTGCGACCTTGGACTTGAGGCTTTCGATAATGAGGCGGCCAAGTTGGCCAGTGGCACCGGTAACGGCAATGGTCATGTCATTCACTCCTGTTGGATGTCAGTTGAAGCGGAAGCCGGAGATCATCGTCTCCAACACCTTCTCGGAATAAACCTGCTCGCCCGCCGCCTCGCTCGCGCCGGCCGCGATCATCAGCGGCAGCAGGTGCTCGGCCTCTGGGTGCGAGAGACGGGCGGCGGGAGCACTCTCCCAATGGGCTAGACTTTCTGCTCGAGCGGCGCCGGTCTGTTCGGCCGCCTGGGTCAGCCAGGTGTCGAACGCCTGGCTCGGCGCAGTGAAGCGCGGATCGCCATAGCCGCGCATGTTGTGGAAGCTCATGCCGGATGCGAGGATCAGCACCCCTTCGTCGCGCAAGGCTGCCAGCGCCCGCCCTGCCGCGACGTGAAGCGCGGGATCGAGCGTGCGATCGACCGACATCTCCACCACCGGGATATCGGCGTCAGGCAACGCTACCTTGAGTGGTACGAACACGCCATGATCGAGCCCGCGCGTCGGATCGACCGAAGCCTTGATACCGGCGTCGACAAGCAGGGCCGCAGCTCGCGCCGCCAGAGTAGGCGATCCAGGCGCATCGTAGCGCAGCTCGTAAGTGTGGGGTGGAAAGCCATAATAGTCATAGACCAGTGACGGCCGCTCCGCGCCGGTGAAGGCGAAGCCGTCGGTTTCCCAATGCCCCGACACGATCAGCACGGCGCGCGGTGACTCTGGTAGGGTTGCGGACAACGAGCGGAGGAACGCCGCCATGCCGGTCCAGATGCCGCGGGGATCGTCCATGAAGAAGCAGGGGCCCCCGCCATGGGGGATGAAGAAGGTCGGTTGCCGCATGTCGCATCCTTTCGTCAGCCGATATGGACCTTGACCCGATCCGTGATAATCATCGTTTTCGTACAATGACCTTCAACCAGGAGTGTTAGGTGGCGGACCGGCTAACAGGAATGGAGGTCTTCGTTCGTGCAATCCGTCTCGGCGGCCTCTCCGCTGCAAGCCGGGCGATGGGCATGTCGCCGACCATGGCGGCACGGCATCTCGATGCGCTCGAGGCGCGGCTGGGTACGACGCTCGTCAACCGCACCACCCGCCGCCTGGCGCTGACCGATGCGGGCGTCACCTACCTCGATCGGGCGGAGCGCATCCTTGCCGAAATCTCTGAGGCGGAGGCCGATGCGTCGGCACAGTCCCGCGCAGTCGAGGGCCTCCTCCGCGTGAATGCACCCGCAACGTTCGGGGTGATGCACATCGCAGCACTTGCTGCAGCGTTTCAGCGCCTGCATCCCGGCGTGAGGATCGAGCTCGGGCTGGACGATCGCTATGTCGACCTGCTCGAAGAACGATGGGATATGGCGATCCGCGTCGGTCGGTTGAACGACAGCAGCCTCATTGCCCGCCGCCTTGCACCGGTACGGCTCTCGATCTGTGCCTCACCTGACTACCTTGCCGAACGCGGCACGCCAGCAACCGTCGGCGACCTCGAACACCACGATTGCCTTGGCTACACGCTGGGCAATCTGACGGATACTGCCGTGTGGAGATTTGGGCGCAATGGCGATCAGCATGTGCCGGTGCGGGGATCTCTGCACGCCAATAACGGCGAGGCATTGGTGCGGGCAGCGGTAGCGGGACAGGGATTAGTCTACGGCCCTCGCTTCATTGCCGCCGATGCCATCCGAAGCGGAGAGTTGGTCGAGTTGGACCTTGGCGTAGAGTATATGGACTTAGGTGCGGTCCATTCCGTGACGCATTCACGACGCCGGCTATCGGCGCGCGTGAGGGCATGGCTGGACTTCCTTGCTTGCCGGATCCCGAATATCGCCAACGACTGGTGAAAAAGGGTGGACTTGCCCCGCTCAAATGGAGAGGCATTTGCTCAGCGTGGCGCGGTTTGTTCGAACTGCGCCGGGCTGGTGTAGTTGAGCGCGGAGTGGCGCCGGACGGGGTTGTAGAAGCCGTCGATATAGCGGGCAATGGCCTGCTCGGCCTGGGTACGGGTATAGAAGACGGTGGGCCAGACGAGTTCGGATTTGATGGTCTTGAAGAATGTCTCGACCATGGCGTTATCGTAGCAATTTCCCTTTCCCGACATGGAGATGCGGATGCCGTGGCGACGCAGCTCGGCTTGGTAGTCCACCGAACAATACTGGCTACCGCGGTCCGAATGATGAATGAGCCCCTTGGGGGGACGCCGCATGACGAGCGCCTTGCGCAGGGCAGCCAGCGCCAGATCGCGGTGCAGCCGGTCGCCGACAGCCCAGCCGACGACGCGGCGGGAGAAGAGGTCGATGACCACCGCCAGGTAGAGCCATCCCTCCCGTGTCCAGACGTACGAGATGTCGACGCCCCACTTCTGGTTGGTTGCCGTCGCGGTGAAATCCTGGTCGATGATGTTCGGCGCGATCGGGGACTGTCAGGAATTTTGTGCGGGAGGCCATAGGATGGAATGGAAGGGACCATCGGTATGGCAATCGACAAGGACGTGCTGGACCAGC
>NZ_LDTB01000086.1 GCF_001476895.1 Sphingomonas endophytica | reverse complement strand
GGCGGGAGCCCCGTCGCCCGCGACGCGGTGCGCAGGCGGGGTGGCGGCGGCGGGAATGTCGAACGTGGCGGGGGCGGGATCGCCTTTGTCGGGGAGGACGTAGAGCCAGGTCGCGCGCGGGGTGCAGCCGGAATCGATCGCGATCAGCGTGTGCCGCGCGTCGAGGCGGTAGCTGCGCGGCTGCGGCGTGGTGCAGGACGGGACCGCCAGCGCCTTGAGCTGTTTGCGGGACAGCTGGCGGGGGCGGGCGGCGGTGACGGGCGGCTGGTCGATCGGAGGCAGCGCCGCCGGAGCGGGCGCGCGCAACGCGGCGCGGGCGGCGGTCAGCCCCTTCAGCGAGACGCGCGCGATGACGCGGCGATCAGCACCGGCAAGCGTCAGCAGCCGGCCGCGCGACACCGCGCGGGCGAGCGGACCCGCGAGCGGCAGCGACAGGCCGCTGCCGCCACCGGGGGCGACGATCCGTGCCAGCGTCGTGCCATCGACCGCCAGCGTCAGTCGCCGCCCCGCCGCGACGCCGGCCGGGATCGGCAATTCGAGCGCGGGGGCGGGGTCGTCGCGCAGCACGGCGGGGGGATAATCGCCGTCCGGGGCGCCGACGGGCGGCTGCGCCAGTGCTTCGCACCGGCCGCGATCGTCGCAGGCGACCGTCCAGTCGCCCAGCCGCGTGACCGCCTCCAGCGCCAGCAGCAGCGCGATCATCGCCGCACCACCGCCGCGCGCCAGACGCGCAGGTAATCGGGGTTGCCACGGCACTCGCCCATCGCGCGCTGTTCGACCAGCCGGAGGCGCGTGCCGTCCCAGACGAAGTCCTGCATCACCCCGCAATCGCCGAGCCCGCGCCCTTTGGCATAGCTGGTGAGCACATCGCCATCGACATTGCCGTTGACGACGCTGACGACGGGGGTTTCGGAATCGGCACCGGTGGCGTCGAAGCCGGCGGGGGCATCGGCCGTGGCCGGGGTGGCCGTGCCATCGCGGAGGACGAACACCGCATCGATCTCGTTATAGGCGCCGGTCGAGCACGGGAGCAGGACCAGCGTCGCCCCATCGGCGAGCCGGTATGCGCGCGCTTCGATGTCGGGCAGCGGCTGGTCGCACCGGGCGGTGCGGCGCATTTCCGTCAGCACGGCCGCGACGGGCATGTCGGCGGGACCGGCGACGGCGATCGCGGCGACTCGCGGCGCGCGCGCGGCGGCGGGAACGGCCTCGGCGGGACGATCGCCGTGCGCGACCGCGGCGGTGACGGTGCCGGCGCGGCCCTGTTCGGCGTCGATGTACCGCAGCGCCGCCGACGCCCCCTTCAGCGACAGCGTCGCGAGCCGCGTGTCCCGGGCATCGCGAATCTCCAGCGTGGTGGCATCGGCGATCGTGGCGGCGAGCTCGGCGGCGGCAGCGCCCGCCAGGCTCTTTCCGGTCACACGGAAGCGGCGACCATCGACCAGCAACGCGGCGGGGACGGGCGTGTCGTCCATCGGCGCCACCAGCGATATTTCGAACCCGCCCGCCGGCCCGGCGGTGCGCGCGATCTGCATCAGGACGCGCGGGAAGTCGCCGCCATCGGGGCCGAGCGAGGCCATGGCGCAGCGTTTGATATTGTCGCAGGCGACGGTCCAGTCGCCGAACGTCTTCTGGTCGCCCGGCTTCGGCACGGCGTGATCGTCGCCGGGGGCGGCAGCCGGCGCGGATATGGCGCGCGGGGTGGCGGACGGGCCAGACGCGGGGGCGAAGGCGGGCTGTCGCGAGCAGGCGGCGAGTAACATGACAGCGAGAATCGTCCATCTTTTCATCGCGCTTCGCCTCCCTGCTGGCGCTTTATCATTGGCGCGGTTTAAAGGCGCGCCAACATGAACAGGAGATGGAAATGCACACAATCGGCGTGATCGGTGCAGGCCAGATGGGCGCGGGCATCGCGCAGGTATCCGCCGCGGCGGGCTTTCGCGTGCTGCTGGGCGATGTCGACCGGGCGCGGGCGGAGGCGGGCAAGGCGGGGATCGCCAAGCGGCTGGCGCGCGCTGTCGAGAAGGGGCAGATCGATGCCGACGCGCGCGACGCGACGCTGGCGCGGATCGAGCCGGTGGCGGGCGTCGCCGAGCTGGCGCCGTGCGATCTGGTGATCGAGGCGGCGACCGAGCGCGAGGACATCAAGCGGCGGATCTTCGCCGATGTCGGCGCGGTGCTGCGCGACGATGCGGTGCTGGCCTCGAACACCTCGTCGATCCCGATCACGCGGCTGGCGCAGGCCGCGCCGGACGCGGGCCGCTTCATCGGGGTGCATTTCTTCAACCCGGTACCGGTGATGGGGCTGATCGAGGTCATTCGCGGGCTGGCGACCAGCGACGCGACGGTCGCGACGATCGAGCGTTATGCCGAGGCGCTGGGCAAGCAGGTGGTACGCGCCAACGATGCGCCGGGCTTCATCGTCAACCGCGTGCTGATGCCGATGCTGAACGAGGCGTGCTTCGCGCTGGGCGAGGGCGTGGCGACGATCCGCGACATCGACCTGGCGTGCCAGCTGGGGCTGAATCATCCGATGGGGCCGCTGACGCTGGCGGACTTCATCGGGCTGGACACCTGTCTGGAGATCACGCGCGTGCTGTTCGAGGGTACCGGCGACCCTAAGTTCCGGCCCGCGCCGCTGCTGGTGAAATATGTCGAGGCCGGATGGTTCGGGCGCAAGACCGGGCGCGGGTTCTACGATTATTCGGGCGCGGAGCCAGTGCCGACGCGGTGAATTCCTTACGGTTGGCGAGTTCCGGGCGATCCGGCGTGAGCTTTTCTTGCGCCGGATGGTTTGGCTCCGTAACAGCCGAGGAATGAACGACAACGTGCAGCCGTCCGACCCGCAGAAGCACGACGACGTGGATCCGACCGGATTGGCCGCCGGACGCCCCGCAAAGGGCACGATGGATGTCGGGGCCAGCGAACCGATCGAGCGTCCCGGGCTCCACCACTGGCGCGAGAGCACGATCACCGATCCGAATCTGCAGGATCGCGGCGGGGTGTTCTTCGCCGCGATCGAGATGACGCGGATGCCGATGCTGCTCACCGACCCCAATCAGGACGACAATCCGATCGTCTTCGCCAACAAGGCGTTCCTCGACCTGACCGGCTATGAGGAAGACGAGGTGCTGGGGCGCAATTGTCGTTTCCTGCAGGGCGCGCAGACCGATCGCCACGCGGTCGCCGAACTGCGCGACGCGGTGGCGGCACGGTCGTCGGTGGCGCTGGAGCTGCTCAACTATCGCCGTGACGGATCGGCATTCTGGAACGCGGTGTTCATCGGCCCGGTCTATGACACGCAGGGCAAGCTGCAGTATTTCTTCGCCAGCCAGCTGGACGTCACCCGCCGCCGCAATTCCGAGCAATCGTACCGGCAGGCGCAGAAGATGGAGTCGATCGGCCAGCTGACCGCCGGGCTGGCACATGATTTCAATAACCTGTTGCAGGTCGTGAACGGCAATCTGGAGCTGGTGACGCACACCAAGGATCCGGAGCGCGTCCGCCGCTATGTCGCCGCGGCGCAATCGGCGGCGGAGCGCGGCGCCAAGCTGACGCGGCAGTTGCTGGCGTTCGCGCGCAAGACGCGGCTTGAGCCGCGCCCGCTGGACCTGACGCAGCTCGTGTCCGAGTTCAGCGAGCTGATCGAAAGCTCGGTCAACAAACAGGTCGAGATCCACCTGAGCCTGAGGCGCGGGCTGAAGCATGTCGTGGTCGATCCCGACCAGCTGGAGATGGCGCTGCTCAACATCGTCAACAACGCGCGCGATGCGATGCCCGACGGCGGGCTGGTGACGATCTCCACGCTGCCACGCCACCTGAACGGCGATGCCGCCGCGCACGATTTGCCGTCGGGCGATTACATCGTGCTGCAGGTCGAGGACAATGGGCAGGGCATGGCGCCCGAGGTGCTGGAGCGTGCGACCGAGCCGTTCTTCACCACCAAGGGCACTGGCAAGGGCACCGGGCTGGGGCTGGCGATGGCCAGCGGGTTCGTGCGGCAGTCGGGCGGGCGGCTGGAGATCGAAAGCACGCCGGGCAAGGGTACGCTGGTGCGGATGCTGTTCCCGGTGATGGCGGCGGGCAAGCAGGTGGCCGACACGCCGCGGCCGGCGCAGGTCGGTGTCCCGGCGACCGGCGGCACGCAGCATGTGCTGGTCGTCGAGGACAATGAGGAGGTCCTGGCGATCGCGCGCGAGATCCTGGAGAGCGCGGGCTATCGCGTCTCGACCGCGATGAGCGCCGAGGAAGGCCTGCGGCTGTTCGATGCGACGCATGACGGCGATCGTTTCGACCTGTTGTTTACCGATCTGGTGATGCCGGGCGGGATGAACGGGCTGATGCTGGCCGATGCGGTGACGGAGCGGGATCCGTCGGTGTCGGTGCTGATGACCACGGGGTATAACGAGGAACTGGTGGTCGGCGGCCCGCGCGCGCGGACGACCGATGTGCTGAGCAAGCCGTACCGGCGCTCCGAACTGCTCGACCGGGTGCGGCTGGCGCTGAACCGGCGGGGCGAGAGCGGCGCGCGGCGGTCGCGGTCGGATTTCGGAGCGGTGCAGGCGTAGGAACGGGGGGGAGTAGCGGCTGATTGCCGGGAGAGGTGGACCCCGGCCTTCGCCGGGGTGACGATCGAGGCGGGGTGGTGGCCCTTCCTCCACCGTCACCCCGGCGCAGGCCGGGGTCCATGTCTCCGCGAGCGCTGACGCTCGTGGTTGTGCGGTTGAGGGATTCTCCGGACCGGGGCGACGACGAAGCCGCCGCTGTGACGTCGGACGCGCGGCGTGGCCGCGCGCCGGCCGATCCCAAGCTTGCGTGCGCCCATGTCGCACGCATCGCGGCGCTGGCGCCGCCTAGCCTGGGATCTGCTGGCTGATGCAGTGGAAGCTGCCGCCGCCGGTCAGGATCGCGTCGGCGCGCAGGCCGACGACCTCTCGACCGGGGAAGATCGCCTGGAGCGCGGCGACCGCAGCCTGATCGTTCTCCGCGCCGTACAGCGGCACGACGACCGCCGCATTGCCGATGTAAAAATTCATGTAGCTGGCCGGCACGACATCCTCGTCGCGCAGCACGCGGCCGGGGGAGGGAATCTCCACGACGTCGATCCCGGCCGCATGGGCACGCAGCGCGGCGTCCTGGTAGACCTGCCAGTTCGGATCGTTCTCGGTCGCGACCGGGATCGCGAGCCGGTTCGGCCCGACGAAGCGCGCGAGATTATCGACATGGCCGTCGGTATGGTCGTTGAGCAGTCCGTGGCCCAGCCAGAGCACCCGCGTCAGCCCGAGATCCTCGGCCAGCCGATGCTCGATCGTCCCCTTGGGCAGGGTCGGGTTGCGGTTGGGATTGAGCAGGCATTGTTCGGTGGTGACGACCAGTCCGGTGCCGTCGCCGTCGATCGCGCCACCTTCCAGAACCCAGTCGCAGCCGATCACGGTCAGCCCGCGCGCGCGTCCCAGCCGCGCGCCGATATCCTCATCGCCCTCCAGGTCGTACTTGCCGCCCCAGCCGTTGAAGCCGAAATCGCGCGCCCTGCCGTCACCACCCAGGATCGGGGCGGTATCGCGCAGCCAGATGTCGCCGAACGGCTCCACCACCACTTCCGCGAACGGCGCGCGCGCGCGCGC
>NZ_LDTB01000085.1 GCF_001476895.1 Sphingomonas endophytica | reverse complement strand
CCCCGCCGCCTCCGCCACCCGCGTCGCTCGGCGACGTCGAGTTCTTCTGAGATGACCCGAATACTGCCCAGGAGCCAGTGCCAGTGACCAAGACGATCATGACCGTCGACGACTCGCCCAGCATGCGGATGCTGTTGCGTGCCGCGCTGACCGATCTCGGCTACAACGTCGTGGAGGCGGAGGACGGCGTCCATGCGCTGGAAACGCTCGCCACCTTCGACGAGGAGGACGAACCCGACCTGCTCATCACCGATATCAACATGCCGCGCATGGACGGGTTCGGGCTGATCGAGAACGTCCGCGCCGACGGCCGCCGCACGCTGCCGATCCTGGTGCTGACCACCGAAAGCTCCGACGAAAAGAAGCAGCGCGCGCGCCAGGCCGGGGCGACCGGCTGGATCGTGAAGCCCTTCCACCCCGAAAAGCTCGCCGCCGCGATCCGCCGCGTGCTGCACTGATTTCCACGAGGAACCCGCCCATGTCCCGTCAGCTCATCACCTTCCAGCTCGGCGACCAGTATCTCGGCGTCGATATCATGGCGATCCGCGAAATCCGCGCCTGGTCGCCCGCCACCCCGCTGCCCAACGTGCCCAGCCATGTGCGCGGCGTCGTGAACCTGCGCGGCGTCGTGCTGCCGGTGCTCGACCTGCGCCACCGCCTGGGCTGGGGCATGACCGATCCGACCGCGCGCCACGTCATCATCGTGGTGCGGATCGGCGAACAGTTGCAGGGCATCATCGTCGACGCGGTGAACGATATCGTCACCGTCCAGACCGAGGATATGCAGCCGCTGCCCGACATGGGCGACACGGCCGCGCAGCAGTTCCTGGACGGGCTGGCCACCATCGACCAGCGCCTCATCCTGGTGCTGGCGCTGGAACGGCTGGTGGAGCGCGCCGCCATGGCGGATGCCGCCTGATTACCGTCAGTTTATGCGTTTAGTTTAGGACAGGATCATGGCTGGAACAAAAGTACTGGTGGTCGACGACTCGTTGACCATGCGCGCCCTGATCTCCGGTGCGCTGGAGCGCATTCCGGGTGTGGAGGTGGTCGGCATGGCGGACGGCGCGGCGGAAGCGCGCGAGCTGGTCGCCAGCGCCCGCCCCGACGTGATGACGCTGGACGTCGAGATGCCGGGCATGAGCGGCCTCGAATATCTGGCCGAGATCATGGACAGCAAACCGATGCCGGTCATCATGTTCTCGACCCGGACGCAGGACGGCGCGGCGGAATCGATCGAGGCGCTGCGGCTGGGCGCGATCGACTGTTTCCCGAAGCCGCGCGTCGCCGCGCCGGCCGAACTGGACGCGATCATCGCCAAGCTGGCCAAGCGGCTGAAGGCGGCCAAGAAGGCCGAACTGAAGCCGAAGAGCGCGCCGAAGGCCGCCAAGTCCCCGCCGATCGACTGGAACGGTCGCCTGCTGCTGGTCGGCGGCGACGCGTCGAGCACCAAGTCGATCTTCGACCTGTTCGCCGGCTTCCCCGCGAACTGCCCGCCGACCGTGGTGGTACAGCATCTGGGCGCGGGGCTGGTGGAAAGCATGGTCGAGAAGCTCGCCGAACAGGTCGCGCCCAAGGTGGTCGTGGCGACCGACGGCATGAAGCCGGAACAGGGCACGATCTATCTCGCCCCGCACGGCGACGCGCATCTGGTGATCGACAGCTGGCCGAACGGCACGTTGCGGCTGCTGCCCAAGGATCCCGTCGCGGGTGAGCGCCCGTCGATCTCGCTGCTGTTCGCCTCGGCGGCGAAGGCGGCGGCGGCCAATGCGGTCGGCGTGCTGCTGCTCGATGCGAACGAGGACGGCGCGGGCGGGCTGCGCGCAATGAACGCGGCCGGCGGCTATGCCTTCGCACCGGCCGAGGGCGGCGGCTTCACGCTGACGCGCGGCATGGTGTCGCAGCCGGTCGCGACCGACGCGCTCGTCACCAACGTCATGAAGATGTGCTCGAAATGAGCGCGCCGGCGGGGGAGTTCGTCGCGGCGGCGGGTGTCCCCCGCCCCCTGGCCCGGGCGCTGGCGGCCGAGCTGGTGCTCGCGTCGAGCATGCTGGCCGATCTGGCCTATGACCTGGGGAGCGACGGCGACACGCTGCGGCGCCACATGGGCAGCCTGCAACGGATCGACCATATCACGCAGATCCAGCTCGCGATCGCCGAGCTGCTGCGCGACAGCGACACCGGCGGCGACATCGGACAGGTGACGTTGCAGGACATGGCCGACCGGCTGCGCGCGTTCCTGGCGGAGGGCGGCTCGGCATAGACGGGCGCCTCCGTCCTTCCCGCGACGGCGGAAATCCGGGGCCTTCGACATCGCCTGTCGCGCCCGGGCGACGACGTGGCTCCCGTTCCCAGCGCGCACGGGTCCGCGCGCCTGGTGGACAGCGAACCTCCGGCCGATGGTCGCAGCACGATCGCGGCGAGACGGGACCGCGCCCTCCGTCGATCGCCCCTAGGTTGCGGCAGTCGTCCCCGGCCGCAGATAGGCGAACATGTGCGGCACATAATCCGCCTTGCCGATCGCCACGCCCCGATGGCGGAGGATCGCGTAAGCGGTGACGACATGGAAATAGAATTGCGGCAGCGCCCAGTCTCGTGCGTATTGTTCGCCCGTCAGGTCGAACGTCAAGCCTCCCGGCAACGCGATCGTGATCGGGCGCTCGGCACCGGCATCCAGCGCATCGTCGGGCACCTCCGTCAGGAAGGATAGCGCGTCCTGCAGCCGGATCATGGCATCGGCGATCGTCCCCGGGGCGTCCGCGGCGTTCCGCCCTTCCGCGGCGATGACCTCCAGCCACTCGGGGAAAGGTTCGCCACGCAGCCTGAAGATGGCTTCCTGCGCCTGGAAGGCCGCAAAGCGCACCTGCGCCGCGAACGGAAGCATGTCCGCCGCCAGCCGCGCCGTCAGCAGGCTCTCCGCCCGATCCGGCAGCTGCTTCTGCGCCGTGTCGATCAGGCCGGACAGCGTCTTCAGCATCTGCCGGTAGGTGGGCAGGAGCAGATTCGTCGGCGTCATGGTCTGGACGATAGGTGAGAACAGCGACGACATGGTGACAGGATCACCGCCCATCGCGCGGGCCCCCTGTCGCCAGCCACCCCGTCCTCAGACGAAAAGAGCGGCCCGTCGCCGGACCGCCCCTTCGTACCATCGGCTGGTGCGCCACGCCGCCGGACATCGCCGCCGGTTGTGGCCGCTTCCCGGACCGCATCGGCAGTCCGGGACCGCCCGTGTCTTAGCGCTTCGAGAACTGGAAGCTACGACGCGCCTTGGCGCGGCCGTACTTCTTACGCTCGACGACGCGCGGATCGCGGGTCAGGAAGCCGGCCGCCTTCACCGGAGCGCGCAGCGCGGGCTCGTAGCGGGTGATCGCCTGGCTGATGCCGTGCTTCACCGCGCCGGCCTGACCCGACAGACCGCCGCCCTTGACGGTGCAGATCACGTCATACTGACCTTCGCGCTCGGTGATGCCGAACACCTGGTTGATGACGAGACGCAGCGTCGGACGCGCGAAATAGACTTCCTGGTCGCGACCGTTGATCGTGATCTTGCCCGAACCCGGCTTCAGCCAGACACGGGCGACGGCGTCCTTACGACGGCCGGTCGCATAGGCACGGCCGTACTTGTCGATCTCCTGCGCACGCAGCGGCGCGCGCTGCACCGGCTCCTGCACGTCGCCGGCCAGATAGGCCTCGGCGGAGGTGGGGGCGGTGGTGTCGGCCTGCTCGACCGCGGTCTCGCGCTGCTGCTGGAGAGCGGCGCCCAGATCGGAAAGCGACTGGCGGTTGTCGGACATTATGCGCCCACCTTGTTCTTGCGGCTCATGCCGGCGATGTCGAGGACTTCCGGGTTCTGCGCCGCATGCGGGTGCTCCGAACCGGTGAAGATGCGCAGGTTGCGCATCTGCTGACGGCCCAGCGGACCGCGCGGGATCATGCGCTCGACGGCCTTCTCCAGAACGCGCTCCGGGAAGCGGCCTTCCAGCACCTTGGCGGCGGTGATGCCCTTGATGCCGCCGGCATAGCCGGTGTGCTTGTAATAGACCTTGTCGGCCAGCTTGTTGCCGGTGAAGCGCACCTTGTCGGCGTTGATGACGATGACATTGTCACCGCAATCGACGTGCGGGGTGAAGCTGGTCTTGTGCTTGCCGCGCAGCACGTTGGCGATCACCACCGCCGCACGACCGACCACGAGGTCGGTGGCGTCGACGATGTGCCACTTCTTTTCCACCTCATGCGGCTTGGCCGACTTGGTGGTCTTCATCAGCGCCTTCATGGTGCCTGGTGACCTTCATATTCGCGTCGAAACAGAAAGGACGCGCCACCCCGCCGGGTGTGCGCGCCGATGGCGGCCCAATGCCGTGCGGCCCCGCCAATGTCAAGATTTGCGCGGCTTTGCTGACGGGTATTATGATACCGGCGCGGGCGTGAGGGTAATACGGGTCCGCGATCCGACGCTGCGTCCCGACGCCTCCAGTCGCTGGTCGTCCCGCTGCTCGACGACCAGTCCGCTGCGCCGATCGACCACGCGCATGCGCCGCAGCCGGCGCACGCCGATCGTTCCCTGCGCCGTGGCGGTCGTGGTGACGACGATGCGCCCGCCATCGCGCGCGACCGTTTCCTCGCCGGTCATCGCCATGGCGGGGCCGACACCCTCCGCCGGCAGTGTCACGGGGCGCGTGCCGGCGACCCGGTCCGCGTCGTCGGGGGCCAGCACCGCCAGCAGCGGCCCCGCCACCACCTGCAGGCGCTGCGTCGTCGTGGCGCCATCGTGCAACCGCCACAGCGCTTCCCGCAGCGCGGGGTCAGTGGCCGCTTCTGTGATCCCGGCGCGCAGCCGTCCCCAGATCGCGTCGAGATCGCGGACCGCGCGCGGTTGCCCCGCGCGGTCCAGCAACACCACCAGCGGCGCCCCCGCCATCGCGCGCGCCAGCGCCGCAAACGCGCTGTCGGCCTGGCTATCGCTCGCCGTCTCCAGCGTGACCAGCGCGCGATAGCCACCGTCCGCGTCGCGCGTGAACACGACCTGCCGCGCGCTGACGAACCGCCGCGTCCTCCCGCCCTCGTCACGCTCCTCGACGCGCGTCAGACGATAGGGGGAGTCCCGTCGCGGCGCGAAGCGCGCCTCACCGGTGCCGGCCGCCAGCAACGCCGCCAGCGCCAGCCCGCGCGCGATCACGCGCGGCGGAGGCTGACGGCGTGCGCGGCGACGACGGTGGCGATCAGCAGCAGCGCGGCATTGGCCTGATGCGCGACCGCGACGACGATCTCCACCCCGCTCAGCAGCGTCGCGATGCCCAGTGCGATCTGGAGGCCGACCAGTCCGACCAGCACCGCCGCCACGCCCCCGGCCCGCGCCGCCCGCGCGCGATAGGCCAGCCACACCAGCGCCCCCGCCGCCGCGAATGCGATCCAGCGGTGGAGGAACTGGACGACGATCGGATTGTCGATCGCGTTGCGCCACGCCGGCGTCACCATCGGCACGTTGGCCGGGAACAGCGCGTCGCCCATCAACGGCCAGCTCGAAAAGGCATAGCCGGCGTCCAGCCCGGCGGTGAACGCGCCGAACACGATCTGCACGGCCAGCGCGCCGATCGCGAGCGCCGGACCGACACCCAGCCGCGCCGGATGCGCCAGCGGATTGGCGGCCAGCGCCGTCAGGTCGCGCGCGGTCCAGACGATCCCGCCCAGGATGAACAGCGCGGTGCCCAGATGCGTCGCCAGCCGCAGATGGCTGACGTCGGTGCGCACCGACAGGCCGGATGCGACCATCCACCAGCCGATCGCGCCCTGCAATCCGCCCAGCGCCAGCAGCGCGGTCAGCCGCCAGCCGTAACCGCGCGGGATCTGCCGCTTCACCGCGAACCAGACCAGCGGGATCGCGAACGCCAGCCCGATCACCCGCCCCAGCAGGCGATGGACATATTCCCAGAAGAAGATCGCCTTGAACCCGGCCAGCGTCATGCCGCGATTGAGCTGCTGATATTCCGGGATACGCTGGTAATTGGCGAATTCGGCCTGCCATTGCGCGTCGTTCAGCGGGGGCACGACGCCGCTGATCGGCTTCCATTGCGTGATCGACAGCCCGGATTCGGTCAGCCGCGTGATCCCGCCGACCACCACCATCGCGACGATCAGCGCGGCGACGACATACAGCCAGCGCGCGATCGCGGCCGGACGGGTCGAAAGCGAAAAACCGGGGCTGGCCTGAAGCATGGGCTCTTCTACGACCCGCGCGGAACGAAGGAAAGCGGCTTGCGGGCGGTGGGGATCGACGTTCACATCCGTGAACGGGCCAGGACCTCCGCGAGGATCGCCTTGCCCACCCCACTCGGCACGTCACCCCGCACCTGTTCCGGGGTCCACTCTTCGACCCGCTCATCCGCGTTTTGGTGTGCGGCGCCGTGGATGCCGGAACAAGTCCGGCATGACGAGGGGACGTTTGCAAAGGGCACGAACCCGTCCGACAGACGGAAGCGACACCCCCGCTACGCCACCGCGCGCTCCAGCAGCTCCAGCGCGACCTTCAGCGCCGCACCCCGCACCGCCCCGCGCCCCACATCGCCGAAATGACACTCCCGGTGCCATGTCACGCCGTCGCGACGGCGACAGGCGAGATGAACCAGCCCCGGCTCGTCGCCCGGCGCACCCGGCCCGGCGAAACCGGTGATCGCCAGCGCGACATCGCCGTCGGAATGCCGCAGCGCGCCCTCCGCCATCGCGCGTGCGACATCCTCGCTCACCGCGCCGCAGCGGTCGATCTGCTCCGCCGCGATGCCCAGCAACTCGCACTTCGCCTTGCTGGAATAGACGACGAAGCCGCGCTCGAACGCATGGCTCGCTCCCTCGACATCGGTCAGCAGCGAGGCGAGCAGCCCGCCGGTGCAGCTTTCGGCGGTGACGATCGACAGGTCACGCGCGCACGCCGCCTCCAGCACGCGCGTCGCGGCGGCGACGACCGCGCCGGGAATGGCGTCGAGCGGCTCGGTCACGATGCCGCCCCGTTCGCGCGCGGCCGACGTCCCCACGGCGCCTCGCGAAACCATTTGGTGATGATGTATTTGGTGCCCTCCAGCACCGCCATCCCCTCGTGCAGCGTCGCGATATTGGGGCTGCCGTCCGCCGCCATGTTGTTCCACGCCAGCAGCATCCCTTTGCGCGGCGCGACCCGCAGCCCGCCCTTCGGGAACCAGGTCGCGCCGCCCTCCTCCACCTCGTTGAGATAGATCATCGCGGTGAAGGTACGCTGCCCGCCATTCTCGCGCATCGCCGGCCAGTAGCTTTCGGCCTCGTGGAAATAATCGTGATGCGCGCGGAACAGCTGGCCGGGCGCATAACGCTGCCCCTGCATCGTCTCGCCGAACTCGGGCGCGATTCCCAGCGACGCGGCGATATAGGCGTCGATCTGGCGGATGCCATCGGCGGAACGGTCCATGTCGCAACTGTCGCTGGTACGGCTGCCCGGGCCGCCACGATCGCTGAACAAGGTCGACGGGCGGCGGTTGCCGTCGATCACCTGCACCAGCCAGTCGCAATTGGCCGCGTCCAGAAAATCGACGCAGCGCCATGCCGCGACATCGTCGCTGGGCAGGCGCTGCATGCGCGGATCGGCATCGAGCCGCGCCGCCACCGCCGCGCCGATCGCGGCACGCGCGGCGGACGGGTGGCCGGGGGGCTGGGTCGTAATCGCCATGACCCTGCCGGTGTCGCGCGCCGCCGCGCGCGATTCAAGTGACCTGCGTCAACCCGTCACTCGAAGATGCCGTAGATCACGTCTACGACCGTCCCGTCCTCGATATCGACCAGCAGCGCGTCGTTATAGTAGCGCACCCAGCGATACGGCTCGTCGGCGTCCGGCAGGCGATAGGCCCAGGGATCGTAGATCCAGTAGCGCGGCGTGTAGAGCATCGGCGCCAGCGGCACGCCCAGCCCGAACCGCCGATAGCCGCCGTCCCAGCCGTAAGGCGCGTAATAGCGCGGCAGCCGGAACAGCGAGCGGCGCTCCGCCCGATAGCCGCGCCAGTCGTAACGCGGTTCGCGCCGCCACTCGCGATCCCAGCGCTGGTCGCGCTCCGACCGCCAGATGCCGGGCGACCCCGGACGACTGAACCCGAAACGCGCGCGCGGATCGTCGCGCTCGCTCCGCCAGTCGCCGGCGGGCGGCGGCGGGCGGCGCACGCCGTCCCAGCGGCGGCGATCGTCCCAGCGTCGCTGATCGTCGGGCACCCCGCGCCAGTCACGCCCGGCCGGAGGCGGCGGTGCCACGCCCGCGCGATCCCGCGGCGGCGGTGGCGGGGCCATCCCCGGCCCGCGATCCCCGCGCCCGTCCCGGTCCCAGCCCTTATACCCATCC
>NZ_LDTB01000084.1 GCF_001476895.1 Sphingomonas endophytica | reverse complement strand
GCCGCTCCCCGCGTCATCGCCGCTGCGACGGCACCGGCGTCTCGGGCACCGGGGTGAGCGGCCGCCCCTGCTCGAACCACGCGATCAGATTGTCCGCGACCAGCTGCCCCATCGCCGCGCGGGTCTGCGTCGAGGCGGAGCCGATGTGCGGCAGCAGCACCGTATTGGGCAGCGCGATCAGCGCGTCGGGCACCTGCGGTTCGTCGTCGAACACGTCCAGCCCGGCCGCCAGGATCGTGCCGCCCTGCAACGCCGCGATCAGCGCGGCCTGATCCACCACGCTGCCGCGCGCGACGTTGATGAACACCCCGTCCGCGCCCAGCGCCGCCAGTACCCCGGCGTCGACCAGATGGCGCGTCCCGGCACCGCCCGGCACCGTCGCGATCAGCACGTCGCACGCCGCCGCCAACGCCGCGGGCGTGTCGTGATAGGCATAATCCACGCCGTCCTGCCGGTGTCGCCCGTGATAGGCGATCGACAGGCCGAACGCCTCCAGCCGCCGGGCCACCGCCGTCCCGATCGCGCCCAGCCCCAGGATCCCGGCGCGCCGCCCCCGCAACGTCGGCGACAAGGGGAAGGGCGCGTGCGGCCACTTCCCGTCGCGCACATACCGGTCCGCCTGCGGCAGCCGCCGGATCGTCGCCAGCAACAGCCCGACCGCCAGATCGGCGACCTCCTCGTCCAGCACGCCCGGGGTGTTGGTCACGACGATCCCGCGTGCGGCGGCCGCCACGGCGTCCACCGCGTCATAGCCGACGCCGAAATTGGCGACGATCTCCAGCGCCGGCAACCGGTCGAACAGCGCGGCATCGACGCGCCCGGCCGGCTTGCCCGCCAGCCCGCGGACGCGCGGCGCGATCCGGGCGAGATACGCCGCCGGGTCGTCCTGTTCCCACAGGCGATGCAGCCGCACCCGACCGTCCAGCGCGGCGATTGCGGCGGCGGGAAGCGGGGCGGGCATCAGGACGTCGGCATTGGTCATGCCGCCGGCAACGCATGACACCCCGCTTCGGCAACCACGCGCGTTTGCGAAAGTTGGTAAGGCCAATGCTCGCGCATTGTCAGTCATTTACCCGTAAACTCTTGACGCTGTGGCTGTTGCGGCCATTACCGGGTGGCGTTCGCATGCCGATCATGCGCGCAGGAGGAACGAGCGGCTCATGGTCGAGCAGGGCAAATTGTACCGCAGGATCGTGCAGGCGATCGTCGCCGACATCGTCGCCGGCACCTATCCGGTCGGCACCCGGCTGCCGGCCGAGCGCGACCTGACCGAGCGTTTCGGGGTGAGCCGCCCGACGATCCGCGAGGCGATGATCGCGCTGGAGATGCAGGGGCTGGTCGAGGCGCGCAAGGGTTCGGGCGTGTTCGTGCTGGCCACCGCCAGCCCGCATGTCGAGCAGGAACTCGATATCGGCGCGTTCGAGATCACCGAGGCGCGCCGGCTTCTGGAAGGCGAGGTGGCCGCCGTCGCCGCGACCGAGATCACCGAGGAGCAACTGGGCGAGCTTCGCGCCTTGCTGGTCGACATGGACAGCGACGACAGCGCGGCGGCCGAGGTGGCCGACCGCCGCTTCCACATCGCGATCGCGGAGGCGACCGGCAACGCGGTCATCATCGCCGCCGTGACCGATTTCTGGGACATGCGCTTCCGCTCGCCGCTGGCGCGAGAGGTGCTGGTGAAGGCCGGCAGCCTCGACACCGAGGGGCGGCTGGTCGAGCACGGCCGCATCCTGGCGGCGCTGGAGGCGCGGTCCCCGGTCGCGGCGCGGGGCGCGATGCGCGACCATCTGACCCGCGTCATCGATCATCTGCTGCTCGTGACCGAAACCGAGGCGGTCGAACGCGCCCGCGCGGAAAGCCACGAGCGTCGCCGCGCGCTCGCCCGCCGCGCGGTGTGATCGCGGCTCAGCCGATCGGTTTCGCACCGGGCGTGCCGCACTTCACGAACTGACCCCTGGCGTTCTTGCACTTGGCCGGCCTGGCCGGGCATTTCGCGAACTTGCCGGTCTTGGGATCCTTGCACGGCGCCGCCGCGACCGGCCCGGCGACCAGCATCAGCGCGGCGGTGGCTGCGAGCAGGTGGCGCATCGAAACATCCTCCGGCCCGGTGATCGGGCTGCGCCGATAATAAGGTGAATCGCGGAGCTTGTCGCGGATCAATGGCGCTGGCGCGATGCCGCGGCTACGCTTGGCATCGATAAGAACTGGGAGAGGCGGGATGCGACTGACGGCGATCGTGGCGATGGCGATGACGATGACGGCGGGCACGCCGGCATCGGCGAAACCGCCGAAGCTGAACCCGCGCACCGCGGTGTATGAGCTGCGCACCTATTATCCCGCGCCCGGCAAGGCCGCCGCGCTGAACGCGCGGTTCCGCGAGCATACGATGACGCTGTTCGCCAAGCACGGCATGACCAACGTCGCCTATTGGAACGAGATGCCCACGACCGAGCAGCCGGAAGGGCGGCTGGTCTATGTGCTCGCCTATCCCGACCGCGCCGCGCGCGACGCCGACTGGGCGGCGTTCGTCGCCGATCCGGCGTGGAAAGCGGTCGTTGCCAGCTCCGAGGCGTCGGGCAAACTGGTCACGCGCGTCGACAGCGTGTTCATGACGATGGCGGACTATTCCCCGCGCTTCATGCCGCGCTGAGCCGGCCCTCCGTCGCCGCGCAGCGTCGCGCGCGAACGCGCGGCGATCCTGCCGGACGGGGGGCCGGCATCCACCGCTTCGTCAGCGTGTTCGCCCTTGGCTCTGCGAAGCGGTGGTCCCCGAAAACCCGTCGAGAAGGTCGGGTGTCCTGCCCCATCCATCACGTCACCCCGGCGACGGCCGGGGTCCACCCGTCCGCAAGCCCTGTCGCTGGAGCCGGGATCGCTGCCGTGGAACCGTTACCACCGCGCCGGTGCCACCATGAAGCTCGGATCAAGGCCCGAGGTAACGACGGAGTACGAATAACCCTCCGTCGCCCCCGCCTACGCGGTCGCCCCCGGTTTCAACAGGTCGAGGACCGCCGCCGTCATCGCGGTGGCGCCGGTGGTGACGACCGCGCGCGGATCGACCTTGAACAGCGGGGAGTGATGCGACGGCACCGGCGGCCCGCCGCGCGCGGCGGCATCGAACGCCGCCTGCTGCGTCCCGCCGACCGCGAAATAATAGCCCTTCACGCCGTACTTCGGCTCGATGAAGGCGGCGAAGTCTTCCGCGCCCATCCCCTTCTGCTGGAACGGGATGACCTTGTCCGCCCCCAGCGTCGTGGCCATCACGCCGTTCAGCCGCCGGGCCAGCGCCGCGTCGTTGATCGTGGTCGGCGTGCCCTCGATCACCGTCACCACCGGCATCCTGTCGGCGGGCATGCCGTTGAGCTCGCCGATGCCCTGCGCGACGCGGCGGATCCCGGCCAGCAGTTGCGCGCGCGTCGCCTCGTCATTGGCGCGCACCGTGACCTGCAACTTCGCCTCGTCGGAAATGATGTTGTGCTTCAACCCGGAATGGAAGCTGCCGACGGTGATGACGCCGGGGCGCAGCGGCTGGCGCTCGCGGCTGATGAGGCCCTGGAGCGCGATGACCAGTTGGCTGGCCATATAGACCGGATCCTTGCCCGCCTGCGGGCTGGCGCCATGCGCGCCGATCCCAGGCACGACGATATCGACGCTGTCCGAGGAACTGTACTGGATGTCCTCCGATGCGGAGACGGTGCCCGCCAGCCCCTCGGAATTGGAATGATAGGCCAGCGCGTAATCGGGCTTGGGGAAGCGCGTGTAGAGCCCGTCCTTCAGCATCGCGCTCGCGCCGCCGACCCGTTCCTCGGCGGGCTGGACGATGAACAGTACCGTGCCCGCCCAGCGGTCCTTCATCGCCGCCAGCCGCCGCGCGGTCGCGAGCAGCCCGACGATATGCGTGTCGTGGCCGCAGGCATGCATTACCGGGGCCTCCACGCCGTCCACGCCGACCTGTCGATCGGTGCTGGCATTGGGTAGGCCGGATTTCTCCGCGACCGGCAGGCCGTCCATGTCGGCGCGGACCAGCACGACCGGGCCGTTGCCGTTCTTCAGCACACCGACCACGCCGGTGCCGCCGACCTTTTCCGTCACCTGCACACCCGGGATCGCGCGCAGGGCGGCCGCCATCTTCGCGGCGGTGCGCGTCTCCTTGAACGACAGTTCGGGGTGGCGGTGGAAATCGTCCCATATCGTCGCCAGCGACGTGTCGTAATCGCTGCGGATCGCGGCGGCATAATCCGGCTCGGCCAGCGCGGGATGCGCGACGGACGCGAGTGCGGCGGCAAGGAACAGATGACGCATGGCAAGACCCCCTGTTTTTCCGCAGCGTAGCGCGGCGGGAAACGGTCGGGAAGGGGGGCGGGCGTGCGCGGCCCGCCCCCGGCCGACTTACATGCGCAGTGTCGCCGACAGGTAGAAGCTGCGGCCGTAGAAGCTGCTCTCCTGCCAGATCGACGGATTGTTGTTGTAGAACGCTTCCTCGCGGCTGTTGTTGAGGTTGATGACCCCGGCGGCGAAGCTGAGCGTGTCGGTCGGGGTATAGCCGGCCGCCAGATCGAATTGCGTGCGCGCGCGCACCGTATGCCCCTCGGTCGCGAAGAAGCTGTCCGCGCCGTTCTGCTCGTAGGAGCTGCGATAATTGGCCGACACGCGCAGGCTGAAGCGGTCGTTCTCCCAATAGGGCGTGATGTTGGCGGTGTTCTTCGACAGGTTGCGCACCGTGAAGCCGGTGCCGATCGCCACCTTGGTCGGGATCACGCGGGTGTAGTTGGCGATGAAGCCGAAGCCGTCGACCGGCAGGAACTGGTCGAGCGACTGGTTCCAGCTGACCTCCACGCCGCGGATGCGGATCGTGCGCGCGTCGTTGGCGGTCTGCGTGATGTTATAGATGTTGCCCGACGCATCGACGCAATCGCCGTTGGTCGTGCCGCTCGTCGCGCGGCTGAGCGAGACGCCACCGAACGTCGCCGGGCAGACCAGCGACGAGAAGGTGCCGTTCTTCACCCATTTGTAGAAGCCGTTGATCGATAGCGCGCTGGCGGTGCCGTAATACCATTCGGCGCCCAGATCGATCTGGTCGGCGGTCAGCGGCTTCAGCCCCGCCTGACCCAGGTCCACCGTGATCGTGCGGGTGTTCGCCGGGAAGGTGTTGGCGACCGACGAGGTGGTCTGCGCCAGCGACGTGGTGCTGTCCAGGATCGGGCGCACCAGCACCTTGGCGGCGGCGAAGCGGAACTGCAGCTTCTTCGTCGGCTCGACGACCAGGTTCAGGCTCGGCAGGACGTTGCCATATTCCTGCGTCTGTTCGTAATCGCCGATCTTGGTGGTGACGTTGGTGTAGCTGCCGGTGCGTGGCTGGGTGACGTTGCCCCTCACCAACTGCCGCGTATGTTCGTACCGGACGCCGACATTGCCGCGCAGCCCGGCGCCGAACAGCGTGCTCTCCAGCGAGGCCATCGCGTACACCGCCGGAATGTAGCGATCGACGGTATAGCTCCCCTCGGGCGCGGGCAGGTCGGGCACGTTGATCCCGGCGGCGCTCAGCGCCTTGCGATAGCCCGCGATATCGGGCGCGACCCAGGCATTGGGGATGTTGCCGTCGTCGTTCAGGAACCCGCCGACGCCCAGACGGCTGGCCGACAGCGTCGGGAAGACGGTGCTGTTGGCGCCGGGCCGCGTGGTCAGCGAGGCGAGGTCGTGGCGGCTGACGTCGCGCACGAAGCTTTCGTGGCGGAACTTCGTGCCCGC
Source organism: Sphingomonas endophytica (assembly GCF_001476895.1). Classification (GTDB taxonomy): domain Bacteria; phylum Pseudomonadota; class Alphaproteobacteria; order Sphingomonadales; family Sphingomonadaceae; genus Sphingomonas; species Sphingomonas endophytica_A. The sequence goes on along the minus strand of NZ_LDTB01000084.1, from coordinate 17,656 downwards.
CGCCAGTTGCGAGATCGGGCCGAGCGTTACGTCCTTCGTCACGTCGACCTGCGTCGAGACTTCCTTGCCGGTCGTCTTGCGGGTCGCGCCGACCGGGAACTCGTTCCGGGTGAGCGTCGATTGCGTGTAGAGCGCCGGATCGCTCAGGTTGGCGGCGACCATATATTTCGGCTTGCGCGGATCGGTGATGTCCAGCGTCGCGGACGGGATCGTCACCCCCAGGATCGCCGCATCCTCGCGAACATAGGCATGACCACGCGTGTAATTGGCCGCGACGCGCGCTGCCCACCCGTCTTCGCCGGTCCATTTCGTGCTGAGCGTATAGCCTTGGCTGGACAGCTTGCGCTTCTCCTCCTGGCGGTTGTTCTCCAGCGTGAAGTTGGTCGCCGTCGTCACCTTCGACGCGCCGTCCGACACGCTGCCTGCCGCCAAGCGTGCGGTATTGAACAGGAAAACCTGTTGGTTGACGTCATAATGGGTGTCGTCGCGCGCATAGATCGCGGTCGCATCGACCTCCAGATTGTCCATCGGGCGCCATTGCAGCCCGCCGCTGCCCATCAGCTGGTCGATCGAGCGGTCGATGCGCCGATATCGCGGCCGGCGCGGCACCGCGACCCGCGCGCCGTTGATGGTCTGCGTCGCCCAGCGGTCCTGGAACAGATAGTCGGCGCGGTCCTCAAGCTTCTGATAACCAAGGTTGACGTACACGCCCAGCTTGCCATCGGCGAGCTGGTCGACATAGCTGACCCCGACCTTCGGCGTGATCGTCTTGCCGGCATATTCGCTGTTCTGCGCCTTCGCCGACACGACGATCTTGCGCGTGCTATAGTCCAGAGGCTTGACCGTCTGGATGTTGATCGTACCCGAAAGTCCGCCGCTGTCCATGTCGGCAGTCGGCGATTTCAGCACCTGTACCGCATTCGCCAGTTCGGTCTGGATGATGTCATAGCGGAAACCGTCGGTGAAGTCGGCGCTCTTGAAGGTCTGGCCGTTGATCGTGGTCAGAGCATATTGTGGACCGAGGCCGCGAATACTGATCGTCGCGCCGCGACCATTGATGTTCTGCATCTGGACGCCGGAGATGCGCTGGATCGATTCGGTGATGTTCTGGCTCGGGAACTTGCCCAGATCCTCCGCCGAGATGCCGTCGCTTACCCGCGTATCGCGCCGCTTGGCGTCCAGCGCGGTCGCGATCGACGCGCGGAAGCCGGTGACGACGATATCGCCCTGCGCCTCATCGATGGCGGCTTCGGCAGTCGGCTCCGGCGTCGAGGTTTGCGCCGTCGCGGGCAGCGCAGCCAGCAGCATCAGCGTCGCTGCCGAGGACATCAGCGTGGCTTTCGCGACCTGCGTGCAGCCGTTTTCGTTTCGACGATCGTACCCCATTTTCAACCCCCGTTCGCGCAGGACACCTCCGTCGGGGCTGGCCAGATACATCGCCTGGCCAGACCACTTGGTCCAACTCGCCTGACCACGATGTAGTGGTTACAAATAGGTGTCAATTAGGTTCGGAAAGGTAGTAACAAGGTCACTGCGCGATGCGCATGTAACGGGCTGTTTCAAGGCCGAATTTTGTTCGTATCCTTTCGGCTGTCATCGGTGCAACCGTTTGCGGCGAGCGGCCGCGCGGATGTTGGCGCGCGTCTTCCAGAAGCCGTAGACCGCCAGCGAGCCCAGCAACGTCATCGCGATTCCCGACAGCGTCGTGGCCAGTTTCCACGCCAGCCCACCCACTTTCCCGGCGTGAAGCGGATAGAGTTTTTCCCGCAATCCGGCTCCGCGCCCCGCCGACCTGGGATCGGTGACGCCGACCACGGCCAGCGTCGCCGGATCGAAATGGACGAAGGTCTGCCCGTTCGGATTCCATTCGAACGGCTGACGCAGACGGAGCGTCAAAGGCGCCCCCGGCATGCGCGGCCATTGCAGGCGGCGAGGCTCCGCGTCCGGGAAGCGCGCCCGCGCAGCGGCGAAGACGGGGCCGAAGTCGGGATGGGCCGGCAGATGATGCGCCCGCAGGACTTCGGGCGGGCGGGCGCGCGGTCCACTGCCCAGCAACACGCCGGTCAGCGAGGGCAGCAGCATCATGACGCCGGTCAGCATCGACAGAAACAGCAGCGGCGCGGTCAGCAGGCCCAGATCGCGATGATGGTGGACGATCGCACCCGGGGTCATCTTCGCCGGCCAGACCCTGGGGTGGAAATGATGGCGCACCCGCCACCACAAGATCGTCCCACTGATGACGAAGAACAACCCGAACAGCCCGGCAATGGCGTTGAGCGTCTCCCCCGTCTCGCCCAGCAAGAGGCGGTGGTGGAGGTCGAACAGCCACAATTCGGGGCGCTGCGCTATGCTGCTCCACCGCGCGACGACCTCGCCCGACTGGCTGACATAGGCGCCCGTGCCCTTGGAAAACCCGACCAGATGTACGCCCAGTCCATCGCTGGCGAAGGTCATGCGCGTCGGTGTCTGCGGCCCGGCGGCGATCAGGTTCACGGCATGAGCCAGCAGTGCCGGATCGCGGGAGAGCGGATCGGCGCCATGCGGGACGAAGGTCAGGTCGTCGCGCCACACCAGCAGCGTGCCGGTCGCGCCGAGCAGCCCGAGCAGCGCGCCAGTGATCGCGCCGGTCCAGCGGTGGAGCAGCGACAGCCACCGCATGGCACGGTTGCCACCCGATGCGCGCGCGACCCGCGCCGGGCGGGCAGGTGTGGTTGCGACCCGCGCGATGTTCGTCGTCATGCGCCCCCTTCGGAAAAGAGCGGCGGTACGCGGCATTCGGCGCGACTGCAAGTCGTTCGCGTTAGCGGTTCTCGGACCAGATTGCTACGGGTTGCGCACCAATCCGGCGATGGAAGCAATTGAAATCGATAGATATCAGCCGGACGTTTCACGCGACGCTGGCTCGTGCGACCCTGCGACACGCTCAACTATCGCGTAATACTGACATGGCGCTCGGCCCGACGTCAGGTCGGCGCGCCGGAGGGGGGCGGCAGCCGCAGCGCGGCGCCGCTCCCCTCCGTAGGATCAGGCGTGGATCAGCGCGGGAGCGATGCCGCCGCGCGGGCGCGCGCCTCGATCTCGGGCAGCGTGCCGTCCGTGACCCAGCTTCCCCCGACGCACAGCACCGGCGGGATCGCCAGCCAGTCGGGCGCGCTTGCTTCGGTAATGCCGCCGGTCGGGCAGAATTTGCACTGATAGAAGGGGGCGGCAAGCGCTTTGAGCGCCTTTACCCCGCCGCTCGTTTCCGCCGGGAAGAACTTGAAATGCTCCAGCCCCATGTCGAGCCCGCGCATGATGTCGCCGGCCGTCGCAACGCCGGGCAACCACGGGATGCCCGCCTCCAGGATCGCCGCGCCGGTCTTTGCCGACAGGCCGGGGGAGACGATGAACTCGACCCCGGCGTCCTGCACCTGCGCGACCTGTTCGGTCGTCACGACGGTCCCTGCGCCGACGATCGCGCCGGGCACCTGGCGCATCTCACGGATCGCATCAAGCGCGGCGGGGGTGCGCAGCGTCACCTCCAAGACCTTCAATCCGCCCGCGACCAAGGCCTCGGCGAGCGGGCGCGCCTGCGCGGCGTCGTTGATGACCAGCACCGGAATCACCGGGCTGGTACGCATGACGGTTTCGATGGTGCTCACGATTGATGCTCCTGCGCGAAGGCGGCCGCGGCACCGAACAGGCCCGGCTGCGGATGGGTGATGAGCTTGACCGGCAGACCGGACATCAGCGACTGGAACCGCCCCTTGGCGACGAAGCGCTGGTCGAAGCCGGAGCGCAGCAGCTTGTCCTTGATGCGCAAGCCCAATCCCCCGGCGATCACGACGCCCTTCGCGCCATGCGCCAGCGCCAGATCGCCCGCGACGGCGCCGAGTGCGAGGCAGAAGCGGTCGAGCGCGGCGAGCGCGATCGAATCGGTGCCCTCCAGCGCCTCGGTCCAGATCGCCTTGTCGTCCTTGTGGACATAGGCGCGCCCTTCCATCTCGGCGAGCGTCTCGTAGATCGCGACGATCCCCGGCCCGGCGACGATCCGCTCGGCCGAGACGCGGGTGTAGGTCTTGCGCAGCCGCTTGAGCAGCGCATCCTCGATGCCGTCGAGCGGGGCGTAATCCATATGCCCGCCCTCGGTCGGCAGGACGCGATACTGGCCGTCCTGCTTGTAGACCTGCGCCACGCCCAGCCCCGTACCCGGCCCGCAGACCGTGGTCACGCCCTGCGCGGGGAGGGGAATGTCGGGGCCGCAGAGATGCTCGAAATCGGCCTCCGGCAATTGCCCGACCGCATGGCCGATCGCGCCGAAGTCGTTGATGATCGTCCAGGTGTCCGCACCCAGCCGCTCGGGGATCAGCGACGGGCGGATCACCCAGGGATTGTTGGTCATGCGGATCACGTCGCCGGTGATCGGCGAGGCGACCCCGATCGCGGCGGCGTTGGGCAGGGTGCCGCCCATCCGCTCCCGGAACGCCTCATAGGCGGTCTGGAGGCTGGCGTGCTCGGCGGTCTTGAGCGTGGTCGGCTCGCCCAGCGAGACGACATGCCCGCCCTCGACCTCCGCGATGGCGAAGCGCGCGTGCGTCCCTCCGATATCGACCGATACGACCTGCATCAGCAATCCTCCGTCATGCCGGACTTGTTCCGGCATCCACCGCGCCGCAAGTCCGATCCGTGTGAGTGTGCGGTTGGGTGGACCCCGGAACAAGTCCGGGGTGACGTCTGACTACAGCCCCGCGCCCGCCAGCACCGCGCTGGCGCCCTTCTCGGCTTCGTCCGCCAGCCCGCGGAACATGCCGAACAGCTCGCGGCCCATGCCCGTCGCCGGGGCGGGGAAGGGGGCCGGTTCGCGCGCGGCCCATTCGTCGGCCGGCACCAGCGCCTCCAGCGTGCCCGCCTCGGCATCGACACGGATCAGGTCGCCGTCGCGGATCAGCCCGATCGCGCCGCCGCCCAATGCTTCCGGCGAGCAGTGGATCGCGCACGGCACCTTGCCGCTCGCGCCAGACATGCGGCCGTCCGTGACCAGCGCGACCTTGAAGCCGCGATTCTGGAGCACGCCGAGCGGCGGGGTCAGCTTGTGAAGCTCGGGCATGCCGTTGGCGCGCGGCCCCTGGAAACGGACCACGACCACCATGTCGCGCTCCAGCTCGCCGTTCCTGAACGCCTCCAGCACCTCAAGCTGGTCGGCGAAGACGCGCGCGGGCGCTTCGACCACCCAGCGCTCACGCTCGACCGCCGACACCTTGATGCAGGCGCGGCCGATATTGCCCTGCAGGATCCGCATCCCGCCATCGGGCGAGAAGGGCTGCGTCACCGGACGCAGGATCGTCTCGTCGCGGCTGTCGCCGACCGGCTGCCACGCCAGCGCGTCGCCCTCGATCACCGGCGTTTCGGCATAGGCCGACAGGTCGGCGCCCGCGACGGTCATGATGTCGCGGTGCAGATAACCGCCGTCGAGCAACTGCCGGATGACATAGGGCATCCCGCCCGCCGACTCGAAGCCGTTCACGTCCGCCGATCCGTTCGGATAGACGCGCGCGAGCAGCGGCACGGCGGCGGAGAGGCGGTCGAAATCCTCCCAGTCGATGACGATCCCCGCCGCGCGCGCGATCGCGGGGACGTGGAGCAGATGGTTGGTCGAGCCGCCGGTCGCCAGCAGCCCGACGGCGGCGTTGACGATCGCCTTTTCATCGACGCACGCACCCAGCGGACGATAATCGTCACCATGCACGCCGATTGTCGCCAGCCGATGGACGGCGGCGCGGGTCAGTTCCTGCCGCAGCTTGGTGCCCGGATTGACGAACGCCGCGCCCGGCATGTGGAGGCCCATCACCTCCATCATCATCTGGTTGGTGTTGGCGGTGCCGTAGAAGGTGCAGGTGCCCTGCGTGTGATAGGCCTGGATCTCGGCCTCGAGCAGTTCGTCGCGCGTCGCCTGTCCCTCGGCGAACCGCTCGCGCACCGCCGCCTTCGCCTTGTTCGGGAGGCCCGAGGGCATCGGGCCGCCGGGGATCAGGATCATCGGCAGATGCCCGAAGCGCAGCGCGCCCATGAGCAGGCCCGGCACGATCTTGTCGCAGATGCCGAGCAGCGCCGCGCCCTCGAACGTGCCGTGGCTGAGCGCGATCGCGGTCGACAGCGCGATCGTGTCGCGGCTGAACAGCGACAGCTCCATCCCCGGATAGCCTTGCGTCACGCCATCGCACATCGCAGGGACCCCGCCCGCGACCTGCGCGGTCGCGCCGACTTCGCGCGCCCAGACCTTCATCTGTTCGGGGTAACGATAATAGACCGCGTGCGCCGAGAGCATGTCGTTGTACGCGGTGACCAGGCCGATGTTCATCGCCTGAGCTTGCGTCTTCATCGTGTCGCGGTCTTCGGGCGTACCGGCATAGGCGTGCGCGAGGTTCGCGCAGCCGAGGCGCGGGCGACCGATCCAGCCCTGACGCTCACGCTCGATCAGCGACAGATACGCCTGCCGGGTCGGGCGGCTACGCTCGATGATCCGGTCGGTAACGGCGGCGACGGCGGGGTTCATGGCTTTACGTCCTCGTCATGCCGGACACGTCCGGCAGTCCTGGCCTCCTTTGAAGGCCGTAGCGTCAGTCTTTGCGGCAGTGTCGTTCGCGGGACAAGGGCCGGGAGAGGTCAAGTCGATCACCAGTGCCGCCGCTGTTCGTGCTGAGGAGAGGCTGAGCCTGTCGAAGCCTCGTCTCGAAGTACTGTTCAGGTAAACATGCCCTCGACATGTTCAGGATCGTCCGGGGGACGATCCGGCCCGACCAGCCCTTCGAGACGCCGTTTCGACTTCGCTCAACGGCTCCTCAGGGCGAACGGAGGTGGTTCGCGACCACCGTCAGATCAGGCCGCCCAATGGATGTCGACCGGCAACTCGGCATCGGACAGCACGCGCCCGATCGGATAGGGCGAGCCCGCGCCTTCCTTGATCGCGTCCTCGATCACCTTGCGCTTGGCCGCGCCCGATACCGCGATCATCAGCGCGCGCGCGGTGACGATGCCCTGCCGGGTCAGGGTCACGCGCGCGACCGGTGCCTCGGGCGGCAGCGGATCGGGCATGACGCCGACCGCGCGGCGTTCCTTCGGGCCGTTCAGCGCCTCGTCGTAATCGGGGCCGGGGAAGATCGACGCGGTGTGCCCGTCGCCGCCGACGCCCAGCAGGCAGAGGTCGAGCGGCCAGTGCAGGTCCTGCATCAGCGCGTCGGCCGAGCGCCCCGCCGCCTTGTAATCGTCGGTCGCCTTGGGAACGATCGGCATCACGCGCGCGCCCTTGGGGATGAAGATCTTGCCGAGCGCGGTGACGTTCGACAGCGGGTCGCCCAGCGGCACGATCCGCTCGTCGCCCGGGATGATCGTCACGCGCTTCCAGTCGAGCTTCGCCTTGGCGAGCTTCTCATAGGCGGGCAGCGGGGTCTTGCCGCCCGCCAGCGCGATCACCGCCGAGCCGCGCGCGTCGATCGCGCTTTCGATGACGAACTGGATGTCGCCCGCGACGGCATCCGCCAGTTCGGCGGCGTCGTCATATTCCCACCATTCGATTTCGGTCATGTATCTACCTCGTCGCCCCTGCGGAGGCAGGAGCCTGTATCTGTTTCCTCATGCCGCAACGCCCGAGGGCGAGAGACATGGGCCCCTGCCTGCGCAGGGGCGACGATCATGTCAGTCGTCCTGCCACGTCACATTGTCGCGCTCGGTCAAGGCGATCGCGCCCGCAGGGCCCCATGTTCCGGCCGCATAATGCTTCGGCTTGGTCTGGTTCGCGGCCCAGCCGGCGCGAATGGCGTCGATCCACTTCCACTGCGCCTCCACCTCGTCGCGACGTACGAACAGCGTCTGGTCGCCCTCGATCAGGTCCAGCAGCAGCCGCTCATAGGCGATCCGCCGCCGCTTGCCCGCGAATTGCGCGTCGAGGCTGAGGTTGAGCGGCACCTCGCGCAGCTTCAGCCCGTCGCGGTCCAGCCCCGGCTCCTTGGTCATCACCAGCAGCTGGATGTATTCCTCGGGCTGCAGACGGATGATCAGCGTGTTCGGCTGGAGCAGCCCCCCGCGCCCCGAGAACATCGAGTGCGGCACCGGCTTGAACTGGATCGCGATCTCGCTGCGGCGCTTCGCCATCCGCTTGCCGGTGCGCAGGTAGAAGGGCACGCCCTGCCACCGCCAGTTGTCGACATGCGCCTTGATGGCGACGAACGTCTCGACATCGCTGTCATAGCCCAGTTCTTCGTCATAGCCCTTGACGACCTTGCCGCCGACCGCGCCCTCTTCATACTGGCCGGTAACGGTCAGCTGCTGCACCTCTTCGGGAGCGATGCGGCGCAACGAGCGGAAGACCTTGGCCTTTTCGTCGCGGATCGCGGTGCCGTCGTACAGCGCCGGCGGCTCCATCGCGATCAGCGCGACGAGCTGCAGCATATGGTTCGCCACCATGTCGCGCAGTGCGCCCGCGCCTTCGTAATAACCGGCGCGGTCCTCCAGACCCACCGTCTCGGCGATGGTGATCTGGACGTTGTCGATCCCGCGCGCATTCCACACCGGCTCGAACATCGAATTGCCGAAGCGCAGTGCGAGGATGTTCTGCACCGTCTCCTTGCCGAGGTAATGGTCGATGCGGAAGATGCGGTCCTCGGGGAAGACCGCCGAGACCGTGTCGTTGATCTCGCGGCTCGATTCGAGATCGTAGCCCAGCGGCTTTTCCAGCGCGATCCGCACCGTTTCGCCCGCCAGGCCGACGCTCTGCAACCCCTTCACCGCCGGCTCGAACAGCGACGGAGCGGTCGACAGATAGATGGCGAGACCGCCCGAGACGTCGCCGATCTTGTCGGCCAGCGCCTGATAGGTGGAGGCGTCCGACAGGTCGACCGGCTGGAAGAACAGCCGGTCCAGGAAGGTCGACAGCGCGGCCTCATCCTTCCGGTCGGCGGGCAGGAATTCATCGAGCGCCTTGTGCGTCGCCTCCCGGAACTGCTCGTCGGTCAGGTCGCCGCGTGCCGAGCCGGTGATCGTCAGCCCCTCCGGCAGCAGTCCGTCGGCGTGCAGCCCATAAAGCGAGGGCAGCAACATGCGCTTGGCGAGATCGCCCGTCGCACCGAACAACAGCAGCTTGCCGACCGGGTTGCGCTCCAACTCGCGTCTCCTCAGATGATTACAGGGTAAGGCCGGCGACGGGGTCGAGCCCGGCCATGATGTTCAGATTCTGCACCGCCGCGCCTGCCGCACCTTTGCCGAGATTGTCGAGCGTCGCGATCAGCAGCGCCTGTCCGGTCGCCTCGTTGCCGGTGACGCGCAGGGTCATGCGGTCGGTGCTTGCATCGTCCTCGATCCGCACGACCGAGGTCGCGTCATGCGCGAACCGCACCACGCGCCCGCCGTCGTAAGCGCTTGCCAGCACCTCGGCGACGTCGGTCAGCGAGGCGGCTCGCGTCAGTTGCGCCAGATGCAGCGGCACCTGCACGACCATTCCGCGATAGGCGCGCGCGACCGCGGGCTGGAAGATCGGCGCGGTCGACAGGCCGGCGTGCAGCCGCATCTCCGGCGCGTGCTTGTGCGCGAGCGCGAGGGCGTAGGGGCGGTAGGCAGTGTTGGTCTCGCCGCCCTCGAACTCGGCGATCATCGCCTTGCCGCCGCCCGAATAGCCGGACGTGGCATTGACGCTGAGCAGCGCGCCGGCATCGAGCAGCCCGGCGCGGACCAGCGGGCGGACCAGCGCCAGGAAGCCGGTCGGGTAGCAGCCGGGATTGCTGACGAAGCGCGATTCGGCGATCCGCGCGCCTTGGTCAGACTCAAGCTCAGCGAAGCCATAGGTCCACCCGTCGGCTACGCGATGCGCCGTGGAGGCGTCGATGACGCGCGTGCGATCGTTGGCGATCATCGCCACCGCGCTGCGTGCCGCATCGTCGGGCAGGCACAGGATCACGATATCGGCGTCGTTGATCGCCTGTCCGCGCGCGGCATCGTCCTTGCGGCGGGCGTCATCCAGCGTGACCAGCGTGACGTCGCGGCGCGATTCGAGCCGCTCGCGGATTTCCAGCCCGGTCGTGCCGACCGCACCGTCGATGAAGACCGTGACGCTCATTATGCCCCCACCAGCCTGGCATCGAGATAGCCGACCAGTCCGCTGTCGATGGCGATGCCCCAGGCCACGCCGCCGGTCAGGTCGAGCAGATCGAACGCCGCGCCCTGCGATAGGTCGGTCAGCGTCGCGCTGTCGCTCGCGCGTCCTTCGCGCAACGTCGTGGCGGCGGCGACGGTGCGACGCAACGGTGCGGCATAATGCGGCGCGAACACCCGGTCGGCCAGGCGCACGTCGGCGATGTCGGGGCGGACCGCATGGGTGCGCGGATCGAGCGTGCGCGACCGCCCGACGAGCGCGAACCCGCTACGCCCGGGCCGCGCCGCCGTGGTTTCCGTTGGCGCGTACGGCGGCTGGGGGCTCCCCGTCGCCGATGAACTGGCCGAACTCTTCAAGAAAATCTGCCCCCTCGGTCGTGCGGGCGACGAAGATGTTGCGCTTGTCGCTGTCGTCGCGTTGGCGGCGCAGATAGCCCAGCGCCCCCAATCGATTCAAGGCGCGCGTCACGACGGGTTTCGAGACGTTCAGGATCCGCGCCAGACCGCGCACCGTATGCGGCCCCGGGCGGAGATAGACGACCAGCAGAAGCGCCATCTGGCGGTTGGTGAGATCGGGTTCGCCCGACCGCACATAATCGACCAGCGCGTTCATCCACGAACTCAGTTCGGGTTGAGCCAATGTTGCCATGTCCTCGTCCCGCTAAAGATGACTGGGCTGTCCCGGATGGGTACGGGGTCAACGCCCGCTTTCGTCAGTGGTTTCAGTAATGTCATGAATTTGGTGCTGCGCCGGAACGCCGGGCGCGGCCATGCGGTTGATCGTTGCGCGCGGCTCCCCTATGTGCGGCGACAGACCGGGTGCCGCGCTGTCGTGCGCCCACTTCCTCCGTTTCGGATTCGCGCGCAGCCCATGTTCACCTTCCTGATCGTCCTCCAGGCCATCATCGCGGCTGCCCTCGTCACCGTGATCCTGATGCAGCGTTCGGAAGGCGGCGGCCTGACGTCGTCGGGCAGCCCGTCGGGGCTGATGTCGGCGCGCGGTGCGGCCGACTTCCTGACGCGCGCGACCGCGGTGCTGGCCAGCCTGTTCGTGCTGATGAGCATCCTGCTCGCCTTCCTGGCCGCGCATCGCGGCGCGGTGTCGGTCGACACGTCGCTGCAGCGTCGCGCTCCGGCCGCCCAGACCCAGGCGCAGCCGCCGGTCGCGGGTCAGGACGACGGCCTGACGGGCGCGGCGCAGAATGCTGCCGCGGCGGCGCAGGCGCCGGCCGACAACGGCGTGCCGCTGGCGCGCTGATTTCCGACAATCCTGTCGTTTCGTCGCGCGCGGGGCTCCCGCGCGCTTGCCCTTTTGCGTAGTTGAAGGTTAGGGGTTGCGTCCCATGGCGCGGTACATTTTCATCACCGGCGGCGTGGTCTCCTCGCTCGGCAAGGGTCTCATGGCGGCGAGCCTAGCGGCTCTCCTGCAGGCACGCGGCTATCGCGTCCGCATCCGCAAGTTCGATCCCTATCTCAATGTCGATCCGGGCACGATGAGCCCGTATCAGCATGGCGAGGTCTATGTGACCGACGACGGGGCGGAAACCGATCTCGACCTGGGCCATTACGAGCGCTTCACCGGCGTCTCGGCGCGCCAGTCGGACAATGTCACCTCCGGCCGGATCTACAAGACGATCATCGAGCGCGAACGGCGCGGCGATTATCTCGGCGCGACGGTGCAGGTGATCCCGCACGTCACCGACGCGATCAAGGCGTTCGCGAAGGCGGAGACCGACGACCTCGACTTCGTGCTCTGCGAGATCGGCGGCACGGTCGGCGACATCGAGTCGCTGCCGTTCATCGAGGCGATTCGCCAGCTCAAGAACGAGGTCGGGCGCGGCAACGCCATCAGCATCCACGTCACGCTGGTGCCGTATATCGCGGCGGCGGGCGAACTGAAGACCAAGCCGACGCAGCATTCGGTGCGCGAGATCGCGGCATTGGGCGTGCAGCCCGACGTGATCGTCTGCCGCTGCGAACAGCCGCTGCCCGAGTCGGAGCGCGCGAAGATCGCCCTGTTCTGCAACGTGCCCGAGAGCGCGGTCATCCCCGCGCTCGACGCCAAGAGCATTTATGCGGTCCCGCTCCAGTATCACGGCGAGGGGCTCGATTCGGAAGTGCTGCGCGCGTTCGGCATCACGCCGTCGTCGCCGCCCGACCTCAGCCGCTGGGAAGAGATCGTCGAGCGGTTGATGCACCCCGAGGGCGAGGTGACGGTCGGCGTCGTCGGCAAGTATGTCGGCCTGCAGGACGCGTACAAGTCGCTCAACGAGGCGCTGGTCCATGGCGGCATCGCCAATCGGGTGAAGGTCAACATCCGCTGGATCGACGCCGAATTGTTCGAGGGCGACGACGACAGCGAGATTGCGGCGCATCTGGAGCCGTGCCACGCGATCTTGGTCCCCGGCGCGTTCGGATCGCGCGGGGCGGAGGGCAAGATCGCCTCGGTCCGGTTCGCGCGGGAGCATAACGTACCCTATTTCGGCATCTGCTTCGGAATGCAGATGGCGTGCGTCGAGGGCGCGCGCGATCTGGCCGGCATCAAACAGGCGTCGTCGACCGAATTCGGCCCCACGGAGGAGCCGGTCGTCGGCCTGATCACCGAATGGATGGGTGAGCGCGGGCTGGAGAAGCGCGCCGAGAACGGCGACCTGGGCGGCACGATGCGGCTCGGCGCGTACCCCGCGGCATTGACCGGCAACAGCGTCGTCGCCTCGATCTATGGCAGCGAGACGATCAGCGAGCGCCATCGCCATCGGTACGAGGTGAACACCCAGTATCGCGAGGCGCTGGAGAAGGGCGGGCTGGTGTTCTCCGGCATGTCCCCGGACGGGATGCTGCCCGAGATCGTCGAGCGCCCGGACCATCCGTGGTTCGTCGGCGTCCAGTTCCACCCGGAACTCAAGAGCAAGCCGTTCGAGCCGCACCCGCTGTTCGCCAGCTTCATTGCGGCGGCGTTGAAGCAGAGTCGGCTGGTCTGATTTCGCGGCGGCCGCATACGCCGCTCCGCTCCGGCCACATCGTCGTTTTTTCCCGTCACCCCGGCGACGGCGGGGATCCCTTTGCGAGGCGCGAGCGTGGATGCGCGCCGTGTCTTTACCGAAGCCTTCCCAACTGGACCCCGGCCTTCGCCGGGGTGACGGGTGAAGGGGGCGGGCGACGCTTTCCTTCCGCCACGTCGCCGGACATTGCGTGCCGGCGTTGCCGTGGTTAACCTCCCGTTTACAATAAACTAAACGGGAGAGGACGGTGATGATCGGACGGATGACGGCGCTCGTATGCGCGGCGGCGATGGCGTGGGCGGGGCCGGCGTTGGCGCAGACCGGCATGCCGCCTTTCTCATCGATGACGGTGTTCGGTGACAGCCTGGTCGATGCGGGCAACATCCGCGCGCTGCGGCTGGGGGCCGATCCGGCGCGTGGCTATGTCGAGGGGCGGTTCACCAACGGCTACGACTATACCGACCTGCTGAGCATCGCCATGTACGGCGCGCCGACCACCGCGTCGCTGGCCGGGGGCAGCAATTATGCGTTCGGCGGCGCGCGCGCGACCAGTACCACGGCGGTGCCCGATGCCGGCGAACAGGTCGCGACCTATGCGCTGGCGGTGTCGAAGGGCAAGGCGGTCGACCCGAACGGGTTGTACGTCCTCAACTTCGGCGGGAACGACGTCTTCGCCGCGCTGGAGAGTGGGACGCCCGCCGGTTACGCCAGCGACAGCGCGTTCCTGGAAAGCGCCGCTGCGGATTATGCGGCCGCGGTCAAGTCGCTCGACAAGCTGGGCGCGCGCAACATCCTCATCACCGGCTTCCCGGTCGCGACGCTTGGGACGCCGCTCGCCTATTCGCTGGAAGCGGAGGGCTATCTGACCAGCGCGCTGGGGGCTTTGTCGCTGAACGGCGGCACGCGGTTGATGCGGTACAGCTATCTCGACTTCTTCGGGCGGGTGCAGGCGAACCCGACCGCTTACGACCTGCCCGCCACGTTGATCCTGCCCGACCCGGCGGATGCCACCTCGACCTGCCAGGGGGCGAAGGCGCTGCCGTCGTGCACCGGATATTTCTCGATCGACGGCATCCACCCGACGGCCGCCATCCACCGCGCCCTCTACAACGACATCAACAAGCAGTTCGGCTTCGGCCTGCCGGCAGTGCCGGAGCCGGCGACCTGGGCGATGATGCTGGTGGGCTTCGCGATCACCGGCGCGGCGCTGCGGCGTCAGCGCCGAGGGGCCATGGCGTAACGAGCACCAGGCTTCAGTTATCGAAGGGGCTGTCCGGAAAAAAGGAAAGGCGCCCGGACCTTGCGGCCCGGACGCCCCCACCGGCGCCTCGAAAGGGAGCAAAGAGACGCCGATTCCGGTCAGGCGGCCTGAGCCTCGTCGGCCGCCTTGTCCTCGACGGCGGCCAGCGGCGCACCGGTCTTGATCGCGATCGTCTTCGGCTTCATCGCCTCGGGCACTTCGCGGACCAGATCGATCACCAGCAGACCGTCGTTCAGCCGTGCGTCCTCCACGAACACGAAATCGGCGAGCTCGAACCGCCGCTCGAAGCTGCGGTTGGCGATGCCGAGGTGGAGGAACTGGTTGTTATCCGCCTTGTCATCCTTCTTGCCGGTAACGAGCAGCAGGTTCTGCTGCGCGACGATCTCGATCTCGTCGCGGGCGAACCCGGCCACGGCCAGCGTGATGCGGTAGCGGTCGTCTGCGACGCGCTCCAGGTTGAACGGCGGGTAATTTTCGGCGCTGTTCCGCGCATTGGCCTCGATCAGGTCGAACAGACGGTCGAAGCCGATGGTGGAGCGGCGATAGGGGGTAAGATCGAAACGCATGTCAAATCCTCCGATGAGCTATTTGAAGCGGCGCCCGGATGTACGCGGCGCCCGTTCCGTGCGGCCCGGTGACCAGCACCGCACGCCGTTGAATTTGGGGCCGATGCGAAGCGTTTCAAGGGGGATGTAAACACCTAGTTTCTTGATGGGGATTCGAGGAGCTGGCAGATCGGGCGGCGAGGAAGAGAAGGGGATTCGCTTTGTCCGTAACGCTTGCCATGCTGCTGGCCGCCCAGGCGCAACTCGCCGAGCAGCCGCAACAGCCACCCACCCCTGTCGTGGTGGGCGAGCGTCCGCGCGACGCGACCGCGGCCACGCCGGGTGATCCGGAACGGACCGAGGAGGATGTGCAACGCAGCTCCGCCGCCGCCGACGTGGTCGTCACCGCGCGCCGTCGAAGCGAGGCGGTGCAGAACGTGCCGATCCCGATCTCGGTCGTCGGGGTCAAGGAACTGGACGCCACCGGCAGCTTCAACGTCCAGCGGCTCCAGCAACTCCAGCCGACGCTGCAATTCTATTCGACCAATCCGCGCAATTCGTCGATCAACATTCGCGGGCTCGGCGCGCCGCTGGGCCTGACCAACGACGGGATCGAGCAGGGCGTCGGAATCTACATCGATCAGGTGTATCTCAGCCGCGTCGCGGCGGCGACGCTCGACTTCCTCGACGTCCAGCAGATCGAGACGCTGCGCGGGCCGCAGGGGACGCTGTACGGCAAGAACACCGTCGCGGGCGCGATCAACATCACCAGCAAGGCGCCCAGCTTCACCCCGCAGGGTCGCGCCGAGATCACGGTCGGCAATCTGGAATTCAAGCAGGGCAAGGCGTCGGTATCCGGCCCGCTGACCGACAATGTCGCGATCCGCATCGGCCTGTCGACCACCAGCCGGCGCGGCACGATCTACAACGTCGCGAGCGACAGTTACGTCAACGCGCAGGACAATCTGGGCATTCGGACCGCGTTGCTGTGGAAGGCGACCGACACGCTCGACCTTACCTTGTCGGGCGATTACTCGCGGCAGAACCCGGCGTGCTGCGCGCAGATCTTCGTGCGGGTCGGCAATACGCAGCGCGCGCTGAACCGGCAGTTCGATGCGCTCGCCGCCGCACAGGGCTATGAACCGCCGAGCCGCAATCCGTTCGACCGCGTCACCGATCTCGACGCGAAGCTGAGCGCGCGCAACGAGCTGGGCGGGCTGTCGCTGCGCGGCGAATATCATCTGGGCGGGGGAACGCTGACCTCGATCACCGCCTATCGCTTCTGGGACTGGTTGCCCGCCAACGACCGCGACTTCACCGGGCTGCCGATCACGACCTTGTCGCAGAACCCCAGCCGGCAGGACCAATATACGCAGGAGTTCCGCTACGCCGGGGAAGGGCGCGGATTCGATTACGTGCTGGGCGCGTTCGGCTTCTATCAGACGATCAAGACGACCGGCACGCAGCGGCAGGGACCGGCGGCGAGCCGGTGGCTCATCAATCCGTCCAACGCGCTGTCGCGTGATCCGTCGGTGCTGGACGGGCTGACCGCCAACAACGACATCAGCCTGAAGAACTTTTCCGGCGCGCTGTTCGGCAAGCTCAACTGGAAGCTGACCGACGACGTGACGCTCTCGCCGGGCGTGCGGCTCAACTACGACGACAAGGTCGGCAGCTATATCAGCGTGGTCCGCGACGGGCAGGGCAATCTGGTCCCCGCGACCGGCGGCACTGCCCGGCAGGCGGCGCAGCGCGATGCGATCCAGCCGCAGGCGTTCCGCGACCAGAAATTCCGTGAGTGGAACGTCTCCTACGACCTGACCGCCTCGTACAAGCCGTCGCGCGACGTGCTGCTGTACGCCACCTATGCGCACAGCTTCAAATCGGGCGGGTTGAACCTGAACGGCGTGCCGGTGGTGGGCGGCGTGGTCCAGACGCAGCTGGCGCAGGTCAAGCCAGAGAAGGTCGATCATTTCGAGCTGGGCGCGAAGACGCAGTTCTGGGATCGCAAGGCGACGTTGAATGTCACCGGCTTCTGGACCGAGATCCGCGACTATCAGGCGGTGGTGAACAACAGCTCCACCTCGACGCTGCGCGGCTATCTGGCCAATGCGGGCAAGGTGCGCGTGCGCGGCGTGGAGGCCGATTTCTCGGTCCGGCCGAGCGATCGCGTCACCTTCTACACCAACGGTGCCTTCACCGATCATGAGTATGTGGATTTCAAGAACGCGCCGTGCCCGCCAGAGCTGTCGGGCGGTGGCAACGGCACGCCCATCGGCGCACCCGGCCAGCCGGGGACCAACAGCCCCGTCGTGTGCGACATTTCCGGTCAGTGGCTGCCGGGCATTTCCAAGTTCGCCTTCTCCTACGGCGGCGAATACAATCTGCCGGGGCAGGTGCTGGGCGCTTCGGGAGAGGCCTATGTCGGCGTGGATGCCAATTCGCGGACGAAATTCTCGTCCAACGCCTCGCGGTCGATCTACACCGACGTAAACGGCTACACGCTGGTCAATGCGCGCCTGGGGTTCCGGACCGACAAGGGCGTGAACGTCTTCGGATGGGTCCGGAACCTGTTCGACATCGAATATTATGAAGTGCTGGCGACCACGCCGGGGAATACCGGGCTGATCGCGGGCAATGTCGGCGATCCGCGCACCTATGGGCTGACGGTCGGGTTCGGGTTCTGAACAGCGCATCACCCCGGCGCACGCCGGGGTATGTCGTCGAAC
>NZ_LDTB01000083.1 GCF_001476895.1 Sphingomonas endophytica | reverse complement strand
AGCTACGTGGTTGTTACGGTGCAAAGCCCCTGTTTGCTTCCTCCTTGGTGTCGCTGTAGATTCGAGCCATGGCGGCATAATGTTCATCCGCCCGTCCGCACACGAAATTCCTGACAGTCCCTAGCCGTTCTGCATGGGGCGGCCCGGCGCGATGTAGTGCCACTCCACCTTTGCCTCGCCCGACCAGACCAGCACCGCGTTCGAGGTCAGCTCGGTGCCGTTATCGCTGACGATCATGCCAGGCCGGCCGCGCTCGGCAACCAGGTCGACCAGCTCGCGCACGACCCGCTTGCCCGAGATCGAGGTGTCCACCACCGCCCGCAGGCATTCGCGCGTGACGTCGTCGACGATGTTGAGCACGCGGAACCGCCGGCCGGTGGCAAGCTGGTCATGCACGAAGTCCAGACTCCAGCGCTGGTTGGGGAGCGCCAGCACCGGCCCAGGCGCCCGCGCGCCAACAGCGCGCCTCCGTCCCTTCCTGCGCCTGACCGTCAGGCCCTCCTCCCGGTAGAGGCGCTGCGTCTTCTTGCGGTTGATCGTGACGCCGTCCCGCCGCAGCAGGATGTGCAGTCGGCGGTAGCCGAAACGGCGCCGCTGGCCGGCCAACTCGCGCAGCCGTGCCCGCAGATCCTCATCGCCATCCCGGCACGAGCGGTAGCGCATGCTCGTCCGGTCGGCCCCGATCACGGCGCAGGCGCGCCGCTCGCTCATTCCGAACTCAGTCTGCAACCGCGCGACCGCCTCCCGCCTGGCGGCCACGCTCACCACTTTTTTGCCAGCAGGTCTTTCAACCCCGCATTGTCCAGCATGGCGTCGGCCAGCAGCCGCTTGAGCCTGCCGTTCTCGTCTTCCAGTGCCCGCAGTCGCTTCGCCTCGGACACCTCCAGGCCGCCATACTTGGCCTTCCAGGCGTAGTAGGTCGCACTCGACATGCCGTGCTTGCGGCACAGCTCCGTCACCACCGCGCCCGCCTCGGCCTCCTTCAGAATGCCGATGATCTGCTCTTCCGAAAACTGCTTCCGCTTCATTCCGTCCGTCCCTTCGATGGGCCGGTCTCTAGCTCCAAGTGGATGAAGAAACGGGGGTCACGTCAAGGTCTTTTGCGAGCGCGCCATGCGATTAGGT
>NZ_LDTB01000082.1 GCF_001476895.1 Sphingomonas endophytica | reverse complement strand
TCGCTACTTCAACTCGTCGCCTGAGGTGATCCGGCTGGTGGTGCTGCTGTACGTGCGTTTTCCGCTGAGCCTCCGGAACGTGGAGGACCTGCTGTTCGAGCGCGGGATCGACATCTGCCACGAGACGGTCAGGCTGTGGTGGAACAGGTTCGGTCCTCTGTTCGCCGGTGACATCCGCCGCCAGCGGGTGAGCCGGATGCGCGGCTTTCGTCACTGGCGCTGGCACCTGGACGAGATGTACGTGAAGCTGAACGGCGAGATGGTCTACCTCTGGCGGGCGGTCGATCATGAAGGTGAGGTGCTGGAAAGCTACGTCACCCGCACCCGCGACAAGGCAGCCGCACTCGCCTTCATGAAGAAGGCGCTGAAGCGACACGGCTCCCCCGAGGCGATCACCACCGACGGTCTGCGCAGCTACCGCGCCGCCATGAACGAGCTAGGCAACGCCGAGAAGCAGGAGGTTGGCCGCTGGGCCAACAACCGGGTGGAGAACAGTCATCTGCCGTTTCGACGTCGGGAGCGGGCGATGCAGCGGTTCCGGCAGATGAAGACGTTACAGAAGTTCGCATCCGTCCACGCCAACGTCCACAATCACTTCAGCCTGGAACGCCACCTCATCGATCGACCGACCTACCGGGAACGACGCTCCGCCGCACTGGCGGAGTGGCAGGCACTCGTCAGCTGAACGTCGCCATTAAAGACCGAAATGCATCGTGTGGAGACGGGTTCGCATTAGACTGACAGCACCCCGTGGCCTTCTGTGCCTCCCACCCGCGCACCAGTCCGGCGACACTGCCCCGGTCGACGATTCCGAGCGCGGTGTGGCCTTGCAGCGCGGCTGCGGCGAAGAGTTCGTCGGGGCTGGAGGCGCCGCGCAGGAACGAGAAATGGCTCGTCACCTGAAGCTCGACATAGGTCGTGGTGGGGGCCGCCATCAGCCGAATAGCCCGTGGAGGTACCAGCTGAGATCACCGGTTGCGGCATCGACCCCGTCGCCGCGGCGGAACAACCAGAAGCGTGCGCCGGTGTCGTCCTCGACCCGAAAATAGTCGCGCACCGCCCAGACCTCGCCGTCGCGCCGCCACCATTCGCCATGGATGCGCTCCGGACCATCTCCGGCCACCACCGCATGGACCTGCCCGCGCCAGGTGAAGCGGCGCGGCGGTGCGTCGGGGAGGAGGGCGAGCACGCCGGTCAGCGGCTCGGGCCGGCTGAGCAGCCGTACCGGCCGGCGCCAGGCCGGCCAGCCAGGCGGCGCGGCGAGCGGCGGCGCGCGGCGTACCGCGCGTTCGGGCACGTCGCTCTCGACTGGCGCGGCGGTGAACAGCGCCGCCTCGCCGACCCGGCCGGCGATCTGGTCGACAAGCGTCGCGACGTCGGGCACCGCCGCCTCTCCGGTCAGGTCGCCCGCCACCGCGGTCGCACCCAGCGGATCGGTCCGCGTCGCGGCGAGGCGCATCGTCTCGATCCCGTCACCCGGATCGATCCGCTCGATGCGCAGGTGGAAGAGGCGGGCGAGATGCACGACATCGCGGGTCGCGCGCGCGGTGCCGATTGCGAGCCGCTGCTCGCTGCCGTCGATCCGGTCGAGCAGCAGCACCAATGTGCGCACACCGCGCCCGCGCGCCTGCAACACCAGCATCATGTCGGCGAGCAGGTCGGCGATCACCTGCTCGATTGCCTCGGCGGTGCCGATCGGCTCGAGCAGCCGGCGTTTTGCGACCGGCGTCTCCTCGGGCACGACCGGCACGATCGGTTCGGGGACACGCCCCAGTGCCTCGTCGAGGCGGCGGACACTCGCCATGCCTAGCCGCCGGGCGAGCGGCCCGCGTGGCAGCGGCAGGAGATCGGCGATCCGGTCGAGCCCAAACCGGTTCGCCGCCGCTGTTGCTTCCGGGGTCAGGCGGAGTGCGGCAGGAGGTAAGGGAGCCAGCGCCTGTGCCTCTTGTCCGCCGGGAACCAGCATGATCGCGTTGCGACCGAAACGGGCGAGCGCATGAGCTGCGCCCGGCGTGGAGGCGACCGTGACCCGTGCGGTCAGGCCGAAACGTCGGCACAACCCGACCAGTCGTTGGCAGAAGCAGGTCTCGCCGCCGTGTAGATGCGCGACGCCGCTCAGGTCCAGCCACAGCCCGTCCGATCCGCTGACCGCGGCGGTCGGTGTCCAATGGCGCACGGCATGCAGCGCTAGATCCGCCAGCAACGCCATATCTGCCGCCCGGTCGGCGGGGCGGATGTCGAGATCCGGGATCAGCGCCCGCGCCTGCGTCACCGCCATGCCCGGGGTCAGTCCGAGCGTCATTGCCGCCGGGCAAGCGGCGGCGATGACCTGTCGCTGTCCGATCTGCTCGGCCAATACCATCGGCACGAGGTTCAACGCGGGTGCTGGCCCTGATACTGCCTTGTGCTGGCCCGGTGCGCTGGAGTGTTTGAACGGATGGTCCGCCGCCTCGGACCGGCGACCCAGTTCGCGCATCGGCGGTCGCTGGTGCAGCGGCAGTGCCGCCACCTGCTCCTCCACCGTTGCACGCGCATCGCCTTGCTGCGCCCAGCGCGCACCGGGACGCCAGCCGCCGCCCCGTGGCACCGAGCAGGCACTAGGGTCATCGTCGATAGGAAACATGAGCGCAGGCCTTGGCTCAGGCAGCGCGCGCGGCCGCTCCAGCCGTCGCAGTCGCTCGATCGCGAGATGCGGCAGGTAGAGCGAGGCGACCCGTGTCATCGCATGCCTCCAAGTCCATCGTGAAGCCCGGGCCACCGCGCTGGCGCGCCAGCTCGACCATCCAGCGCGCGCGGCCGACCCCGGGGGCGAGGAGCGGCGCGGAGGGCGCGCAGGCGATCCGCCACCGTGTCATCGCCGCCGACAGCTCGGTGAGTGGGCAGGTGCCCTGTCGGCGCCAGCGGCGCGAAAGCAGGGCAGGGGTATTTCCCGTCATCGCCGCCAGCTGTAGTCGCCGGGTCGCGACCATATCGGCGCGCTTTACCTCGCCGACGACCGCTGCAAGCCCGCCATGACGCAAGCCATCCTCCATGACGGCCAGAACGTCCTTGTCCTCACGTACTTCGGCGAAGAACAGCGTTGCAGGGCTGAGCCCGGCCTGTTCGAGACCCGGCGCATAGAGGTCGAACCGGGTGAGCGCCCAGAGCACCCGGCGGCCGCTCAACGCTGCTGCGCGCGCGGCAATCCCGACCGCGAACAGCGTGGCAGCTGCATCATCTGTAAGGGTCGGCGTTGCCGAAGACGTTTCATGCAAACCGCCGAGCGCCAGGCCGCCGCCCGTCAATCGCGTGTCTACCGCCTCTATGCCGAACGGGAGAACCGCGCCCTCGATGCCGCGCACAGCGCCTATGGCGCCTCGCAGGCGGGCCAATGTTTCGAGGGGTGGGGCGGTGGAAGACATCATTGTTGCGACTCATATGTTCGCTATATGTTCCGTTGATTCTGCAAGCGGGTCAAGGCGTTGCGGAAGCGGATCGATAATCGGAACGGGACAGGGCCGTGGCAGAAGAGGGCCGCAAAAGGGGTAGCCAAGACAGCCGGGCAGGGGCCGATCACAATCATATCGGGCGGCGTCTGCGCACGTTGGAGGAGTGTGCCCTGCACAAGCGCACGCTGCGTCTCAACTGTCCGAAATGCGGTCACGTCCGCGTTTTGGACGCCGTTGCGCTCTGGTGGCTGTTTCACCGGCGAGGATGGGACGGCACGCTGGGGTTGGTGGGGCGGCGGCTATGCTGCTCGGCATGCCAAGCGGAGGGACACACCCAGCGTCCCCATGTGGTGATCGGGCGGGATCAGCCCACTGGCGCTGCTCTGCCCTATCCGGATGCCGCGACGTGGAAGAAGCTTGTCTCGCGCCACCGGTCGTGATCGAACAAGCGAATGTGTAATCTTTACAATATCAAGGTCGATCCGCGGACCTATTTCGACGCGCTTGCTGCAGTCGACGATGCGAGCAACACGCTGGAGGTCGAGAAGGATTACGCGGCGCCCGGCAAACCCGGCTATGTCGTTCGTGTCGAGGAGGGCCGGCGGGTGCTCAGCACAATGCGTTGGGGCTTCCCGACCCGCAAACCGCGCAAGCGCCCGGCGCGCGACGGGGAACTGCCCTTTCTCTACGACTGGTGGACGAACGCCCGGAATATGCAGAGCAATATGTGGAAGCCGTGGCTGCTGAAGGCGGAGCATCGCTGCCTGGTGCCGTTCACCCGCTTTGCCGAACCCAAGGCCGCTGGTGATCGCCAGGGCCCCGGCGACACCAACTGGTGGTTCACCGTCGAGGATCAGCCAGCGCCGTGTTTCGCCGGGCTTTGGAAGGTCGACCAGGATCATGACCGGGTCTATGCATTCTGCACGACCGAGCCCAATCCGCTGGTTGCGCCCAAGCATCCCAAGGCGATGCCGGTCAAGCCAACGCTAGCTGGGCGGGTGTCGCACCGAGTTCGTCTGCAAGGGAGCATAACCCGGCATGGCCGACGAGGCGGCCCTGCTCGACGGGGCTGTACGCCATCGTCGGGATCGCATGTTCGGCAAGCCAGGGCAGCAAGTCGTGCTCGGGACCGCGCCGCGTCAGATTGTAGAGGATCTGGTCGGTCGCGCACGCCGCGCCGCCACTGGCGACCAGCTCCTCCATATCGTCAGTGTCGAGATTGCTGACCCCCCAGCGCAGGATCTTGCCGGCGTCGACCAGTCGCTCCATCGCCTCCACGGTCTCGCCCAGGGGCACATTGCCTCGCTAATGCAGTAGGTAGAGGTCGAGCCGGTCGGTGCCGAGCCGCGTGAGACTAGCCTCGCAGGCGCGGGGCAAGCGATCGTGCGACGCATTCTGCGGATAGGCCTTGCTGACAAGAAAGACCTGATCCCGCTTGCCTTGAATCGCCGCTCCGACGAGTCGTTCGGACTCGCCATCAGCGTACATTTCGGCCGTATCGATCAGCGTCAGACCGAGATCGATACCTCCGCGCAGGGCGGCGATTTCTTCTGATCGGACTCGCCGATCCTCAGCCATCATCCAGGTGCCTTGGCCAAGCGCGGGGATAGTGGTGCCGTCTGGCAAGCGGATCGTCTTCATGGCGCCCTAAACGAGCCAGCGGAATTTCCGAGCCATCGCGAGACAGTTGCGTGTCAGTCTCGCTTATCGAGACAGCATATGTTCCCAATTCGTTCCGAATGCGATAAGCTCCGCGGCATGGTCACGCGCAAGATCATTCACGTCGATATGGACGCCTTTTTCGCGTCGGTTGAGCAGCGCGATGATCCCAATCTCCGGGGGCGCCCGGTCGCGGTCGGCTCTGCAGCGGCGCGGGGCGTGGTCGCAGCGGCGAGCTATGAAGCGCGCAAGTTCGGCGTGCGGTCGGCCCTGCCGTCGGTAACGGCGCTGCGCCGTTGTCCGGACCTTCTCTTCGTGCGGCCGCGGTTCGAGGTTTACCGCGAGGTCTCCCGCCAGATCCACGCGGTCTTTGGCCGCTACACGGACCTGATCCAGCCGCTGTCGCTCGACGAGGCCTATCTCGACGTGACTGCTGACAAGCAGGGACTCGAGACGGCCTGGCGAACCGCCAAGGCGATCCGTGCCGACATCCTGGCAGAGACCGGGCTGACGGCGTCGGCTGGCATCTCGTACAACAAGTTCCTG
The DNA here is from genome assembly GCF_001476895.1 of Sphingomonas endophytica. GTDB lineage: Bacteria > Pseudomonadota > Alphaproteobacteria > Sphingomonadales > Sphingomonadaceae > Sphingomonas > Sphingomonas endophytica_A. The sequence continues at coordinate 13,051 of NZ_LDTB01000082.1, read as the reverse complement.
GCCAAACTCGCGTCCGATCACCGTAAGCCCAATGGGCAGTTCGCGGTGACGCCGGAGATGGGCGCCGCATGGGTTGAGACGCTGCCGGTCGACCGGTTCCACGGAGTGGGGCCGGTCACTGCCAGGAAAATGAAGGGTCTCGGTATCGAGACGGGTGCAGACCTGAGGGCCAAGCCGCTGGAGTTCCTGCAAGCGCATTTCGGCAGCTCGGCTCATTGGTACTATTCGATTGCGCGCGGAGAAGATGACCGGCCGGTCAATCCCAACCGGGTCCGCAAGTCATCCGGATCAGAGACGACGTTCGACCGTGACCTGGTCGAAGCGGCGGAGATCGAAGCGGGCGTCTTGCAAATGGCGGATGACGTCTGGCGATGGTGTGAGAGCCGACAGGCATTTGGACGAACCGTGACGGTGAAGGTCAAATATGGCGACTTCCACCAGATCACGCGCAGGCGCAGTCAGCCCATGGTCGTGGCGACGCGCGATGCGCTGCACCGCGCCGCCCTCGAATTGATCCGATCGGTGTTGCCGACCCAGAAGGGTGTTCGGCTGGTCGGCGTGACGGTGTCGAATTTTGCTGACGCCCAAGCCACCACGGCCCCTGAACTGGCAATCTTTGCAGAGGCGGCAGCATGACCTCCGATTTGTTCGATACCCCGATCTTGCCCGGCCTTCGCATGCAGCCTGACCTGATCGACCAAGCCGAAGAGCAGATGCTGATCGCGCGCATCGACGCGGCCGATCTGACGCCGTTCCGTTTCCAGGGATGGACGGGCAAGCGTCTGACGACGTCATTTGGCTGAAGTTATGATTTTGAGGTGGGACGTCCAATCGAGGCGCCTCCGATCCCCGACTGGCTGCGTCCATTCCGGGAGCGAGTGGCGGTTTTCGGGCAGTTGGACCCCGAAGACCTGATCCAGGTGCTGCTGATCCGCTATGACCCGGGGGCGGGGATCGGATGGCATCGTGATCGACCGATCTATGGTCACGTCCTTGGGCTTTCACTTGGCGAGCCCGCGATCATGCGGTTTCGCCGCCGGCGAGCTGGCGGATTCGAAAGAGCCGCCGCACCATTGGAGCCGCGTGCGGCCTATCATCTGAGTGGGCCGGCCCGTCATGAATGGGAGCACAGCATCGTCGCTCTCGAGCGGCCGCGCTGGTCTATTACCTTCCGCAGTCTGGCAGCGCGCCCCTGAGGCCGTTGCCCACGTCTTCGCTGAATGAGACTGATCCAGACTTCGTTGTCGTCGACGTAGAGACGGCTTGCTCACGCGTCAGCAGCATCTGCCAGATCGGCATTGTCGGCTTCAAGAACGGGATCGAGACATTCGCGTATGAAACACTGATCGATCCACTGGACCATTTCTCATCGTTCAACACCCGCATCCACGGGATCACCAGTGATCATGTCGTCGGAGCACCGACCTTCGGCGACGTACACTCTACCATCAATGCTCATCTGGCAGGCCGGATCACGGTTGCGCATTCCTTCTTCGACAAGGGCGCGCTTGGTGCCGCCTGCGCGATTCATCAGCGTGATGTAATCGGGACGACGTGGCTCGATAGCGTTCGCGTTGCCAAGCGTGCCTGGCCCGAACTGCCCAGCCATCGGCTGAACGTGCTGAGCAAGTTCCTGGGCATTCGGCACAAACATCACGATGCACTCAGTGACGCCCGCGCCGCTGGCATCGTGATCGTGCGCGCAATCGAGCATACCGGTATGGGCCTTTCCGGATGGCTCGCACCCGCACGCGCCCGGCGCGGCCCGGCCCCCAAGGCAGCTGCGGATGGTCCCCTGAAAGGTGAGCGGGTGGCCCTACTGGGCGCTGCTCGAGATGGAAAACTGGCACGATGTTTGGCGGAAGCCGGGGCGCGGATCATGTCAGGGGTCGGCACCACCACAACGATGCTCGTCATCAGTGACGACCAACCCTTTGGCCGCTTTGTGTCAGGTCATGCCGAATATCGCCGCGCTGAAGAGATGCGGAAGCAAGGAGCATCGATCAAGATTGTACTGGAGACGGAGATGCTAACCCGGATGCAGCGCTAAGCGAAATAGCTTGGTCAGGATCAGCCTGCTTTCGAGCGCGCTTCGAGCTTTCATCGATCGGAAAAAGCGGCTCACGCTTGAAGCGTGGCGGCCGTTATGGCGCCCGGAACCACACTCGGATGCGAGACGCAATGGCATATCCGAATCGATAACCTTCGACCCAGGGCAGCTCATTCGAACCATCACAGCCAGATTATTTTGGGGGACGAGATGATGTCGCTAATCGCACCATGTCCGCAAAAAGCGCAGATTTCTGCCGCTTTTGCCTTGACAATGGTGACCCCTACGGGAGGGATGTCACAAACATAAAAGGCGCGGTTTTCCGGGCTTTTTGTGTTTCACGATCAGCCACGCTGTACCTACTCGCTGTACCAACGCGGTTGAAAATGATGGGATGTAAATACGATCGGAAACGTCAAATTCAACCGCTTTTGGCGTTCATATGTACAATGGGAGAAGGGGTGATTGGCATCGTATTCGGGTAGGATCTTATCGAGGCGGCGCGCGTCGATCAGACGATATCGCGCGTTAGCCTGACCAGCATGGGATCGCTCTCGACTGGATGAGGGATAAAACCCATTTCCTTCTCGATCGTGATGGCGGATTGGTTGTCGCGATCCTCTAGCGCTTCGATCGTGTGATATCCCTTTCGTTTTGCATGACCGACCAGATGGTCGAGCAACGTCCAGCCGATACCTCGCGCCTTCATGTCGCGCCGGATGGCGACGGCGACCTCTGCGGTTTTCGCGATGTCGTCCCCGGCCAGCATCGCCGCCGCAACGATCGATCCGCCGTCGTCAAAGGCGATCAGGCTTTCGCTGGTTGCATCATTGGCACGGATCATGCCGGACAGCCGCTCGTGACTCACTACACGCACGCTGGTCAGGAAGCGGAAGCGCAGATCCTCGGGCGAAACCTTCGCGAAGAAGGCGGCGAGCGCGGGCTCGTCCTCTTCGCGGGCGGGCCGGACGTGCAGCACTGTGCCGTGGCGGGTGACGAGCATCTCGGTATCGGCGGCGATCATGGTGTCCTCCTGGGTTGCCGTACCGATGAATCGGTGGCACGCGTGCCGCATTGACCGCGGTCAAGAGAGCAGCATCGTCCCCGTTTCCATGAAGCGCCGATGCCAGGACAATGCCTCGCCAGGAAGCGCGGGGGCATGGAGGCCATAGGAACCGCCCTCGGCCCGCATCGCATAGTCGGCGAGCATCGGGCGGTAATCGGGATGGGCGCAGCGTTCGATCACGGCCCGTGCGCGCTGGCGCGGCGACAGGCCGCGCAGATCGGCGAGGCCCTGTTCGGTCACGATCACCTGCACGTCCTGCATGATGTGATCGACATGCGAGGCCTGCGGCACGATGGCGGAAATCTTGCCGCCCTTGGCGGTCGAGGGCGTCATGAAGATCGAGACATAGGCGTTGCGCGCGAAATCGCCCGACCCACCGATGCCGTTCTGGATGCGCGATCCCATCACCAGCGTGGAATTGACGTTGCCGTAGATGTCCGCCTCGATCAGCCCGTTCATCGCGATGCACCCCAAGCGACGGACAAGTTCGGGATGGTTGCTGATTTCCTGCGGGCGCAGGATCATGCGGTTCCGGTACGCGGCCATGTCGGCGTTGAGCCGCGCCGCCGCCTGCGGGCTGAGCGAAAAGGCGGTGGCGGAGGCCATGCGCAAGCGGCCGGCATCGAGCAGGTCGAGCATCCCGTCCTGGATCACCTCGGTATAGGCGGTCATCGGCTCGAACGGCGCATCGATCAGGCCCGACAGAACGGCATTGGCGATATTGCCGACCCCCGACTGGATCGGCAGCAGCGCGGGTGGCAGGCGGCCGCGCGAGACCTCATGGGCCAGGAACTCGATGATATGCCCGGCGATGGCGCGCGCCGTGTCGTCGGGCGCGGCGAAGGGCAGGTTGCGGTCCGGCGCGTCCGTCTCGACGATGGCGACGATTTTGTCCGGATCGCAGGCGAGATAGGGCGTGCCGATCCGGTCGTCGGGGCGCACCAATGGGATCGGTACGCGATCCGGTGGTAGGCGGGTGCCGTAATAGATGTCGTGCATCCCCTCCAGCGCCGCATCCTGCCAGCGATTGACCTCCAGGATGACGCGGGACGCGCGGTCCAACCAGGTCTTGTTGTTGCCGACCGAGGAGGAGGGGATCAGCGAGCCGTCCGCGCGGATGCCGGACACCTCGACGATCGCGGTGTCGAGCGGGCCCAGCACGCCCTCCCACGCCATCGGCGCGACCTGGCTCAGGTGCATGTCGAGATAGTCGATCTCGCCGCGATTGATCTTCTCTCGCGCGACCGGATCGCCGCTATAGGGCAGGCGCTGGGCGATGCCGTCGACCGCCGCCAGTGCGCCGTCCAGTTCGGGTCCGGTCGAGGCGCCGGTCCACAGGTTGACGCGGAACGGGCGCCCCTCCTTATGATGGGCTGCGATCCGTCGTCCCAGTGCTTGCGGGACGGCCTTGGGATAACCCGATCCGGTGAAGCCGCTAGTCGCCACGGTTTCGCCCGGACGGATCAATGCGGCTGCGGTATCGGCATCGGTGATACGCGAAAGAAGGGCAGGGCAGGCGATACGATCGGTCATTGTCACTCCCAAGGCGGCGGGCGGGGCCGAAGCCGCCGCCCGCCGGGGTTTCAGGCGGCGAGGTCGAGGACGACGCGGCCCTCGATCTGGCCTTTGCGCATTCGGTCGAACACCTCATTGACCTCGGTTAGCGGCGCGGTGGAGACGGTCGCCTTCACCTTGCCGTCCGCCGCGAAGTCGAGCGACTCCTGCAGGTCGAGCCGGGTGCCGACGATCGACCCGCGCACCGTGATGCCGTTCAGCACCAGCCCGAAGATGTTGAGCGGGAAGTCGCCGGGCGGCAGGCCGTTCAGCGCCACCGTGCCGCCGCGCGCCATCATGCCGACGGCTTGCGTAAACGCCTTTTCGCTGACCGCGGTGACGAGCGCGCCCTGCGCACCGCCGCCGGTCTCGCGCTTGATCGCCGCGGCCGGATCGGCTTCGGTCCGGGCATTGACCGTCACCTTCGCGCCCAGCCGCCGGGCGAGGTCGAGCTTGGCGTCGTCGACATCGACCGCCGCGACGTTCAGGCCCATGGCAACCGCATATTGCACGGCCATATGGCCCAGCCCACCGATGCCGGAGATGACCACCGTGTCGCCCGGCTTGGTGTCGGTCATCTTCAGCCCCTTGTAGACCGTGACCCCGGCGCACAGCACCGGCGCGATCTCGGTGAAGCTGATATTGCCGGGCAAATGGCCGACGAAATTGGGGTCGGCGATGACATAATCGGCAAAGCCGCCATTGACCGAATAGCCGGTGTTGAGCTGGCTCTCGCACAATGTCTCCCACCCCCCCAGGCAATGCACGCAGTGGCCGCAGGCGGTGTAGAGCCACGGCACGCCCACCCGGTCGCCTTCCTTGATATGCTTGACGCCCTTGCCGACCGCCGAGACATAGCCGACGCCCTCATGCCCCGGGATGAAGGGCGGGTTGGGCTTGACCGGCCAGTCGCCCTCGGCGGCGTGCAGGTCGGTGTGGCAGACGCCCGACGCCTGGATCGCGACCTGGATCAGGCCGTCGCCGACCTCGGGAACGGGGACTTCATCGATGGTGAGCGGGGCACCGAATTCGCGGACGACGGCTGCCTTCATGGTCTTGGCCATGGATATTCTCCTCTCGAATGATGATGGAGCGGGGATGGGAGTGATCGACCGTCCCCGCTTTGACCGGGATCAAAAGAAGCCGAGCTTCTTGGCCGAGTAGCTGACCAACAGATTCTTGGTCTGCTGATAGTGATCGAGCATCATGCGGTGCGTCTCGCGTCCGATGCCGGAGCGCTTGTAGCCGCCGAACGCCGCATGGGCGGGATAGGCGTGGTAGCAGTTGGTCCACACGCGGCCCGCCTGGATCGCGCGGCCCATGCGATAGGCGCGGGTGCCGTCGCGCGTCCACACGCCCGCGCCCAAGCCGTAAAGCGTGTCGTTGGCGATGCGCAGCGCTTCCTCATCGTCCTTGAAGGTCGCGACTGAGACGACGGGGCCGAAAATCTCCTCCTGGAACACCCGCATTTTGTTGTGGCCGCTGAGCACGGTTGGCTTGACGTAATAGCCCTCCAGCCCTTCGGGCCGGTTGCGGGTGCCGCCGGTCAGCACCTTGGCCCCTTCGTCCCGACCGATGTCGAGATAGCCGAGGATCTTGTCCATTTGCTCCTGCGAGGCCTGTGCGCCGACCATCGTGGCGGGGTCGAGCGGATCGCCCTGGATCATCGCCTCGACCCGCGCGACCGCCTTTTCCATGAAGCGGTCGTAAATGGACTCGTGCACCAGCGCGCGGCTGGGGCAGGTGCAGACCTCGCCTTGGTTTAGCGCGAACATGGCGAAGCCTTCGATGGCCTTGTCGAAGTAATCGTCGTCCTTGGCGGCCACGTCGGAAAAGAAGATGTTGGGGCTCTTGCCGCCCAGTTCGAGCGTGACCGGGATCAGGTTTTCGGACGCATAGGACATGATGAGCTGCCCGGTCGTCGTCTCGCCGGTAAAGGCGATCTTGGCGATGCGCGAGTTCTGCGCCAGCGGCTTGCCCGCCTCGACGCCATAGCCGTTGACGATGTTGAGCACGCCCTCAGGCAGCAGGTCGGCGATCAGTTCGGCCAGCACCATGATCGAGGCAGGGGTCTGTTCGGCGGGTTTCAGCACCACGCAATTGCCCGCCGCCAGCGCGGGCGCCAGCTTCCAGCAGGCCATCAGCAGCGGGAAGTTCCACGGGATGATCTGACCCACCACGCCCAGCGGCTCGTGGAAGTGATAGGCGACGGTATCGTGGTCGATCTCGGAAATCCCGCCTTCCTGAGCGCGGATGCATCCGGCGAAATAGCGGAAATGGTCGATGGCCAGCGGCAGGTCGGCGGCGGTCGTCTCGCGGATCGGCTTGCCATTGTCCCAGGTCTCGGCGGTCGCGAGGAGCGACAGGTTTTCTTCCATCCGGTCGGCGATGCGGTGGAGGATCAGCGCACGCTCGGCGACACTGGTGCGGCCCCAGCCGTCCTTGGCCTTGTGCGCGGCGTCGAGCGCCAGTTCGATATCGGCCGCCTGACTGCGCGCGACCTGGCAGATAACTTGCCCATCAATCGGCGATCTATTGTCGAACCAGCGCCCATCGACCGGATCGACCCAGCGGCCGCCGATGAAATTGGCGTAGCGTTGTTTGAACGGCGCGGTGCGGGCCTTGATGGCTTCCTGGATCGTCATGCAACCTCTCCTTCGTTTCGTATGAAACAAAGGCTCTGCCTGTCCCCAGCCGACGACAAGCCGATCCGCGACGAAGTGTCTGTGCGATGATGGACTTTCTGCGGGCTAAGCGTAGCATGTGTCGCATGGCGCAACGCGAAGGCGCGCCAGTGTCGCAACTTGCGACAGTGGGAGAAGGATGCGGCGATGGACGGCGCCGGAATAGAGCAGGGGCGACGCGCCTATTTCGACGAGGGGCAGTTGCCGCTGGAAAGCGTGCGCCAGCCGGTGTTGCGCTCCTGGTTACGATGCACCGACATGGGCCTGGCGCAAGGACGGCGACGTGATGGCGGTCCGCTGACCGAGAGCGACCTCACTGCGCTTCGCCAGCGGCGAGAGTCGCTGCGCCGTCTGTGCCGCCCCGAACTGGAGATGCTGGCGGGCGAGGCGCGCGATACGGGCAGCGTCGTGATCCTGGCCGATGCGGACGGCATGATCCTGGACAGCATCGGCGACACCGGCTTCCTGTCGCGCGCCGCGCAGGTGGCGCTACGCCCCGGCGTGTCCTGGACCGAGGCGAGCACCGGCACCAACGCGATCGGCACCGCTATTGCCGAGCGTCGCCCGATTGCCGTCCATGGTCCGGAGCATTTCTTTGCCGAGCATGCGGTATTGAGTTGCGCTGCAACCCCCGTACTCGACCCGCGCGGCGCGATCGTCGGCGCGCTGGATATCTCGGGCCCGTCGGTAAATGGCCATGGCCATGCGCTGGGTCTGATCCGGCTGGCGGTCGATCAGATCGAGCATCGCCTTTTCCGCTCAGGTTTCACCGATTGCCGCGTGCTGCGGATGCACGACGATGCGGCGATGCTGGGCACCGCGCGGGAGGGGATATTGGTGTTCCGCGACGAGCAGTTGGTCGCCGCCAATCGCCGTGGCCTGTCGCTGGTCGGGCGCAGCTGGGAGGCGTTGGACGATACCGCGCTGGGCGAGCTACTTGATATGCGCGGTCAGGCGGCGCGGGGACATCTGCGCCTGACGAATGGCGCGACGCTGATCGGTGGTTGGGACGCCGATGTTCGGGGCGGCGGCATCGAATTGTCGGTGGCGCGCCCACTGGCCTTCGAGCGGGCGGAGGCGATCGACGCGGCACTGGCGGCGCATGACGGCAATGTCTCGGCGGCGGCGCGGCAACTGGGCGTCCATCGCAGCACCATCCACCGGCACCTCGCCCGCCAGCGCTGAGGGCTGCGGCCCGGTGCTTTGACCATCGTCAATGCGGGGTGCACCGCCCTTCGTCATCAGGGGGACGAAGGAGAAGACCCGCGATGGATCGCAACCCGCTTCAAGGCAGCGTCGTGTCGTTCGCGCGGCGCTGGCACGTCATTCAGGAAATCGACCTGATCCGCCTGGTCCAGGAGCATCGTCGTCGGCTGGCGCTGTGCGGGCAGGCGGAGGCGATGGCGGACGCCTTGCCCGATCGTCCCGACGCCGCGACCATGACGCTGTTCCTGCAGGCGCTGGAGGCGCTGGTGACGCGGGGGGCGCAGGCGGACGGCGTCTATCTGGAGGCGATGCTGTCCAACGGACGGGCCGATCCGCTCACCGACACGCTCCTCGACCATGTCCGCCACCGGCATGAGGCGGATGCGGCAGCGGCGCGCGAAATGGTCGCGGCCTTTGACGAGGCGGATGCCTTCGCCGCGCCCGAGACGCTGGGCCATATGCTGCGCAGCTTCTTCACCGGATGTCGCCGCGCGGTCGATTTCGAGCAGTTGGCCATCATCGCGCTGGCGGGGCACCGGCTGACCCCGGAGGCGCGCGGCCTGCTGGTCGATGCGCTGGCGGAAAGTTTGGCGGCTTAAGCGGCCTCGGCACGTGCCGCCAATGCCTCACGGTCGCTGATCGTGATGGCGCGGCCGCCGGGCAGGCCGATCACGCCGCTTTGCTTCATCCGAGTCAGCTGGCGGCTGACCGTTTCGATCGTCATACCCAGCACATCGGCGATCTGCCCGCGCGTTAGCGGCAGATCGAACGTCACCGGCCCGTCGCGGCTGGCCCGGCACCCGCTGGCCCCGGCGCGTGCCGCCATGTCGAGGAGGAAGCCCGCCAGCTTCTCCCCCGCCGACTTGCGCGCCAGCACCAGCATCCGCCCGCGCGCCTCGTTCAGCGATTCGAAGGTGCGCTGGAGCAGCAGGCGCTCCATGCGCTGATGATCTTCCAGCACCCGCTCGAACGCGGCGCGGGGAAAGACGCAGAGTTCCGCCTCGGTCAGCGCGGTCAGGGTGAAGTCGACATCGCCCGCATAGGGCTGTCCGAAGAAGTCGGCGGGGTAGAGCAGGCCGACCGTCTGCTCGCGGCCGTCGGCGGTGGCGGCGACCAGCTTCAGCACGCCCGTCAGCAGGTTGCCACAGATCACCGCCTCGTCGCCTGCCCAGGCGATGGTCTGGCCGCGCGCGACCCGGCGGCGCTGGCCGATGGCGTTCAGGGCGAGCAATTCCCGGTCGTCGAGGCTGCCGCACAAGGCCCGGTCGCGCACCGCGCAATCGGCACAGATGTCGTTCGGGATCATGGCCTTGCCCTATAGCGCCGCCATGATCCCCTGTCGTCGGACGGATTGTCCTATCTGTCAGTGTCGCGGTGACACGTCGTCCTCGTGCGGCAGATGGAATTCGTGCCAGATGCCGTTGAGGATGCCGAAGCCGATCGCCAGGCCGAGGCCCAGGACCCAGGAGAAATACCACATGGGTCGTTCCTTTCTCAGTAGAAGTCGGGATTGGTGCGCACCGCGTCCGCCGTCACGCGGCCGAACATCACCCGATAGGCCCAGGCGGTGTAGGCGAGCACGATCGGCAGGAAGACGAGCGTAACGAACAGCATGATGCCCAGCGTCTTCTGCGTGGACGAGGCGTTCCACACCGTCAGACTGCTATGCGCGTCGATGCTCGACGGCAGGATGAAGGGGAACATCGCGCAGCCGACGGTGGCGATGATCCCCGTCGCGGCGAGCGACGATCCGGCAAAGGCCAGCGCCTCACGACCGCTGCGGATACCAATCAGCGCCAGCGCGGCCCCGGCGAAGCCCAGTGCGGGCAGCGCCATCATCCAGGGATAGGTCGCATAATTGTCGAGCCATGCGCCGCCCGCTTGCTCCGCCGTCATGCGCAACGGGTTGGACGGGCCGAGCGGATCGACCGCGCCGACGATTCGATAGCCCATATCGCCCCATGCGACGAAGGCGAAGCCGACCGCGAACAACAGGATGGAGGCGATGGCCGCCGCCGTACCGAACGCCCGCGCCCGGTCATGGACGGGACCATGCTCGACCTTGATCGACAGCCACGCCGCGCCGTGCAGCACCAGCATCGCCACCGACAACAGCCCGCAGACCAGCGTGAAGGGCGTGAACAGCCCAAGCAAAGTGCCGTCGTAAAAGGCGCGCAGGTCTCCATCCAAGCGGAAGGGCGCGCCGAGCAGCACATTGCCGACCGCGACGCCGAAGACGAGGGCTGGCACCAGTCCCCCGACGAACAGCGCCCAGTCCCAGCGGGTGCGCCAGGCCGGGTCCGGCCGCTTCGAGCGATATTTGAACCCCACCGGCCGCAGGATCAGCGCAGCCAGCACCAGGAACATCGCGAGGTAGAAGCCCGAAAAGCTGACCGCATAGACGAACGGCCAGGCCGCGAAGATCGCACCGCCGCCCAGGATGAACCAGACTTGGTTTCCCTCCCAGGTCTGCCCGATCGAATTGATCACCATCCGCCGCTCGGCATCGCTTCGCGCGACGAAGGGCAGGAGGGCGGCGACGCCCAGGTCGAACCCGTCGGTCAGCGCAAAGCCGATCAGCAGCACGCCCAGCAGCGCCCACCAGATCAGGCGTAACATCTCATAATCGAACATGTCCTGGCCTCCTTTAGGCGGTGACGGGAATGGCGGCGGGGATCGGGCCGGGCGCGGGCTGGTCGTTCCGCTCCTCCGGGCCGTGCGCGATGGCGGCGAGGATCAGCCGAACCTCGATCACGGCCAGCCCACCATATAGCGCTGTAAAGCCTGCCAGCGTGGTCCACAGCGCGCCGCGCGACAGCGAACTGGTCGCCAGGAAGGTCGGCAGCACACCTTCGATCGCCCAGGGCTGGCGCCCCAGCTCGGCGACGACCCAGCCCAGTTCGATCGCTACCCAGGGCAGCGGGATCGCCGCCACCGCGAGGCGGAGGAACCAGCGCGCATCCATGTGCATCCGGAGCGAACACAGAATGAAGGCGGTGGCGAACAGCGCGATCATCGCAAAGCCGATCGCCGCCATGATGCGGAAGCTCCAGAAGAGCAGGCCGACATCGGGCACCGTGTCCCAGGCCGCCGCCTCGATCTGCTGCGGCGTCGCGGTGCGCGGATCGGCCATCTGGCGCTTGAGCAGCAGGGCATAGCCCAGGTCGCGCTTGTGCGCCTCGAACCGGGCGCGCTCGCGCATGTCCTGCGGGTTCGCCTTCAACCGCTGGACCGCGTCATAGGCGATCACGCCCGAGGCGATCCGTTCCTGCGCCTTCAGCACCAGCTCGGACATGCCGGTGACGGTGCCGTCCAGGCTGCGCGTGGCGATCAGGCCGAGCAGCCACGGAATCTCGACCTTGTACCGCGTCTCGCGCGCGACGGTGTCGGGATAGCCGAACAGGGTCAGGCCGGAGGGGCCGGGCTCGGTGTGCCAGACCGCCTCGATCGCGGCGAGCTTCATCTTCTGGTTGTCGGTCAGCGCATAGCCGCTCTCGTCACCCAGCACGACGACCGATAGCGAGGAGGCGAGACCGAACGCCGCCGCCACCGTCATCGACCGGCGCGCGACGGGCAGGAAACGGCCCTTGAGCAACCAGAATGCCGACACGCCCAGCACCACGACCGAGGCGCAGACATAGCCCGCGCTGACCGTGTGGACGAACTTCGCCTGCGCGACGGGATTGAACAGCACCGCGCCGAAGTCGCTCACTTCCATCCGCATCGTGTCGGGATTGAAGCTCGCGCCCACCGGGTTCTGCATCCAGCCATTGGCGATCAGGATCCACAGCGCCGATAAATTGGTGCCGAGCGCCACCATGAAGGTGACGATCAGATGCCCCAGCTTCGACAGACGATCCCAGCCGAAGAACATCAGCCCGACGAACGTCGCCTCGAGGAAGAAGGCCATCAGTCCCTCTATCGCCAGCGGCGCACCGAAGATGTCGCCGACATAATGCGAGAAATAAGACCAGTTGGTGCCGAACTGGAACTCCATGGTCAGGCCGGTGGCGACGCCGAGTACGAAGTTGATGCCGAAGATCTTACCCCAGAAGCGCGTGGTCACGCGCCACACCGGGCGGTTGGTCATGACATAGACCGATTCCATGATGACCAACATCATCGACAGGCCGAGCGTCAGCGGCACGAACAGGAAGTGATACAAGGCGGTGGCCGCGAATTGCAGTCGCGACAGGTCTACGACGCCGGGGTCCATAGCATGTCTCCATAATAGGAGCCGCCCCCGGCCCCTTGCCGAGCGACTCGCTAGGCCTGGCGCGCCGTGCCGACATTGACCGCGGTCAAAGACAGGTCGGCCAGTCGCGGCGACGGTCGGGCCATGACGACGATCGCCCATGACGCCTCGACCCCCGGAATGCGGAACCGCTGGTTGAAGGACGCGGCCGGGGGGCGGGACGGGGCGGTGGGCCTGTTGCTTCTCGATACGCTGGCCGCGGTCGGCTTTGCGGGCGGGATCGCGGGGGCCGTGGC
>NZ_LDTB01000081.1 GCF_001476895.1 Sphingomonas endophytica | reverse complement strand
CCGCCGCCGGCGGCGGAAGCCAGCTACCCGATCTGCAAGAAGGGCCAGTATGACGGTTGCCGTCAGGTCGAGGGCGGCGGCAAGGCCAAGGCGCGTCGTCGCCGCTAAGGTTGTCTGCTGACGGGCATTGCGCCCGTTAGAAGATCGAGTATGGAGGGCGCTTCATCCGTTACGGAGGGAGCGCCTTTTCCATGTCGATCCGTTTTGACGATCGAGTCGCCATCGTAACCGGCGCGGGCGGCGGTCTGGGTCGACAATATGCGCTGCATCTCGCGCGGCGCGGCGCAAAGGTCGTCGTCAACGATCTGGGCGGGGATCGCAGCGGAAACGGCGCGTCCGACGCGGCGCTGAGCGTCGTTGAGGAGATCCGCCGGGCGGGCGGCACCGCAATCGCCGATGGCGGCAATGTCGCCGATTACGAACAGATGACCGCGATGGTCGCACGCGCGACCGAGGCGTTCGGCGGCGTCCATATCCTCATCAACAACGCCGGCGTGCTTCGCGACAAGACGTTCGCCAAGATGGATCCGGCCGATTTCGCCTTCGTGGTACAGGTGCATCTGCTCGGTTCGGCCTATGCGACCAAGGCGTGCTGGGACATCTTTCGCGACCAGAATTACGGCCGGGTGCTGATGACCTCCTCGTCCTCGGGACTGTTCGGCAATTTTGGGCAGGCGAATTATGGCGCGGCGAAGCTGGGTATCGCCGGGCTGGCGCGCACGCTGCATCTGGAAGGCGCGAAGAACGATATCCGCGTCAACACCATCGCGCCCACCGCAGGCACGCGGATGACCGAGGGGCTGTTTCCGGAGGCGATGTTCGACGCCTTCGCGCCCGAAAGGGTCGTGCCGGCCGCGCTGTATCTGGTCAGTTCGGGCGCACCGTCCGGCCAGATTGTCGGCGCGGGCGCGGGCGTGATGCAGGCCAGCTATATCACCCTCACCCCCGGCGTCGCGCTGGCTGGCGACGACCTGTCCCCCGAAGGCGTCGCGCAGGCATGGGAACGGATCATCGATCGGACGGGTGAGATCGTGCCGCAGTCCGGCGCGGAGCAATCGCTGCTGATCGCCCGCACGCTGCAAGGCGGTTGAGCCCCCCGCGAACGCGCGCTAGCCTCCCCCGGTGACGGGGAGCGTGAATGTACAGCGAGAGCGATATCGACCAGGCGGTCGCGGCCGGGGTGATGCCCGAACAGGTCGCCAGCGACTTCCGCCACCATGTCGCGACGCTACGCGCGGCCCCCGCGGTCGATGAGGAGCATTTCCGCTTCCTGACCGGGTTCAACGATATCTTCGTCACGATCGCGATCACCTTGCTGCTGGTCGCGGTCGGCAATATCGGCGTGACCGTCATGCCTGCTGCCGGCGCCGGTGCGGTGGCCGTCGTCGCCTGGATGCTCGCGACCTATTTCACCGGCAGGCGCCGTATGGCGCTTCCCAGCATCGTGTTGCTGCTGACGTTTGTCGGCGGGATCGCGGCGACGTTGGCGATCATCGGATATGACCGGATCGACGATCCGACGGAGCGGCAAGGCGCGGCGATCGTCGCGGTGGCGGCCGCGTGTGCGGCGCTGGGGGCGTGGCTGCACTGGCGGCGCTTCATGGTGCCGATCACCCCGGCGGCAGGCGCGGCGGCGGCGGTCGGGCTGGTCGTCAGCCTGTTGCTGAGCATCCTGCCGGAATCGCTGCGGCTCGCGTGGCCGCTGTTGTTCATCGGCGGCGTCGCGGTGTTCGCCTATGCGATGCGCTGGGATCTGTCCGATCGCGCGCGGCAGACGCGGCGCGCCGACGTCGCCTTCTGGCTGCATCTGGTCGCGGCGCCGATGATCGCGCATTCGACGTTCCAGATGATGGGCGTGTTCAATGGCGAAATGGGCCTGGGCAAGGCGACGGTCGTGCTGCTGTTATACGTCGCCTTCGCGCTGATCGCGCTGGTGGTCGACCGGCGCGCGCTGCTCGTCTCCAGCCTGGTCTATGTTCTGTACGCGATGTCGGTGCTGATCAGGACGGCCGGCTCGACCGAATTGTCGCTGGCGTTCACCGCGCTCGTGATCGGGTCGGCACTGCTGTCGCTGTCCGCCTTCTGGCAGCCGATCCGGGCGCAGGTGATCGCGCGACTGGGCGGCTGGGGCGAGCGCTTGCCACCGGTGCAGACGGCGGCATGACCTTCGACCCCCGAAACTTTACTCCTCCACCAGTTTCATCAGGCGGCGCTCGACGGGGGCGAGCACCGGGCCCAGTTCGTGCCCGCGCCGAATGATGTGCCCGGCCTCGCCGACCAGCGCCCACATGCCCTGACGGTTGCGCAATGCGGGTCGCTTCTCGATCCGGAATTCGGGGCGCTCGGCGGTGCGGCGGAAGGCGGAGAAGATCGCGGCATCCTTGCCCAGGTCCATCGCATAATCGCGCCAATGCCCGGCGGCGACCATCCGGCCGTAGAGGTCGAGAATGCGCGTCAGCTCCGTCCGATCGAAGCCGACCTGCCCCGCCGTCGTACCGCCGGGAAAGGGTGTGACGATCCCCATCAGGCGCGGTCACGCTCCCGATCGACACCGTCCTGCTCGGCGATCAGCGCGTCGAGCCGCTTCTTCATCGCGTCCAGTTCGCAGCGAAGCGTCTCGACCTTCTGCGTCGCCGGGTCGAACATATCCCGGCACGGCGTACCGTAAGGAACGAAGCGCGGCTCGGGCGCGGCACCACCTTCGACGATCGTCGGACGGGCGGGAATGCCGACCATCACCGCGCCTGCCGGCACGTCGCGCGTCACCACGGCGTTGGCGCCGACACGCGCGCGCGGGCCGACCGTGATCGGCCCCAGCACCTGCGCACCCGACCCGATGATCGCGCCGTCCGCGATCGTCGGATGCCGCTTGCCCGCGACGCCATTGTCCGGACTGGTCCCGCCCAACGTCACGCATTGATAGATCGTGACGTCGTTACCGATCTCCGCCGTCTCGCCGATCACGACGAAGCCGTGATCGATGAAGAAGTTGCGCCCGATCGTGGCGCCGGGATGGATGTCGATCGCGGTCAGCATCCGCGACCAGTGATTGACGATCCTCGCCGCCAGATACCATTTCCCGCGATACAGCCGGTTGGCGACACGGTGATAGGCGAGCGCCCAGACGCCCGGATAGGTCAGCACTTCCAGCCGCGAATGCGGCGCAGGGTCGCGCGCGCGGATCGAATCCAGGTAATCGGTCAGTCGCGACATCCGCGTCCCCTTATGCTCTTGCGGCCCAAGATAGAGCGTCGCGACGGAGGTTTCCATAAGCAGCGCTATCACGCGCGAAACCGGATTTTCCTATCGCGCCGGTCGGATATGTTTGAAGAGGGCACCCCACTCGTTCGGAGACGTTGATGCAGGCGCTATCGCAACTCGATCTGTCGGCGCTGTGGCCGTTCATCCTCGTCGGCTTCGGCGCGCAATTGGTCGATGGCGCGCTGGGCATGGCGTTCGGGGTCATCTGCAACACGCTGCTGGTTGCGGTGATCGGCCTGCCGCCGGCGCGCGCCTCGGCCAATGTCCATATCGTGGAAACGTTCACGACCGCGATCTCGGGGATCAGCCACGCGATCAGCGGCAATATCGACAAGCGGCTGTTCCTGCGCCTGCTGATACCCGGTGTCATCGGCGGCATCGCCGGCGCATACCTGCTGACCAACATCGATGGCGCCACGATCAAGCCCTTCGTGCTCGCCTATCTGATCGGAATCGGCATCTATCTGCTGGTCCGCGGCATCCTGTTCCCGCCGCGCGTCAGCAAGCCGAAGGTGGTCGAGCCGCTGGGGCTGATCGGCGGCTTCATGGATGCGGCCGGCGGCGGCGGCTGGGGGCCGATCGTTACCTCCAACCTGCTGGTGCAGGGCGTCGAACCGCGCAAGGTGGTGGGCACCGTCAGCGCGGTCGAGTTCTTCCTGACCGCCACCGTCTCCGCGACCTTCCTCTACCATCTGGGGCTGAAAGATTTCGCGACCGCGACGATCGGGCTGCTGATCGGTGGTGTATGCGCGGCGCCGCTGGGCGCGTTCTTCGCCAAGCGCATCCCGATGAAGGTGATGCTGGTGATGGTCGGGACGGTGCTGACCATCACCAGCACTTACGGGTTCGTGCGCGCGGTGTTGCTGTAACGGACGCCGCGCCCGCACCTTCGCCATCTCCGCGCAGGCGCGGAGCCAGAACCTCCGAGGTTCGTGACTCTCACGAGAACCCGCGCGTCCGGATTCCCGCCTGCGCGGGAGTGACGGCAGCGGTTGGGGACGCCGTTACGCGCTGACGGCGTGGACAGTCGCGACCGCCTTCATCACCGAGGCGATGCGGACCGACGACTGGATGACCTCGGCGGTGACGCCGGCCTTCTTCAGGATCTGCTCGTGGCTGTCGATGCACATGCCGCAGCCGTTCATCGCGCTGACCGCCAGGCTGAACAGTTCGAAATCGACCTTGTCGATCCCCGGCGCGCCGATCACGTTCATCCGCAGCTTGGCGGGCATCCGCTGATATTCGTCGTTCCCGGCCAGATGCGTGAAGCGATAGTAGACGTTGTTCATCGCCATCACCGCCGCCGCCGCGCGCGCCGCATTGGCGGCCTCGGGCGTCAGCTTGCCGTCGACCTCGGCCTCGGTCGCCTCGACCAGCGGCTTGTGGCCCGATCCGTGTGCGCAGGCGAGCAGCAGCCCGTATTTGCGCTGGTCGTTCAGTACCGTCTCGTTCAGCAGCGAGCCGACGTTGAGGCGGATGTCCTTGGCGAAGTCAGGCAGCGTGCCCGCGAATTCCTTGAGTGCCATGCGATATCTCCAGACGTGCGTCACCGACGCCGGCCGTCATCGCGGCGCAGCGACGCAATCCAGATCGCAGCGCGTAACGCTCTGGATTGCCTCGCCGCGCTCGCAATGACGGCCGGGCGGAATGTGACGTGAAAATCAATCGTCGGGCGGGACCGACCGGCCCCGCCCGGACAGGATCAGGCCGCGACCTGAAGGACGTCGTCGCCCTTGTTCCAGTTGCACGGGCACAGCTCGTCGGTCTGCAGCGCGTCGAGTACGCGCAGCGTCTCGGCCGGGTTGCGGCCGACGTTCAGGCCGTTGACCTGCACCGCCTGGATGACGTTGTCCGGATCGACGATGAAGGTGGCGCGGAACGCGACATGCTCGTTCTTGTCGAGGATGCCGAGCGCGTCGGCCAGCTTCGCGCCATTGTCGGCAAGCCACGGGAAGTCGGCGGCGGCGAGATCCGGGTCAGACTTGCGCCATGCCAGGTGGACATGCGCGGTGTCGGTCGATGCGCCGATCAGCACGGCGTCGCGATCCTCGAAATCGCCCTTGATCTGGCTGTAGCCGACGATCTCGGTCGGGCATACGAAGGTGAAGTCCTTCGGCCAGTAGAACAGCACCTTCCACTTGCCCGGATAGGCGGTGGTGAGGTCCAGCGTCTCGCCGGCCGGGAGCGCGCTGGTGCCCTGCTGCACGGGGACGGTGATGGCGGGGAAGGTATCGCCGATGGTCAGCATGTCTGGCTCCTTGGTGACAGAATTGGAGTCTCCAGCCATCCTCTCGCGACCGGGGGCTGCGTCGGTGCGCGGCCGCTCTCGTTCTGCACTGCGATATAGGGGGCTTCGCCTGATCGAACAAATCGTCTATTCCGCGCTTACTGATCGTTCGGAGCGATAAATGGCCATCACCTATCTCCCGACGCTGAAGCAGCTCCAGTATCTCGTCGCTCTGAAGGAGCACGGCCATTTCGGCCGCGCGGCGGAGGCGTGTTTCGTCACCCAGTCCACGCTGTCGGCGGGGCTGCGCGAGCTGGAAACGCTGATCGGGGTGACGCTGGTCGAACGCACGCGGCGGGTGGTGCGCTTCACGCCGCTGGGCGAGCAGATCGCGCTGAAGGCGCGTATCGTGCTGCGCGAGGCCGAGGAACTGGGCGAGATCGCGCAGGCGGCCGGGCGCCCGTTGTCGGGCGAGATGCGGATGAGCGTGATCCCGACGATCGCGCCGTTCCTGCTGCCGCGCATTCTTCCGCGGCTGCGGCGCGATTACCCCGACCTGAAGCTGTTCCTGCGCGAGGAGCCGAGCGGCCCGGCGTGCGAGGCGCTGCATAACGGGCGTACCGACTGCGTGCTGCTGGCGTTGCCCTATGCGTGCGGCGAGGTGTCGGTATTGAAGCTGTTCGATGACCATCTGTTCCTCGCCGCGCCCGAAGGCGAACTGCCGCCCGGGATCGGCGCGGTCCAGCCGGGTGACATCGACGAGACGCGGCTGCTGCTGCTGGAGGACGGGCATTGCCTGAAGGAACATGCGCTCGCCGCCTGCAACCGTGCCGAGCTGCGCGCCGAGGCGACGATGCTCGGCACGTCGCTGCACACCATGGTGCAGATGGTCGACAACGGTCTGGGCGTGACGATGCTGCCCAAGATCGCGCTGGATGCGGGCATACTCGACCATACCAATGTCGTCGCGCGCCCGCTCGACGCCGCCTCGCCGGTCCGCACGCTGGCGCTGGTGTGGCGGCGCGCCTCCCCGCGTGAGCGTGACTTCCAGTTGCTGGGCGAGGTGCTGAAGGCGGCGGCCTGAAGGGAGCCGGCCGATCGATTGACTCGCTCCTGTAACGAGCGCAGGATCACCGATCTGGAGCTCGCCGACGTCGGGCAGCATGGCCGCCGCGGCGCCTCCGGATCGGAGGTTGTCATATGGCTTATGCTGACCAGATGGGCGGTTCGCGGCGTCTCACCACCATCGCGGGCGTCGCCGCGATCCATGGCCTGATCGGCTATGTCTTCATCAGCGGGATGGCGGCGCATTTCGTGCGGACCGTCACCGATCCGTTCACCGTCACCAACATTCCTCTCGAAACGCCGCCGCCTCCCGATGCGCCGCCACCCGTCGCCAAGGCCGCGCCGCAGCAGCCGACGGCCGCCCCGCCGATCACCGCCGTCACGCCGATCGTGCCGACGCAGAACAATCCGGTGGTCGTGACAGTCGTGCCGTTGCCGCCGCTTCCCATGGGCACGGGCGAGGCGGTAACGGTGACGGTCACGCCCCCGCCGCCCCCGCTCATGCCCAGCAAGGCGAGCGGCGTCAGGGCGCGCGGCGATCGGACGCAGTGGATCACGACCGAGGACTATCCGGCTTCCGCGCTGCGCGCCGGGGAACAAGGCGTCGTCGGCATCGCCCTGCGCGTCGGTTCGGACGGCAGGGCGGAATCCTGCGCCGTCACCACGTCCAGCGGCCATCCCTCGCTCGATCAGGCGACGTGCCGCCTCTACATGCGCCGCGCGAAGTTCACGCCCGCACGCGACGACAGCGGCGCGGAGGTCGCCGCGACGTTCAACGACCGCGTCCGCTGGCAATTGCCGATGTGATCAGCGCCAGCGCGCCGCCGCATCGTCGTCGGCGGCGCGCGCCTCCACCCAGCGCGTCTTCTCGCCAACCGTCTCGCGCTTCCAGAACGGCGCATCGGTTTTCAGCCGGTCGATCAGGAAAGCACACGCCTCCAGCGCCGCCTGCCGGTGCGCGGAGCACGTGCCGACGAACACGATCCGTTCACCCGCCGTCATCGGGCCGACGCGGTGGACGATCGTCGCCGCCGCCAGCGGCCAGCGCGCCGTCGCATCCTCAGCAAGCCGCGTCAGCGCCGCCTCGGTCGCCCCCGGATAATGTTCGAGCTCCAGCGTCGCTACCCCGTCGTCGGCGCGTACCAGCCCGGTGAAGGTGGCGACCGCCCCGCCCTGCTCCAGCGCGGCCATTTCGGCGGCGGGGTCGATCGGCTCGCGTGAGACGAGGATACGGATCATCCGCCCGTCACCGGCGGGAAGATCGCGACCTCGTGCGCCTCGCCGATCGGCGCGTCGAGCGCCACGAACGCCTGATCCACCGCCGCGCGCAGCCTCGCCGGATCGACGAAGGCGACCGCATGGCCGGGGCTGCGCGGGGTGAGCCACGCGATCAGGTCGGCGACGGTGGCGACGTGGGCGGGTGGCGTGACATCCTCCTCGGGCAGGCCGATGCGTTCGCGGACCCAGGCGAAATAGAGCAGTTTCATAGGCATTCCAAAGCCACCGGGCGCACATTCGATCCGTCATCGCGTGCGGAGCGAAGCAATGACGATCCTGACCCTCAATCCATATGCCGGAGGCCGACGCGCAGATAATCCCAGCCGGTCACAACCGTCAGCGCCGCCGCGCCCCACAGGCTGGCGAGACTAGCGACCTTGATCCACGCCGCGCCCGGCAGCGCGCCCGACAGGATCAGCCCGCCCAGCGCCACCAGCTGCAACGTCGTCTTCCACTTCGCCAGCCGCGATACGGGCAGCGAGACCTGCAGTCCGGCGAGGAACTCGCGCAGCCCGCTGACCGCGATCTCGCGCAGCAGGATGACCAGCGCGGCGATGATATGCACTCCGGTGATCGCCGCGACGTCATCGTGGCGCGTGCCGACCAGCATCAGGATCACCGCCGCGACCATGATCTTGTCGGCGATCGGATCCAGGAACACGCCCAGCTTCGACACCGTACCCTGCGCGCGTGCCAGATAGCCGTCGAAATAGTCGGTGATGCCCATCAGGCAGTAAAGCGCGAAAGCGATGCCGAACCCGGCATGCCAGCTCGGCCACCACAGGAATGCGACCAGCAACGGCACCGCGACGATCCGCGACAGCGTCAGGATATTGGGCAGCGACAGCATGGGCGCGACGTGGACCCGTGGCGCGCGCGACGCAAGCACCCGATCCACGAAAAATCGCCGGTTGGATCGCACGTTTGCAGCGGCTATGCCCCTTGTCATTGCCAACAAACGGGGGCCCCGTCCCGCATCATGATCAATGCCCTCGGGCTTCTGAAGCGGCGGCAGTTCCTGCCGCTGTTCACGACGCAATTTCTCGGCGCTTTCAACGACAATCTGTTCAAGACGTCGATGGTGCTGTTCGCCACCTACGAAATCTTTGCCGACGCCACGCAGGAGAGTTTCTTCAATGCGATCAGCGCGGCGCTGTTCATCCTGCCGTTCTTCGTGCTGTCGGCGCTGTCCGGGCAGCTTGCCGATTCGATGGACAAGACGCGGATCATCCGACTGGTGAAGACGGTCGAGATCGGGATCATGGCGGTCGGCGGTGCCGGCCTGATGCTGGCGCGGACCGGCGCGGTCACGCTGCCGCTGATCCTGATGCTCGCCGCCGTCACCGGGCTCGGCATTCACTCGACCTTCTTCGGCCCGATCAAATATGCGATCCTGCCGCAGCATCTGGACGAGGAGGACGTGCTGGGCGGTACCGGGCTGGTCGAGGCCGGCACCTATCTGGCGATCCTGGCCGGCACGATCGTCGCGGGCTTCATCTACCATTCCACCACGCTGGTCGCCGCGCTCACGATCGCGGTCGCCGCGCTCGGTTGGCTCAGCGCGCGCGCGGTGCCGCCCGCGCCGCGACTGGGCCCGAAGCTGACGCTCGATTACAACCCGATCCGCGCGTCGTGGCGCCTGATCGCGGAGACGATGCACATCCCCCGACTGTTCCTCGCGATCTGCGCGATCAGCTTCTTCTGGACGATCGGATCGGTACTGATCGTCGTGTTCCCGCCGCTGGTGAAGAACGTGCTGACCGCCGATGCCAGCGTCGCCAGCCTAGTGCTGGCCGTATTCTCGATCGGCGTCGCGATCGGATCGGTCATCATCAACCTGATGCTGAAGGGGCGCATTTCGGCGCGCTTCTCGCCTGCATCGGTCATCGCGATGGGGCTGGCGGTGCTGGCCTTCTGGTGGGTGGTCGGGCAGTGGACGCCCGCGGCCGACGGGCGGCTGTTCGACATGGCCGGCTTCGTCGTGCAGCCGCATGCGATGCTCGTGCTGCTGACGCTGCTGGGCGTCGCTGTCTTCGGCGGCATGTTCGTCGTACCGCTCTACGCTTTCCTGACGACGACGGTGACGAAGGACCATACCGCGCGGACCGTGGCGGCGAACAATGTCGTCAATGCCGGCGCGATGACGGTCGGGTCGCTGGCGGTCGGCGCGCTGACCGCGACCGGCGTTACGCCGTCGCAACTGCTGCTGGTGGTCGCGGGCATGTGCGTCATCTCCGCGATAATCGCGCAGCGTCTGCACCGCGCCTGCGACTGATGCCTAGAGGAACATTGTCGAGAAGCAGACGAAGAACGACGCGAAGCTCAGCAGGAACAGGCGGATGTCGTGATCCCCGACATCGGGCTGCGTCGCGATGACGGGGGGCGGCAGCATCCGGCGAAGCGGATGGCGGGCGCCTTCGTTGGTAAGGACCAGTCGTCGTTGCATGGCGGGATATTAACGCGCTCTTTACGATTTCGGCTATGCCGCGATGGCGCGCCCGATGTGCCGCAGCGGGACAATGAAGACCGGACAAGAGGAAGAGGATCGATCGATGCCGCTCTATGCCTTCAAGGGCCAACGCCCGACCCGCCACCCCACCGCATGGGTCGCGCCCAGCGCCGACGTGATCGGCGATGTGGTACTGGGCGAAGGGGTCGGCGTCTGGTTCGGCGCGGTGATCCGGGGTGACAACACCACGATCCCGATCGGTGCGCGCAGCAACGTGCAGGAAGGCGCGATGCTTCATTCCGACCCCGGAGCGCCGCTGACGGTCGGGGAGGATTGCACGATCGGCCATCACGCGGTGCTGCACGGCTGCTCGATCGGCGACCGCGTGCTGATCGGCATGGGTGCAATCGTTCTCAACCGCGCGGTGATCGCGGACGATTGTATCGTCGGCGCGGGCGCGCTGGTCACGGAGGGCAAGACCTTCCCGCCCCGATCGTTGATCGTCGGCAGCCCGGCGCGGGTGGTGCGCGAACTGGACGATGCGGCGGTCGCGGCGCTGAAGCTCTCGGCGGCGCATTATGTCGCGAATGCGCACGCGGCATCGGAGGGACTGGAGCGGGTGGAGTAAGCGTCGCACCGTCGGCGCCGCGAACTCGGGTACCCGGAACGCCTGACCCGGCGATTCCAGCGCAGGATCTTCTCCCTGCCACCAGGACATGTGATCCCTTCTTGTCGTCATGCCGGACTTGCTCCGGCATCCATGGTGCCGCGAAATCACAACTCGTCGCGTCCACGCAAACATGCCACGCGGAACCAGTCCGGGTAACAGAGCGCGCGCCCCTGGCGGGGCGACCGCCGCACGTCACTCATCCGCGGCAACGACGAAGGAGCGTGTCCGCCTTCCGTGGCGTCAATCTTGCCACCTCCGTCCGCGCCCCACATAACCCAATGCCATGTCGATTCCCCCAATCCTGTCGCGCCTGCGGCTGCCCGTCATCGGATCGCCGCTGTTCATCATCTCCAACCCGGATCTGGTGATCGCACAGTGCAAGGCGGGGATCGTCGGCTCCTTCCCGGCGCTCAACGCGCGGCCGGCGTCGCTGCTCGACGAATGGCTCCACCGCATCACCGAGGAACTGGCCGCGCATGACCGGGCGCACCCCGACGCCCCCGCCGCGCCGTTCGCGGTCAACCAGATCGTCCACAAGTCCAACGACCGGCTGGAAGCGGATCTCGCCACCTGCGCCAAATGGAAGGTGCCGATCACCATCACGTCGCTCGGCGCGCGCGAGGAACTCAATCAGGCCGTCCACGCCTGGGGCGGGATCACGCTCCACGACGTGATCGACGACCGGTTCGCGCGCAAGGCGGTCGAAAAGGGCGCGGACGGGCTGATCGCGGTCGCCACCGGCGCGGGCGGGCACGCCGGCCGGTTGTCGCCATTCGCGCTGGTGCAGGAAATCCGCCAGTGGTTCGCCGGCCCGCTCGCCCTGTCGGGTGCGATCGCGACCGGGGATGCCGTGCTCGCCGCGCAGGCGATGGGCGCGGACTTCGCCTATATCGGCTCGGCCTTCATCGCGACCGAGGAAGCCAATGCGGACGCGCGCTACAAGCAGGCGGTGGTCGATGGCCGCGCCGCCGACATCGTCTATTCGGACCTGTTCACCGGCGTGCACGGCAACTACCTGCGCGCCTCGATCGTCGCCGCCGGGCTGGACCCCGATCATCTGCCCCAGGGCGACCTGACAACGATGAATTTCGGCGCCGGCGCCGGCGCCGGCGCGAAGGCGTGGCGTGATATCTGGGGATCGGGACAGGGGATCGGCGCGGTCGACGCGATCGAACCCGCCGCCGCACGCGTAGAGCGGCTGGCGCGCGAGTATCGGTCCGCGCGCTCGCGGCTGCTGGGCGCGTAGGCCGGATTTTGTCGCCCCTGACCTTTCTCGCGGTGAGGATGCGTGCCTGTAGGGTCGATCCGCGTTGAAGCATGCTCCGGCAAACGCCGGAGACCAACGTCGTGTACGCTGGTGCCTGTGATTTCGGGCTCGTGCGTGCGCAGCGCGCGACGCTCCAGCCTGAATGGATCGGACCCTAGAAAGCGGTCGAAAGCCGGTCGAGCATCGAGCGCGCCGGGCTGGCCACCGGCGTCTCGCGTGCATTGGCATTGTCCAGCAACGCGACCCGGCGGTGCAGGTCGATGCTGCCCTCGATCAGCGCGCGCGCCTGCGGCGGGAACGGGTCCAGCGCACCCGCTTCGGTTTCCGGCGCCGCGCCCAGCCGACGCGACGGCTCCAGCGCCTGCGCCGCGAGCAGTTCGCCGGCAACGACCGCGCGCTGCGTCAGTAGCCAGGCGATGACATGCATCAATCGCGTCGTGACTTTCAGCGATTCGCAACTGAATGCGACCCGTTCCATCGGAGGCAGCGCCTCGCGCTCCGCACGGCCGCCTTCGTCGAAATAATGCCGCGCCTCGTCGGCCAGCAGCATCGCCTCCGTGTAGAAGGCGTCGATCAGGCGGCGGTGCAGCCGCGGGTCATGCGCGTGGTCGGCCATGGGGTTGCTCTGCCACGCCCGACGCCGCTTCGCCAAGCGCGTTAAGCACGCCTCTGTCGTGCCGCGCGTCCCGATTTGCGTCAGGCGATGATGTCCGGGATGATCTGATCCTCCAGCATCGCGATCTCGTCCCGCAGCCGCAGCTTGCGCTTCTTCAGCCGCATCATCTGCAACTGATCCGCCGTACCGCCCTCCCCCAGCGCGGCGATCGCATCATCCAGGTCGCGATGCTCGACACGCAGAGTGTGCAGCCGCGCTTCCAGCTCCGCGTCACCGCCAATGTCGTTCATCGCACGCCCCCCCGGATCGATTCGCGCCTGCATAGCGCAGGCGGCCGCGCGGCGCGCGCCGCTTTTCACGACCCGCCGCATGATAGCCGCGCATCGCCGACCGCAAGCATTTGTCACGCGACTTATTGACGATTTCGTGGTTTCCTTCCCGTTCCTGTCAACCACGAAGGAGACTGCCCATGCAGACCGCGCACATCTCGGCTCTCGAGGCCAAGCATGCGACGCTCGATCAGCGGATTGCCGCCGAGTCGCAACGTCCCGTGCCCGACACGATGGTGATCGCGGACCTGAAGAAGCAGAAGCTCAGGTTGAAGGAGGAGATAAGCTCCTCCCACTAAGGCAGCGGCCTGTCGGCCCGGCGAACCACCCGTTCGCCGGGCTTTTTCTATCCCGCGCACCCGATCAGCCCGGCCAGCGGGACAACGACCGTATCCTGCCCCGGCCGGTCCAGCCGCATCGTCGCGGTGGGCACCGCCGCCCCGGCGGTCAGATTCTGGCGCTGCTCGATCGTCATCGTGACCGTCGCCACCACCTCACCATCGCGATAGACGTTCTCGGCATTGAACCCCAGCGGCGCGATGCCGGTCGCGCCGGTCCGCGCCAGATCCGTCACCTTGCCGTCCAGCGTGATCCGCAGCGTCGCCGGATCGGCCGTCATCATCGCGGCCAGCACGCGCGTCTGCCCGGTCGAAAACAGATACGCGGCGCAGCCACGCGCCGGCAGCGCCTGCTGCGGCAGCGGCCCGATCGGCAAGCCATCGATCGACACCGCCGGCGAAGCCGGGGCCGAGGGAGCGGTAGGCGCGGCCTGCGCCAGCGCCAGCAGCAACGCGAACATCATGCCCGCATCCCTATCATGACCAGCCACGCCGGGTAAGCCGCGATCGCCAGCAGCGTGCCGAGCGGCAGCATGTCGTCCGCCGCCACGGCGCGCCCGCGCAACCGCTGGAACGCCACCCAGCCAAGCCCCACCAGCCCCGCGACCAGCAGCACCGGCGGCAGCAATCGCCAGCCGAGCGCCAGCCCGATCGCGCCGAACAGCTTGGGGTCGCCGCCACCCATCCCCTCGCGCCCGCGCCAGCGACGATAACCCGCCGCCACCAGCCAGAGCAGCGCGAACCCGCCCGCCCCGCCGATCAGCCGCTCGTCCAGCGCGGGGGGTGAGACCGTGACCCCCGCCAGTGCGACGATCGCCAGCGCCGCTACCAGCGGATCGGGCAGCCAGAAGTCCTTCGCGTCCATCGCCGCCAGCACCAGCAGCAGCCAGCCGAACCCGGCCCCCGCCAGCGCCGCCCAGCCGGGCGCGACCAGCGCCGCGGATACGCCGATCAGTGCGCATCCCAGCTCGATCAGCGCATGGCGCGCATCGATCCGCGCGCCGCACGCACGGCACCGCCCGCGCGCCGCGACCCAGCTCGCCAGTGGCACCAGATCGCGCGCGCGCAATGTCCGTCCGCAGCCATCGCAGGCCGATCGGCCGTGCAGGATCGAGCGATCCTCCGGCCAGCGGACCGCGATCGTCGCCAGGAAACTGCCGATGATCGCGCCCAATACGCCCAACGCCACCGCGACCGCCGCCAACACCCTGCCCCGTCACCGCTTCCGAATCAGGTAGCGATACACGCCGAAGCCGTTGATGCCGAGCAGCACACCGTTCTGTACGGCCAGCGGCTCGTCACCCGTCAGCCACGCGCCGCTGATCCAGGCGATCGAGGAAGTGACGAAGATCGCCATCCCGCAGCCGGTGACGCGCCGGCCATTGTCGAGCGACACCATGAACGCAGCAGCGACCCCGCTTAACGCCGCATACCATTTCAGTGCTTCATCAATAGCTTGCACGTGACGCGTCGTAGCGGTTTGCGAAGCCCGGCGCGAGCGCCTAGATGCCGACCGAGATCAAGAGAGGATTCGTCGAACATGGCCACCGATCCCATCGTCATCCTGTCCTACGCTCGCACGCCGATGGGCTCGATGCAGGGCAGCCTCGCCGCATTGTCGGCCAGCGAACTGGGCGCGCGGGCGGTCGAGGCAGCGGTCGCGCGGGCCGGTGTCGATGCCGCCGCGATCGAGCGTATCTACATGGGCAACGTCCTGTCGGCCGGCGTCGGACAGGCGCCGGCGCGTCAGGCCGCGATCGGTGCCGGGCTGGGCGAGCATGTCGAGGCGACGACGCTGAACAAGGTATGCGGATCGGGGATGCAGGCCGCGATCCTGGGCGCCGAGGCGCTGGGCGCGGGATCGATCGACCTGCTCGTCGCGGGCGGCATGGAAAGCATGACCAATGCCCCGTATCTGTCCAAGGCGCATCGCGGCGGTGCGCGCTTCGGGCATGACCGGCTGTTCGATCACATGGCGCTCGACGGGCTGGAGGACGCCTATCAGTCCGGCACCGCGATGGGCGTCTTCGCCGACGACACCGCGCAGGAGTATCAGTTCACGCGTGAAGCGCAGGACAAGTTCGCGATCGCCTCGCTGGAACGGGCACAGGCCGCGCAGAAATCCGGCGCGTTCGATCGCGAGATCGTCGCGGTCGATGTGAAGGGCCGCAAGGGCGTCGTTACCGTATCGGCAGACGAACAGCCGGCAAAGGCCGATCCGTCGAAGATCCCGACGCTGCGCCCCGCCTTCACCAAGGACGGCACCGTCACCGCCGCCAACGCCTCGTCGATCTCCGACGGGGCGGCGGCGCTGGTGCTCACCCGCCTGTCGGTCGCCGAGAAGCTGGGGATCGCCCCGGTCGCGCGGATCGTCAGCCACGCCGCCCACGCCCACGCCCCGGCACGCTTCACCACCGCCCCGGTACCCGCGATGCGCAAGGCGCTGGACAAGGCCGGCTGGTCGGTCGGCGACGTCGATCTGTGGGAGGTGAACGAGGCCTTCGCCTGCGTCGCGATGGTGGCGATGCAGGAACTGTCGCTCGATCATCATAAACTGAACATCAACGGCGGCGCCTGTGCGCTGGGCCATCCGATCGGTGCCTCGGGCGCGCGGATCGTCGCGACCCTGCTCGGCGCGTTGCAGAACACCGGGCAGAAGCGCGGCATGGCCTCGCTCTGCATCGGCGGCGGCGAGGGCGTCGCGCTCGCGCTCGAACTGATGAACTGACCGGCGGCGGCGGTCGATCGGCATCGCGCCGGCCGGCCGCCCTCGTCTGCGCTGCAATAAAGTCGCGCGTCGCGGTTGCGTCACGCGCCGCTTCCGGCGATCCCCCGCCTTCGCCATCATGAAGGAGGTTGCCCGCCTTGGAAGTCGTTTCGGTCGTCCTGATCCTGTTGTTCGCGGTCGTCGTCAGCGGTGCGATCGCGCGCATCCTGCCCGTCAACATCCCCACCCCGCTGGTACAGATCGCGTTCGGCGCGATCATCGGGCTGGCCGCGAATCTGCGGGTCGAGCTGGAGCCGGAACTGTTCCTGCTCGTCTTCCTGCCGCCGCTGCTGTTCATCGACGGCTGGCGCATCCCCAAGGATGAATTGCTGAAGGACGTGCCGGTCGTCGTCGAACTGGCGCTGGGACTGGTGCTGACGACCGTGATCGGGGTCGGCTTCTTTATCGACTGGCTGATCCCCGCCATGCCGCTGGCCGTCGCCTTCGCGCTGGCCGCCGTCATCTCGCCGACCGACCCGATCGCGGTGTCGGCGATCGCGGCGCGCGTGCCGATCCCGCGCCGGATGATGCACATTCTGGAAGGCGAGGCGCTGCTCAACGATGCCACCGGCCTCGTCTGCCTGCGCTTCGCGACGGCCGCCGCGCTCACCGGCACCTTCTCCTTGGCCGAAGCGGCGGCGAGCTTCGCGTGGCTGGCGGTCGCCGGGATCGCCATCGGCGTGACCGTGACGCTGGCGATCACGCGCGCCAAGGCGTGGGTGTCGCGGCGCTTCGGTGAGGATATCGGGTCGCAGGTACTGGTCAGCCTGCTGATCCCGTTCGCCGCCTATCTGATGGCCGAACATTCGGGCGCATCAGGCGTGCTGGCGGTCGTGGCGGCGGGCGTGACGATGACCTTTGCCGAGCTGTCGCGCCAGGCACTGCCCGCGACGCGGATGCGGCGCAACTCGGTGTGGGACACGATCCAGTTCGCGCTGAACGGCATCATCTTCGTGCTGCTGGGCGAGCAATTGCCGGGCATCCTCGCTCGCGCGCACGAGACGGTGAAGCTGACCAACCACGACAATCCGTGGTGGCTGGCGCTGTACGTGCTGGTGATCGTGGCGGTGCTGGCGGGCCTGCGCTTCCTCTGGGTTTTCCTGTCGTTCCGGCTGACGGTGCTGCGGCGCGGCGTCGACGATTCGCCGCTGCGCAGTCCCGACTGGCGGGTGTTCGCGGCGATGTCGCTGGCGGGTGCGCGCGGGGTCATCACGCTGGCGGGCGTGCTGACGCTGCCACTGGCGTTGAGCGACGGGACGCCGTTTCCGGCGCGCGATCTCGCGATCGCGCTGGCCGCCGGGGTCATCATCGTATCGCTGATCGCGGCCAGCATCGGGCTGCCGCTGGTGCTGCGCGGACTGGCGATGCCGCCCGAACCGTCGAAGCAGGGCGAGGAAAATCGTGCGCGCGTGGCGGCGGCACGCGCGGCGATCCGCGCAGTGGACTCCGCCCAACACGATCTGTCGCGAGATCGCGACGACGCCGATGTCTATGCCGAGGCGGCAACTCGGATCATGGATTTGTATCGCGAGCGCATCCGCGTACGGGTGGACGGTGAGCCCGAACTGGCTGTGATCCAGCAGAATGAGGCGATCGACCGCGTTCTGCGGCTGGCGGCGATCCGTGCCGAGCGCGAGGAGGTATTCCGGATGCAGCGCGCGCGGGCGATCGGAAGCGAGACGGGGCGCAAGCTGACGCGCGAGCTGGATCTGCTGGAAGGACGACTGCGGACGTAAGGCCACCGAACGGTGCGTCATTGCGAGCGCAGCGAAGCAATCCGGTGACGGACCAGGACGCCCTGGATTGCTTCGCTGCGCTCGCAATGACGGGGTGGGCGGTCAGTGCTGCTCCGCCAGCGAGAAGATCCGACGCGCTTCCACCCACTTTACCCCCGGCTCGGCCCAGGGAAGGCGGCGCTGGAACGCGTCCATCTTCGTCTCCCACGCCTGCACGTCCGGGCTGGCGGCGTCCGCTGCCGCCTTTGCCGCTGGATCGAACGTCTCGTCCGTCTCCATCACCATCACCAGCCGCCCGCCGGTGCGATAGATGTCCATCGCGACGATCCCCGCCGCGCGGATGCTGGCGACGATCGGCGTCGGGACGGCCCCGGCGGCATGGAATGCCTCATAGGCAGCGGTCGCCTCCGGCTCGTCGACGATATCCACGAGCAGAACGTGACGTTGTGTCACGCGCGATACGCCGTGACGGTCTGGCGCTGCTGCCCCAGACCTTCGATTCCGAGCTCCATCACGTCGCCGGCCTTCAGGAACACCGGCGGCTTCTGCCCCATGCCGACACCCGGCGGGGTGCCGGTCGAGATGACGTCGCCCGGCTGGAGCGACATGAACTGGCTGACGTAGCTGACCAGGAACGCCGGCTTGTAGACCATCGTCGCGGTGGAGCCGTCCTGATAGCGATGGCCGTTGACCTCCAGCCACATGGCCAGCGCGGTCGGATCGGCGACCTCGTCGCGCGTCACCAGCCACGGGCCGATCGGCCCGAACGTGTCGCAGCCCTTGCCCTTGTCCCACGTGCCCTGCCGTTCGAGCTGGAAGGCGCGCTCCGACACGTCGTTGATGACGCAATAGCCCGCGATATGGTCGAGCGCGTCGGCCTCCTCGACATAGCGGGCTTCCTTGCCGATCACGATGCCCAGCTCGACTTCCCAATCGGTCTTGGTCGAGCCCTTCGGGATCTCGACATGGTCGTTCGGCCCGGTGATCGCGCTGGTCGCCTTGGTGAAGATCACCGGCTCGGTCGGCACGGTCGCGCCGGTTTCGGCGGCGTGATCCGAATAGTTCAGGCCGATGCACAGGAACTTGCCGATCGCCCCCACGCACGGGCCATAACGGTCGACCTGCACCACCGGCAGCGTCGCCGGATCGATCGCCGCCAGCCGCGCCAGCTCCGCATCGCCGAGCGTCGCGCCCGAGATGTCGCCGACGTGCGCGGACAGATCGCGAACCTGCCCCTCGGCGTCGACCAGACCGGGCTTCTCGGCGCCGCGCGCCCCGTAACGAACCAGCTTCATCGCATCTTCCTCAATTGACCCAGCCGCCGTCGATGACATGCACCGCGCCGGTCGTGAACGCCGCTTCGTCGCTGGCGAGATAGGTGGCCAGCGCCGCGATTTCCTCCGCGCGGCCCAGCCGCCCCATCGGCTGGCGCGCGATGAACGCCGCCTGCGCCGCCTCGTAATCGCCGGTGTCGCGCAACCGCTGCTGGAGCGACGGCGTATCGACCGTGCCCGGGCAGATCGCGTTGCAGCGGATGCCCTGCCCGACGAAATCGGCCGCGACCGACTTGGTGATGCCGATCACCCCCGCCTTGGTGGCGGTATAGGCGAAACGATTAGGGATGCCCTTCACCGAACTGGCGATCGACGACATGTTGACGATCGCGCCGCCGCCCGCCGCCAGCATCCCCGGCAGCACGGCACGGATCGTGCGGATCATGCCGGTCATGTTGATCGCGATCGCCTGCTCCCATTCCTTGTCGGTGACATCGAGGATCGTGCCGGCGTGGACGATCCCGGCGATATTCGCCAGCACGTCGATGCGCCCGATCTCCGCCACCAGCGCCTCCGCCTGATCGGCGTTCGTCACGTCGAGCGCATGATGCTCGCAGCCGTCCAGCCCGGCCAGCGCGGCGACGTCGATATCGGTCGCGATCACGCGCGCGCCCTCGGCCAGATAGCGCTCGGCGGTCGCCCGCCCGATCCCGTTCGCCGCCGCCGTGACCAGCGCGACCTTGCCCTTCAAACGACCTTCCACTCAACGGCTCCGTGCTGCGACCGGCAGGCACGCCGGACCGACCGGATCGAACGCCTTGTAGGTCAGGATGAATTCGCGGTGGCCCAGCGCCTCGGACACGCTCTGCTGCCCGGCGGCGACGGCCACGATCGTGTCGACGATCTCGGCGCCGACCTCGTCCAGCGTCGCTTCGCCTTCGAGGATGCGGCCCGCGTTGATGTCCATGTCCGCCGCCAGCCGCCGCGCCGTCTCCGGATTCGCGCAGATCTTGATGACCGGCGCGATCGCCGAGCCGACCACCGATCCGCGCCCGGTGGTGAACAGCGTCAGGTGGCACCCGCACGCGATCATTTCGACGATCTCGGCATTGTCGGAGATGTTTGGGAAACCGAACCGCGGCTCGCCATCCGGCACCACGTCGAGCAGGTACAGCCCGCCCGCCGGGGGTACGTCGCCGGGCTTGATGATTCCGCTGATCAGCGACGATCCCGATTTGGAGTAAGCCCCCATCGACTTTTCCTCGAGCGTGGTCAGCCCACCCTCGGCATTCCCCGGCGCGAAGCTGCCGAAGCCCATGATCGTGTAATAATCCTCGGCCTTGCGGACGCAGGCGACGATCTCCTCGCCCAGTTCGGGGGTGATCGCGCGATCGGACATGATCGCCTCGCACCCGACCAGCTCGCCCGTCTCCTCGAAGATGCAGGTCGCGCCCTCTGCGACCAATCGGTCGAACGCGCGCCCCACCGCCGGATTGGCGGTGATCCCGCTGGTCCCGTCCGATCCGCCGCAGATCGTGCCGACGATCAGTTCGTCGACCCGCATCGGCACGCGGGGCGCGTCGGCGATCTGCGCCTTCACCCGCTCGACGGCCGCCAGCCCGGCGGCGATCGTCGCGGCGGTCCCGCCCGCCTGCTGGATCACCAGCAGTTCGACCGGCCGCCCGCTGTCGCGGATCACCTGTTGCAGATGCTCGCGGTTGAAGCTCTCGCACCCCAGCGACACGATCACCACGCCGCCGACATTCGGGTGCGTCGTCACCGCCTCCATGACGCGCGCGGCATAGGCGTTCGGGTAGCAACCCGGAAAGCCGATCAGATGGACGTCGGCGTCATCGGCCTTGTCGACGATCCGCCGCGCGACGTGATGCGCGCATTCGACCAGATAGGCGACCGCGACCGTGTTGCGGATCCCCTTGCGGCCATCGGCGCGCTGCCAGGCCTGGATCATGCGTGCTGCTCCGTCACGGTGCTGCGCGTATGCGTGGCGATATAGTCGCTCTTCATATTGTGCATGTGGACCCATTGCCCGGCATCGACCGCCTCGGTCATAGACCCGATCGGCGCGCCATATTTGATCACCTTGTCACCCGGTTTCAGCATGGTGCGCGCGATCTTGTGCCCCACCGTCACGCCCTCGCGCGCCGGGATCGTCCCGCCGGACAGCGGCAGCAGGTCGCCGGCCGCGATCGGCGCGACGCAGATCATCACATTGTCGTCGGGATGAAGCAGGATCAACTGCCGCTGCACCTTGTCCTCCAGGTCGGTCCATAGCGTATCGGGCACCACCGTCGCGATACGCGTGCGCAGATCGTCCACCTCACCGGGGTTCGCAAGCCCGGCGACGACGCACGCCACCGCCGGATGCCCGAGCGGGAACTGGATCGCCGCCGTGGGCAGCGGGACGCCGTGCGACGCGCAGGCCTGCGCCAGCGCGCGGGTCCGCTCCACCAATGCGGGCGGCGGCGCGGCATAATCGTAATGCGACTGCGCGGGATCCGCCTCGGCGGGATCGCGCGCGAGGATGCCGCTGTTGTAGGCGCCGCCGACGATCACACGCACGCCCTGTTCCGCGCAGCGGTCGAGCAACGCCTGCGCGCTGCGATCCAGCAGCGTATAGCGCCCGGCGAGCAGGATCACGTCGAGCGGCACGCGGTCGAGCAATTCCTCGCACACCGCCACCTCGTTCACGCCCACGCCGATCGCCCCGACCAGCCCGGAGTCGCGCAGCGCGACCATCGCGCCATAACCGCCGTCCAGGAAGTCGCGCAGATACCGCGCGTGATCCGCGCCATGCGTCAGCGCGCCGATGTCGTGCGCCAGCAGCACATCGACCCGTTGGCGGCCGAGCCGCGCCTGGCTCGCCGCGAACGAGCGCCGCACGCCATCGGCGGTATAGTCGAACACCGGCGCGAACGGGTCGGCATCGACGAAGCCATGCCGCTCGCCACGCTCATCGGTCGAAACCAACAGGCGACCGACCTTGGTGGACACCAGGCACGCACCGTCCGGATCGTGCGCGGCCAGCGCCCTGCCGAGCCGCCGCTCCGCCAGCCCGAAGCCGTAATAAGGCGCCGTGTCGAAATAGTGCACACCGGCCGCGATCGCCGACGCGACCGTCGCGTCCGCGGTAGCATCATCGACCGGCCGATACAGGTTACCGATCGTGGCGGTTCCCATGCCATAGCGCGGCAATGGCGGCATCATGCTCATCGGCAACGCGCGCCGCCACGGATCCGATCGGACGTGAGGGACATGGCGATGATTTCCTCTCGTGATGGCACCCCGGGCGGGCGCTTGGACCACATGCATAATTGACTGGTATGACAATTGAAATATGAAAATGGGTTTTACGGCTATCATCGTTGCCGCACTGGCATGATCGCGCTCGTGCCATTAAGTCGACAACCATGACGACCAAGTCACGTTATCAAGCCCCCGCACTGAAGAAGGGGCTGGAGATTCTCGAGCTTCTCGCCGCCGCCGAACAGGCGCAATCCATGTCGGATATCTCGACCGCGCTGGGCCGCTCGGTTGGCGAGATCTTCCGGATGCTGCAGGTCTTGGAAGAACATCGCTATATCGCGCGCGACGACGACGGGTATCGGCTTACCAACCGCTTGTTCGCTCTCGGCATGGGCCGCCCGCCGATCCGCGACCTGACCGTCACCGCCTTGCCCGTGATGCAGGAACTCGCGCGTGCGACGGGCCAGAGTTGCCATCTCGCGGTCGCCTCGGGGGCGGAGATGGCGGTAATCGCCGGGGTGGAGGCGCCCGGGCTGTCGGGGTTCGCGGTTCGCGTCGGCTATCGCCGCCCGCTGCACCGCTCCGCGTCGGGACGCGTCCTGCTCGCCTTTCAGTCACCGGCCGTGCGCGAGGCGATGCTGGCGGAGGTGCGCACCAGCGGTGTCGCCCTCGACGCGACGGCGCTGGTGCCGCTGCTCGACACGCTGGTCGCGGAGGGCGGCGGGGTCACGCCCAGCCCGGTGCTGGACGGAATCACCGATCTGTCGGCGCCGATCCTGGCACATGATTCGGCACGCGCCGCGCTGACCGTCCCCTTCGTCGCCGGCCCGGCCGCGCGCGTGACAATGGAGGATTGCCGCCAGCGACTGCGCGCCGCCGTGCGCACGATCAGCGGACAGCTTCACCCGACGCTGGAATAGGGCCCGCCACCAGTGCGAGCATGATTCGCGTCGAACAGAGCGAGCAGTCCAGCATCGCCGCCCGCTCTTCCGGACAGACGATGCACGCGCGACAACGCCGTGATCCGCCGAGCAGGTCGAGCAACAGCCGCTCGTCGGCCGACAGTCGCCCCGCCGTACCGACCGAGAAGCGCCGCCCCAGCGCCGCCTCGCACAGCGTCATCAGGCTGTCGAACACCGGCGCGAGCATTCCCGCCCCACGTGGCGCGAGCAGCCGGTGTTCGACAGCCTGAT
>NZ_LDTB01000080.1 GCF_001476895.1 Sphingomonas endophytica | reverse complement strand
TGACCCCTCGATTTCGGGCCAGCGGTTCGTGGGCGGGCTGGTCGGCCTGGTTGCCGAGCGCGGCCGGCCTGGCATGATCGTCAGCGATAACGGCACCGAGCTGACCTCGACCGCGGTGCTGGTCTGGTCGGGCGAGGCAAAGGTGGAGTGGCACTACATCGCGCCGGGCCGCCCCATGCAGAACGGCTATGTCGAGAGCTTCAACGGGCGCATGCGCGACGAGCTGCTCAACGAGACCCTGTTCCTCAGCCTCGCGCATGCCCGCGCCGTGGTCCGGGCATGGGCCGACGACTACAACACCGAGCGGCCGCACTCCGCGCTCGGCTACGCCACCCCGGCGGCCTTCGCCTCCGAGATCGAGAAGCAACGGCCTGGACGCGTCCAGGCCGTTGCTTCGGATGCGCTCGCGCGCCACAACAACCGCCGGTCTCTGGTCCCGGCTGGATGAAACCCGGGGGTCACGTCACGACGCTGCGACGGGTGCCCGGCCCGGTCGGGCGCCGACGTTGATGCGGACGATGCCGGACGGTTCGAAGCGGCCAGTCAAGTTCGACGGCATTCAGGGCGATTACGTGATCGACCGGAAGTGGTCTGTGGTTGATAGGCCTCGGGCGCGCGCCCAGATATTGCGCCAGTTGCAGGTGCTGGCAGAACATCGCTTGATCGGGACACGGGAGGTTCCAACGCCTGTTCAGAAGGTCAAGGCGTTGAAGCTACTCAAGCAGATGAGCATCACGAATATCCACGTAAAGGTCGTCAAGCCATGATTGCCATGCAGGTTGCGAGCTTGATCGCGGAGTATGTCGTGTTCCTCGAACTTACCGACGAGGATGAGTTGAATCCTGATACCGCCGTGAAGATGATGGAGGCTCTCGGCGGCCATCTCGAAGAATTCGACAAGGATTTTCTTCGCGAACTGGTTGATGCATTTCCGGTTATAGCGGAGGCATATAGCGGTGAAGCGCAAGAGGTGGTGCGCAATATCACTTATGGTTTTTACCTTGAAGAGGCGCTTGCAGTCGACGATCCGGTGAGACTGGCCGAGTTGGAAGCGCTGCGCGACGCGAGGGACTGAGCGCCGGCTGGAGTTTCAGGACAGCGTGACCATGGCCTCGTCCATCTCTATCATCGGCGACTGATCGAAAGCTGCTAATGATCTGAGTGCTCGGTTTTGTCCCCTGAAGCCTTCGAGATCGCAGCGCGTCGCGCCGCGATTGCGGACCAGCGTCGCGAGGCTATGGCGCAGGAGGTACGGCCGCCATTCGCGACCGGTCGACATCTCGAGTTCGGTCACTCGAGGCGATAATCGGCGATCGCGTCCGTCAGCAGATACGCGCTGGCCTGCGCGATCGGCTGCGGAAGTACCCACCTCTCACCCTTGCCGCCCGCGCGGGTAACGGCGGTCAGGACGGCGGTGGTCAGTGGCCCGGAGGCGAGCTTCGCCCAAGCGTTCGAGCGCAAAGGCGACGAACAGGGCGACGACGAACACCCGCCACAACACGGCGCGATGGGCGTCGATGGCCGCCATCCAGTCGGTCATGCCGGGCCGTCCGTGTCCTGCCCCGGTGCAGGCACAACCTCGAGGATCACGTCGCCGGCTTCAAGGCGGTTCGCCCCGGGTTCCCAGAAGCCGATCATGGTGCCGCCACGATAGATGCGGTGACCAAGCCCTGTCGTGATCGCGCGCAATGGGGTGCCGATCTCCTCCGCCGTGACGCACCGCTCCCGCAGCGCGACGCGGCCATCGGTCGCCGCCAGATCGGCCATGTAATCAGCGAGGTGGACGCCGTGCGTCGATCCGGCGAGGAGCAATCCGGCAAAGCTCGCCGGGTTGATGACGGTATCGGCGCCGGCCTGCCGGGCGATGGCTTCGTTATCGAGCGACCGGATCACCACGCTGATCGGCAATGCCGGTGCGATGCGGCGCGCCGTCAGGACGATCAGGATCGAGGTGTCGTCGCGCCCCGCCGCCACGATCAGCGCGCGCGCCGTGCCGACCCGAACCGCCTGTAACGCGGCGTCGCGCGTGGCGTTGCCTTCCATGACGGCGACGTCGAGCGCCTCGGCATTGCGCAGGGCGGCGGGGCTTTCGTCGATGACGACGATCGTATCCGGGTGTGCGCCCCGACGGACCAATTCGCTGGCCGCTTCCGATCCGCTGTTACCGAAGCCGGCGATCACGACATGGTCGCGCAACTGGCGCTGGATCACCGACATGCGCCACCGTTCCCACACGCGCTTGAGCAGAAAGTCATAGGCGGTCCCCAGGAAGATGAGCCACACGAACAACCGGATCGGCGTCACGACAAAGGTGTCGAACATCCGCGACTGCTGGGTGACCGGCACGATATCGCCATAGCCCACGGTCGTAACCGTGATCATGGTGAAGTAGAGAATGTCCGCAAAGGTGACGGGCTCACCCGACGATTGGCGCAGCCCTTCACGGTCGAACCAGTGGACGGCCAGCGCGACGCCGATCAGCGCCAGTGCCAGCAGCGCGCGCCACGACAGCGCCAGCCACACCGGCGTACGGCTCCGGCGGTACAAATGGTAATCCGGTGTCCGATGGCCGATGTCCACGGGGCGAGCGTCAGCTGTTCGCGGTCGACGCGGGGGTTTCCCGCTTCGGCGCTTCGAACGTCGCCCAATCGCCCTTCTCGCCCGGCCGGGGTGGCGGACCGGCGATACCGATAGGTTCGTTGGCGGCGCCCGTTCGCGCCCGATGCAGATGGACCTTGGCGATCATGTTGGCCGAGATCGGCGCGGTGATGAAAAGGAACAGCGAGATCAGCAATTCGTGCGCGGTCCATATCCCGAGCCGTGTCTGAAAATAGACCACGGAGGCGATCAGCAGCGCGCCAAGCCCTAAGGTCGTCGCCTTGGTCGGGCCGTGCAGCCGCTCCATCGTCGTGGGCAGGCGGACCAGTCCCCAACTGCCGATCAGCGCGAACCCCGCCCCCAGCAGCAGCAGCGAGACGATGACGATATCGGCGATGGCGCTCATTCCACGATGTCTCCGCGCAGGATGAACTTGCAATAGGCGATGGTGCTGACGAACCCGACCATGGCGAGCAGCAACGCAGCCTCGAAATAAGTATCGTTGCCGCCGATCATGCCGATCAGCACGATCAGGGCGATGGCGTTGATGACCATCGTGTCGAGCGCGACGATCCGGTCGCCGAGCGCCGGCCCGCGTAGCAGCCGCCACAGGTTCAGCACCAGGGCGAGTGCGATGCAGCCCGCGGCGATGTGGAGCGCAATGGCGATCATACGAAAATCCGTTGCAGGCGCGCCTGGTAGCGCGTCTTGATCCGGGCGACCTCCGCGGCATCGTCGGCGACATCGAGGGCGTGGACCAGCAGGTAACGGCCATCCGCCGACACGTCGGATGACACGGTGCCCGGCGTCAGGCTGATCGTGCCGGCCAGCATCGTGATCGCCTCCGGCGTGGTCAGTTCGATGGGCACGATCAACCAGCGGGCACGCAGATCGCGATTGCGCCGGAACAGGATCAGCCGCGCGACCTGGAAATTGGCGACGACGATGTCGAACACCACGATCGCCAGATAGGTCAGGAAGGCACGGCCGAAGCGCATCCGGGGGCGGTCGGGCCAGAACGGCTGGGTGAACTTCGGCAGGATCAGCGCGAAGAAGCCGCCCAGCACGATGCCGCCCATGGTGATGGTGTTCGCCATCAGCAGCCAGACGATCAGCAGCATCGCGGACAGCGCGGGATGGGGCAGCAGCCGCTTCATCGCGTCGCCCCCAATATCGCCGTGACATAGCGTTCGGGCGCCACGATCTGC
The DNA here is from genome assembly GCF_001476895.1 of Sphingomonas endophytica. Lineage (GTDB taxonomy): Bacteria > Pseudomonadota > Alphaproteobacteria > Sphingomonadales > Sphingomonadaceae > Sphingomonas > Sphingomonas endophytica_A. Next base: position 12,881 of record NZ_LDTB01000080.1, on the reverse strand, counting down.
GCCGCCGTCGCACGTGTTTGCGCTGTCACCCAACCGGCCGTGACGGTCAGCACCGCCAGCAGGGCGAGAAGAACAACCGGGGCAACGAACTCGGCGCGCGACCGGCTGGCGCCTGCAATGGCGGGGGTGGCCGGCGGGGCTTCCTTCCAGAACAGGGTCGAGCCGCCGCGCGAAAAGCCGATGACGCCGACCAACGTCGTCACGAGGATCGTCGTCCAGACCACTTGCCAACCCGGCAGGGCAAAGCTGGCATCGAGGATCAGCAGCTTGCCCACGAAGCCCGCCAGCGGCGGCAGCCCGACCGCTGCGATCGCCGCGACCAGGTATAGCAGCCCCGCACCATCCTGCCCGGCGAAGCGCGGGCTGGGGACGATCGCATCGGCATATTGGCCCCGCCGCCGCATCGTCACGTCGGCGACGAGAAACAGCGCGGCCCCGGCCAGCGTCGCCTGTACCAGATAATAGAGCGCGGCGGCCAACGTCGCCTCCCGCCAGAACGACACTGCCATCAGCAGCGTACCGGTCGACGCGAGCACCGCGAACGCCGCCTGTTCGCGCATGCCGCGCGCCACCAGCACCCCGACAAAGCCAAGGATCGCCCCGAGGATCGCCGCCGGCAGCAGATAGGGCGCGGACACCCACGCCGCCGCGCCAGCTTTGGCCCCGAAGATCAGCGGCACGGTGCGGATCATCGCGTAGACGCCGACCTTGGTCATGATCGCGAACAGCGCCGCGACCACCGGCATCGTCGCGGCATAGGTGCGTGGCAGCCAGAGATGGATCGGCACCACCGCCGCCTTCAAGGCGAACACCGTCAGCAACAACAGCCCGGCAACGCGCAGCAGTCCCTGATCCTGCGCCCCCAGCGCGGCGACCTTCACCGCCAGATCCGCCATGTTGAGCGTGCCCGTCAGGCCGTAGAGCAGCCCCAGCGCGATCAGGAACAGCGCCGATCCGACGATGTTGACCACGACATAGGCCACGCCAACCTTCAACCGCAACGCGCCTTGCCCGTGCAGCATCAGTCCATAGGACGCGATCAGCAGCACTTCGAAGAAGACGAACAGGTTGAACAGGTCGCCGGTCAGGAATGCGCCGTTCAGTCCCATCAGCTGGAAATGGAACAGCGGATGGAAATGCCAGCCCCGCTGGTCCGCGCCAGTGACGACGGCATGGGCCAGCACGACGATCCCCAGTACCGCTGCCAGCACCAGCATCATCGCGGCCAGCCGGTCGAGCATCAGGACGATGCCGAACGGCGCAGGCCACGCGCCCAGCGCATAGCTGCGGATCGCATCGTCCTGCGCCATCACGAACAGCGCGATGCCCGCGACCAGCATCGCGATACCCCCGCCCAGCGACACGGCCAGCGCGAAGGCGCGATGACGTCGCATCAGCAGCAGGGCGACCGGCGCGGTCACCGCCGGCAGGACGATCGGCGCGACGAGGAGATGGTCGGCAAGCGTCATGCCTCACCCTCCGTTTCGGGTTCGGCCAGGCCGTCGACCTGATCCGATCCGCTTTCGAGGAAGCTGCGCAGCGACAGGATGACCGTCAGCGCGGTCATGCCGAAGGTGATGACGATCGCGGTCAGGACCAGCGCCTGCGGCAGCGGATCGGCATGGTCGGCCACCCCCTTGGCATAGAGCGGCGGGCGATCGACGATCAGCCGCCCGATCGCGAACAGGAACAGGTTGACCGCATAGGACAGCAACGTCAGCCCCAGCACGACCTGAAACGTCCGCCCGCGCAGGGCGAGGTAGATGCCGCCGGCGACCAGCACGCCGATGGCGGACGCGACCAGAAACTCCAGACTCATGATGCGTCCTCGCCATCATGCCTGGCCGCCCGCTGCGCGACATGGGCGAGTTGTTCGAGCGCCATCATCACCGCGCCGACGACGACGCAGGCGACGCCCAGATCGAAGAGCATCGCCGTCGCCAGTTCGAACTCGCCGATCAAGGGCAGATGGAAATGGCCGAAGCTGCTCGTCAGGAACGGCGCGCCGAACACCAGCGAGCCGAGCCCCGTCGCGACCGCGATCAGCACGCCGAACCCGATCAGTTGATGCTCACCGATCCGTCGCCGGACATCGGTCCAGTCGAAGCCGGACGCCAGATACTGCAGCAGGATCGCGATGGAGAAGATCAGCGCCGCGATGAAGCCGCCGCCCGGCTGGTTATGCCCGCGCAGGAACACGTACAATCCGACCAGCAGCGCCAGCGGCAACAGCAACCGGGTTGCCATGACGAACATCATCGGGTGACGCTCGGGCGAGAAACGATCCTCCGACCGCCATTCGCGCAGCCGTCGACCGGCCACACCGTGCGCCGCGGGTTCGAGCAGGGCGAAGATCGCAAGGCCAGCAATGCCCAGGACCGTGATCTCCCCCAGCGTGTCAAACGCGCGAAAGTCGACCAGCGTGACGTTGACGACGTTGGTCCCGCCGCCGCCCGAGTAGCTGTTGTCCCAGTGGAAGCGCGAAATCCCCTCATGCACCGGCCGCGTCATGATGGCCCAGGCAAGCCAGCCAGTGCCCAGCCCGCCCGCCACCGCGATCACCCCGTCGCGCAGCCGTCGCGGCATCCTGGAAAGGCGAGGCGGGTTGCCCGGCAACAGGTGCAGCGCCAGCAGCATCAACAGGATCGTCACCACCTCGACCGAAATCTGGGTCAGCGCGAGATCGGGGGCGGAGAGGTGAATGAACGCCAGCGCCATGACGAGGCCGATGACGCTGATGAAGATCAGCGCGAGATACCGCCGCCGGTCGACCGCCACTACGGCCAGAGTCGCGACGACCAGCGCGGCCCAGGCGACGATGGCCGCCAGCGATGCGGGCGTGGTCGGCCGCGCTCCGGCGGCGATGCCGGACCGGAACGTGGCGTCGCTGCCGAGCGCCAGCGCGACGACGAACAGCACCATCAGATAGCGTTGCAGCGACGCGACATGGATCATGCCGGACACGCGCCGCAGCCCGTCGACGATTGCCGTCAGGCTTCGGTCGAACAGGTGCTTGGCATCGGGTGACGGGATGCGGGCAACGGTTTTGGCGATCGTCGGATACCCCCAAAGGGTCAGTATCGCGATTGCGATCGCGCCCACGCTCATCAACAGCGCCGGATTGACGCCATGCCATAATGCGAGATGCAGGTCGGGCGCCGTGCCACCCGTCACTGCCCCGCTGGCGGCTGCGACCAGCGGCCCCGCCAACGTCATCGGCAACAGTCCGAGCGCCAGCGCGACGGCCCCCAATATCGCGGGTGGCCCCAGCAGCAGGGCCCCCGGATCGTGCGGCGCGGCGACATCTCCGGTCCGCCGCGCGCCGAAATGCAGCGCCACCGCATAGCGCAGCGAATAGGCCGCCGACAGCATCGCCGCGATGGTGGCCAGCACCGGCACCAGCATCGCCTGTCCGGCCCATGCGGTATGGGTGCTCTGCTCCAGCATCATCTCCTTGGAAATGAACCCGCCGAGCGGCGGCAACCCCGCCATCGCGGCGGCGGCGAGCACGCCGAGCGTCGCGGTCAGCGGCATGATCGCCGCCAGGCCGCCCAGCCGCCGCATGTCGCGCGTGCCCGTCTCATGATCCACGATACCCGCGTGCATGAACAGCGTCGCCTTGAAGGTCGCGTGGTTGAGGATGTGAAAGACCGCCGCCGTCACCGCCGCGCCCGTCCCGAAGCCGAGCAACATCACCATCAGCCCCAATTGGCTGATCGTCGAATAGGCGAGGATCGCCTTCAGATCGTGGCGAAACAGCGCGACGCCCGCGCCGAACACCATCGTGACCAGGCCGATCGACGCGACGATACCGAACCACAGATCGGTTCCCGCCAGTACCGGCCACAGCCGCGCGAGCAGGAACACCCCCGCCTTCACCATCGTCGCGGAATGGAGATAGGCGCTGACCGGGGTCGGCGCGGCCATCGCGTGCGGCAGCCAGAAGTGAAACGGAAACTGCGCCGACTTGGTGAACGCCCCTGCCAGGATCAGGATCAGGATCGCGGGATAGAGCGGCGAGGCCTGCACCAGATCGGCGCGTGTCAATATCGTCGCCAGATCATAGCTGCCCGCCGCCTTGCCCAGCAGCACCATGCCCGCGATCAAGGCCAGACCGCCGCCGCCGGTGATGGTCAGCGCCATGCGCGCGCCCTGTCGCGCGTCGGCACGGTCGCGCCAGAAACCGATCAGCAGGAAGGACGCCAGGCTGGTCAGCTCCCAGAACACCAGCATCAGCAGCACATTGCCGGACAGGGCGATCCCGACCATCGCACCCTGGAACAGCATCAGGAACGACAGGAACCGCGCCGTCGCCTCGTTCTTCGCCAGATACCCTTGGGCATACACGATGACGAGCAGCCCGATGCCAAGGATCAACCCGGCGAACAGGAGCGCCAGCGGGTCCAGCCACAGGCGGAAATCGAGGCCGAGTGTCGGTAGCCACGCCATGCCTGCGGTCGGCGTCCGGCCGGAAAGCACCGCGTCCGCTTGCGACGACAGAACGGCCAACCCGCCCGCACTGGCGGTCCCCGCGATCAGCATATGGACCCGCCGCGATGCTCGCCGGGTCACCATCAGCAGAACCACCGCGAGGAACGGCATGGAAATGAGGGTCAGCAACGCCACCTGCGATTCCCCGCTACGTGACGATGTGCAAGGCGGCAGGCGGAAAGGTTCGTTCGGGCAAGCCGATACTCCGGGCGCAACGGTTCCACGTTGGCGGCCCGACCAACGTTAGAACCTGCCCGCACCAGCGATCGGCGAGCACCCAAGGTCGATATTGCATGATGGGCAAACGGTTCACAACCCACTCGATCGTCGGGGAAAGCTCAAGTCCGCTGGACCTTGATATCGGCAAGGCGCCACCGCTCCATCTGCGTCAGGACGTCGCTGGCGATCTGGTCGACGGTAAATCCGGATAGATCGCGAAAGCCGGTTTCGCCATTGGTCTGTGCGGTAAGCATCCACCTCAGGCTGCGACGACTCTCAGGTGCATCCAGCGCGGTATAGGCGGCAAGCGGACGCGATCGTGGCGTCAGGCGATAAACGAACGGACGACCATCCGCTGCGGTGATGGTGAGTTCGACCGAGTCCGCGTGCTGTTCCACTTCACTCGCGTTCCAGCCTTCCTTCTCCATCGCCTTTTGCACCGATCGAAGCGCGGGTTCGCCGCTGTCCGCCATCTGTCGCAGGATGTCGGCACGGCGTGCCGGAACCAGCAGGCGCTTGATCCGCTCGCCGATCGACGGCGTATCGCCCGGCAGCATGACGCCCGACAGATCGGCGTTGGTCTGGCGGATCAGGCCGACCGCCAGCAGCAGCATGATGAAGCAAAACGGCAAGGCCGCGAGCAGGGTCGCCGACTGCAACGCGCCAAGCCCGCCAGCGACCAGCAGCAGGGTCGCGGTGACCCCCAGCAGCACGCACCAGTACATGCGCTGCCAGCGCGGCGTTTCCTCTGCCCCTCCGGACGCGAGCGTGTCGATCACCAGCGCGCCGGAATCGGCCGACGTGACGAAGAAGATAGCGACCAGCGCGATCGCCAGGGTCGAGGTGACGCCGGCGGCGGGAAGATATTCGAGGAACTTGAACAGCGCCGTGGACAGGTTCGCCTGCACCGCATCGGCGATGCCGCCGTGCGCGACCCCCAGGTCGAGCGAGATCGCCGTGTTCCCGAACACCGTCATCCACAGGAACGTGAAGGCGGTCGGCACGAACAGCACGCCGATGACGAACTCGCGGATCGTCCGCCCGCGGGAGATGCGGGCAATGAACATGCCGACGAACGGCGACCAGGCGATCCACCACGCCCAATAGAACAGCGTCCAGTCCGCCATCCACGCCCGCGGTTCATAGGCATAGAGGGTAAAGGTCCGCATCACGAAATGATCGAGATACAGCCCGAAATTCTGCACCAACGCCCGCAGCAGGAACAGGGTCGGACCGACCGCCATCACGAACAGCATCAGCAGGACGGCGACGGTCAGGTTCAGTTCCGACAGCCGGCGGATGCCACGGTCCGCTCCGCTCAGCACCGACAGGGTCGCCGCCCCCATCACCACCACGATCACCGCGATCTTCATCATCGTCGTGTCTGGCAGGCCATATTCATAGGCCAGCCCGGCGGTCATCTGCGATACGCCGAAGCCCAGCGAGGTCGATACGCCGAAGACCGTGCCGCAGACCGCGAAAATGTCGATCGCGTCGCCCAGCGGTCCGTCGATCCGTTTGCCCAGGATGGGCGACAGGCCGGACCGCAAGGTCAGCGGCATGTCCTTGCGATAGGTGAAATAGGCGAGACTCAGGCCGACCAACGCATAGATCGCCCACGCATGGACGCCATAATGGTGGAAGGTGATCGCCATCGCCTCCCGCGCGGCGAGGATCGTGCCGCTCGGTGCCTCGGGCGGCGAGATGTAATGCTGGATCGGTTCGGCGACGGCGAAATACATCAGCCCGATTCCCATCCCGGCCGCGAACAGCATTGCCAGCCACGACAGATAGGGAAAGTCCGGCTCGGCATCGTCGGGACCGAGCTTCAGCTTGCCCGCCGGCCCGAAGCCGAGTGTCAGCACGACCACCAGGAAGACGGCAACCGCGGAGATATAGAACCAGCCGAACGTATCGATCGCCCAGCTCTGCGCCGCCTTGAACGCCGCATCGGCGGTCCCGGGCATGGCGAGCGTCGTCACCAGCAGCAGGGCGATGATCGCGGACGCACCCCAGAATACCCGGGGATTGATTTCACTCTTGATCATATCAGCAGGGTAGCACCGGTTGGGACGGATTCGCGAAAAACGGTCGGACAAGGAAGCTGGCGACCGGACGGGTGGCCCCGGTTTCCATGCTATGGTGCCGCAACGCCGTGGTTGCCCCACAGCGTGTGATGAAGGCGCGACAGGTCGGCGATATCTCGATCGCTGGATAGGCCGGTCCGTCCGCGATCGACGGCATCCTGCGCTTCGACGCAACAGTCGGCTTTGGCGCGTTCGTCGATGGCGACCAAGGCGGCCAGCGCTTTCTGAAGACGCAGCCCGACTTCGATCGTACCCGCCCCATCCCGGGCAATGGGGCGAAACACGTCTTCGAGCATATCGGAAAAGGCAAAGGGCGGCACCGTCACGCGCGCGGGCGGCAACCGATCCTTACTTGGCCGATGGCGCAGGGCCGCTGCCAGGACGCGCGTGCCCGCCTCGACCACGGCGATGGCGGTTCCGGGATCGTTGACGGCGGGTGACAAGGCGCGCGCCGCGATCTCCCCCAGCACGACCAGACCGAAGCGCGGATCATGATCGAACGTGCGATGGTGTTCGATCGTGAATGCATCCCGGATCAGGCAGGCCTGATCGTCGTCGATCGTCGCCCTGACCCAGGCCAGTGGTTTGGCCGGATCCACCAGATGACCGGGAATGCAGACGAGATGGATATCCGCGCCGATCGCGTCGGCGACCTCACCGATCTGGGCAAGGTCGACATGGGTGATCCGGCCGATCTTTTCATGGTGGACGACATGGGCGCCGCTCGGCACCGATGCGTTGTCCTCAGCGCCGAAGCGGGGCGGCTGCGTCATCATCCGTACGGCATCGGTCGCCGCGCGCTCGACCCGGTCGATCGTGTCGGACACCCGGCCGAAGCGGGCGATGTGCTGAATCCAGCGCAGGAACGTCACGACGATGAACAGGATGACCAGAATGGTGCCGGCGTAGAGAATGACGCGCCCGGTATTCCCGTAGATGCCGGTCGACAGCGCAATGATGCCGACGATCGCGAACAGGAAACTGCCGAGGAAGGTCGCCAGCGCGTTCTGCGACGTGCTGTCGTCGATCAACAGCTGCACGGCGCGCGGCGTAATGTTGCTGGTTGCGCCAGCATAGGCCTGAACCATCGCGGTCAGCGAGAAGGTGGTCACCGCGAGCATGGAGGATGCGAGAAGGCTGAGAATGCCGTCGACCGACTTCGACCCCACCTTGGCGGCGAAGTCGTACGAAATGGTATGTCCGAGGAACGCGCTGGCCAGCGCCAGCAGCACCGCGAAAACGCAGAACAGCCCGGCACGAAACCACATCTGACGCGTGAGGAGACGAACGGCCCATTGCCATCCCCGCATTACGCCACGGCTCCATCGTTAAGGAAGCGAGCCGTGGGACAAGCCGAAGCGGCGGCGGAAACCGGAGGTGACATGTCGCCGATAACTTATGGCAGGGGGAAATGGCACCGCCGCACCGACAAAATCCGTGCGGCTATGAGCAAGGGGATCGTCGGTCTTGGCCGGTATCGTTTTCAGCAGGGACGATTGTTACCGTTTCAGTCGCAACTGCTGTGGTTCGGGGCCGTGGTTGATGCGCTTGCTGCCTCTCGGCGGGCATCGCGTCTCCCACCCAGCGCCGCGCCGATCATCTCCGACACCGCGAAGCCACGGGCGCATCGCCACTTCACGCGGCCCGCGCGCGCATGCCCGATCAGGCTGGCGAGCGCGTTGACCGTGACGGCGGCAGGGGCCGTCCCGATCGCGGCGTGCGGCGAGCCGACGCCGACGACATAGATCGACAGCGGGACCGCGAGGATCGACCCGCCCCCCGCCGACCAAATCTGGGATCAGACCAATCACGCCGCCCGATGCGAGCGGGGTAACGATGGCGGCGGTGTCCATGACCGTCTCAGGTCGCCGCGCGCCGGTTCCACGGCATGACGCGGAGCAGATTGGCCATGCCGCACCATCCCGTCACGCCGGCGAACATCAGCCCCGCCCCCACGAACGCCGACAGCCCGAAGAAGCCGGGGGCGACGAACAGGCCGAGCAGCACGCCGGTCAACACCAGCGCACCGGCGGTGATCTGCACCTGCCGCATGATCTCCAGCGGCTGCGACCGATCCGCGACGATCGGGTATCCGGCCTGTCGCCACGCTTCGATACCGCCCGCCAGGATATAGGCGGTGGCCTCTCCGGCCGCGGTGCGGAGCTGGACGGCATTGGCAGCGGTGCGCATTCCCGACTTGCAGTGGAAGACGACCGGACGGCCGTCATGCGGCAGGTCGCGGATTCGATCGAGTGGTACGTTCACCGCACCCGGAATGCGCTCACGCGCATGTTCATCGGCCCCGCGAATATCGATCAGTCGTGCACCGGCATCGATCGCGGTGCGGGTGTCGGCGGGGGAAAGGGGCGCAAGCGTCATCGCATCAATCCTTGCAATAGAGTTGGTAGAGGGTGGCGAGCAGCGTTTCGACGCGCGGGTCGGCAATGGCGTACCAAAGCGTCTGGCGCTCCCGCCGGTAGGTGACGAGGCCTTCGTCGCGCATATTCGCGAGGTGCTGCGAACAGGCCGATTGCCACAGGCCGGCCATGTCACTGCACCATGTATTTACGCGATTGCGGATTGCCTTGATCGAGGGAGCCCATGCGCGATCGTGCCACCTGACGGCACGGGGGCATAGCCACGAAAAGGGGAAAGCCAGGGGAGGCCCAAAGCACAACGGCCCCGCATCGCTGCGAGGCCGTTGGAAAACCTGGTGGACGCACTTGGGCTCGAACCAAGGACCCGCTGATTAAGAGTCAGCTGCTCTACCAACTGAGCTATGCGTCCAATCGATCGTTGTGCCGCTCCGCAGAGCCGCTCCCGATCGGGAAGCGCGCCTCTAACAGCGCTTTTCGGATTCGCAAACCCTTTTTTGCGTTTTTTCTTACCATCGTTGCCGCGCGCCCAGTCGCACCGAACGATCGATGCCCATCAGGATGCCCAGCGAGATCAGCACGGTCATCTGCGCCGAGCCGCCGAAACTGACCAATGGCAAGGGGATGCCCACTACCGGCGCCAGACCCATGACCATCATCAGGTTGATCGCCATGTAGAAGAAGATCGTGGTGGCGAGGCCCGCCGCCGCCAGCTTGGCGAAGCGGTCCTCGGCGCGCACGCCGACGTTCACGCCCCAGCGAATCACCAGCAGGAAGGCGATGATGAGGAACGCGCCGCCGGCCAGGCCCCATTCCTCCGCCATCGTCGCGAAGACGAAGTCGGTGTGACCCTCGGGCAGATAGTCGAGGTGGCTCTGCGTGCCTTGCAGGAAGCCCTTGCCGAACAGGCCGCCCGATCCGATCGCGATCTTCGACTGGCTGATGTGATAGCCGGTGCCGAGCGGATCGCTCTCGGGATCGAGGAAGATCAGCACGCGGTGGCGCTGATACTCGTGAAGCACGTAATTGACCGCCAGCGGAATGGCGAGTGCGGCCGCGAGCGCGCCGCCGACGAACAGCCGCAAGGGGATGCCCGCCAGGAACATCACCGTCGCCCCGCCCGCGCAGATCATCAGACCGGTGCCGAGGTCGGGCTGCATCATCACGATCAGCGCGGGCATCCCGATCAGCACGCAGGCCGGCCAGACCGCCTGGAACCGCCGCGTCTCGGCCGCGGGAAGCAGGTCGTAGAAGCGCGCCAGCGCCAGCACGGCGGCCAGCTTCATCATCTCGGACGGCTGGATGCGGATCGGGCCGAACCCCAGCCAGCGCTGGCTGCCGCCGCGCACCGCGCCCAGCAGTTCGACGAGGATCAGCAGGATCAGGAACAGCCCGTAGATCCAGAAAGCCGAGCGTTTCCACCAGTCGAGCGGCACGCGCGACAGCACGACCGATCCGGCCAGGAACACCGCGAAGCGCAGTCCCTGCGGGATCACCCAGGGGCGGATGCTCCCGCCGGCGGCGGAATAGAGGACGATCAGCCCGAACCCGCCGATCGCCATGACCAGCAGGAGCACGCGCCACGGCAGGGTGGCGAGCGGGGCGGGGACGAAACCGCTCATTGCGCGCCGGTCGCCGGCGGCGGCGGGATCGGCGCGGCGCGGCGCTCGGCCTCGGTTTCCGGCTCGGGCGAGCCGGTGCGCGCCACGCCGTCGCCCGCGGCGGTGTCGCGCGCCTCGGCTTCGGCCGTGGCGTTGGAGGCGGCGGTCGCGGCCTCGACGGCGGGGGCGCGCGACGCGGGCGTGTCCTCCTCGTCGGAGGCGACCGGCGGGGCGGGAGCGTGTGCGGCGCGATAGGCGGCGCGTTGCGCGTCCATGCGCGTGGTGATGTCGCCGCCCCAGGTTGGCTCGACCTCGGCCAGGCTCTTCATCGCGCGCTCGCGGTCGAACAGATAGGTCATGATGTCGCGCCCGATCATCGGCGTGTCGAGGTTGCGGATGGTGTGGCCGTTATGCTCCAGCACGATCGCGGCGGCGTAGCGCGGATTGTCATAGGGCGCGAAGCACACGAACAGCGCGTGGTCGCGCAGCTTGAACGGCAATTGCCCGTTCGACAGCACGCCCGAGCGCCGCTCCGCCATCGTGATGCGGCGCACCTGCGCGGTGCCGGTCTTGGCGGCGAGGCCGACACCCGGCACCTGCATCCGCGCCGCGCCGCCGGTGCCACCGCCGTTGACGACGCCATTCATCGCCTCGCGGATCAGGCGGAAATGCTCGGCGTCGATCGGCAGCGCCTCGGCCTGCGGCTTGAACGGGTCGCGGATGATCGTCGGCATCAGGTTGCGCCCCGACGCCATGCGGGCGGCCATGACGGCCAGTTGCAGCGGATTGGCGAGCACATAGCCCTGACCGATCGAGGCGTTGAGCGAATCGGCGACCTTCCAGTCGGTATGGTATTTCCGCCGCTTCCACGCGCTGTCGGGCACGGTGCCGTAGCGCTGGGTGGCGAACGGCAGGTCGAACTTCTGCCCCAGCCCCAGCGCGCGCGCGACCGGCGCGATCCGGTCGTAACCGACGCGGCGCACCATCTCGTAGAAGTAGATGTCGCAGCTTTGCATGATCGCGTTCTTCAGATCGAGCGGGCCATGGCCGTGCCGTTTGTGGCAGTGGAAGACGCCATTGCCGACGCGCATCGCGCCGGAGCAGAACACGCGCTCGTCCGGCCGCACCCCGGCGGCCAGCAAGGCCAGGCCGTTCATCGGCTTCACGGTCGAGCCCGGCGGGTAGAGGCCCTGCGTCACCTTGTTCATGAGCGGCACGTGATCGTCGGCGCTCAGCATCTTCCATTCGAGCTGGCTGATCCCCTCGGAGAAGCTGTTGGGGTCGTAGGCGGGCATCGACACCATCGCCAGCATCTCGCCGTTCTGGCAGTCGAAGACGACCGCCGAGCCGGAGTTGGTGCCCAGCCGTCGCGCGGCATATTCCTGCAGCCCGGCGTCGATCGTCAGGCGCAGCGTCCGCCCCGGCACGTCGGGGCGGGTGGCGAGTTCCTTCACCAGCTTGCCGCGCGCGGTCACCTCGACGCGCTTGGCACCGGCGGTGCCGCGCAGCAGCGGCTCCATCGTCTTTTCCAAGCCATCCTTGCCCAGCTTGAAGCCGGGGGTGACGTAAAGGGGATCGCGGGTCTTCTTATATTGTTCGGCGGTCGCCGCGCCGACATAGCCGATCAGGTGCGCCACCGCCGCGCCCGCCGGATAATGGCGCGCGAAGCCGCGCGTCGGCTGGACGCCCGGCAACTCGGGCTGGCGGACCTGCACCGCCGCGAACCGCTCCCAGTCGATATTCTCGGCGATCTCGACCGGGCGGAAACCCGGCGCGCGCTTCAGGTCGAGGCGGATCCGCTCCAGATCCTCGTCGGTGAGCGACAGCAGCCCCTTCAGATGCGCCAGCACGCGCTCCGGATCCTCCAGCCGGTCGGGGATCACGTCGACGCGGAAATCGGTGCGGTTGCTGGCGATCGGCTGTCCGTGGCGATCGACGATCCAGCCGCGGCGCGGCGGAATCATCGTCATGCTGACGCGATTGCTTTCGGCGAGCAGGTTGTAATGCTCGTTCTGCGCGACCGCGAGATAGCCCATGCGGCCGATCAGCAGCCCGCCCAGCCCGAACTGCCCCGCGCCCAGCAACCAGGCGCGGGGCAGTTCGGGCTG
>NZ_LDTB01000008.1 GCF_001476895.1 Sphingomonas endophytica | reverse complement strand
GCGATGGCGTGCGCGAGGCCACGATCCGGCCCGCACGCCATCGCCGCCGAAACGCTGCGGCGACTGCCTGACCTCGACGCGCTGATCGACTCGGCGACGAGGCAGCGCCTGCCCGACGATGCGAAGGCGCGTTCGGCATTGCGCATCGCGCTGGTGCAGGCGCTGGCGCTCGGCACGCCGCCGCACGCCGCGATCTCGACCGTGCTGCCGCTGGTCGACGGCGGGCCGCGCAAGCTGGTCCATGGCGTCTTCGGCACGCTGATGCGGCAGCAAGCGACGCTGCCCGAGGTGCCGACGCTCCCCGCGACCGTCGCCGACCGCTGGCGCGCCCATTGGGGCGATGCGGTGGTCGAGGCCGCCGCGCGCGCGTTCGCCGCGCCGCCGCCGATCGACCTCAGCTTCGCCGACCCCGCCAAGGCGACACTCGACGCGCCGTCGCTGGCAAGCGGGCACCAGCGCGTGCCGGCGGGAAGCGACATCGCCGCCCTGCCCGGCTTCGCCGAGGGCGACTGGTGGGTGCAGGATCTCGCCGCCTCGATCCCCGCGCGCCTGATCGGGCGCGGCACCGGTAGCGCGCTGGACCTGTGCGCCGCTCCGGGCGGCAAGACGTTGCAACTCGCCGCCGCCGGCTGGGACGTGACCGCGATCGACATTTCCGAAAGTCGCGCCGCGCGACTTCGCGAGAATCGCGAGCGGACCAAGCTGCCGTTCGATATCCGCATCGCCGACGTGCGGGAATGGGCACCCGACGCGCCGGCCGACGCGGTACTGGTCGATGCGCCGTGCAGCGCGACCGGCATCTTCCGCCGCCATCCGGACGTGCTCTACCGCGCACACGCCCATGTCATCGCGGACATGGCGGCGTTGCAGGCGCGCATCCTCGACCGCGCCGCGACATGGGTGAAGCCGGGCGGGACATTGGTGTATGCCACCTGCTCGCTGGAGCCGGAGGAAGGCGAGGCGCAGATCGCCCGCTTCCTGGACGCCCACCCCGATTTCGCGACTCGCGCCGCGCGCGCCGACGAACTGCCCGCCGGAGTCGCGCCGACCCCGGACGGCTGGGTGCGGACGCTGCCCGAGACGCTCGAAACGGTCGGCGGATGCGACGGGTTCTTCGTCGCGCGGGTCCAACGCGCTTCCGCCTGACGCCCGCGTCCGCTAACGGGGCGGGATCATGACCAAGCCCGTCCGCATCGCACCGTCCATCCTGTCCGCCGACTTCGCCAGACTGGGGGAGGAGGTGCGCGCGATCGATGCCGCCGGGGCCGACTGGATCCATATCGACGTGATGGACGGGCATTTCGTCCCCAACATCACGATCGGCCCGGCGGTGGTGAAGGCGTTGCGCCCGCACACCGCCAAGCCGTTCGACGTGCATCTGATGATCTCGCCGGTCGACGCCTATCTCGACGCCTTCGCGGAGGCGGGCGCGGACACGATCACCGTCCACCCGGAGGCGGGGCCGCACATCCACCGCACGCTCCAACACATCACGTCGCTGGGCAAGCGCGCGGGCGTGGTGCTGAACCCCGGCACCCCGGCCAAGATGCTCGATTACCTGATCGACATGGTCGATCTGGTGCTGGTGATGAGCGTCAATCCCGGTTTCGGCGGACAGCATTTCATCACCAGCCAGCTGAAGAAGATCGCCGCGATCCGCCGCCTGATCGAGCAATCGGGCCGCGATATCGACCTGGAGGTCGACGGCGGCGTCGACATGGAAACCGCGCGGCTGGCGATCGACGCCGGGGCCGACGCGCTGGTCGCGGGCACCGCCACCTTCCGGGGCGGGCCGGAACGCTATGCCGAGAACATCCGGGGCCTGCGCGGCGGATGACCGACGATCGCAACGATCGGGGGGGCATCGAGAACGATACGCGGATCATCACCGTCGGCAACGGCGCGGGCGAGTCGCTGTCCGACCGCATGGGCGCGTGGCTGGAACGGCTGACGTGGCGGACGCCGATCCACGACCGGCGGCTGGACGGGCAGCATCCGGTCAAGCTGGTCGCGGTGCCGGCCGATCCGCTGCCCGGCGAGGAGGATCTGGGCGAGGCGCTGCTGGAAGGCTGGATGTTCGCGGGCGGCGAGCATCATGCGCTGGAAACGCTCGACCTCGCCGCCCCGGCGGTGGGGCCGGCGTTCGCGGAGTATCTTCACGGCTTCGCCTGGCTGCGCGATCTGGCGGCGGTCGGCGATCGCACCCGCACCCAGCCGCTGGCGGAGGCGCTGACCGCGCGCTGGCTGGCCGCGCATGGCGAGCGCGTGTCCGATCCGGCGTGGCGGCCGGCCACGGTCGCGCGGCGGCTGGCGATGTGGGCGTTCCATTCGCCGCTGCTGCTGTCGTCGACCGACCTGGTGTTCCGATCGCGCGTGCTGAACGGCATCGCGCGCGCCGCGCGGCATCTCGACCGCACCGCCGACAAGGCGTCGCCGGGTGCGGAGCGGGTCGCGGCCTGGGCCGGGGTGACGATCGCCGGGCTGCTGATCCCCGGCACGGATGCGCGCGTCGCGATCGGCGAGGCCGGACTGGCACGCGCGCTGGCGAGCGGGCTGTCGGCGGATGGCGGGGTGGTCAGCCGCTCGCCCGCCGCGCTGCTCGACCTGCTGGCGACGATCGGGATGCTGCGCGCCGCCTGTGAGGCGCGCGGTCTTCCGCTGCCCGAGGCGGTGACGGAGGCGCTGTCGCGCGCCACGCCCGCGCTGCTCGGCACGACGATGGGCGATGGCGGGCTGTCCAGCTGGCAGGGCGGGCTGCCGATCGACGCGCAGGCGGTCAACGACGTGCTGCTGGCCAGCGGTGCGCACGGCCGTCCGCTGCGCCAGCCGCGCGACTGGGGCTATCAACGACTGGCGAACGGCGCGGCGGTGCTGGTGGTCGATGCCGCCCCGCCGCCGATGGCGCGTGTCGCGGAAGGTGGCTGCGCCTCGACGCTGGCATTCGAGTTCAGCGACGGCACGGAGCGGCTGATCGTCAATTGCGGCGGCGCGGGCGTGACCGGCGCGCGCCTGTCCCCGGCGATGATGACCGGGCTGCGCAGCAGCGCGGCGCATTCGACACTGGTGGTCGCGGACACCAACTCCACGGCGATCCTGCCCGACGGGACGCTGGGGCGCGGGGTGCGCGAGGTGGAGCTGACCCGGCAGGAGTCCGAACTGGGCAGCCGGATCGAGGCGCGCCACGATGGCTATGCCCGCCGCCACGGATACCAGCACCAGCGCACCCTGCTGCTGCTGAGCGACGGACGCGAGCTGCGCGGCGAGGATGCGCTGCTGGCCGTGCCCGGCGCGCGCAGCCGCCGCCCGGACGCGATGACGCCGTTCGTGCTGCGCTTCCACCTCGGCGCGGGCGTCGAGGCGGTGGCGACCGCCGACAATCAGGCGGCGATGCTGCGGACGGCATCGGGCAATTTCTGGCACTTCCGCAGCCGTGGCGAACGGCTGACGATCGAGGAGAGCGTGTGGGTCGACGGCTGGGGCCGGATGTTCCCGACGCAGCAGATCGTCATCAACGGCCTCGCCCCGCCCGGCGGCATCAACGTCAACTGGGTCATGAAGCGCGCGCGATAGCTTTTCGGCCGCTTCCCCGACATCACCCCGTCATGCCGGACTTGTTCCGGCATCCACCGCGCCATGCACGAACCGGCCGCCCAGTGTGCGGCACGGTGGACCCCGGAACAAGTCCGGGGTGACGGAGAGGGATCGCTTCGCACTTGAGCCCCGCCCCTGCCCCGCGTAAGCGCGCGCGCATGACCAGCATCCCCGTCCGCCGCGCGCTCCTTTCCGTCTCCGACAAGACCGGGATCGTCGATCTCGCCACCGCCCTGTCGGGCAAGGGCGTCGAACTCGTCTCGACCGGCGGCACCGCCAAGGCGCTGCGCGACGCCGGGCTGACGGTGCGCGACATCAGCGAGCTGACCGGCTTCCCGGAGATGATGGACGGGCGCGTCAAGACGCTGCACCCGAAGGTCCATGGCGGGTTGCTGGCGGTGCGCGACGATGCCGCCCACGCCGCGTCGATGGCGGAGCATCAGATCGGCGCGATCGATCTGGTGGTCGTGAACCTCTATCCGTTCGAGGCGACCGTCGCGAAGGGCGCGGATCGCGACGAGGTGGTCGAAAATATCGATATCGGCGGACCGAGCATGGTCCGTTCGGCCGCGAAAAATCATGCCTATGTCGCGATCGTCACCGACCCCGCCGACTATGCGCTGGTCGCCGAAGGGACGACAACACTCAACGATCGCAAGCGGTTGGCGGCCAAGGCGTTCGCCACCACCGCCGCCTATGACGGCGCGATCGCGCGCTGGTTCGGGCAGGTCGATCAGGGCGAACGCTTCCCCGCCACGCTGCCGATCACGCTGCGCCGCGCGGGCGAGGAACTGCGCTATGGCGAGAACCCGCACCAGCACGCGGCCTTCTATGCCGCGACCGGCGACGCCACCCCCGGCATCGGGCAAGCGCG
Organism: Sphingomonas endophytica; assembly: GCF_001476895.1. Lineage (GTDB taxonomy): Bacteria > Pseudomonadota > Alphaproteobacteria > Sphingomonadales > Sphingomonadaceae > Sphingomonas > Sphingomonas endophytica_A. The sequence goes on along the minus strand of NZ_LDTB01000008.1, from coordinate 178,020 downwards.
ACAGGTGCAGGGCAAGGCGCTGAGCTACAACAATTATAACGACGCCGACGCCGCACTGGAACTGATCGCCGAGTTCCGCGACGCCGATCCGACCTGCGTGATCGTCAAGCACGCCAATCCGTGCGGCGTCGCGACCGCCGCGACGCTGGCCGAAGCGTATGAGGCGGCATTCGCGTGCGACACGGTCAGCGCGTTCGGCGGGATCATCGCGGTCAACCGCCCGCTCGATGGCGTCACGGCGAAGGCGATCACCGGCATCTTCACCGAAGTCGTCGTCGCCCCCGACGCCGACGCGGAGGCGCTGGCGCTGTTCGCCGCGAAGAAGAACCTGCGGCTGCTGCTGACCGGCGCGCTGCCCGATCCGGCGCGCGACGGGCTGTTCGCCAAGTCGATCGCGGGCGGCTGGCTGGTCCAGTCGCGCGATGCCGGGCGTGTCCTGCCCGCCGACCTGAAGGTGGTGACGAAGCGCCAGCCGACCGAACAGGAACTGGCGGACTGCCTGTTCGCCTGGACCATCGCCAAGCACGTCAAGTCGAACGCGATTGTCTATGCCAAGGGTGGCAGCACGGCAGGTGTCGGCGCGGGGCAGATGAACCGGCTGGAATCCGCGCGCATCGCGGCGTGGAAGGCCAAGGACGCCGCCGACAAGGCGGGGTGGGGCGAGCCGCGCACGATCGGCTCGGCGGTGGCATCCGACGCCTTCTTCCCCTTCGCCGATGGGCTGCTGGCGGCGGTCGAGGCGGGCGCGACGGCGGTGATCCAGCCCGGCGGTTCGATCCGCGACGACGAGGTGATCGCGGCGGCCGATGCGGCCGGGCTGGCGATGGTCTTCACCGGGATGCGCCACTTCCGCCACTAAGGCGGGCGCGGCTTTACCCGCGCCGCCCGGCCGCGCGCATCATCGTGCGCATCCGGCCGGGCAGCCAGCGCGCGGCGAACGCCATCCGCCGGGCGGTCCTGCCCACCGGCGTGTGGAGCCGGTCGCCGTGAACCGCCTCCCACGCCTTTTGCGCCACGACCTCGACCGGCGTGAACTCCATGCCGGCCGCGACCACCGTGTCGCGCGCGGTGCGGTTGGTGCCGGCGACCGCAACCGACAGCAGGTTGGTGTCGATGAAACTGGGCATCAGCGACCTGACCCGGACGCCGTGCTGCGCCCATTCGCCGTCCAGCGCCTCGGTCAGCCCGCGCACCGCGAACTTGGTCGCCGAATAGATCGCCAGCCCCGACGAGCCGTAGATCGCCGAGGCGGAGGCGGTGTTGAGCAGGCACGATCCCGGCGTGGCCTTCAGATACGGAAACGCCATCCGCGCGCCGTACGCCATGCCGCGAAAGTTGACGTCGATCACCCGGTCGATCGCCTCCAGCCCGATGTCGGCGAAGGCACCCCCCGCCGCGATCCCGGCGTTGTTGAACAGCAGGTCGAGCCGCCCGTCGCTGATCCGCGCGAACTCCGCCAGCACCTCCTCCCATTCGGAGGCGCCACGCACGTCCATGACATGCGTGCTGGTGCGATCCGCAGGCAGCAAGGCGGCGGTTTCGGTCAGCGCGCGCGCGTCGATGTCGGCCAGTCCGACGCGCCAGCCCCGCGCGCTGAACAATTGCGCCACCGCGCGCCCGATTCCCGAGCCGCCACCCGTGACCAGCATCGCCTTCATCGCCCGCCCCCCTTGTTCTTATCGCTTGTTACCGCGCCACGCTTCCCGCATCACGGGCGGCGATGCCAGCACTTTCGACAGGTCCGGCGGTCGGGTTCGAGCAGGTCGGCAAGCGGTACGGCGATGCGCCCCCGGCGGTCGACGACGTCTCGCTGACGATCGCCGCCGGCAGCTTCGTCGCGCTGGTCGGGACGTCGGGATCGGGCAAGTCGACGCTGCTGAAAACGATCAACCGGCTGGTGATACCCGATGCCGGTCGCGTGATGCTGGACGACAAGGATGTCGCTGCCGGCCCCGCCCCGGCGCTGCGGCGGTCGATCGGCTATGTGTTCCAGGATGTCGGACTGTTCCCGCACCTGACCGTCGCGGAGAATGTCGCGCTGCCGCTGAAGCTGGCGGGCGCGCCCGACCACACGCGGGCACTGGCGATGCTCGACCTGGTCGAACTGCCGCACGTTCTCGCCACCCGGATGCCCGCCGAACTGTCCGGCGGACAGCGGCAGCGCGTCGGGGTGGCGCGCGCGCTGGTGACGCGCCCGGGATTGCTGTTGATGGACGAGCCGTTCGGCGCGCTCGATCCCGTCACGCGCGAGTCGCTGGCCGGCGCGGTGCGGCGGCTGCATGACGAGCTGCGGCTGACGACGATCATGGTGACCCACGACATGGCCGAGGCGCTGCTGCTGGCGACGCGCGTGCTGGTGATGGCGGCGGGACGCGTGGTCTCCGACGCGACGCCCGCCGCGTTGCTGGCCGGCGAGGGCGGCGACGTGGCGCAGGCGCTGGTCGCGGTGCCGCGCGATCAGGCGCGACGGCTGGCGGCGCTGGCCGGATGAGCGACGCGCTTGCTCGCGTCCCGGCGCTCGCCGCGCAGCACCTGCTGCTGGCGATGGCGGCATTGGCGTTGGCGTTGCTCGTGGGCGCGCCGGTCGCGATTCGCGCCGCGCGGGCGCCGCGACTGGCGGCCGTGGTGCTCGGCGCTGCCAGCCTGGTCCAGACGATCCCCAGCCTCGCGCTGCTCGCGCTCTTCTACCCGGTGTTGTTGTGGATCGGGCATGGCGTACCCGCGCTGGGCTTCCTGCCGGCGCTGCTGGCGCTGACCCTCTACGCGCTGCTACCGATCGTCCGCAATCTCGTGACCGGCTTGCGCGGGCTGGACCCGGCGGTGCGGGAGGCGGCGGCCGGCATTGGGATGACGCGCGCCCAGACACTGCGGCTCGTCGAACTGCCGCTGGTGTTGCCGATCGCGATGGCGGGAGTTCGGACGGCGGCGGTGTGGACGATCGGAGCGGCGACCCTGTCGACGACCGTCGGGCAACCGAGCCTCGGCGACCTGATCTTCGCCGGATTGCAGACGCAGGCATGGACGCTGGTGATCGCGGGCTGCGGCGGCGCGGCGACACTGGCGCTGGCGGTCGATGCGCTGCTGGGCTGGGCGGAGCGTGCGGCGGGGCAGCGGCGCTGGCGGCGAGTGGGCACGGCGTTGGGATTGCTGGCGGCGGCGACGCTGGCGGCGAGCGCGCCGCTGTGGGCGAGCGGGCGCGACCGGACGATCGTGATCGGCGCGAAGAACTTCTCCGAACAATATATTCTCGCGCGATTGATCGGTGCGCAGCTTGAGCGCGCCGGCTATCGCGTCAGCTATCGCGACGGACTGGGATCGGCGGTCGCGTTCGGGGCCGTCGCGGGGGGCGAGATCGATGTCTATGTCGACTATGCCGGCACGATCTGGGGTGCGGAGTTGCACCGCACCGACACCCCGCCACGCGCGGTGCAGGTGCGCGCGATCGCCGACTGGGCACGCCGGACGCACGGTGTCACGCTGCTGGGGACGCTCGGGTTCGAAAATGCCTATGCCTTCGCGATGCGCGGCGCGGACGCGCGGGCGCGTGGGATCGCCACCCTTCAGGATCTGGTCCCCGCCGCGCCGAACCTGCGCTTCGGCGCGGACCTGGAGTTTCTCGATCGGCCCGAATGGGCCGCGATCCAGCGCGCCTACCCGCTGCGTTTCGCCGCGGCGACGCCGTACAGCCCGACCTTCATGTATCGCGCGCTGGCAAGCGGACGCGCCGACGTGATCAGCGCCTTTTCCTCCGACGGACGGATCGCCGCGGAGCGCTTGACGATCCTCGCCGATCCCAGGCGGGCGATCCCGGGCTATGACGCGATCCTGCTGCTGTCGCCCGCGCATCGTGACGACGCGAAGTTCGCGGCGGCGCTGCGCCCGCTGATCGGGCGTATCCCGGTGGAAGCGATGCGGGAAGCGAACTATCGCGTCGATCGCGACGGCGACAAGCAGTCACCGGAAGCGGCGGCTCGATGGCTGGCGCGGCGGATCGGTCTCTGATCGTCGCCCCCGCGCCGGCATGGGCGCATGCCCGCACCCTGTCGGAGCATCTGACACAAGCCCTTCGGCGACAATGTCAGATGCTCCAAGCCATTCGACCGACATAGCTCCTCGCCCGCGCAGGGGCGACGGCACTTTGCGTCATCGACGGGTCAGAAGAACAATTTGCGCACCGACACGCGGATCGTCCGTCCGACCGGGTCGAGATAGCCCGGCTGGAAGCCGATCGGCACATCGCCGTTCTGGTCGCGGACATCGCGGCGGGTGTTGAGGAGATTGTCGAACTGCACGCTGATCCGCGTACCCCGCATCCACGGGTGCGCGCGCACCCAATCGATCCGCCCGCCCAGATCGGCGAACAGGCGCAGGTTGGCGGTGGCCAAGCCGCCGAAATCGAGCGTCTCGGGGGCAGCAGCGGTACCGCCGTTGACCCGCGTCCCGGTCTGGTAATTGACCGACAGCCGCGCGCCGAGTCCGTTGTTGACGTAACCCGCCTGCCCTTCCAGCTCGTGGCGCGGCTGCCCGCCCGCCGCGCCGATCGCGTCGCCACGAAGGAGGTCGAGCACCGGGCCGCCATTCGCCACCGTCACCCGCTCGGTCAGATGCCAGGTGTGATAGAGCGCGAACTGCAACCGGCCGCCAGCCTGCGCGCCGCCGCCGCGTCCGCGCCAGCCCCCGCCGCCGCCGCCGCCGCCCGGGGGGCCGCCGGGCCCGGCCCCGCCCGCGGGCGCGTCGGGGCGCCCACCGTTCTGCGCGCTGCCATCCGGACGGGTGCGGTCCTGCGGCGGACGGTCCGGGCGACGCTCGCCGCCGGGCGGGCGTAATCCCTCGAACGGGTTCGGCCCGGTGCCGGCGCGGAACGCCTCGATACGCTTTTGCAGATCCGACTTCAGCCGGAAGGACAGGTTCACGCCATACCGGAATTGCGACGTCTCGCTGCGCGCGAAGTTGATCGGGCGCGAATCGATGCGCAGCAGATTACCCGCGCCGTCGCGCTGGAAGCGATCGGGGAACGCCGCCTCGATCGCGGCGGTCGCGCTGGGGAAAGCGGCGATCGGGTCGTCGGTGCTCTGCCGCGTATAGTCGGCGCGGAAATTGATGTCGCGCCCGGTCCACGGCCGCAGGTCCAGCCCGACCTTCAGCGCGTGGCGGTTGTCGGCGATCAGGTTGGGGTTGCCGCCGGTGACGGTGGTGACGGTCGCCGTCGTGCCGCGCACATAGTCGAACACGCGCACGCCCGGGGTCGTGACGCTCGGGTTGCCGAGCTGCTGCGCGGACGGCGCCTCGTCCTGATCGGTGACGGATACGAGCAGCCGCACGCCCGTCACCGGCGTCCAGTTGGCACCATAGCCCAGCGTCCAGAGCGTGCCGAAGTCCGACAGGCGATCGATCGCGAGATTGCCGTTGACCGACAGCTTGCCCAGCGCGCTCAGCACGCCCTGCGCGCTATTGGCGATCGGCAGGTCCAGGTTGACTTGCGCATTGGCGATGTCGCGGCCGATATCGGCCGCGCTCGCCACGCCGCGCCGGAACGACTGGCTGGAGAAGTCGCTGGTCGATGCGCCGATACGGATGCTGGTACTGGCGTCGCCGGCCGGCAACGCGAACAGCGGGCCGCTGGCCAGCGCGTCCAGCCCCGCCTGCGTCTGGACCGATCGCCCGGTATCGTCGGGGAGCCGCCCCAGCGACAGCGGCGCGTAGGGGTTGGTCAACGGATCGAGCGCATCGATGCTCGCCTGCAACGCGCCGGCGTCCAGTCCCGCCTGCGTCACGGTATTGCTCGAATCGCGATCGACGTTCCCGGTCAGCGACCAGCGCCAGCGCCCGCGATCGCCGTTAAGCGTGGCACCGAGATGCAGGTCGGTCGTCTCCACCTGCTGCGTCAGCGCGCCGATGCCGTCGACCGCGCGGGACAGCCGCACCGGCACGCCGAACGGCGAATAGGGGCTGCCGACCGGGAGATCGAGATCGACCTCCGCCAGTCCGCGCAACGCGCGCGTGCGGTTGTGGTCGACGGTCGCGTTGATCGAGGCGGATACGTTGCCGAAGATCGTCGTCGCATAGGTGCCGTTGGCGCTGAACGTGCGCTGCGCCGGCAGCAATGTGCGGTACGCGCCCTGATCGGTAACGTTGCGCGTCGTCGAGAAGTCGCCGAGCGCCGGCGCTCCCGTCGCCGCCGACGCCGGCACGCCCAGCGTGGTGGCATTGCCGAACAGCGGATCGATCGCGCCACGGTTCAGGGTCGATACGTTGCCGCCGACCGCCGCCGCGTTAGGGGCCTGGATGATGTCGCGCTCCGCCTCGGTCAGCGCACCCGGCTGGCTGTATTCGAGGTGCAGGTTGACGCGCTTGTCGTTGCGGATGCGCAGCAGGTCCAACTCGCCCCCCGGCGTGTTGCGCCCGCCTTCGGTGGCGAAGCGATCCTCCGCTTCGGCGGTGACCGCGCGGAAACGGCGGCGCAGCACGAAGTTCACGACACGCTGGTCGGCGCGATAGCCATATTTGAGCGCAACCTCCTCCGGCAGAATGTCGACGCGCTGGATCGCCTCGGTCGGAAGGTCGCGGATCTCCTGGAAGCCGGAGATGCGCCGCCCGTTGAGCAGCACCACCGGCGCCCCGCCGCCGCCGCGCCCCGAGCGGGTCTGCGGCGACAGTTCATTGAGCAATTCGGTGACCGAGCTGACGCCGTAGCTGCGGATGTCGGCGGGCGACAATTGCTCCTCGGGCGTGACGTCGCCGATCACCGCGCCGCGCTGGGTGCGGGTGCCGGTGACGACGATATCCTCGCCCTCTTCCTCTTCCGGCTCGGCTGCCCTTGGCGTGGCCTGGCTGGCGGCGGGAGCGGCAGGGGTCGGCGCTGTCTGCTGCGCCTGGACCGGCAGCGCGGCGGTGGAGGCCAGCAAGAGGCAAAGGACACGCATCGTTCACTCCCTGCCGCCCCGCACATGGAGCGGCAGGGACGCGCTATGGCGCAATTGTCGCAGAATTATCGCGCGCGGCGCGCGTACCGTCAGGCGATGACCCGGACCGGCACCGACTTGGCGGCGGGGACGTGGCTCTCCTCGGCGTGATGGGCGAGCGGGATGAGCGGATTGCACTCCGGGTAATAAGCCGCGACGCAGCCGTCGGGCAGGTCGTATTCGACGACGATCAGGTCGCCGACCCGCCGGTCGTGATTGTCCTCGGCATCGGTCGCCAGCGTCACCGTCTGCCCGGCGGTCAGCCCGGCACGCGCGATATCGGCGCGGTTCATCAGCACCACCTGCCGCGTGCCGTTGATCCCGCGAAAGCGATCGGAATAGCCATAGACGGTGGTGTTGAACTGGTCGTTGGATCGCAAGGTCAGCAGCCGGAACCGACCCTCGGCAGGCGCGAAGCCGGTGGCGTTCATCACCTCGGGTACCAGGAACTCGGCCTTGCCGCTCTTCGTGTCCCATTCGCGCCCGGCGGCCTCGTTGCCTTTCCAGAAGCCGCCCGGTTCCTCTTTCAGCCGCTCGTTGAAGCGTGCGAAGAAGTTCGGGAATACGGCGGCGATTTCGTCGCGGACGAGGGCATAGTCACCGACCCACGCATCCCAGTCGATCGCGGGATTGGCGGGCAGCAGCGCCTTGGCGATCCCGGCGACGATCGCGGGTTCGGACAGCAGATGCGGGCTGGCGGGCTCGACCTTGCCCAGCGACGGGTGGATGACGCTGGTCGAATCCTCGACCGTCACGCGCTGCGGCCCCGTCGCCTGCAGGTCGCGCTCGATCCGGCCCAGGCACGGGAGCAGCCACGTCTCGCCCGCCGCCGGGATCAGGTGGCTGCGGTTCAGCTTGGTCGCGATCTGCACCGACAGGTCCATCCGCGCCCAGCCGTCCTCGACCAACTCGGTTTCGGGCACCGCACGCGCGAAATTGCCGCCCAGCGACAGGAACGCCTTTACCGTCCCGTCGATGATCCCGCGACACGCCTCGACCGTGTCCAGCCCCTTTTCGGTTGGGGGCGAGAAGCCGTAGCGTTCCTTGAGCTTCTCGACGGGTGCCAGTTCGGTCTTTTCGGTGATGCCGACCGTGCGCTGCCCCTGCACGTTGCTATGCCCGCGCACCGGGCACAGCCCCGCGCCCGGCTTGCCGATATTGCCCTTCAGCAACATCAGGTTGACCAGCATCCGGACGTTGTCGACACCCTTCACATGCTGCGTCAGCCCCATGCCGTAGATCGCCATCGCGGTCTTCGCGCGGCCGTAGGCGGCGGCGGCCTGTTCGATCGCGCCGCGCGTCAGCCCCGATTCGCGCTCGATCTCGTCCCAGCCGGTCGCGCGGACCTTGTCGGCGAAGGGGGCGAAGTCGTGCGTATGGGTCGCGATGAAATCATGGTCGATCGCATCATGGTCGAGCAGCCATTTGGCGATGCCCGTCATCGCCGCGATGTCGCCGCCCGCCTTCACCTGATGATATTGGGTGGCGATCGGGGTTTCCTTGCCGGTCGCCATTTCCAGTGGGTTCTGCGGATCGGTGAAGCGCTCCAGCCCGCGCTCCCGCAACGGGTTGAAGACGATGATCGGCACGTTGCGCTTCGCGACCGAGCGCAATTGATGGAGCATGCGCGGGCTGTTCGTCGCGACATTCTGCCCGAAGTGCAGGATGCATTCGGTGGTGTCGAAATCCTCCAGCCGGGTGGTGCCGACCGGCACGCCGATCGAGGTCTTCAGCCCCACCGACGTCGATTCGTGGCACATGTTCGAGCTGTCGGGCAGATTCTGGTTGCCGTACAGCCGCGCCAGCAACTGCCACATGTACGACGTTTCCAGGCTGGCGCGGCCCGAGGCGTAGAACACGACGGACTTCGGGTTCAGCGGTTTCAGGCGCGCGGCGATCGCCTTGAACGCCTCCTCCCACGGCGCGACGACATATTTGTCGGTGGCCGGATCGTATTTCATCGGGTGCGTCAGCCGTCCGGCTTCCTCCAGCCGGTAGTCGCTCCACCCGCGCAAGTCGGTCAGCGTGTGGCGACGGAAGAAGTCGGGGGTCACGCGCTGGCTGGTGATCTCCCACGCGGTCGCCTTCGCGCCGTTCTCGCAGAATTCGACCGGGCCGGGCGGATGCGGCTTGGCCCAGGCGCAGCTGACGCAGGCAAAGCCATCGGGCTTGTTCTGGCGCAGCAGTTCGGCGCTCGTCTCGGCGATGTTCTTTTCGCGCGGAATGATGTCGGCAAGCGAGCGCATCGACCCCCAGCCGCCTGCCGGGCCGTCATAGGGAGTGAAATCGGGGCGATCGGCGTGCTGTTCGGTCATGCGTCCCTCAACGCGTGGGTTGCGAAAAAAGCACCGCGTCGTCGCGCGCGAGCGACACCAATGTCAAACCCGCCGATGCCGCCCGTTCGAGCGCGAGGCTGGTCGCGGCCGATACCGTCACCAGCATCGGGCACCCCGCCAGCGCCGCCTTCTCGACCAGCTCATAGGAACAGCGCGACGACAGCAAGGCGAATCCGCCATCCCAGTCGAGCCCCTGCCGTGCCATCGCGCCGATCAACTTGTCGAAGGCGTTGTGCCGCCCGACATCCTCGCGCGCCAGCCGAACCCGCCCGTCCGCATCGCACACCATCGCCGCATGCGCCGCGCCGGTCGCGCGATTGAGCGGCTGGTGATCGCGCATCGCCGCCAGCGCGGCGAAGATGGCGGGCGGGGCGATGTCGCTTGCCGGAACCGGGGGCAGGGCACGATGCACCGTGTCGAGATTGTCCATCCCGCACAGCCCGCACGAACTGTCGCTGGTCCGCCGCCGCACCCGCGCCATCACTGCCGCCGCGCGTTCGGGCGACACCGCCAGCCGCACGATCGTGCCCTTGTCGGTCCCGTGCAGGTCGAGCGCCTCGATCTCGCCCGCCTCGGCGACGATCCGCTCGGCCAGCGCAAAGCCGGTCGCGAAATCCTCCAGCGACTCCGGGGTCGCCATCATCACCGCATAGCCGATGCCGTTGACCTCGACCGCGACCGGGGCCTCGACGACGACCGCGCGCGATTGCGGAACGGCCTCGCCAGCGGGCGTCACGCGGCGAAAGCCTGCCTCCATCTGATCCATGTCACGCATTTCGCGTCCTTTTCGGCGGCCCGGTTGATCGAGGTGAAAGCCTCGCCGCCGCTGAAGGCGCACCTTCGCGTGTGTTGGCAGCGTACCGCAATCCCTCCCGACCAGGAGCAACGGTCATGGCCTACGGCAATGACACCGACTATTTCCGCCACCGCGTCGCGCAGGAGCAGGAACATGCCCGCGTCGCCCCCAACGGCGCGATCCGGCGCCTGCATCTCGACTTCGCCGAGCGCTACGAGCGCCGCGTGGCGGAGACGGAGCGGCGGTTGGATATCACCGCTCCGTCATTGCGAGCGTAGCGAAACAATCCAGGGCGTTCTGGTCCGGCACCGGATTGCTTCGCAAAGCCCGCAATGACGGAAGGGGGCGGATCACCCCTCGACGCGGTAATGGATCGGCTTGAAACTCCCGCCGTTCGACGCGGGGGCCGAACACGCCGTCAGCCCGATCACCAGATCCATCGCCGCGCGCAGCACGATCCGGTCGCCCGCCCGGCTGACCGGCGGCAATACCTCCAGCCGCCCCGTCGCGCCATCGACCGGCACGTTCATGAAGCAATTGAACGCGACCGGGATCATGTCCTCCGTCACGCCCCACGGCGCCAGCGCCTCGGCCAGATTGCCGAAACAGCCGCGATGCCGTGGCAGATCGGGATAGAAATGGTCGAAGGTCGCATAGGAACACGGCGTCAGCAGGAAGTCGTGCCGCCCGACCGTGTCCTCGACGATCTCCAGCATCACGTTGGAACGGTTGGAATAGAGTTTGTGCCCGGTCGTCAGGCGGATCGTCTCCGCATAATCCAGCGTCCGCCCCGAGGACAGCACCTCGCCCACGTCGGCGGCATTGTAGGCGAGCAGGTCCGCGACCTGCACGCCCTTGGGATCGATGACGGTCAGCGTCTGTCCGGCGTTCAGCGTGAACCCCGCGCCGCTGCGCGGGGCGATTTCGTGCGTCGTGCCGGTCATGCGTGCTGGTCGCCCTCGGTCTTGCCGGCATAGTGGAACGGGCAGCGCCACGCCTCATCCACCACGCGCCCGCTATATTGCCGCGCCTCACTGGCCTCGCCATGGCGCGCCAGCATCGGATTGCGCGATCCCGCGATCGCCTCGTCGCGCACCATGATCGCTTCGCGCATCGTTTCGTACCGGCCGTCGGCGCGCAACGTCTCGAACTGGTCGTGCAGGTTGAACACCATCGTCGGGCGCGCAAAACGGCGTGCGGGACGCGAGGCGTAGGGGTGTAGCCCGACGACGAAGAACGCCTCGCCTCCGAAGCTCAGCGAGAAATGCGAATCGGCCGGATCGTGGCTGACGCGCGTGTCATAGGATTGGCCCCGCCAGACATCCTTGTCGGACAGCGACTGGATCCGCTGCCACAATGCAGCTTCGAACGCGGGTTCGTCGAGATCGTCCGGCCCGTCGAACACCACCGCGAAGCTGCGGAACAGCGCAGGGTCGGCGCGATACGCCTCCGCGAAGCGCACCAGTCCGTCATGGATGCGCAGATCGTCCCACGCGCTGTCGATCGACGTGCACGCCAGGACGTTCATCGTGCCGCGCGCCAGCGCCGCCTTCGCGCCGACGCACGGAAAGGCGCGGTCGGCGATATGCGCATGGAGGAGGGATTCCAGTTCCGCCTGCGCATGATGCGTCCAGCGGAACATTGGTGTGTCGGGTGCCGGCATAGGTGATCGCATACGGGCGACTCAGTCGACATGTTCCGACAAATCATGTTGATGCCGATCAACGGCCGGTGTCGCTCACCCGCCCAGAATCGCGTCGATCGCGGTCGCCAGTTCGATGTCGCGCCCGGACAGTCCGCCGGCGTCGTGCGTGGTCAGCAGGATTTCGACGCGGTTCCAGACGTTGCTCCACTCCGGATGATGATCGGCGCGCTCGGCCAGCAACGCGACCTGCGTCATGAACCCGAACGCCTCGGCGAAATCGGTGAACACGATCGACCGCGTGATCGCATCGCGCCCCTCGTCATAATCCCAGTCGGGCAGCGCATCGAGCGCGTCGGCGCGTTCGGCCTCGCTCAGCGGTTCGATCGTCTGCGTCATGTCCCTGTCCCTTCCGCTGCGGTCCGCGCACGGGTATGGCGGACGGCATGGACCGGCAAGAGCCAATGGGCGAAGCACCTTCCGCGGTGGCGATCGAGGCGCATGCGCGCGGCGTGATCGCGCGATTGCCGGCGGCGTTCCGCGCGCATCTGGGCGACGTCATACTGCTGGTCGAGGAAGAGGCGGATGCGGAGACGCTGGCGGCGGTCGGGCTGGACCATCCGCTGGACCTGACCGGCCTCTATCATGGCCGCCCGGTCGGTGAGAAAAGCGCCTTCGACAGCGGTGCGATGCCCGACCGCATCCATTTGTACCGGCAGGCGATCCTGGCGGAATGGTGCGAGACCGGCGTGCGGCTCGACGATCTGGTCGCGCATGTCACGGTGCATGAGATCGGACACCATTTCGGCCTGTCCGACGACGACATGCAGGCGCTGGAAGACGCGGTGGCGGATTGAGCAGCGTCCTGACCGCGCGGGGGCTGACCATCGCGCGCGGCGGGCGCGTGCTGGTCGAGCACCTCGATCTCGACGTTCCGCGCGGGGGTGCGCTGCTGGTCACGGGACCGAACGGTGCGGGCAAGTCGAGCCTGTTGCGCGTGCTGGCGGGGCTGCTGCCGCCCTTTGCCGGCGCGGTGACACGCGACGGTACGGTTGCGTGGCTGGGCGAGGCGGCGGCGCTGGATGGCGAGCGGCGGCTGGGCGAGGCCCTGCGCTTCTGGGCGGCGCTCGATGGCCGTGCGTACGCGGACGTGCGGGTGTCGGCGGCACTGGCGGCGGTCGACCTCGATGACCTCGGCGACGTGCCGGTGCGCCTGCTGTCGACCGGGCAGCGCCGCCGTGCCGCGCTGGCGCGAGTGGTGGCGAGCGGGGCGGGGCTGTGGCTGCTCGACGAACCCGCCAGCGGTTTGGATGCCTCCTCGGTCGCGCGGCTGGAGGGATTGATCGAGGGGCATCGCGGCGGCGGCGGCGGGGTGGTAGTGACCACGCATCAGCAGCTGGCGGTGCCGGATGCCGCGGTGGTGTCGCTATGATCGTGTTGTTCTGGCGCGATGTGCGGCGTGGTTACGCGGGCGGCGGTGCGACGTTGGTCGTGGCGTTTTTCCTGCTGGTGGCGGTGCTGTTCCCATTCGCGATCGGGCCGGACGCGACGTTGCTGGCGCGCGTCGGCGGCGGGGTGATCTGGGCCGCCGCCCTGCTCGCGGCGCTGCTCCCGGTCGAGCGGCTGGTGCAGCCCGACATGGCCACCGGGGTACTCGACCAACTCGCCGTGCGCGGCATCTCGCCCGCCATGGTCGCAGCGGTGAAGATCGCCGCGCATTGGTGCGCGTTTGCACCGCCGCTGATGGTGGCGGCGGTGGTCGCGGCGGGGCTGCTCGACCTGTCGGCGCAGCGGTTGCTGATGGTCGAGGTCGGGTTGCTGCTCGGCACGCCCGGCCTTGCCGCGCTGGCGGTGGCTACGGGGGCGCTGGTCGCAGGGCTCCGCGGGGCGGGCGCGGTCGCCGGACTCGTGATGCTGCCGCTCGCCGTGCCGCTGCTGATCTTCGGCGCGGGGGCGATCGAGGGTGGGGCGAGCGGGTTGAAGCTGCTGGCGGCGGTCAGCCTGGTGCTGGTGGTCGGCGCGCCGATCATCGCCGGGGCGGCGATCCGGGTAGGGGCGGAATAGGGTTCACGCGGAGGTGCGGAGACGCGGAGAAGAAGAGAGTATCTTCCGATCGCGGCGTCGCGTGGGAGGTTGCGTCGCTCTGTCTGGCGCGTGTCGCAGTCCGTCATTGCGAGCGTAGCGAAGCAATCCAGCGCCGGACCAGGACGCCCTGGATTGCTTCGCTACGCTCGCAATGACGAGGGTTCGTCGGTTGACGGCAGGTCATCCAGATGCCGCAAGCGGACGACGGCAGACTGGAAGACCCACCTTCTTCCTCCGCGCCTCCGCGTGAAACCTAGCGCGACCAGCGCGACCAGCGCGCCCAGATCGCGGTCGGCAGCGCCAGTCCGCGCGCTTCCTCGCGCACCGCCAGCTCCCCTGCTTCGACCGTCCCCGGCAGATCCGCGAACACCTGTCGCAGCATCTCGCCGATCGCGAGCGCCGACATCCGCACCGCATAGACGGTCAGGAACAGGTAACGTGATTCGGCATCCAGCAACCGCCGGCAGTCCGCGATTAGCGCGGGGAGATGCTCCTCCAGCCGCCACACCTCGCCATCCGGGCCACGCCCGTATTTGGGCGGGTCCAGCAGGATGCCGTCATAGCGCCGCCCACGCCGCACCTCGCGCGCGACGAACTTCGCCGCGTCGTCGATCATCCAGCGCACCGGCGCATCGCTCAGACCCGACAGCGCCGCATTACCGCGCGCCGCCTCGACCGACTTCTTCGACGCGTCGACGTGCACCATCTTCGCGCCGATCGCCGACAACGCCAGCGTGCCGACCCCGGTATAGCCGAACAGGTTCAGGCATTCCGGTTGCGCGCAGCCCGCCAGCCGCCCGCGCATCCACGACCACACCGGCGCCATGTCGGGGAAGAAGCCGAGGTGGCGGAACGGCGTCGTCTGCGCGGTGAACTTCACTCGCGCTTCGCCCTCACTCCACGCCAGCGGCCAGCCGTCGCGCGGGACCGGCTCGGCGAACTTCCACTGCCCGCCGCCATCCTCGTCGCTGCCGGGGACGAACTCGCCCTGCGCGCGCCAGTCGGGCTTGGCGGGGGCCCAAAGCGCCTGCGGTTCGGGGCGGATGAAGCGGAAGCGGCCATAACGTTCGAGCTTGCGGCCGTGGCCCGAATCGACCAGCCCGTAATCCGCCCACGGCTCCCCGATCAGCGTCGACAGCTGCATGTCAGCCGCGCGGCACCGCATGTTGCGCCACGTAATCGCTCACCGCCTCATAGGTGGCGTCGAGCGTGACGAAGCGTTCCTCGCGGTCGAACAGGTCGCCGACGCGCGGGGGCAAGGACGGGCGGACGCCGGTCGCGCGCTCCACCGCGTCGCCGAACTTCGCCGGGTGCGCGGTCGCCAGCGTCACCATCGGCACGCCTTCCTCGGCATGGCGATGTGCGGCAGCGAGTGCGATCGCGGTATGCGGGTCGATGACCTGCCCGCTGCGCTCATGCGCGTGGCGCATCGCCAGCGCCATCTCGTCGGTGTCGACGCGCTCACCGACGAACAGTCCGGCCGCTCCTTGCGTCTGCGCATTGGTCAGCCGGATCGCGCGCGCATCCTCGAAGCTGCGCATCTGCCCGGCCAGCGCCGCGCCGTCACGCCCGCCGAGATCGAACATCAACCGCTCGAAATTGCTCGATACCTGGATGTCCATCGATGGCGTCGGCGTCGGCACCACCGCGCGGCTGGAATAGTCGCCGTTCGCCAGCGCGCGCGCCAGGATGTCGTTGACGTTGGTCGCCACCACCAGCTTCGCGACCGGCAGCCCCATCTTTGCCGCGACATAACCCGCGAAGACATCGCCGAAATTGCCGGTCGGCACGCTGAACGCCACCGGTTTCGCGGGCGCGCCCAGCCGGACCGCAGCGTAGAAGTAATAGACGACCTGCGCCATCAGACGCGCCCAGTTGATCGAATTGACCGCCGACAGCCGGAAGCGTCCGGCAAAGGAGGCGTCGTTGAACATCGCCTTCACCAGCGCCTGCGCGGTATCGAAATCGCCACGGATCGCGATGTTATGGACGTTCGGCGCACCGACCGTGGTCATCTGGCGGCGCTGGACGTCGCTCACCCGACCTTCGGGGTGAAGCATGAAGATATCGACGCCCTCGCGACCTGCCACCGCGTCGATCGCCGCCGATCCGGTGTCGCCGCTGGTCGCGCCGACGATCGTCAGATGCTGGTCCGATCCCTTCAGGAACCGCTCGAACAACTGCCCCAGCAATTGCAGTGCGACGTCCTTGAATGCCAGCGTCGGACCGTGGAACAGCTCCAGCAGCCATTGGTCGTGGTCGAGCTGCACCAGCGGCGTCACCGCATCATGGCTGAATGCGCCATAGGCGGCGTCGCACAGCCCGCGCAGTTCCTCGCGTGTCAGCGTCCCCTCGACGAACGGCGCCATCACCGCCACCGCGGTGTCGACGTACGACAACCCGCGCAGCGCACCGATCTCGTCCGGCGACAGCGTCGGCCAGAGCTCGGGCACGTACAGCCCGCCGTCCGAGGCGAGGCCGGCGAGCGTGACGCCCGCGAAGTCGAGCGCGGGCGCGTTCCCGCGGGTACTGACATATCGCATGGGCTCGCTGACTAGGCGCGCTCCCAACGCAGCGCAATGCCCGCACGGTTGCACATCACCCAAGACAGGGTTTAGCAGGTGCGGCATGGCATTGATCGATGTTTTCCTCCGCCGGGCGGTCCAGCGCGGACGCCTGACCCTCACCAAGCCGGATGGATCGGTCGCCACCTTCGGTCAGCACGATCCGGCGCTGAAACCGGTGTCGTTCCGCATCACCGATACCAAGGTCTATCGCGAGATCGCCGCCGACCCGGCGCTGGGCGTGGCCGAGGCGTTCATGGACGGCCGGCTGATCCTCGAGGAGGGCGACATCCTCGACCTGCTGATGCTGGCGACCAGCAACAGCCGCTGGGAAAACGGCAGCAACAAGCTGGCCGCCAGCCCGCTCCGGCGGCTGGGCGGGCAGATCCGCCACCGCTTCCTGACCGCGAACAAGGCGCTGCAATCTAAGCGGAACGTCGCGCACCATTATGATCTGTCGGACCGGCTGTACGATCTCTTCCTCGACGCCGACAAGCAATATAGCTGCGCCTACTACACCGATCCCGCGAACCCGCTGGAACAGGCGCAGGCCGACAAGAAGGCGCATATCGTCGCCAAGCTGGCGATCCAGCCGGGGATGCGCGTGCTGGACATCGGCTGCGGCTGGGGCGGGATGGCGCTGTATATCCATGCGAAGACCGGCGCCGAGGTGCTGGGCATCACCCTGTCCGAGGAACAGTTGAAGGTCGCGCGCCGCCGCGCGCAGGAGGCCGGGGTCGCCGACAAGGTGCGGTTCGAGCTGATCGACTATCGCGCGCTGGAAGGGCCGTTCGACCGGATCGTGTCGGTCGGCATGTTCGAACATGTCGGCGTGCGCAACTTCCGCACCTATCTGAACAAGTGCCGCGACCTCCTGACGCCTGAGGGCGTGATGCTGCTGCACACGATCGGACGCGGCGACGGGCCGAACTTCACCGACAAGTTCACCGACAAGTATATCTTTCCCGGCGGCTATATCCCCGCGCTGTCGGAGATCCTGGCCGCCAACGAGTTCATCCGCTGGTTCGTCACCGACATCGAGGTGCTGCGGATGCACTATGCGATGACGCTGCGCGACTGGTACGATCGCACCGTGGCGGCGCATGACGAGATCGTCGCGCTCTATGACGAGCGATTCTTCCGGATGTGGACCTATTATCTGGCCGGCGCGATCGTGTCGTTCACCAACGGTCCGCTGGTCAATTACCAGATCCAGTTCAGCCGCGATCGCCTGACCCTGCCGCTAACCCGCGACTATATGGTCGAGGAGGAGCGGCGACTGCGAGGATAGGCGATGCGGCGCGTTCTGTCCGGGATGGTGTTCGTCGTCGTTGCGGTGGCGGTGGGCAAGGCGTGCCAATATGCCGCCGTCGGATGGCTGGGCGGGCGACTCGGCTTCGCCGGCGCCTCGCTGGTCGGGCTGGCGCCGTTCTTCGCCGTGCTCTTGACGATACGGGCGCGTTACCGGCGCGCCGGGTAGCCGGGAGCGCCGTCTCGGAGTCGGATGCGGGGCAAACTGTGCCGCCGCCCCGGCCGTCTCAGCGCTTCGGCGCCGCCTTTCCCTGTACCGCGCCGCTGGCCGCCGCGCGCGCCCGCGCAGCCTCCGCACCGTCGACCTTCCCGTCCTTGTTGACGTCATAAGCGCTGAAGATGCGCCCCATCAGCGCATCCGATTCCGCCTTGCTGACCTTTCCGTCCTTGTTGGTGTCGGCGCGCGCGATGAACAGCGCCGCGATCCGCTTGGCATGCGTGGGGTCGAGCGTCTTGCCCGGCCCCGCCTTCATCTTGCCCATTCGCGCCTCGACCTCGGCGGGCGACAGAAAGCCGTCACTGTTCACGTCCGATGCCTTGAACTCGGCGTCCAGCTTCGCCGTGGCGCTGGCGCGGGTTTCCTGCCCGAGCGCGGTGACGGTGAGTGCCGGCAACGACAGGAAGGCGATCAGCGCGGCGGCGAGGGTCAGGTGCTTCTTCATGCCCCTTCCCTGCCGCCGGCCGCTTTTACCCGCGCTGAACGACATCTCCCACCCGACGCGAGACGCCGGATCAGCGCGCCGCCAGTTCACGCACCAAAGCCGGCGCCGGATACACCTTCTCCAACGCCTGTTGCACCGCCGCCGTCGACACCACGACCGTGCGGTTGAGCGAGGGATCGTACCCGAAATTCCCGCCGAGCGAGTGGATGTTGCCGTCGAACGCCGCGCCGATCACCGACCCGTCCTTCGCGATCACCGGTGATCCCGAGTTACCGCCGATAATGTCGTTGGTGGTGACGAAATCGAACGGCACGCTCAGGTCCAGCTGCGATTTCGCCGCGGCATAGCCCTTGGCGATCACGAACGGCTCCTGCCCCGTCGCACGCTCGTACAGGCCCGCGACCGTCGTCTCAAAGGGCACCGGCCGACCGCGCTCGTTCCAGCCCATGACCTTGCCGTAGCTGATGCGCAGCGTGAAAGTCGCGTCCGGATAGTTCGCCGCACCGAATGCCGCGAAGCGCGCCTGCGCCAGCTTCGCCTGCGCGGCGGTGACCGGCGCGTCGACCTTCTGCGCATATTGCTGCCGGACGGCGCGTGCGGCGGCATCATTCTTCAGGACGAAGCGGATCAGTGGGTCATCCGACGCGCGGATCGCCGCCATTCCGCCCGCGAACAGCCGCTCGCGCACCTTCGGATCGGCCAGCTTCGTGCCGTCGACCAGCCGTTTCGCCAGCGCCTCGGGAGAATCGCGCCCCAGCAGCGCCTTCACCTGCGGCGCGTCGGCGGTCAGATACTCGCGCGTCTTTGACAGCCAGAACGACAGCGCCATCTTCTCCAGCCACGGATAGGTCGGCGTGGCGTCGGTCAACTGCTTCTCCAGCAACGGAAGCTGCGAGTCGGTATAGCCCGGAAGCCGCGCGGCATTGGGTTTCTCGCGCTCGGCGGCGGCGCGGACCAGCGCGCGCGCATAGCCGTACAGACCGGAGAACATGCCCGCGCGCTGTTCGAGGAAGTAGTAATCGAGCGCGATGTTACGGTAGTCGACGTCGGCCTTGGCGATATCGGCCCAGGGATCGCCGAACTTCCTGCCGGCCTTGGCCTTCAGCAGCGCTTCGTTATCCGCCAGCCGCTTGGCAAAGGCATTGTCGTCCAGCGCGCGCGCCTGACCCCAATAGACCTTGTAGCTGTTCTCGATCCCGAACAGCGTGTCCGCCGCCTCGCGCTTCCGCTCGGCATCGTCCATCCCCGCCGCGATCAGGCGGCCACGGAATTCCGACAGCAACGTCGTCTGCAGCGGGAGCAGCACCTCGCGCTGAAATTCCTGCTGGTCGAGCGTCAGCAGCCGCTGCGTCCGCCCCGGATTGCCGACCACGAACGTCGCCTCGCCCGCGACCGGCCCGCGCGGATTCCACGTCAGGTGTCGCGGCGTCGCGACCGGCTTGCCGTTTTCGTAGGCGCGCAGGAACGAGGCATCGAGATTGTAGCGCGGGAAGTTGAAATTGTCGGGATCGCCGCCGAAGAAGGCCGCGGCGAATTCGGGCGCCCAGACCAGCCGCACGTCGGAATATTTTCGGTACGTGTACAGCTTGTACTGACCGCCGCCGAACAATGTGACGACCTGACAGCGTGTCGTCGCCTTGTCGGTACAGCCCGCCGCCTCGATCCCCGCGATCGCCGCGTCACGCGCCTTGGTCAGCGCCTCGCCACCCAGCCCTTTGATCGCAGCGGTGACGCGCGGGGTGACGTCGCTGATCGCGGTCACCACCTCCGCCTGCTGGCCGGGACATTTCATCTCGCGCGCGCGGTCGGCGGCGACGAAGCCGTCGGCGAGATAATCCTTGTCCTTCGACGACAGGTCGGCGGCGCATTGCGCGATGCAATGATGATTGGTGAGGATCAGCCCCTCGGTCGAGACGAACGAGGCCGAACAACCGCCGGTCAGCCGCACCGCCGCCGCACGAACCGTGTCCAACCATGCCTGATCGGGTGCCCAGCCGTACGACGCCTTCATCCGCGCGGCGGGAAAGGCGTCGAACGTCCACATGCCTTCGTCGGCCAGCGCCGGACCGGCGGTCAGGACGGTGGCCAACGAAAGCGCGGTCAGCTTCTTCATGTCATCCCCTATGTAATGTTGTTACGTCGGACTTTGCGCTAATGTCGCGTGGTCGGCAAGATGCCGGCCATTGAGGTGCGGCCGGGGCGCTAGCTGTTGCCCTTGCGCGCATGAGCGCGTAGCGGCGCGCGCAAGAAGGAGCCTCAGTCCATGACCGATCAGATCAAGCGTGTCGTTCTCGCCTATTCCGGGGGGCTGGATACCAGCGTGATCCTGAAATGGCTCCAGACCGAATATGGCTGCGAAGTCGTCACCTTCACCGCCGATCTGGGGCAGGGCGAGGAACTGGAGCCCGCCCGCGCCAAAGCCGAGCTGATGGGGATCAAGCGCGAGCACATCTTCATCGACGACCTGCGCGAGGAATTCGTGAAGGATTACGTCTTCCCGATGATGCGCGCCAATGCGCTGTACGAGGGGCTGTATCTGCTCGGCACATCGATCGCGCGCCCGCTGATCGCCAAGCGCCAGATCGAGATTGCCAAGATGGTCGGTGCCGATGCGGTCAGCCACGGCGCGACCGGCAAGGGCAACGATCAGGTCCGCTTCGAGCTGGGCTATTATGCGCTCAACCCGGATATCAAGGTGATCGCGCCGTGGCGCGAATGGGACCTGACCAGCCGCACGAAACTGATCGAATTCGCCGAGGCGCACCAGATCCCGGTGAGCAAGGACAAGCGCGGCGAGGCACCGTTCTCGACCGACGCGAACCTGCTACACACCTCGTCGGAGGGCAAGGTGCTGGAGGATCCGTGGGATGAGGTCCCCGATTACGTCTTCTCGCGCACCGTCAACCCGGAGGACGCGCCGGACAGCCCCGAGACGATCACGATCGATTTCGAGCGCGGCGACGGCGTCGCGATCAACGGCGAGGCGCTCTCGCCCGCCGCGTTGCTGGCGAAGCTGAACGAACTGGGCCGCAAGCACGGCATCGGCCGCCTCGATCTGGTCGAGAACCGCTTCGTCGGGATGAAGAGCCGCGGCATGTACGAGACGCCCGGCGGCACGATCTACGCGCTCGCCCATCGCGCGATCGAGCAGCTGACGCTGGATCGCGGCGCCGCGCACCTGAAGGACGAACTCGCCCCGCGCTATGCCGAGCTGGTCTATAACGGTTTCTGGTTCTCGCCCGAGCGCGAGATGCTCCAGGCCGCCGTCGACCATTCGCAGGAGAAGGTCGCGGGCACGGTCCGGCTGAAGCTCTACAAGGGCGCGTGCCACGTCACGGGCCGCAAGTCGCCGAACTCGCTGTATTCGGAAAAGGTCGTGACCTTCGAGGACGACCAAGGCGCCTACGACCAGCGCGACGCGGCGGGCTTCATCAAGCTCAACGCGCTGCGCCTGCGCTTGCTGGGACGTCGCGATCGGTAACGTCTTCAAACGACGCGCTTATATATTCTTCAACATGACAAGGCCGGCCCTCCTGCCACGGAGGGTCGGCTTTTTCTTGACTTTTGCATCGTTGTTCTTCAAATGTTCTTGTCAGTTTGAAGGGTGACTCGCGATGATTCACGTCCTCGACATCGACAGAAGACATGACTTTTCCGTATGGCTCCGCACGGGACGACGTCCGACGCGCACCGCCGATGGAATCGAACTGAAGTTCAATCCCTATCACGACCCACGGAACGGGCAGTTCACCTTCGCACCGGGCGGTCCGAGGTCGCTGGACCGGGTCGTGAGCTCTCACCGTCGTTCCACCGCGGCGTTACGGCGCCCTTCGGAGAGCGGGTCGCGGAAGGCACCCGTTGCGCCTGTTGAAGGGGCACCGGAGGGTGGAGGCATGATCGATGCCGTCTATCGCCCGAACGGCGATGCGGGATCGTTCCTGAACGCCCAGTTCACGCGGCCGCCGCGCGCGGTTCGAGGAAGCAACAGTCGCGCGTTCGAGGATCCCATGACGCTCGAACAAACCTTTCCGGGTTTGCGCGATGCGCCGGGCGGCGCGATCATCTCGTTGCTAGACAACGTCTTCGACATCACCGGCCCGGCGACCGAGCTGATGGCAGCCATGACGCAGGAACGAAGCGCCTTGCTCGTATCGCAGATCATGGCGCTCGACCCGAACTGGAAGTTCCAGTCGCTCAGCTTCCCCACGACATGGGAGGGGCAGAAGAACCAGCTGAATGACCTGCGACTCCAACGTGCGGCGACCTATGTCAGGGTCAAGGGCGAGTTGGGGCCGATGCAGGTCGAAACGATGCGTATGATTCAGGATATGGCCGATCGCGCCTATGCCAGAGCAGTCAGACTGGATGAGATCGGAAAGCTGAGAGGACGCTTGTCGAGAGAGGAGGCCATCGGCACCTATGTCGACAATGCCGTTCGTACAGATTTGAGGATGGTATATAGACGATATGCGGTAAAAGGCATTGGCTCCGATATACGGGTCAATCGCCGGGAGTACGACACGTCGAACGCGGAGAGGACCTATAGAAGGCCGGATGCGAGGGTCGGCAACATAGCCTATGACGTCACTTTATCTAGAAAAACAATGAAAAATCCCCAGATCCGCGGCTTCTTCAATGCGGACTTCCGCCCCGACCACGTCATCATCATACGACCGCGTCAGCTTGGACCAGGAAGCAGTTACATCATCACTCGCTCGGAGATGGTAAAATGACTGGCGACATCGCAAGTCCATATTATAATTCCGAACCGTACATTCCCGAGACATTAAGTGAACTCATGGATTTTGTTGTACCGATGATGGGCAACGCCCCGCATTTCAAGGACGAGAGCGGATACCTCCCCGATCGAAGCATCGACACGGAATTCTATGGCTTGGTCGAAGGCTTCGGAAAGGTCCGCGATAAGATCGGCGAGGATCAATATGCGGCTGCGATCGATATCGCCGCGCGCATGAAGGCGTTGTTTCTCGAAGCGGCGGACGAGGACGATCCCAAGACGATGCAGGGTATCCTGCTGATCCACGACCTCATCGATATCATCGATGCGGCGCGAGCGCGGCGGGTGGCATCGAAACTGACGGATGAGGAGGGCCGCGTCACCGGCGATTGACCCGCGCCTTCTCGGACCGCTGCGCTCACCGGCGACGCTATTTCTTCCCGGCCGCCACCGTCACCATATCGTCGGGCGCGTCGTGCAGCTTCAGGTACAGCAACTCGCCCACCGGCTTCGGCACGGTCAGCGACGTGCCCACGAACCCCACCGGCACCGCCTGCGCGTTCGCCCCATCCGCGCTGCCGGAGACGGATGCGATCAGGTACAGCCCTTCGCCCTCCAGCGTGCAGCCCTTGTCGTCGCACGCCACCTTCGTCAGCGACGGCAGCCGCACGACGCGCGCCAGCGGTTGCCACTCGCCCACCACGTCGCCCTGCACCAGCCGCATCTTGAGCGGCCCGACCGCCGCCGCCCCCAGCACCTGGCGCGGCACGATACTGCCAACCGCGATGTCGTCGCCCAGAGACTGCAGCTTGCCCGACGCCACCGTCAGCTTGGCCGAGGCGCTGTCGTCGGCGGTCGCGATCTCGATCGCGTCGTCATTGGTCAGCCGCGTGCCGACCGCGCGCACCGAAAAGGTCAGCGTCGCATCGGGGGCCAGCAGCCCGGCGGGCAGCGTCAGCGGGACGCGACCCGGCGCGGCCGGCGCGGCGACGTTGCTGCCGACCAGTTCGAGGCGCGGGCGCGGCGGGGTGATCGTCGCCCGGACGCTGGTGGTGCGCCCGTCCTTCAACGTCACCTTCGCCTCGCTCTGCCCCTGGGCCAGCGTCTCGGTATTGGCGTCGGTGATCAGCGTCAGCCGGTCGCCGCCGCCCGGATCGCGGGTCAGCGCGCCGGCCGCGAAGCGCACGCCGCCAACCTCCAGCATCGCGACCTGATCGAGCCGCGCGCCGACCAGCCGCCCCGCACGATCGCCGGTATAAAGCGTGAAACCCTCCAGCCGGCTCGCCTCGGTCTGACCCTTCAGCGTCAATTGCGCCGGCGCGGCGTCGCCATATTGCGCGACCAGCAGCGTCAGCGCGCCCGGGCGGGTACGCGCGAGCGGCAGCGTCGCGGTGATCTCGTCGGCGGCGCTCGGCTTCCACGTCACGGGGCGGGTGCCGCCGTCGCGATCACGCAGGCTGATCTGCGCCACGCACGAGGCGGCGCCGCCCTGAAGCGTCAGCGGCGCGTCGCGACCGACCACCACCGCATCGTCGGGCTGCGGCTTCCACACCGATGGCGCGCCGTTCTGTACCGCGAAGCGCGGGCCGGTGAAGGTGTCGAAGCCCCAGCGCCCGACCAGCACCGCCTCACCGACCGGGCTCTGTCCGACCTGCTGCGCGCCGGCCACGACCAGCCCGCCGCGTTCGGCATCCGCCGTCACCGGCAGTTCCAGCGTCCGCCCGTCCTGCAACCCCAGCCGCAGCCGCAGGTCGCGCGCATAATCGGTCGCGAAGATCAGCGGCGCGTCCTCCAGCCGCAGCACCAACCCGGGCTGCGCCAGACACTGCCCGTCCTTGCCCGCCGCGCGCAGCGGCGGCGGCGCCGCGCTGCCGATCGGCGGCAGCGGCGCGACCAGCACGGTCTGCGGATTCTGGAACGACGGCGGATTGTTGAGCTGCAACCGCAGCCGGTCTCCGGATCCCACCGCCAGCGCGGGAGCATATTGGTAACTGGCGCTGCGAAACACGCCGAACAGCCGTGCGAAATCGCGCGCCAGCGAGATGTACGGGCTATACAGCCCTGCCCCGCCCTCCTTGGTGGCCGCCAGGCTGTAGGCGAACTGCGTCGTCGTCCCGCCCAGCACCTCGGCCAGCGTCGTGCCCCCGCCGGTCTGGAGCACCATCCCCTCGCGATTCTGCGTCAGGCACGATGCCTGGAGAGCGCGCGCCCGTGACAGGCAATCGGCGTTCAGCTTGATCCCGAGCGTGCCGGCCAGCGCGGTCGATACCGGGACCAGCCGGTCGGGCGCGCCCTCCTCGACATGCGCGACACCGTTCACGAACGTCTCCAGCCGGGCGCGATCCAGCGAGGCCTGGAACAGATCCTGCGCCGCGCGCACGAACACACCGGGCCGTCCGCGCACCGCCTTGACCAGCGCGTTGTAGCCGCCGCCCGTCTCGGGCGCCATGAACGCGATCGCCTGCTCCGCGCCATCGGGCACCGTGATCGACAGCGATGCCTTCTTGGGGTTCTTGTCCCAGGTTTCGGCCTTGAAGAACCAGTCCTTGGGCGGCGGGTTGGTCGCGCCGCGCAGGAACGCGACGACCAGCACGAAATGTGCAGACTGGTCGGCGGGCAGATCGGCCTTCACCTCCAGCCGGTCGCCCGCGCGGATCGACGGCACCTCGCCGACCGGCAGCGTGGTCGTACCGCGCGTCACCCGCATCGTCAGCACGGGCCCGGCCAGATCGAAGGTGGTGCTCTGCGCGGCGGCCGCATCGGGCAGCGCGAGCGAACAGGCGGCCGCGACGGCCAGCAGACGGTACAGAAAGGCGCGCATGCACGGCGCTATAGAACAGCCGACCATCGTCGCGCCACCGTCAGCGTTAACCCGCCTTCAACCACTTCCCTTCATGACGGCGCCATCGGTTGGAGCGGAACAGGCGCGATGAGCAAGTCAGGCAATACGGTCGACGTGGCGATCGTCGGCGCGGGGCCGGCCGGATTGACGGCCGGATATCTGCTGACCAAGGCCGGCTACTCGGTCGCGATCCTCGAACGTGACGCGCGCTATGTCGGCGGGATCAGCCGCACCGTGGAGCATGAGGGCTTCCGCTTCGACATCGGCGGCCATCGCTTCTTCTCGCGCTCCAAGGAGGTGGTCGACCTCTGGAACGAGATCCTGCCGAACGATTTCATCGAACGCCCGCGGATGAGCCGTATCTATTACGAGGGCAAATTCTACAGCTATCCGCTGCGCGCGTTCGAGGCGCTCGGCAACCTGGGACTGATCCGTTCGACGCTGTGCATGGCCAGCTTCGCCAAGGCCAGGCTGTGGCCGAAGCGGCAGGTGCGCAGCTTCGAGGACTGGACCGTCAACGCCTTCGGGCGGAAGCTCTACTCGATCTTCTTCAAGACCTACACCGAGAAGGTGTGGGGGATGCCGTGCGACCGGATGAGCGCGGACTGGGCGGCGCAGCGGATCAAGGGACTCTCGCTCTGGGGCGCGGTGGTCGACGGGCTGAAGCGCTCGCTGGGGCTGCACCGCCGTCCGAACGATGGCGTGGGACAGGCCAAGACGCTGCTGGAGAATTTCCGCTACCCGCGCCTCGGGCCGGGGATGATGTGGGAAGCGGCGCGCGACCGCGTGGTCGAACGCGGCGGACAGGTGCTGATGGGCCATTCGCTTCACCAGCTCCGGCTGAGCGAGGCGACCGGACGCTGGACGGTGACCGCGACGGGGGCGGTGGGGCTGGTGTCGCTCAACGCGGCGCATGTCATCTCCTCGGCGCCGATGCGCGAACTGGCGAGCCGCATCCATCCGCTGCCCGCCGCATTGCCCGAGGCGTCCAACCTGAAATATCGCGACTTCCTGACCGTCGCGCTGATGATCCGCTCGCCGGACCTGTTCCCGGACAATTGGATCTACATCCACGATCCGAAGGTAAAGGTCGGCCGCATCCAGAATTTCCGCTCCTGGTCGCCGGAAATGGTTCCGGATCCCGCGATCGCCTGCGTCGGGCTGGAGTATTTTTGTTTCGAGGGCGATGGACTCTGGACGTCCAGCGACGCGCAACTGGTCGCGCTGGCCACCGCCGAGATGGCGACACTGGGCCTCTGCGACCCGGCACAGGTGACCGGTGGCGTCGTGGTGCGGCAGGAGAAGGCCTATCCCGTCTATGACGAGGATTATGCCCAGAACGTCGACATGCTGCGCCGCGAGCTGGAGGGGCGCTATCCGACCCTGCATTGCGTCGGGCGCAACGGCATGCACCGTTACAACAACCAGGATCACGCGATGATGACCGCGATGCTGACGGTGCGCAACATCCAGGCTGGCGCGCGCGTGTACGACGTTTGGGCGGTCAACGAGGATGCCGAGTATCACGAGAGTGGCAACGAAGGCGAAGCGGCGGCGCTGGCCAGCCTGCGGGCCGTGCCCAAGCCGCTGAAGGCGGCGTGACCGCGCCGGGCCGGGCCGGCCCGCGCCTGCCGCTCGTCGTCCTCGCAATCTGGGCGTTCGCCGCCTTGCTGCATGTCGCGTTGGCCTGGGACGACATTCTGGTCCGACGGTTCAGCGACGCCGACGACCAGATGCGGTTGCTGGAGGTGCGCGA
This sequence comes from Sphingomonas endophytica, assembly GCF_001476895.1. GTDB lineage: Bacteria > Pseudomonadota > Alphaproteobacteria > Sphingomonadales > Sphingomonadaceae > Sphingomonas > Sphingomonas endophytica_A. The sequence goes on along the minus strand of NZ_LDTB01000008.1, from coordinate 150,326 downwards.
CTGGCTGGCGGGACAAAGCTGGTTCGACGTCGCGCAGCACCGGCTGAATGGTGGCGACTTCCCGATGCACTGGTCGCGGCTGGTCGATCTGCTGCCCGCGGGGGTCATCGTACTGCTCCGTCCGCTGCTCGGCGCGGTCCTGGCGGAGCACGTGATGCTGGTCGTGGTGCCGTTGTTGACCTTGCTCGCCGCGATGTTGCTGATCGCACTGATCACGCGGCGATTGTCGACCGAACGCGCGGCCATCGCCGCCGCGCTGCTGGTCGTGATGCCCGGCCCCTTGATGTGGCAGATGCGGCCGCTGCGTATCGATCACCATGGCTGGCAGGTGGTGCTGACGCTGGTCGCGGCTCATGCCATGGTCGGACGACCGACCGCGCGTAACGGCGCGATTGCCGGTGCCGCGCTGGCAGCGCTGCTGACCATCTCTCTGGAAGGGATGCCGATCGTCGCGGCGATGCTGGGTGTGGCGTCGCTCGGGTGGGCGCTGCAGCCGGCGCGCGGCGCGTCCCTGCGCACGCTCGGCCTGACCCTGGCGGGAACGGCGGCGCTGCTCCACCTTGCGACGCGCGGACCGGGTTTCTGGGCGCCGGCCTGCGACGCGGTCGCGCCGGCCTGGCTGGCGGTGCTGGCGGTGGCGGGGGTCGGGCTGACGCTCGCCCGGCTCGCGACGCGCTTCGGGACAGTCGCGCGGCTCGGTGCCGTAGCATTCGCGGGCCTCGCATCGGGCGGCACGCTACTCGCGCTGGCACCGCAATGCCTGGCGGGGCCGTTCGCGACCTTGCCACCGATCGTCTATCACCAATGGTACGTGGTGGTGCTGGAAGGCCGCCCGCTGTGGGAACAGGAGGGGGCGGTGGTGTTGCTGTCGCTCGGGTTGCCCGCGGTCGGACTGATCGGCGGCGCGCTCGCCTGGCGTGATGCGGCCGGCACGGCGCGGGAACGCTGGACGATCATGTTGGCGCTGTTCGGCGCGGCGACAATGGTCGCGATCCTGGTGCTGCGCGCCAGCGCGACCGCCAATGCGCTCGCGATGCCGGGCGCGGGCGTACTGCTGGCGCGATTGTTCGTGCGGGCGCGGGCGATCCCGCACGTGCTGCCGCGGTTCAGCGCGACGCTGGGCTTGGGCCTGCTCGCCGCGCCGGGTGCCGCCACGGCGCTCGCCTTCGCAACGGTAACGCCTTCCACGACGAAAGCGACGACCGCGCATCGTCCCGTCTGCGACGGTTCGTACGACATGCGTGCGCTCGCGGCGCTACCCGTCGGCACGATCTTCGCACCGATCGACCTGTCGCCGGGATTGCTGGTCGACACGCGCCACCGCGCGATCGCCGGCGGCTATCATCGCTCTCCCTGGGCCATGGCGCGCGTCATGATCGGATTCGGCGCGTCGCCGGCACCCGCGCGCGCCGTCATCCTGGCCAGCCGCGCCGATTATCTCGCCGCCTGTCCCGGGACCAACGAAATGGAGCGAAATCGACGGCGGGCACCGAACGGGCTGTGGGCGCGGCTGGAGCGCGGCGAGCGATTCGATTGGCTCCAGCCGCTGCCGATACGGGGCCCCGCGCTGGCATGGCGCATCATCCGCCCCTTGCCCGAGGGACGCTCCGCCCCCTAAGGGCGGGAGCCATGCAGCACGACCGGCTTCATTGGTGGCAGACGCGGTGGTTCGTGATCGCGGCCGTGCTGGCGGCGTCGATTCCCCTGTTATGGCCCGACATTCCGCCCATCGTCGATTTGCCCGGGCATATGGGACGGTATCGCGTCCAGCTCGATCGCGACGCGCATCCATGGCTGGCGGACTGGTATTCGTTCAAATGGTCGCTGATCGGCAACCTGGGTGTCGATTTGCTGATCGAACCGCTGGCGCCCCTGATCGGACTGGAAGCGGCGGTCAAGCTGATCGTCATCGCCATTCCGATGCTGACGGTCGCCGGCCTGTTGTGGATCGCGCGCGAGGTGCATGGCCGGATCCCGGCCACCGCGTTGTTCGCGCTGCCGCTCGCCTATGGCTATCCGGTCCAGTTCGGGTTCGTGAACTTCGCGCTTTCGATGGGGCTGGCGCTCTGCCTGTTCGGGTTATGGCTCCGGATGGCGCGGCTCGGCCATATCAGGGCACGGGCGTGGGTGTTCGTGCCGCTCTCCTGCCTGCTCTGGATATGCCATACCTTCGGCTGGGGCGTGCTGGGCGTGCTGGCCTTTTCCAGCGAGTTGATCCGGCAGCATGATCGCCGCAAGGATGCCGGCAGCGGGCATTGGTTCGCCAGCCTGATCCGCGCCGGGCTGGGCTGCGTCCCGCTCGCGCTGCCGATGCTGCTGATGGTGGCGTGGCGATCGGGCGCGGACGTCACGGGCCAGACCGCGGACTTCTTCTACTGGCGGACCAAGATCGCGTGGATCGTCATGGCGCTGCGCGATCGGTGGCTGTGGTTCGATATCGGCAGCATGGCCGTCATCTACCTGGTGCTGTTCAAGGCGCTGCGCGATCCGCGCATCGGCTATTCGCGCCATCTGGGATTGTCGGCGCTGTTCATGCTGGCGGTCTATATCGTGCTGCCGCGCATCGTGTTCGGATCGGCCTACGCCGACATGCGGATGGCACCGTACATGGTCGCGGTCGCGGTCATCGCGATCCGGCCGCAGCCGGGTACGACCTTTCGCCACGCCGCCGTTCTGGCGACGCTGGGGCTGGCGTTCTATACGGCGCGGCTGGCGGGCACGACGATCAGCTTCTGGCAATTCGACCGTGATTACGACGAGGAGCTGGCGGCGCTGGATCATGTCCCGGTCGGCGCGCGGCTGATCAGTTTCGTCGGGCACAATTGTCACAATGCCTGGCGGATGTCGCGGCTGGAGCATTTGCCTGCGATCGCGCTGGAGCGGCGGCTGGCCTATACCGACGACCAATGGTCGATGGCGGGCGCGCAGTTGCTGACCGCGCGCTATTCGGCGGCGGGGGCCTACGCGCATGACCCGACGCAGATCGTCACCTCGGTCAAATGCCCGGCCGAGTGGTGGCGCCCCGCGAACTATGCGCTGGCGCGCTTCCCGCGCGCGGCATTCGATTACGTGTGGCTGATCCGCCCGCCCGCCTACAATCCGCGCTTCACCGCCGGCCTGGTGCCGATCTGGCGCTCGCCGACCAGCCAGTCGGTGCTGTTCCGCATCGACCACGACGCCGTGGTACCCGAGGCGAGCGACGAGGAACTGGGCGTGCCGCGCTGGCTGATCGAGCGGATCAAACGCCGGCGCGAACGGCTGGAGGCGCTGCGCGAACGACGCGAGCGCGAGGAAGAGCGGCTGGAGCGGTTGCGCGTGGAGCAGGCGCGGTAGGTCAGCCGCGCCGGAACGGGGTCAGCTCGCCCAGGAACGCCTGTTCGCCCTCCACCGCCGCGCGTTCCTGTTCGAGGAAGCCCGCAACGGCGCGGCGGAAGTTGGGGTCGGGTATGTAATGCGCCGACCAAGTCGCAACCGGAGCATAGCCGCGCGCCAGTTTGTGTTCACCCTGCGCGCCCGCCTCCACCCGCGCCAGCCGCCGCGCGATCGCGGCGTCGATCGCCTGATAGTAACAGAGTTCGAAGTGGAGGAACGGCACCTCCTCGATGGCGCCCCAGTAGCGGCCGTACAGCGCATCGTCGCCGATCAGGTTGAGCGCGCCGGCGATCGGCTCCCCGTCACGCTCGGCAAGGATCAGCAGCACGCGCTCCGCCAACGCCTCGCCCAGCAGCGGGAAGAAGGCGCGGGTGAGGTACGGGCGGCCCCATTTGCGGTTCCCGGTGTCCTGATAGAATCGCCAGAAAGCGTCCCACTCGCGCGCGCCGATCTCGGCCCCGCTCAGATGCCGGATCGTCAGCCCCTCGACCGCCGCCGCGCGTTCCTTGCGGATCGCCTTGCGCTTGCGGCTGGCGAGCGCGGCGAGGAAGTCGTCGAAGCTGGCATAGCCATCGTTCTGCCAGTGGAATTGCGTCCCCTCGCGAATCAGCCAGCCGGCGGCCTCGAACAGGGGAAGTTGCCCGGGGGTGACGAAGGTGGCGTGCGCCGACGACAGGTCGTGCTGCGCGACGACCGCCTCCAGCGCGCCGATCAGCGCGGGCGCGGCGGCGGGATCGCGTAGCAGCAGCCGCGGACCGGGAACCGGGGTGAAGGGCGCGGCGACCTGAAGCTTCGGGTAATAGCGGCCGCCCGCGCGCTCCCATGCGTCCGCCCAGGCGTGGTCGAAGACATACTCGCCCTGGCTGTGCCCCTTGGCATACGCCGGGGCGACCGCCAGCGGCGCACCGTCGGGGCCATCGACGACGATCGGCACCGGCTGCCAGCCGCTGCGCCCGCCGACGCTGCCTGACGCCTCGAGCACGGACAGGAAGGCATGGCCGACGAACGGGTTGGCGGTGCCGGCGCACGCATTCCAATGATCGGCGGGGATGGCGGAAACGCCATCCACCATGCGCGCGGTGAGCGAGGTCATCGCGCGCGAGATAGGATGGCGCGCGCCCGGATCAAAGGGCGGATGCGACCTCGATGATCGCATCGACCTCGACCGCCGCCCCCAGCGGCAACGCCGCGACGCCGACGGCGGCGCGCGCATGCTTGCCGCTGTCGCCGAACAGCTTGACCATCAGGTCCGATGCGCCGTTGGCGACCTTCGGGTGGTCGGTGAAATCGGCGGTCGAGTTCACGAACACGCCCAGCTTGACGATCCGCGTGATCCGCTGAAGGTTGCCGAGATGCGCCTTCACCTGCGCGATCACCATCAGCGCGCACGCCTGCGCGGCCGCCTGTCCGTCCTCCAGCGAGGTGCCGTCACCCAGCTTGCCCGTCATGACCGCGCCGTCCTTGAACGGCAACTGGCCGGAGACGTGGAGCAGCCCACCCGCCTCGACGACGGGGACATAAGCGGCGATGGGGGCGGCCGCCTGCGGCAGCGTGAGGCCCAGTTCTTCGAGAGCGCGGTCGATACGGTCGGTCATGCGCGAGTCCTGCCGCCAGCCGGGGCGGCGGGTCAAGCCTCCGCCGGCACGCCCGCGTCGAACCGCGCGGCGATCCAGTCCTGCGCCTCCCGCCAGTCGTCGATACGTGCGTGCGCATGCGGGGCCGGCGGGACGCCGGTGACCATGCCGGGCTCCGACACCATGTGCAGCCGCCAGACGCCGGGCGCTTCCTGTGCGACCGATTCGTGATGGTGTGGCAGGTCATCGACGAACACCGTCACCGGCGCGCCATATTCCGCCACCAGCCGCGCGACCGGGGCGCCCTTGCCACCCTGGTTGCATTCGACGCGGTGGGCGATGCCGTGACCCGCAAGCTGATCGATGCGATGCGTGCGGCAGTGATCCTCCAGGTTGGTCAGGATCACGATATCGGCATGCCCCGCCAGCGCGGCCAGCGCCTCGCGCGCGTTCGGGACCAGCGTCTGGCGGTGCATCTGCTCGGGAAAGAAGCCGCCGAGATAGGAGAACATCTCCTCCCGGGTCAGCGGTGCGCCACTGCCACGCCGCTTCATGCTCCTGGCCAGTTCCCACGACCCGATCGTGAAATCCACCTCATGTACCTCGCCCAGCCAATTGGCGAAGTGACGGACCATGTGCAGCAACACCTCATCACAATCGGAGATCAGCAGCGGGCGGCTCATGCCGCGCGCTCCAGCACATGCCGCGCCGCGACCAGATCGGCGGGGCTGTTGCCGAGCGCGTCGGCACAGGACATCAGGTCGGGCTCATGACCCTCCAAAAAGGAGAGAATCGCAGCAAGTGTCGCTGGATCTTCCAGCCTGTTCCGCAAGTTATCCGGTATAAGGCCCGTTACGCCGATGAAGCGGTCCGCGCGTAACGAATCGTTAAGGACGAAGGACAAAGCATTCAGCGCGATCGTTACGGCTTGATCTCGATTTATGGCACCATAGGTCATCGTTTCGTATCGCCGGACTGGGAGGAGTTGCCGTCGCGTGGCAAAGCGGGTGCTCGTTGTCGAGGACAACGAACTTAATCTCAAGCTGTTCTGCGACCTGCTGCGGGCGCATGGCTTTGCCGTGGAGCCCGTCCGCGACGGGCGCGAAGCGGTGGAACGCGCGCGCGCCTTCGTGCCGGACCTGGTGGTGATGGACATCCAGATGCCGCACGTCACCGGCTATGAACTGATTCTCCAGCTCAAGGCGGACGCGGCGCTGCGCCACATTCCGGTGATGGCGGTGACCGCCTATGCCGGGCGCGAGGACGAGGAGCGGATCCGCACCGCCGGCGCGGACGCCTATATTTCCAAGCCGATCACGCTTGCGCGGTTCATGGCCGCCATCGACGCGCTGCTGTAACGACAAAAAACCGCCGACGCGGTGCGCGCGGGCGGTCTTCCGACAAACGAGATCGAATCGCCCGGACCGTTCTGGCCCCCAACATTCGCCGGGGTAACCGAACGATCCTTACGCGACCCGGTCGATCACTTGATCTTGGCTTCCTTGAACTCGACGTGCTTGCGCACGACGGGATCGTACTTGTTGAAGCTGAGCTTCTCGGTCTTCGTGCGCGGGTTCTTCTTCGTGACGTAGAAGAAGCCGGTGTCCGCAGTGCTGACGAGCTTGATCTTGACGGTGGTCGGCTTTGCCATGACCAGTTCCTAGCGAATGAAAACGAAAAATGCGGCGAAGGCTCCTCCGCCGCGTCAGGGGTGGGCGCTTGGCCCAACCGGCCCGCGAAGTCAAGCTTTGCCGCGGTTAAGAGCGTCGTAACCCCTGGCGCCTAATGTATTGCGGACAGGAGAAGCCGCCATGACCAGCGACGATACCATCACCGCACGCGCCGAAATGTCGGCGCGAATCGCCACGATCGACTGGCGCGCCGGCCCGACGCGACTCGGCCCTGACATCGATCGTATCCGCGCGCTGGCGGAGCATCACCACCTGCCCGGCGCGGTCGCGGCCGCCCATCAGCTTCGCACCGCGGTCGCACGCGGCGAACGCGGCGTGCCGGTGCATCGCCTGCTGGCGCTGCTGCACGAAGCCGTCACCGGCGAATATCCCGGATCGCCTACCGAGCAGGACGCGCGGTCCAGCGTCGCCGCCTGACCCGATCGGCATGCTGGCGGGAGCGATTCCCGCGGACAACCGTTTCGCCCGCGACATCACATCACGGAGCGAATCGTGACCGACATCAATCCCGCCCTCGACACGCCGACCGATCTGGCGCGCAACGACACGCGCACAGTAGCGGACGCGCTCAACGCCGCGCTCGCCGACAGCTACGCGCTGTATCTCAAGACGAAGAACTTCCACTGGCACGTCAGCGGGCCGCACTTCCGCGACTATCACCTGCTGCTCGACGATCAGGCCGCGCAGATCCTGGGCGTGACCGATGCGATCGCCGAGCGGGTGCGCAAGACCGGCAACACCACGCTGCGCTCGATCGGCGACATCTCGCGCCGCCAGTCGATCAAGGATAATGACCGCGACTTCGTCAGCGCCGCCGACATGCTCGGCGAGCTGCGCGACGACAATCTGACGCTGGTCGAGCGCTTTCGCGAGGTGAAGCAGGCGTCGGAAGATGCGGGCGACAACGCCACCAGCGGGATCGTCGACGAATGGACCGACCAGGCCGAGGAGCGCGCCTGGTTCCTGTTCGAGGCCAGCCGCAACGGCTGAACGGATCGGGCGCCGACGCGTTAACCATCGGAAATCGCGGGAGCATCGTCATGTTGAAACTGGCTGTCATCTTCCTGGTCGCGGGGCTGTTGCTCGGCGCGCTGGGGTTCGGCGGGATCGGCGGCGCCTTTGTCGGCATCGCGAAGATCCTGTTCTTCATCGCGCTGGCGCTGTTTCTCATCTTTCTCGTGCTCGGGCTGGTCGCCGGCAAGACGGTGAAGGACGCCGTGGACTGACGCCCGTCCACGGAACGGTGGATAGGGCAGCCATCTTGCCCTGTGCTGCGCGGGAGTGCATCACCCCGCGCAACCATCGTTCCGAGGAGTTTCAATGCGTACCACCCTCGCCGCCGTCCTGTTCACGGCGCTGACGACCACGGCGGTCGCCGCCCAGACGACGACCCTGCCGGCCAGCAATCCGTTTGCGAAAGCCAGCACCCTGCCCTTCGAGGCACCGCCATTCGACCGGATCAAGGACAGCGACTATCTTCCGGCGCTGGAAGTCGGGATGGCGCAGCAGAGCGCCGAGATCGCGGCGATCGCCAACAACCGCGCCGCGCCGACTTTCGACAATACGATTGCCGCAATGGAGAAGTCGGGTCGCCTGCTGGAGCGGGCGGCGATGGCCTTCTACGGCGTGGTCGGCGCCAACACGGACGACGTGCTGCAGAAGACGCAGGCGACGCTGGCGCCGAAGTTCGCCGCGCATCAGGATTCGATCACGCTGAACCCGAAGCTCTTCGCGCGCGTGAAGACCCTGTACGACGGGCGCGCGACGCTGAAGCTGACACCGGAGCAGCTGCAGGTCCTGACGCTGACCTATCAGAACATGGTGCGTGCCGGTGCGCAACTGGCCCCGGCGCAGAAGACGAAGCTGAGCGCGCTCAACGCGCAGCTCTCGACGCTGGAAACCGCGTTCCAGCAGAAGCTGCTTGCCGCCGCCAAGGCCGGGGCGCTGGTGGTCGACGACCGCGCGAAGCTGGCCGGGCTGTCGGAAGCGGAGATCGCCGCCGCCGCCGCGACCGCCAAGGAGCGCGGGCTGCCGGGCAAATATGTGCTGACGCTCCAGAACACGACCGAGCAGCCGCCGCTCGCCTCGCTGACCGACCGCGCCACGCGCGAGGCGCTGTTCAAGGCGGGCTGGTCGCGCGCCGAGAAGGGCGACGCCAACGATACGCGCGCGACGATCAGCCAGATCGCCGACCTGCGCGCGCAGAAGGCGGCGCTGCTCGGATTCCCGACCTGGGCCGATTACGTGCTGGCCGACCAGATGGCGAAGAACCCGAAGACCGCGCTCGACTTCATGCAGAAGCTGGGCACCCCGGTCGCGGCCGAACAGCGCCGCGAGGCGGCCGAGCTCCAGGCGCAGATCAAGGCCGATGGCGGCGACTTCACGCTGAAGCCGTGGGACTGGGATCTGTATGCCGAGCGGCTGCGCAAGGCGAAGTACGACCTGAACCAGGACGAGCTGAAGCCGTATTTCGAGATCAACCGCGTGCTGACCGATGGCGTCTTCTACGCCGCCAATCAGCTCTACGGCATCACCTTCAAGCGTCGCACCGACATTCCCGTCTATAACCCGGACGTGATGGTCTATGAGGTGTCCGAGGAGAACGGCACCCCGATCGGGCTGATGTACTTCGATTACTGGAAGCGCGACAACAAGAACGGCGGTGCCTGGATGTCGAACTTCGTCAACCAGTCGAAGTTGCTGGGAACGAAGCCGGTCATCTACAACGTCGGCAATTTCATCAAGCCGGCGGCGGGGCAGCCCGCGCTCATCACCTTCGACGACGTGGTGACGATGTTCCACGAATTCGGCCACGCGCTGCACGGCCTGTTCGCGAACCAGACCTATCCGTCGGTGTCGGGGACCAACACCGCGCGCGACTTCGTGGAATTCCCGTCGCAGTTCAACGAGCATTGGGCGCTCGACCCCAAGGTGATGCCGCATTACGCGGTGAACGCGCAGGGGCAGGTGATCCCGCCCGCGCTGGTCGACAAGATCAAGCGCGCCTCGACCTTCAACACCGGCAACACCTTCGGTCAGGCGCTGGCGGCGGCGGAGCTCGACATGAGCTGGCATTCGCTGCCTGCCAGTGCCGGGCGGCAGGATGTCGATTCGTTCGAAAAGAAGGCGCTGGCAGCTACCGGGCTGGATACCGACGACGTCCCGCCGCGCTATCGCTCCAGCTATTTCCTGCACATCTGGGGCAACGGCTATTCGGCCGGCTATTATGCGTACCAGTGGACCAAGATGCTGGACAACAACGCCTACGACTGGTTCGAGAACCACGGCGGCATGACCCGCGCCAATGGCCAGCGCTTCCGCGACATGATCCTGTCGAAGGGCCATACCGAGGATTATGCGACGATGTTCCGCGCCTTCAACGGCAAGGACCCGGAGATCGCGCCGTTGCTGCACGACCTGGGGCTGAATGCGGACGGGAGCCGCGTGGCGCCGTAACGGCGCTGTCGGGGTGGCATTTTCATGAGTGTCACCCCGCTCCTCCGTCAGCCCGACGCAGGCCGGGGTCCAGTTGGGAAGGCCGCGGTAATTGCACGCTGCGCGTCGTCACCGTCGTTCCGTAGCTGGACCCCGGCCTGCGCCGGGGTGACGGCCATAGGGTGGGGTGACGGTGACAGAATGCGGCGACGTCACACCCCTTACGCCAGCAGGTCGCGCGCTTCCGGGTGTTTATCGATATAGGCCCGGACAAACGGGCATTGCGGGATCACCTTCAGCCCGCGGTCGCGCACCAGATACAACGCGCCGCGAATCAGGGTGGTGCCGACGCCCCTGCCCTCGATCTCCGGTGGGACGACCGTATGGGTGAACACGATCGTGTCCCCCTCCAGCTGATAGGCCGCCACCGCGCGGTGGCCGTCGACCGTCAGCACGAACTCCTGCTCCGATCGCTGATCCTCGACGCGCCCGACGCTCATTGCGCAGCCGGAGCTTCGGGGGGTGCGTCGACGCCCTTGGCAGCGGGCGCGATCGGCCGCGGCGTGTCCGCCTGACGACCGGCGTCGACGTCGCGGCGCTCGCAACCGCCCAGCATGGCGGCCGCCGCAAAGGTGAACAGGGCGAGATTGGGCCGGGCGTGCATCGCGGACTTTCGCTGACAGATCAGCACGCCACAACGCCGCAAGCCCTGCCGCTGTTCCGGCGCGCCGGTTGCAGGATCCGCGCCCCGCGCCTACGTGCGGCTCCGCACATGGCGCGCGATCCGCTCCCCGACCTGCAACGCATCTTCGGCTTCCCCGCCTTTCGCGGCGTGCAGGAGCAGGTGGTGACGCGCGTGCTGGCGGGCGAACGGACGCTGGCGGTGATGCCGACCGGCGCGGGCAAGTCGCTGTGCTACCAGCTGCCGTCCGCGATGCTGGACGGTACGTGCATCGTCGTCAGTCCGCTGATCGCGCTGATGCACGATCAGTTGCGCGCCGCGACCGCCGTGGGCCTGCGCGCGGCAACGCTGACCAGCGTCGACGAGAACAGGGCCGAAACGCGCGGGCGCTACCTAGATGGCGAGTTGGACCTGTTGTACGTCGCGCCGGAGCGCGCCTCGACCGCCGATTTTCGCGACCTGCTGACGCGTGGCCGCCCGGCGCTCTTCGCGATCGACGAGGCGCATTGCGTCAGCGAATGGGGGCATGACTTCCGCCCCGACTATCGTCTGCTGCGCCCGTTGCTCGACACGTTCGCGGACGTGCCGCGCCTCGCGCTGACCGCCACCGCCGACGCGCATACCCGCGCCGACATCCTCGAACAGCTCGGCATTCCGCACGAGGGGATGATCGTCGCGGGCTTCGACCGCCCCAACATCCGCTACGCGATCCGCCCGAAGGACAATAGCACGCGCCAGATCGCCGATGTGGTGCGCGACACGCCGGGCCCGGGCATCGTCTATGTCCAGACGCGCGCCGCGACCGAGAAGCTGGCGGCGCAACTGACGCAGATCACCGGGCGGCCGGTGCGCGCCTATCACGCCGGGCTCGACCCCGCCGTGCGCGCGAAGAATCAGGCCGATTTCGTCGCGTCCGAGGACATGGTGATGTGCGCAACGGTCGCGTTCGGGATGGGGATCGACAAGCCCGACGTCCGCTTCGTCGCGCATGCCGGGCTGCCGAAATCGATCGAGGCCTATTATCAGGAAACCGGCCGCGCCGGGCGTGACGGCGACCCGGCGGTGGCGCATCTGTTCTGGGGCGCGGAGGATTTCGCGCGCGCGCGGCAACGCATCGCCGAGGTCGAGGAGCATCGCCAGCCCGGCGAGCGGCAGCGGCTGGGGGCGCTGGGCGCGCTGGTCGAGACGGCGGGATGCCGCCGCGCGATCCTGCTGCGGCATTTCGGCGAGCACCCGCCCGAGACCTGCGGCAATTGCGACAATTGCCTGTCGCCCCCCGCCGCGATCGACGCGACCGAGACGGCGCGCAAATATCTGTCGGCGGTGTTCCGCACCGGGCAGATGTTCGGTGCGACCTATATCGAGGAGGTGCTGACCGGCAAATCCAGCGAGCGAAGCCTGATGAACGGGCACGAGGCGCTGTCGGTGTGGAACATCGTCGACGGCGCGGAGGTCGCGATGCTCAAGCCGGTCGGGCGCGCGCTGCTGCTGAAGGATGCGCTGCGCACCAATCCGCACGGCGGGCTGGAATTCGGCCCGGCGGCGCGCGCGCTGCTGAAGGGCGAATCGACGCTGGCGCTGGTCGAGCCGCCCAAGCGCGAGCGGCGCCGGCGCGGCGCGGCTGCCGGGGCGAACAATCCGGCGGACGATCCGCTGTTCGAGGCGCTGCGCGGCACCCGACGCGAACTGGCGAAGGAGGCGGGGGTGCCACCCTATGTCATCTTCCACGACTCGGCGCTGCGCGAGATGGCGGCGCTGCGCCCGACCTCGCTGATGGCGCTGGGGCGGATCGCAGGGGTCGGGCAGCGCAAGCTGGATGCCTATGGGCAGGCGTTCCTCGATACGATCCGCGCGCGCGGCTGACGTTTCCGGCTGACGCGCTCGCCCGGTTTCGCTACGGCATGGCGTCATGCTTCGCATCATCGACGACAGGATCGCGGTCGCTCCGCAAATCACCCCGCAGGACTTGCCCGCCATCAAGGCGGCGGGCTATGTCGCGATCGTCAACAACCGCCCCGATGGCGAGGAGCCGGGCCAGCCGACCGGCGAGGCGATCCGCGCCGCCGCGGAGGCCGCCGGGCTCGGCTATACCGCGATCCCGATCACCCATGCCGGTTTCTCGCGCCCGCAGGTCGATGCGATGGCGGCGACGCTGGCGGCGGCGGACGGGCCGGTGCTGGCCTATTGCCGTTCGGGCACGCGTTCTTGCAACCTGTGGGCGCTGGCCGGGGCGGCCGGCGGCGACGCACCGGAGGAACTGACCGCGAAAGCGGCGCGCGCCGGCTATGACCTGACCGCCTTGCGCCCGCTCATGGACGCGGTGCGCGCGAACTGAACGGCGACGGCGGTGGGGCTCGGCTCGCTGTTCGGGTTCGGCCGGGCGGAACGACGGTTGGACTCGATTGAGGAGGCGATCACGGCCGTGGCCGAGGCGCTGCCGGGGTTTCATGCCTTCGACGCGACGATCGGCGCTGACCGCTGCGCCGCACTGACGATCGACACGACCGGGCGGATCGCGGCGGTGCAGGTATGCGGCCGGAAGGTGCGCGCGCGCGAACTGATGTGGTCGATGCTGCGCGCGACCCCGGTGGGCATCCTGATCGAGATGCGCGACCGACACCTGGACGGATTGCTGTTGCAGGGCGTGAGCGCGGTCGATGTGCGCCGGCTGGGAATGCCGCCGCTGATGCAGCGCGAGCGCGCGCGGATCACCGCCCCCGAATGGATGGCGAATATCGTCGAGCCCGAGGATGCCTGAGCATTCCCCGGAACACCTTGACGTCCTGATCGTCGGGGCGGGGCTTTCGGGGATCGGCGCGGCGGTACGGCTGCGGGAGAAGGATGCGGGGCTGACTCTCGCGATCTTCGAGGGGCGCGACGCGATCGGCGGTACGTGGGACCTGTTCCGCTATCCGGGCGTGCGATCGGATTCGGACATGGCGACGCTCGGCTATCCGTTCCGCGCGTGGCGGGGCGACCGGGCGATCGCCGAGGGCGGCGCCATCCGCGATTACATCGTCGATACCGCGCGCGAGACGGGCGTGGCGGCGCTGGTGCGGCTGCGGCACCGCGTGCTGCGGGCCGACTGGTCGCATCAGGATGCACGCTGGACGGTCGATTACGAGGTAGATGGCGTGGCGGCGCGCGTGACATGCGCGTTCCTGTACGGCTGCACCGGCTATTACGATTACGCGCAGGGCCATGCGCCCGACTGGCCGGGGCGAGGCGAGTTCGCCGGAACGCTGGTCCACCCGCAGTTCTGGCCCGAAACACTCGACGTGACCGGCAAGCGTGTCGTGGTGATCGGATCGGGGGCGACGGCGGTGACGCTGGTGCCCGCGCTGGTGCGGCGCGGCGCGGCGCACGTCACGATGCTCCAGCGCTCGCCCACCTATATCGTGTCGATGCCGTCGCGCAGCGCGGTGGACGCGCGACTGCGGCGGCTTCTGCCCGCGCGCGCCGCCGATGCGGCGATCCGGTGGAAGAGTATCGCGGTCAGCAGCTTCTTCTACACGTTGGCACGGCAGCGCCCGGCGGCGGTGCGGCGCGGCATCGCCGACGAGCAGCGCAAGCTGCTGGGCGAGGGGTTCGAAATGGCGCACCTGACCCCGCGCTACGATCCGTGGGACGAACGGCTGTGCCTCGTGCCCGACGCCGATCTGTTCGCGGTGTTGAAGGACAGGCGCGCGGCGATCGTGACCGACCGGATAGCACGTTTCACCCGTGACGGCCTCGCGCTCGAATCGGGCGTGGACCTCCCCGCCGACGTGATCGTCACCGCGACGGGCCTGCGCGTGCAGATGATGGGCGGGATCGCGCTCAGCGTCGATGACGTCCCGGTCGTCATGGCGGAGCGACTGGTATTTCGCGGCGCGATGCTGGACGGGGTGCCGAACTTCGCCTTCTCGGTCGGCTATACCAATGCGTCATGGACGCTGAAGAGCGACTTGACCGCGCGATTCGTCGGTCGATTGCTCCGCCACATGCGGCGCGGCAGCTTTCGCAGCGTCGAGGCCATAGCCATGCCGGGCGAGGCGTCCGACGATCCGCTGTTCGGGTTGCAATCGGGCTATGTCAGGCGAGCGGCCGGAGCCATGCCGCGGCAGGGGAAGCGCTCGCCGTGGCGGGTGCGGCAGAACTACCTGCTCGACTGGCTGGATTTTCACGCCAGTCGCGTGCGCCCAGGGCCACTGCGGTTCGGCAAGTAAGTTCGTCATCGCGGGCGTGGCGAAGCAATCCAGCGTCGGACCAGGACGACCTGGATCGCTTCGCTCCGCTCGCGATCACGAAACGACGCTACTTCCCCGCCGCGTCATTGCGCGCCTGCCGGTCGCGGTAGAATTGCTGGACCACCGCCCAGCCTTCCGCCGCGCTCTCCACATAGCGGAAGATGCCGAGGTCGCGTTCCGACACCACGCCTTCTTCCACCAGCGCCTCGAAATTGACGACACGTTCCCAGAACTCCCGCCCGAACAGCAGCACCGGCATCGGCTCGATCTTGCCGGTCTGGATCAGCGTCAGCAGCTCGAACAATTCGTCGAACGTCCCGAACCCGCCCGGAAAGGCCGCCAGCGCGCGCGCGTGCAGCAGGAAGTGCATCTTGCGCAGCGCGAAATAGTGGAATTGCGTCGACAGCGACGGCGTGACGTAGGGGTTGGGCGCCTGTTCGTGCGGCAGGACGATGTTCAGCCCGATCGATTCGGCATGAACGTCCGCCGCGCCGCGATTGGCCGCTTCCATGATCGACGGGCCACCGCCCGAACAGACCACGAAATGCCGCTTCCCCGCCTCATCGCGCGGGAAGTTCGAGCAGAGCTGCGCCAGTTCGCGCGCCATGTCGTAATATTTGCTCTTGGCGACCAGCCGCTCGGCGATGCGGCGGCTCTTGTCGTCGGTGGCGAGATCGAGCAGCGCCTGCGCCTTCGCCGGCTCCGGAATGCGCGCCGAGCCGTAGAACACGAAGGTGGAGCCGATATGCGCCTCCTCCAGGATCAGCTGGGTCTTGAGCAGTTCGAGCTGGAAGCGGACCGGGCGCAGATCCTCACGCAGGAGGAAGTCCATGTCCTGAAAGGCCAAGCTGTATGCCGGGCTCTCGGTTTGCGGGGTAGAGATGCTGGTCTTGGCGACCTCGGCATCCTGTTTGGCACGCGGGAAGACGCGGCTCGGCACTCGGGTATCACTCATTTATCCTGAGATAGAACGCGCATGTGACGCCCGCAAGATCACCGGCAGAAGCGCGCGCCGTCGTCTTCCAGATGCAAGTGATCGCGGTGCACCGCATTGTAATCCGGGGACAGCACGGTGCCGAAGCGGCGGCACGCGGAGGTATGGATCACCTTGAGGAATTGCCGCACCGCCGGGTCGGGCGAGTTCCAGTCGCGCAGGATCGAGATGCGCCGCCCGTCCTTCAACTCGAACGCGCCGATGTCGATCGCATTGGCGATCGCATGCCCGGAGCGGCGCGCGGGGCCGCTCGTGCCGACGGTGTTGCGACAGGCATAGCTGCCCATGCTGACGACGCGCGACAGTTCGGACCCGAGAATCTGGAAAGCGGCCGGGGCCACGCCGTTGCGCGCCCAGGCGGCATAGGCGCGTGCCTGTCCACAGCGCACCGCGCCGAGGTTCGCGGTCGGCACGCCGATGTCGAGCAGCTTCACCGTGCCGGTCAATGCGCAGCCGCCGCCAAAATCCTTGTCGGGCAGCGGCTGGAAATCGACACCGAGCGCGCGAAGGTCGGCGAAACATTGGCTTGTCTCGCGCGCGGAAGGAATGTCGACGCGCGCGCGCTGGGTCGGGGCAGCCGGGGGCTCGAACCGCCCGCAGGCGGCGAGCAGCGGCATGATCATCAGCAACGTCACGCCGGACCTGCTCCGGCATTCCCTGGTCCGCTCGCCTCGCATCGACGTGGCTTGCGGCACGGTCCGCGCCTGGACAAGTCCGGGGTGACGAAGGGAGTCCCCGATACGACGATCCGATAATCCATGTTGCCAGCGCGCCGCCCTGCCGCTAGGGCCGTCGACGGGCCACGCGGTCCCAACGCCGCGCGTGCTCTCTGTGAGGAGAGTCTACATGACTGATTCGACTGCCGCCGACGCCACTCTTGCGCCCGCGGCCAAGCCCGCCACCAAACCGGCGCGCCCGCATTTCTCGTCCGGCCCCTGCGCCAAGCCCCCCGGCTATGATCCCGCCAAGCTCGCGACCGACGTCCTCGGGCGTTCGCACCGCTCGAAGCTGGGCAAGCAGCGCCTGCAATATTGCATCGACCTGATGCGCGAACTGCTGAACCTTCCCGACACCCACCGCATCGGCATCGTCCCCGGTTCCGACACCGGCGCGTTCGAGATGGCGATGTGGACGATGCTGGGCGCGCGTCCGGTCACCGCGCTGGCGTGGGAGAGCTTCGGCGAAGGCTGGGTGACCGATGCGGTCAAGCAGCTGAAGATCGACCCGACCGTCATTCGCGCCGATTACGGCCAGCTTCCCGATTTGCACCAGATCGACTGGTCGAACGACGTGCTGTTCACCTGGAACGGCACCACCAGCGGCGTGCGCGTGCCGAACGGCGACTGGATTCCCGACGATCGCGCCGGGCTCAGCTTTGCCGACGCCACCTCTGGCGTGTTTGCCTACGACCTGCCGTGGGACAAGATCGACGTCGCGACGTTCAGCTGGCAGAAGGTGCTGGGTGGCGAGGGCGCGCATGGCGTGCTGATCCTGGGGCCCCGCGCGGTCGAGCGGCTGGAAAGCTACACCCCCGCCTGGCCGCTGCCGAAGGTGTTCCGCCTCGTGTCCAAGGGCAAGCTGGCCGAGGGCGTGTTCAAGGGCGAGACGATCAACACGCCATCGATGCTGGCGGTCGAGGATGCGATCTGGGCGCTGGAATGGGCCAGGGGGCTGGGTGAGCGCGGGCTGATCGCGCGGTCGGACGCCAATGCCGCCGCGCTGGACAAGATCGTCGCCGAGCGCGACTGGCTGGGGCATCTGGCCGAGGATGAGGCATCGCGGTCGAAGACCAGCGTCTGCCTGACCGTTGCGGGTGCCGACGAGGCGTTCATCAAGACGATGGCCGGGCTGCTGGAGAAGGAAGGCGCGGCGTTCGATGTGGCCGGCTATCGCGACGCGCCCGCGGGCCTGCGCATCTGGTGCGGCGCGACGGTGGATACCGCCGATATCGAGGCGCTCGGGCCGTGGCTCGACTGGGCATACGCCACCGCGAAGGCATGATCGTCGCCCCTGCGAAGGCAGGGGCCCATGTCTGCCTTTTTCCTATCCCCGGCTGACACAACACGCGACGCGATAGTGTCAGCCGTACCATCCCATTCGACAGAGATAGGCCCCTGCCTGCGCAGGGGCGACGGAGTGATAGTCATGCCCAAGGTACTGATTTCCGACAAGATGGACCCACGCGCTGCCGAGATCTTCCGCGAACGCGGGGTCGAGGTGGACGAAATCACCGGCAAGACCCCCGACGAGCTGAAGGCGATCATCGGCGAGTATGACGGGCTGGCGATCCGCAGCTCGACCAAGGTCACCAAGGACATTCTGGAGCACGCGACGAACCTGAAGGTCGTCGGCCGCGCCGGGATCGGCGTCGACAATGTCGACATCCCCGCCGCGTCGGCCAAGGGCGTGGTCGTGATGAATACGCCGTTCGGCAACTCGATCACCACCGCCGAACATGCCATCGCGCTGATGTTCGCGCTCGCGCGCCAGTTGCCGGAGGCCGACGCCTCGACCCAGGCGGGCAAGTGGGAGAAGAACCGCTTCATGGGGGTCGAGATGACCGCCAAGACGCTGGGCCTGATCGGCGCCGGCAACATCGGCTCGATCGTCGCCGACCGCGCGCTGGGGCTGAAGATGAAGGTCGTCGCCTTCGACCCGTTCCTGACCGAGGAGCGTGCGGTCGAACTGGGCGTGACCAAGGTGACGCTCGACGAGCTGCTGGCGCGCGCCGATTTCATCACGCTGCACACGCCGCTGACCGACCAGACCCGCAACATCCTGTCGGCGGAGAACCTCGCCAAGACGAAGAAGGGCGTGCGGATCGTCAATTGCGCGCGCGGCGGGCTGATCGACGAGGCGGCGCTGAAGGCGGGGCTCGATTCGGGGCATATCGCGGGCGCGGCGCTCGACGTGTTCGTGACCGAGCCGGCCAAGGAAAGCCCGCTGTTCGGCACCCCGAACTTCATCTCGACCCCGCATCTGGGCGCGTCGACCACCGAAGCGCAGGTCAATGTCGCGATCCAGGTCGCCGAGCAGATGGCCGATTATCTGGTGTCGGGCGGCGTCACCAACGCGCTGAACGTTCCCAGCCTGTCGGCGGAGGAAGCGCCGAAGCTGCGTCCGTACATGGGCCTCGCGGAAAAGCTCGGCTCGCTGGTCGGGCAGCTCGCGACCGGCGCGATCGACCGCGTGTCGATCCACCGCGAGGGCGCGGCGGCGGACCTCAATCCGAAGCCGATCACCAGCGCGGTCCTCACCGGCTTCCTGCGC
This sequence comes from Sphingomonas endophytica, assembly GCF_001476895.1. Taxonomy (GTDB): domain Bacteria; phylum Pseudomonadota; class Alphaproteobacteria; order Sphingomonadales; family Sphingomonadaceae; genus Sphingomonas; species Sphingomonas endophytica_A. The sequence goes on along the minus strand of NZ_LDTB01000008.1, from coordinate 131,079 downwards.
CAGCAGACCGACACGGTGAACATGGTCAACGCCCCCCTGCTGGCGCGCGAGCGCGGCATGGAAGTGCGCGAGATCCGCACCGAGCGCGAGGGCGATTACCACACGCTGCTGCGCGTCGCGGTACGCACCGCCGACGGCGAGCGGTCGGTGGCCGGCACGCTGTTCGGTGACAGCGCGCCGCGTCTGGTCGAGCTGTTCGGGATCAAGGTCGAGGCCGATCTGGCCGGGCCGATGCTTTATGTCGTCAACGAGGACGCGCCGGGCTTCATCGGGCGGCTCGGCACGCTGCTGGGCGAGTCGGGCGTGAACATCGGCACCTTCCACCTCGGTCGGCGTGAAGCCGGCGGCGAAGCGGTGCTGCTCCTGAGCGTCGATCAGCCGGTCGACGCGCAACTGCTCGCCGAGGTCAAGGCGCTGCCGGGCGTGAAGACCGCCATGGGTCTGTCGTTCTGAAACGGTTGTCAGCCCTCTGTCCACCGGGCAGAGGGCTGACATGACCGCGCTCCTGCCCGAAGGTCTTCGCGACCGCCTGCCCCCCTTCGCCGATGCCGCCGCCGCGATCGAGGCGCGCGTGCTGGGCGCCATCCACGCACACGGCTATGAGCGGGTCGATCCGCCGCTGGCCGAATTCGCCGAGGCGCTGGGCACGCGGTTGAAGGCCGGCGCGCTGCACGATGCGGTGCGCTTCGTCGATCCGGTGTCGCAGCGGACGCTGGCGATCCGCCCCGATCTGACCGCCCAGGTCGCGCGAATCGCGGCGACGCGGATGGGACATCACCCGCGTCCGGTACGGCTCAGCTATGCCGGGTCGGTGCTGAAGCTGCGCGCCAGCCAATTGTCGCCGGCGCGCGAGACGCGACAGATCGGGGCCGAACTGTTCGGGCTCGATTCGGTCGCGGCCGCGCAGGAGGTGGTAACGGTCGCGATCGACGCACTGGCGGCGGCGAATGTCGCGCGCCCGTCGATCGACTTCACGCTGCCCGATCTGGTCGACACATTGGCTGCCGGGCCGTTGCCGGTCGGGCCGGAGCGGCTGGACGATCTGCGCCAGCGGCTGGATGCCAAGGATGCGGGCGGTGTCGCGGCGATAGCGCCCGATTACCTGCCGCTGATCGCCGCGGCCGGACCGTTCGAGCAGGCGGTGGACCGGCTGCGCGCGTTCGATCGCGACGGTGTGCTGGCGTCGCGGATCGCCGGACTGACCGCGATCGCGCAGACGCTGGACGGGCGCGTCGCGATGACGCTCGATCCGACCGAGCGGCACGGCTTCGAATATCAGACGTGGCTCGGCTTCTCGCTGTTCGGCGGCGGATCGAGCGTCGAGATCGGGCGCGGCGGCACCTATACGGTCGTGCACGAGGGCGGCGCGGAAGAGGCGGCGACGGGTTTCTCGCTGTTCGCCGACCGGCTGCTCGGCGATCCGCCCGTGCATGACCGCCGTCGCCTTTTCGTGCCGTTCGGGACGCGCGCAGCCGATGCGGCGCGGATGCGGGAGGCGGGCTGGGTGACGGTCGCCGCGCTGGAGGCGGGGGACACGCCGGAGGCACAATTGTGCACGCACCTGCTGGCGGATGGCGAGGCCCGCGCGTTGTAAGGTGAAATGTTCGTAATGTCGGGTGGCGGCGTTTACGGGGTGCCGCCACGCGAATAGACTTGGCCTCGACACTTTTCGCGAGATCGTTGCCATGAACCCGAAGTTGTCGACTGCCATCATTCTGTTTTCATCCGTGCTTCTGGCAAGTAACGCCGTCGCGCAGACTTATGTCGTCCGCCGGGTTGTCAGCGGTCCGACCAGGGGCTTTGCCGACCTGCATATTTCCAAGGCCGCGATGCCGGGCGAGAAGATCCGGCTGTGGTTCGCGACGCTCACCAACCCCGATTGCTCGTCGGCGGGCACGATGACGACGCAGGTCCTCGGCCAGCCGCATCACGGTGTCGTCGATATCTCGACCGAGAAGGTCTATCCGAACTTCGTCGCCCCCAATCCGCGCGTCGTCTGCGACAAGCAGAAGGTCGACGGCGTGCAGGCCTTCTATACGCCCGCCGCCGACTTCCACGGTCATGACAAGGTGGTGTTGCGGAACGCGACGTCGGAAGGGCGCGTGCGGCGTGTCATCGTCGATGTCGACGTCCGGTAAATAATCGTTCTTGATGTGTTCGCAACCACCACTTAGCCTCCCCGCATCGAAGCAGGGAGGATGAGATGGGTGCCTATGCCACGGTGGGGGCGATCGACGCCGATCGCTCGCACGCATTCTACGATGCGGTGCTGGCGACGATCGGGTGGAGCAGCCACGCGCAGTTTCCGGGCTGGCGCGGCTATTCGGAGGGCGGCGCGGGCGATGGTTTCGTTCTGTGGGTGTGCCTGCCCTTTGACAAGGCCCCCGCCACCGCCGGGAATGGATCGATGATCGGCTTCTTCGCGGCCAGCCATGAACAGGTCGATGCGTTCTACGCCGCCGCACTGGCGCATGGTGGCAGCGACGAGGGGCCGGCGGGACCGCGGCCACAATATTCGGCGCACTGGTATGCGGGTTATGTCCGCGACCCGGCGGGCAACAAGCTGGCGGTGGTCTGCCACGCACCCGGTTGACCTGTCCGCGCCCGCCCGCTACCCGCGCCCCCGACATTCCTGAACCGCCCGCGTGCCGAGTCCTGTCGAAGGGCGCGCGGGTCCGCAGCGGCAGGCGGGGAATTGCATCCATGGCAAATGTAGCGGTCATCGGCGCGCAATGGGGCGACGAGGGCAAGGGCAAGATCGTCGACTGGCTGGCGGAGCGTGCCGACATGGTCGTCCGCTTCCAGGGCGGGCACAATGCGGGGCACACCCTGGTCGTCGGCGAGAACGTCTACAAGCTGTCGCTGCTGCCGTCGGGGATCGTGCGCGGCACGCCGTCGGTGATCGGCAACGGCGTCGTGCTCGACCCCTGGGCGCTGAAGGCGGAGATCGAGCGGCTGGCCGCGCAGGGCGTGACCGCCACGCCCGAGACGCTGCGCATCGCCGACAATTGCGCGCTGATCCTGCCGTTCCACCGCGACCTCGACGGCCTGCGCGAGGATGCCAGCGGCGCGGGTAAGATCGGGACGACGCGGCGCGGGATCGGCCCGGCCTATGAGGACAAGGTCGGGCGGCGCGCGATCCGCGTCTGCGATCTGGCGCATCTCGACGATCTCGGGCCGCAGCTCGATCGACTCACCGCGCACCACGACGCGCTGCGCGCCGGGTTCGGCGAGCCGCCGATCGACCGTGAGGCGCTGGTCGCCGAATTGCGCACGATCGCGGATTTCGTGCTCCCCTTCGCGCGGCCGGTGTGGCGCGACCTGAACATCGCCAAGGAGGCCGGCAAGCGCATCCTGTTCGAGGGCGCGCAGGGCGTGCTGCTCGACATCGATCACGGCACCTATCCGTTCGTCACCTCGTCGAACACGATCGCCGGCAGCGCGGCCGGCGGCTCGGGACTGGGGCCGTCGGCGGTCGGCTTCGTGCTCGGCATCGCCAAGGCCTATACCACGCGCGTCGGCTCCGGCCCCTTCCCCACCGAGTTGGAGGGCGATGGTCCGGATGGGGCGACCGGCGAGCGGCTGGGCACGCGCGGGCATGAGTTCGGCACGGTCACGGGGCGCAAGCGCCGCTGCGGCTGGTTCGACGCGGTGCTGGTACGGCAATCGGCGGCGGTCGGCGGCATCACCGGCATCGCGCTGACCAAGATCGACGTCCTCGACGGCTTCGACGAAGTGAAGATCTGCACCGGTTATCGCCTGCGCGGCGAGGTGATCGACTATTATCCCGCCCATGCCGCCGATCAGGCGCTGGTCGAGCCGGTCTATGAGACGATGGAGGGCTGGCAGGAATCGACCGCCGGCGCGCGAAGCTGGGCCGACCTGCCCGCACAGGCGATCAAATACATCCGCCGCGTCGAGGAACTGATCCGCTGCCCGGTGGCGCTGGTATCGACCAGTCCGGAGCGCGCCGATACGATCCTGGTCCGCGATCCGTTCGCGGACTGAGGATCGTCAGCGGATGAACCCGCCCTCGTTCGGCAAGGTCGCCTCCTCCGCGCGAGGCATCTTGCTGAACAGGGCGCGGTCCTCCGGACCGAAGGCGTAACGCCAGATCACGAACAGATAGGCCGCGAGCGTCGCGGCGACGCCGATCGATACCTGCGCCCAGCGCCAGCCCGGCGGCAACAAGGTGAAGGCGCCACCGACCGCAGCCCCCGCGCACGCCGCCCAGACCAGCGGCCAGCGCATTGGCGAGACGCTTGCTCCCAGCAGCCGTCCCAGAACGCCGGCCTTGATGAACGAGGTGAGCAGCAACACCAGCATCAGCGCGACCGGCGCGCCCGCCGCCTGCGTCGTCACGCCATAGCCGGCCGCGCGGATCGCGAGGATCAGCGCGAAGGACAAGGCGACCTGCAACGCCAGCATCGTCATCGAAATCAACAGGTTGCGGTGCCGCGCCATATAGACCAGCGCTGATTCGGACACCGCGCCGGTCGAGGCGAAGACCTCCGCGAACAGCAGGAATACCATCGGTGCGGCGCCGCTCACGAATTGCGGCCCGATCGTCGCCATCACGCCCTCGCGCGGGATCGAGGCGGTGATCGCCAGCGCCAGCTGCGCCGCGATGATCCAGAACGCCACCTGCCGCACCTGCCGCGCGATCGCCGTCAGGTCGCCGCGCGCCAGGCTCTGCGTCACGACCGGACCCAGGATCGGATCGAAGCTGGTCTTCAGCTTCTGCGGCAGGCTCGCGACCTGCTGCGCCATGTAATAGATGCCGACCACGCTCGGCGCGAATAGCGTGCCGAGGATCAGCCGGTCGATGTTGCGGCTGCCCCACTCCAGCGCGTCCGCCCCCGCCAGCGGGGTATTGGCGCGCGTCATCTGCCACAATTGCCCGACGTGCGGCGACCAGCCGTGCGGCACGCCATAGCTGCGGATGAGTGGCACGATGCTGGCGGTCAGCGCGGCGACCATGCTGGCGACATAGGCCAGCACCAGCCCGTCCTTGTGCGTGAAGAACGAGAACAGGAAGGCGAAGATCGACAGCGTCCACGGTTCGATCACCGCCCGTGCCGTGACGCTGGCCTTCACATCGTGGCGATAGGCGAGCGCGGCGAGGCTGACGTCGGACAGCGCGGGCGCGAGGATGATGAGCGGGAAGAAGCGGTCCAGCCCGACGATCGCCGAATTGGGGTACATCGCCTGCGGAAACGCGAACAGCGCGGCACTGGCGATCAGGCTGGCGATCAGCGCCAGCGCCAGCGCGTCGAACACGACGTGATTGTGCGGACGCTCGGTGGAGGACAAAGCCTGCGCCAGCCCGCGCTTGAGGCCGAGCGTGGCGATCAGTGCGGCGAACTCGACCACGACGACCGCGATCGCGAAGCGCCCGACCAGCGCCGCACCGTACATGTGGCCCGCGATGAACAGGAACGGGATCCGCGCGCCCAGCCGCAGGATGAACCCCGCGACGTTGGTGCGGCCGCCCTTGGCGAGCGCGGCGATGTCCTCGGTCTGGTCGGTCATGCGAAGCACTTCGTCATTGCGAGCGGAGCGAAGCCATCCGGAGCGTCACGCGCTGGGCTCTGGATTGCTTCGCTGCGCTCGCAATGACGGTGGTGGGAGAGGTGCGCCGCGGCGAAGCCGCGTCGTCGGACGGGCGTTGCCCGCCGCCCGCGCTGGCTTGAGTCAGCCGGGCGTGGCCGGCTGCCAAGCGGCGCGGTCAATGCGCTTCTCCCCAACTCCGTCCGACCCCGATCTCCACCCCCAGCGGCACGTCCAGCACCACCGCCGGCTCCGCCGCGCCCGCCATGACGCGCTCGATCACCGGGCGCGCCCGCTCGACATCGCCCTCGGGCAATTCGAACACCAGTTCGTCATGGACCTGGAGCAGCATCCGCACGTCGGGCAGCCCCGCCTCCAGCAGTGCCGGCTCCATCCGCACCATCGCGCGCTTGATGATATCGGCGCTGGTGCCCTGGATCGGCGCGTTGATCGCGGCGCGCTCGGCGCCCTGGCGTTCGTGCTGCACCTTGCTGCGGATGCGCGGGAAGTGCGTCTTGCGGCCGAACAGCGTCTCGGTGAAGCCGTGCTCGCGCACCTGCGTCAGCGTCTCGGCGATATAGCGGTTGATGCCGGGGAAGCGGTCGAAATAGCGATCGATCATCGCCTGCGCCTCGTCCGCCGAAATGTCGAGCCGCCCCGCCAGCCCCCAGCGTGAGATGCCGTAGAGGATCGCGAAGTTGATCGTCTTCGCCGACGCGCGGGTGTCGCGCGTCACCTCGCCGAACAATTCCTGCGCGGTCAGGCTGTGAATGTCGTCGCCGCGCGCGAACGCCTCCTTCAGCTGCGGCACCTCGGCCATGTGCGCGGCCAGCCGCAGCTCGATCTGCGAATAGTCGGCGGCGAGGATGACGTTGCCCGGCTCGGCGACGAAAGCGTCGCGGATCTGGCGGCCGACCTCGGTGCGGATCGGAATGTTCTGTAAATTCGGATCGGTCGAGGACAGCCGACCGGTCTGGGCGCCGGTCAACGAATAGCTGGTATGGACGCGGCCCGTGGCGGGGTTGATCTGTTCCTGAAGCGCATCGGTATAGGTGTTCTTCAGCTTGGTCAGCTGACGCCATTCCAGCACCTTGGTCGCGATTTCCGCACCCGGCGAACCGCGGTCGGCGGCAAGGCGTTCGAGTTCGTTGACGTCGGTCGAATAGACGCCGCTCTTGCCCTTGCGCCCGCCCTTCAGCCCCATCCGCTCGAACAGCACGTCACCCAGTTGCTTGGGGCTGCCGATCGTGAACGGTCCGCCCGCCAGTTCGTGGACGACGCCCTCCAGCGCCGCGATCTGCGTCGAGAAATCGCCGGAGAGCTGCGCGAGTTTCTCGCGATCGATCTTGATCCCGCGCCGCTCCATCCGCGCGATCACCGCCACCAGCGGCCGATCGACCATCTGATAGACGCGCGTCGCGCCCTCGCGCGGCAGGCGCGCGGTGAAGCGCCGCCACAGGCGCAGCGTCACGTCGGCATCCTCCGCAGCGTAGCGGGTCGCGGCCTTCAGATCGACCTCGTGGAAGCCGAGCGCCTTCTTGCCCGTGCCGACCACATCCTTGTAGGCGATGCAGGTGTGCGACAGATGCGTCGCGGCCAGTTCGTCCATGCCGTGGCCGTGCAGCCCGGCGTCGAGATCGAAGCTCATCACGATCGTGTCGTCGTACGGCGCGACGTCGACGCCCAGCCGTCCGAGCACGATCATGTCGTACTTCAGGTTGTGCCCGATCTTGAGGACGCCGGGATCCTCCAGCAGCGGCCTGAGCTTCGCCAGCGCCACGTCGCAGTCGAGCTGCGGCGGGCGTTCGGCGAACATGTCGCTGCCGCCGTGGCCAAGCGGGATATAGCAGGCGAGATTTGGATGCAGCGCCAGCGACACGCCGACCAGATCGGCGAGCATCGGGTCCTTCGCGGTCGTTTCGGTGTCGATCGCGACCCAGCCCTGGTGGCGGGCGACGGTGATCCAGCGGTCGAGCGCGTCCATGTCGACGACCGTTTCATAGTCGTCGTGCTTGCAGGGTTCGTCGGCATCGAAGCCGGCATCGGTCGGTGCCTCTGCGACCGGCGCGTCGGCGACCTCGCCCAGCCGCGACAGCAGCGTGCGGAAGCCGTGATGTTCGAGGAAGGCGCGCAACGGCGCGTCGGGGATGCCGTCCGCCAGCGACAGTTCCTCCAGCGGCTGCGGCAGCGGCACGTCGCACGCCAGCTCGACCAGCTTGCGGCTCATCCGCGCCGCCTCGGCATGCTCGATCAGATTCTCGCGCAGCTTGCCCTTCTTCATCGTGTCGGCGGCGGTCAGCACGCCTTCGACATCGCCATGTTCGAGGATCAGCTTCGCGGCGGTTTTCGGCCCGACACCCGGGACGCCCGGCACATTGTCGACGCTGTCGCCCATCAGCGCGAGGACGTCGCCCAGCTTCTCCGGGCCGACGCCGAACTTCTCGACCACCGCCTCGGAGCCGAGCCGGCGGTTGTTCATCGTGTCGAGCATGTCGACCGATGGATCGGTCATCAGCTGCATCAGATCCTTGTCGGAACTGACGATCGTCACCTGCCAGCCCTGCGCCAGCGCCGCCTTGGTATAGCTGGCGATCAGATCGTCGGCCTCCCAGCCCGCTTCCTCGATGCACGGCAGCGAGAAGGCGCGGGTGGCGTCGCGGATCATCGGGAATTGCGGGACCAGATCCTCGGGCGGCGGCGGGCGATGCGCTTTGTACTGGTCGTACAGCTCGTTGCGGAACGTGTGGCTCGACTTATCGAGGATCACCGCCATGTGCGTCGGCCCGTCCGCCTTGTGGAGCGCGTCGGCAAGCTTCCAGAGCATCGCGGTATAGCCATAGACCGCACCGACCGGCTCGCCATGCTTGTTGGTCAGCGGCGGCAGGCGGTGATAGGCACGGAAAATGTAGCCCGATCCGTCGACGAGATAGAGGTGCGGCATGGCGCCTGCCCTATAACGGATTGGGGTTGTGGGGAACCGGGGTTCGTATCCTTGCCGCCCGCTCCATCGTCATTGCGAGCGGAGCGCAGCAATGACGGAAAGGCGCGGCTATTCCGATTCGTCCGCCCCGCCCGCGCGCGGCTGCGCACCCGTCAGCGCCGCCGCGACCTGCTGGATCAGCACCTGCCGCACGCGCATCGGCGCGGTGGTGTCGCCGATCTGCACCGCGATCGCATAGCGGCGGCCGTCCGGCGCGGTGAGCAGGCCGATGTCGTTGAAGCCGGCGTTGCGCGCGCCCAGTTCCTGCCCGGTACCGGTCTTGTGCGCCAGCTTCCACCCCGGCGGAGTCGCCGCCTTCAACCGCGCGCGCCCGGTGTGCGAGGCCGCCATCGTGTCCAGCAGGATGCGCGTCGAGGTCTCGCTGAGCAATTCGCCGCGCGCCAGCCGTGCCATCGCCTCGACGATCGCGGCGGGCTGCGCGCCGTCGGCGGGATTGTCGATATAGCGTTGCAGCGCGGCGCGGCGCACGGCGGGGTCCAGCTTCGCGCGCGCCGCCTCGAATCCGCGCCCCATCGCCATCGACTGCTTCCAGGTCACGCCCGCCGTACCGCTCTGGAGCAGCCGCTCGCCGGGACCGAAGCGGATGCCGCTGATGTGCTTTTCCGCCAGGAACCGCCGCACAGCCGCCGGGCCGCCGACGACGGTCAGCAGCCGGTCGTTCGCGGTATTGTCGCTCTGCGTCAGCGCGCGCGTCATCAGCCCGCCGACCGTGGTCTGATAGCCCTGCGCCGTCACCAGCGAGGCGATCGGTTGATGGAAAAGCGTCAGATCGTCGCGCGTCACCAGCACCGGATCGTCGAGCTTCAGCCGCCCGGCGTCGCGTTGCGCCAGCACGGTCATCGCGACCCATAATTTGCTGACGCTCTGCTGCGGCAGGTACAGCGCGCCGCCTTCGGAAACGATCCAGTCCTCGTCCACCGCCTGGATCGCCGCCCCCGCCTTGCCGGGAAAGCTGCGGATCAACTGCGTAACGCGCTCCTGCAGCGCGCGCGGCGCGGACTTCGGGCGCGGCGGCGCGGGCGGCGGGACCGCGACCGACACCAACGGCGGCGGCGGGGCGGCGGGGATCAGCGTCGAGCCCGCGCCCGCGCCGCAGCCGGCGATCAGCAGCGACCAGCCGATCACCGCCGTCCGGTGCGCGAATGTCGTCTTTCCCATGTCCGCCGCCGTCACCCCTGCCTGATCCGGGTGTGTGCCGGTAGCGGTATCGATCGCATAGCCCCGCGACTCGGGGTTGCGACGACCGCCCGCACCCGCGCGACGAAGCGAGTCGTCCTCGCTCAAGCGGCTGATTCCGGGGGTGTCACGGCACCAGCACGGTATCGACCGGCGGATCGACGAGGCCGGGATAGTCGAGCGTGTAATGCAGCCCGCGGCTTTCGTGCCGGTGCAGCGCGGAGCGGACGATCAGGTCGGCGGTCTGGAGCAGGTTGCGCAGCTCGATCAGGTCCGGCGTGACGCGGAAATGGCCGTAATAATCCTCGACCTCGCTGCGGAGCAGGTCGATGCGGTGGCGCGCGCGCTCCAGCCGCTTGGTGGTGCGCACGATGCCGACGTAATTCCACATGAAGCGGCGGATTTCGGTCCAGTTCTGCTTGATGACCACCTCCTCGTCGGAATCGGTCACGCGGCTTTCGTCCCAGGCGCGGATCACCGGCACCTCGGGCAGATTGTCCCAGCAGTCGGCGATATGCCGCGCCGCCGCCTCGCCGAACACGAAACATTCGAGCAGCGAATTCGACGCCAGCCGGTTCGCGCCGTGCAGGCCCGATTGCGTGCACTCGCCCGCCGCATAGAGGCCGGGCAGGTCGGTGCGCCCGTCCCTGTCCACGACGATCCCGCCGCAGGTGTAATGCTGCGCGGGCACAACCGGGATCGGCGAGGTCGTCATGTCGATGCCGAGGCCGAGCAGCTTTTCGTAGATGTTCGGGAAGTGCGCGCGGACGAATTCCGGGGGCATGTGGCTGATGTCGAGATGGACGAAATCGAGGCCGTAGCGCTTGATCTCGGCATCGATCGCGCGCGCCACCACGTCGCGCGGCGCCAGTTCCAGCCGCTCGTCGTAATACGGCATGAAGCGCTTGCCGGTGGTCGGGTTGATGAGCCGCCCGCCCTCCCCGCGCACCGCCTCGGTAATCAGGAAGTTCTTGACCTCCAGATGATAGAGGCAGGTCGGGTGGAATTGCATGAATTCCATGTTCGCCACGCGCGCGCCCGCGCGCCACGCCATCGCGATCCCGTCGCCGGTCGCGCCGCGCGGCGCGGTGGAGAACAGATACGTCCGCCCCGCCCCGCCGGTCGCCAGGATCGTCGCGCGCGCGGTATGGAGCTGCACGCGCCCGCTCTGCCGGTCGATCGCATAGACGCCCCAGACATTGCCCGCGCCCGAATAGCGTTGTTCGTGGCGGCTGGTGGCCAGGTCGATCGCGACCTGATCGGGGATCAGGGTGATGTTGGGATGCGCCGTGGCGGCGCGTTGCAGCGCCTCCTGCACCGCCCAGCCGGTCGCATCGGCGACATGGACGATGCGGCGATGCGAATGCCCGCCCTCGCGCGTCAGGTGGAGCGCACCCTTCTCCTCGGCGAAGGGGACACCCAGCGCGCGCAGCCGCTGGATCGCGGCGGGCGCGCGTTCGACGACGAACTCGACGATCCCGCGATCGTTGAGCCCGGCACCCGCGACCATCGTGTCCTCGACATGATGCTCGAACGTGTCGCCGGGTTCGAGGACCGCGGCGATCCCGCCTTGCGCCCAGGCGGTCGATCCATCGTTGAGCGCGCCCTTTGCCAGCACCGTGACCTTGAACCGGTCGGCGAGGTTGAGCGCGGCGGTCAGTCCGGCCGCGCCGGAGCCGACGATCAGGACATCGCTCCGGGTCATGCCGTGCACCCGCGAATGTTGCGAATGTTGAGACGCTGGCGGGGTATAGCGGGGGTGTAGGCGCACATGATGATCCATGTGGCATAGATAGGGGGTTGTGGGACAGGTGTTTGCGTGCCCTGCCCCCGTCATTCCCGCGGAGGCGGGAATCCAGAGGCGCAGGTCTTCGCAGGGGCCGCGAGGTCAGAGGTTCTGGATTCCCGCCTTCGCGGGAATGACGGAGGGGGGCTCAGCGCTTCTCGACCACCTTCGGCAGCCGGTCGATCGGCTCGACCGCAACGCGGCGGAACCACGTCTCCGCGCCCTCGGACTGCAACTGGATGCGACCGTGCGTCAGCGGCGTGCGCGTCCCGTCGGCGGCGACGGTCGCCAGCCCCTCGACCACCATCACCGGCACGCCGTTGACGACATGCACCGCGCGGTCGCCCAGCACATAGAGGTCGAGCGTGTTCCACTCGCCCGCCGGCCGCTCGGCATCGCGCGCGTTCTCGACGTTCCAGATCAGCGTGCCGTTGACGATCTCGACCGGCTTGCCGCCCATCCGATAGCGGATCGGCGGCGAAATCAGCGTCGGGTCGAGCGCGGCGGTGGTGCGGATGCGCACGTCGCGCCCGACCGCGACCGCCATGCCGGTCGAGCCGGGCATCATCTCGAACTCGACCGACGGCTGCCACGTCCCGAACACCGCGCCGGGCGCGCCGTGCGTGTGGTAGAGTAGGCCGTTGTTGGGCGCCTTGTCGGCGCGCGGCGCCCAGCGCTGGTCGCCCCAGCGATATTCGAGCCGGAGGTGATAGTCGCGCAGATCGGCGTCATGGACGATCGCCCCCCATGTCTGGCCCTTCACCCACAGCGCGGGCTGGCCGTCGATCGTCTTCACCGCGACATCGCCGGTCGTCGCGCGGCTGCGGCCGATCGGGGTCGCGCCGGGCCGGTCGCGATAGGTGACCGCCGGATCGGGATAGCCGAGCCATGTCTCCCAGCCGGTCAGGTCGCGGCGGTTGAACAGCTCGCGCATCGGGCCGGTGGGTTGGGAAATGTCGGTGAGGACCAGCGTCTGCGACGTGGCGGGGGCATCGCCGACGATCGCGCGGGCTTGGTCGACCGGGGACGGCGCGCTTGCCTGCGCCAGCACGGCGGTCGCCGCGAGCAGGATCGTCTTCATGTCACTCCCTCCCGGTTATCGGGGGGAGGACATTGCAGGATTAGCGAGCTTCCACAATGCGTTGATGGTCGCATAGGGGTTCACCCGGAGGCGCGGAGACGCGGAGAAAAGAAGCGTGTCTTCCGCTTCCACCGTCGGCTGGAGCGACAGTCGTCCTCCGCGTCTCCGCGTGAACCCTAACCCGCGTTCGCCGCGCGCGTCAGGTTGAGGAACACGTCCTCCAGATCGGCTTCCTTGGTCGAAACGTCGACGATCCCGTAGCCGTCACGCTGGATCGCGCCGAGCACCTCGCCCGCGTTCACGCGGTCCTTGGCATAGGTGATTTCCAGCGTCCGGGTGCCCTTCAGCGCGACCTTTTCGAAACAGGCATTGTCGGGCAGCGCCGACACGTCGCGATCGACCGTCACCGCGACGATCTTTTCCTGCGCCTTGCCGAGCAATTCGGCGGTCGGCTCGTTCGCGATGACGCGGCCGTGGTTGATGATCGCGATGCGATCGCACAGCTCCTCGGCCTCCTCCAGATAGTGCGTCGTCAGCACCACCGTGACGCCCGCGTCGTTGAGGCCGCGGACATAGGTCCAGAGTTGCTGGCGCAATTCGATGTCGACGCCGGCGGTCGGCTCGTCCAGCACCAGCACCGGCGGCTGGTGGACCATCGCCTTGGCGACCATCAACCGTCGCTTCATGCCGCCCGACAGCGTGCGGGCATAGGCGCGCGCCTTGTCCTCCAGATGGACCGCGCGCAGCAATTCCATGCTGCGGCGCTCCTTCTTCGGCACGCCATATAGCCCCGCCTGGATCTCCAGCGTCTCGACCGGCGTAAAGAAGGGATCGAACAGGATCTCCTGATTGACGATCCCGATCGAGGCCTTGGCGTTGCGCGGGTGTTCGTCGATGTCGAAGCCCCAGATCGACGCCGTGCCGCTGGTCTTGTTCACCAGCCCGGCGAGGATGTTGATCAGCGTCGACTTGCCCGCGCCGTTCGGCCCGAGCAGGCCGAAGATGCTGCCGCGCGGCACGTCGAACGACACGCCGTCCAGCGCGCGTTTCGGTGCGCCGCCCTTCACCCCGGCGTAGGTCTTGCACAGGTCGCGGATCGAGATGGCGGCGTCGGTCATGGCGCTCCGGTTAGGCCTTTCGCGACGGGCGGCCAAGTCCCCGCGACCAGAGGAATGGCAGCGAGCCGAGGACAAACCCCAGGAACAGCGACTGAAGTTGCAGGGCGGTACTGAAATCCCAACCGTATGTCCGAACCGCGTAGCTGTTCGCCGCCACATCCACGACCATGATCGCGGCGGCCAGCAAAAGACCGGCACGACGACGACCGCAGCACAACAGGATCACGACAGCCACGTCGAGCGGCAGCAACGCGGACCAGAACACTTCGAGTGGCAGGGGTGCGGCGGCATAGGGGCGCGGACCATGCCCGAGGAAATCCCGCGCATGATTGAAGGCGCCCCCGGCAAAGCAGACGGCATACAGGCCCAGCGCCACCGTGACGAACCCATCCCGCCGCACCGCGCCATATTAAGGCAACCGAGACGACGCAGCTAGCCGGTTGTCGCCTCCGTCACCGCTTGCTAATTGGCGGGCATGATTGCTCCGCCCGAACTCGTCCGTGTCTCGCAACCTCGCGTCGCCTGTGACGGCGCGACCGACATTCCCGGCGGCGCGGCGCTCGGCCATCCGCGCGTCTGGCTGCAGATCGACGAGCATGGCTATGTCGATTGCGGCTATTGCGACCGGCGCTTCGTGCTGATCGGCGGCCCGGCGGACGGTACCGATCATGGCAAGCTGCCCGACATTTCCGAGGGCGCCAGCCCGCAATAATCCCCGCAGTGGTATCGGGCGGGGGTCGCGCCTATCTTGGCGCCATGACCGATCCCCGTTCCTTCCTGTACCGCGACACGCTCGATCCCGCCGCCGCGCAGCGACTGACCGCCGACATTCTGGCACGCGCCGATGACGGCGAACTGTTCCTGCAATATCGCAAGGCGGAGGCATTCGGCTTCGACGACGGGCGGCTGAAGACCGCCAGTTACGACACGACCGCCGGCTTCGGCCTGCGCGCGGTGTCGGGCGAGATGACCGCCTTCGCGCACGCCAATGAACTCAGCGAGGCGGCGATCCGGCGCGCGGGCGAGACGATGGCGCTGATCGATCCGTCCACGGGCGCGAAGGCCGCCGCGCCAGGACGGACCAACCACCGGCTCTATACCGATGCCGATCCGCTCGATCTGGTGCCGTTCGCGGACAAGGTGAATTTGTGTCAGTCGATCGACGCCGCCGCACGCGCGCGCGATCCGCGTGTCGCGCAGGTGTCGGTCAGTCTGTCCGGGACGTGGAGCGTCGTCGAGGTGGTGCGCGCCGACGGTTTCATCGCGACCGACGCCCGCCCGCTGGTGCGGCTGAACGTGTCGATCGTCGCGGAGGCGAACGGGCGCCGCGAGACGGGCTCGTTCGGGATCGGCGGCCGCTATCTCTACGACCGGCTGTTCGACCCGGCGGTGCAGGAGCGCGCGATCGACGAGGCGCTGGCGCAGGCTTTGGTCAATCTGGAGGCGGTCGATGCGCCGGCCGGCGAGATGACGGTGCTGCTCGGCTCGGGATGGCCCGGCGTGCTGCTGCACGAGGCGATCGGGCACGGGCTGGAGGGCGATTTCAACCGCAAGGGCACGTCGGCCTTTTCGGGGCGGATCGGCGAGCGCGTCGCGGCGCCCGGCGTGACGATCGTCGACGACGGCTCGATCGCCGACCGGCGCGGGTCGCTGACGATCGATGACGAGGGCACGCCGACATCGGAGACGATCCTGATCGAGGACGGTATCCTGAAGGGCTATATGCAGGACCGGCTCAACGCGCGACTGATGGGGGTGGAGCCGACCGGCAACGGGCGGCGCGAGAGCTTCGCCCACGCGCCGATGCCGCGGATGACCAACACCTTCATGAAGGCCGGGCGCGACGATCCCGCCGAGTTGCTGAGCCGTGTGAGGAAGGGCATCTTCGCCAAGTCGTTCGGCGGCGGGCAGGTCGATATCGTGTCGGGCAAGTTCACCTTCTCCTGCACCGAGGCGTACAGGATCGAGGACGGCAAGATCGGCGCGCCGATCAAGGGTGCGACGCTGATTGGCGACGGGCCGAGCGTGCTGACAAAGGTGCTGGGCGTCGGCCACGACTTCGCGCTGGACGAAGGGATCGGCATCTGCGGCAAGGGCGGGCAGAGCGTCCCGGCCGGGGTCGGCCAGCCGACGCTGCTGATCGACGGGCTGACGGTGGGCGGGACGTCCTAAGCCGTCCCGATCAGCACGTCGATGGCGCCGATGATGCGATATTCCTGATCCGCCAATGAGGTGACGCGGGTTCGCAGTTCGGTGGTACGGATGGTGGCGGCGAGTTGAGCGACCAGGACCAGCCGCTCGCCTTCCACCTCGAACTCCGGATTGACGCGCGCATTCGGTCCCGGCCCTTCGCCACGCGGCAGCAGCGGGAGAACAAAGCGGGTGCCGATGTCTTTCAGGAAATCCGCCTGACAGTCGACCACCATCGAACCGTCGCGCAGGCGGTAGACGTCGAACCGCGCCATCAGAACATCCGGTATTTCTCGAGCGGCAGCTCATTCTCCTCGACCCAGCGTCGATGCGCTTCGATCCAGTCGCGGTTCTCTTCCTGCCACGCCTCATCGGACGCAGCTTTGGCCGCCTTGCGCAGCGCTACCTCCGTCACTTGCGACAGGTTGAGCCCCTGCTCCCGCGCATACGCCACCACGCCGGTATCCAGCGATAGATTGACCGACTTGCGCTTGCCGGAGACGATCGGATCGTGCTTCATGCTCGCAAGCTATGCGCATGCCCCATGCGCGTCAATGTGGAGCATCGCCGATGGCCGAGTTCTTCCCCGCGCTGACCGAGGCGCATCGCGCCTTTGTGGTGAAGCAGCCGGTGTTCTTCGTCGCGACCGCCGCCGCCGATGCCCGGATCAATCTCAGTCCCAAGGGGATGGACAGTTTCCGGGTGCTGGACGACGCGACCGTCGCCTATCTGGATGTCGCGGGATCGGGGAACGAGACCAACGCGCATCTGCTGGCGGACGGGCGGATCACGATCATGTTCTGCGCCTTCGACAATCCGGCGCTGATCTTCCGCATCTATGGGCGCGGGCGTCCCGTGCTGCCGCAGGATGACGGATGGGACGCGCTGGCCGCGCGCTTCACCCTGCTGCCCGGCACGCGGCAGATCTTCGTGATCGACGTGCAGCAGGTGCAGACGTCGTGCGGATGGGGCGTGCCGTACATGGCGTTCGAGCGGGAGCGCGAGACGCTCAACAAATATCATGCCGGCACCAGCGACACGACGCGCTTCGGCAAATATGCGGTTCGCACGCGGAGCATCGACGGTCTGCCGGTCCGCAACCCCACACGGGCGCCCGCCTGATGGCGCTGGTCGAAGTCGGGCGGTACGATCGCAATCTGGCCAGCATCCTCGTCGCGCGGCTGGAAAGCGAGGGAATCGCGGCGCTCGCCTTCGACGGCGGCGCGAGCATCGCCGACGGAAGCTGGCTGCTGATCCCGGTGCGCGTGATGGTGGATGAGCTGGATCTGGCGGAGGCGCGGGCGATCGTCGGCACTGCCTGAAAAACAGGCACGCCTGCCGCGCTGCACAAAAATTAACGCCCGTTAGGAACTTTTCCGGTCCGCGTCTCTGGGCGGGCAACTGGCACGGCCTTTGCGACGCGCTCCAGCGGACAAACGCAAAGGGGGCGCGATGAAGCTGGTCATAGCCATCATCAAACCGTTCAAGCTCGACGAGGTGCGCGAGGCGCTGACCACCGTCGGTGTGGCCGGGATGACGGTGTCGGAGGTTAAGGGGTTCGGTCGCCAGAAGGGCCAGACCGAAATCTACCGCGGCGCCGAATACAGCACCAACATGGTGCCCAAGATCAAGATCGAGGTCGTCTGTGCCGCCGATATCGCCGACCGCGTGGTCGAGGCGATCCAGGCCGCCGCGAACACCGGCGCGATCGGCGACGGCAAGATCTTCGTGCTCGACGTCGGGCAGGCGGTGCGCATCCGCACCGGCGAAACCGACGATACCGCATTGTGAGGGGGGAGTTGATGACGCTTTCTCGAAAAGTCGCGGGCGGCGCGGGGGCGCTGTTCGCCACGCTGATGACCGCCGCGCCCGCGCTGGCGCAGGCCGCCGGCCCCGCCCGCGCGCCCGCCGCCGATCTGGCGGCGACGATGGTCAACAAGGGCGATACGTCGTGGATGCTGATCTCGGCGGCGCTGGTGCTGCTGATGTCGATCCCGGGTCTCGCGCTGTTCTACGGCGGGCTCGTCCGCACCAAGAACATGCTCAGCGTGCTGATGCAGGTGCTGATGATCGTCTCGGTCGCCAGCCTGGTCTGGGTCTGCTGGGGCTATTCGATGGCCTTCACCAGCGGCAACGCCTTCGTCGGCGGCTTCTCGAAGCTGTTCCTGAAGGGTGTCGGCCCGTCGTCCGTGGCCGCGACCTTCTCGAACAACGTCTATATCCCCGAATACGCCTTCATCGCGTTCCAGATGACCTTCGCGTGCATCACGCCCGCGCTGATCGTCGGCGCGTTCGCGGAACGCGTGAAGTTCACGCCGCTGCTGGTGTTCGTGGTCCTGTGGCTCACCATCGTCTATTTCCCGATGGCGCACATGGTCTGGTACTGGGCGGGCCCGGACTATCTGGCCGATGCACCGACCGACGCCGGGCTGCTGTACGGCTGGGGCGCGCTGGACTTCGCGGGCGGCACCGTCGTCCACATCAATGCGGGGATCGCGGGTCTGGTCGGCTGCCTCATCATCGGCAAGCGCCACGGCTACAAGTCGGAGCCGATGCCGCCGCACTCGCTGACCATGACCATGATCGGCGCCTCGCTGCTGTGGGTCGGCTGGTTCGGGTTCAACGCGGGCTCCAACCTGGAAGCGAACGGCGCCGCCGCGCTGGCGTTCGTGAACACCTTCGTCGCCACCGCCGCCGCGGCGGTCGCCTGGGCGGTGATCGAACAGATCGTCCACAAGAAGCCGTCGCTGCTGGGCGGCGTGTCGGGGGCGGTCGCCGGCCTCGTCGCGATCACCCCGGCGGCCGGGTTCGCGGCACCGATGACCTCGATCATCCTCGGCTTCGTCGCCAGCGCGGTCTGCTTCTTCTTCGTCACCACGGTGAAGAACAAGCTGGGCTATGACGACACGCTCGACGTGTTCGGCGTCCACTGCGTCGGCGGGATCATCGGCGCGATCGGCACCGCGATCGTCGCCGCGCCGTCGCTGGGTGGCCAGGGCTGGATCGACTATACCAAGTTCCCGTCGGTCGCCGGCGAATATGACATGGCCGCGCAGATCGTGACGCAGATCAAGGCGGTGGTGCTGACGCTCGGCCTGTCGGGCGGCGTCTCGGCGGTGCTGTTCTACGGGATCAAGGCCACCATGGGTCTGCGCCCGTCGCTTGAGGTCGAGGTCGAAGGTCTCGACATCAACGAGCATGGCGAACGCGCCTACAATTACTGACGAATTCGCGGGGTGGCGACGATGGTCGCCGCCACCCCGCCACCGATGTTCCTCCTGCGGACGCACTCGGCCCGGCGCGGAAACGCTCCGGGCCGTTTTTTATTGCTGCACCGATGCTGCGCCGCATGATGACGAACGTCCCGAAAAGGGATATATCCTGGACAGGTCGGGAGAGCCCGAACGATCGAGACCCCGACTCCGGAACGAGGAGAGGATGGGTCATGACCACGATCAGGAACATCGGACATCATGGGATGGTCGCCGCCGGACTGGCAGCGATGTTCACCGCGGCGGTGCTGGGCGCGCAACTGGCCGCCGATGCGGTGATCTACATCGGGGAGATGCTGCTGCGATGAGCGACCCCGCCTGACGGCTCCTCCGCAACAACCGATATATCTTCCGTCAGCGCGGCAGGCGGATCTCGAACAGCGTCTGCCAGCGTTTGCCGGTGACGAACAGCCGCCGCGCCTTCGCATCCCAGGCGATGCCGTTGGCGACGGCCTCAGGATCGCGCGCGCCGATCTCCGCGACGATCGGACGCAGGTCGATGACACGGGTCACGATGCCCGTGGCGGGATCGATGCGGACGATGAAGGGCTGGTGCCAGACATTGGCGAGTATCGCCCCGTCGACCATCTCCAGCTCGTTGAGCTGATCGAGCGGCCGCCCCCCGAAGGTGACGGTAACGGTCCGCCGCACCTTCATCGTCGCCGGATCGTGAAAGGTCAGCCGCGCGCTGCCGTCGGAGCGGATCAACGACGTAGCATCCGAGGTGAGTCCCCAGCCCTCCCCCGCATAGCGCAGCGTGCCCAGGGGTTTGAGCGTCGACGACGCCCAGCGATGCGCGATACCGTCATGCCAGGTCAGGCTGACCAGCGTGCCCTTCCACGCCGCCAGTCCCTCACCGAACTGCGCCGCCGGGATCGTCCGACGCAGGCGGACCTTGCCGCTGGCCAGATCGACACGCCGCACGTCCGACCTGCCTTCCAGGCCGACGCTTTCGACCAGCGCGTCCCGGTCCCAGATCAATCCTTCAGTGAAGGCCTCGGGATCGTGCGGGAAGCGACGGACCACCACCGGTACGACGGGAGCGGGCGGGCGCGCGACGGCCGGCGCGGCCTGCGGGGGCGTGGCGGCGGCCGAACCGGCCAGCAGCGCGAGCGAAAGGATCAGCCAGCGAGACATGCCGCCGGGGTACGACGCCGCGCCGCAACGAGCAACGGCGACGTGCACGCGGGGAAGGCGCGGACGAGCGCCGGCCGATCGCTCATTTCCGCACCGTCAGCACTCCGGATCGATGCTGGCGGATCAGCCGCCGCTGTTCGGTGCGACCGTGACGACGGTCGCCATGCCGTTATTGTCGAGCGTGACCACCCACGGGCGTCCATCCTCGCACGTCGCGACCCACGCGGGGCGTCCGCCGACCGCCTGGGTCGGGACGGAGCGCTTCACGCCCTGACAGGGGCGTCCCGCATCGCTGAGCGCACGGAAGAGCACCGCGTTGCGCTCCTTCTCGTTCAGCTGCTCGACCTTGGCGATATAGTCCCCGCTATTGTTGGTCGTGGTGGCCGGCTCCTCGCTGGCCCGGGAGCCGCAGGCCGACAACGGCAGCAGCACGGCGGCGGCGATCACGACATGGCGAAGCATCACGGCTCTCCTGTTATCGATACGCCTCCATAACGACAGCCACCGCATCCGGTTGCGCCTTGCCAACGTAGATAAGCCTGACATGATCGGCGCTCGAGCGAGCAAAGCGAAGGTAACAGTGATGCGTGCAGGTCGGTTCGTCGGTGTGGTCGCAATGCTGGCCATGGTCGCCGGGTGCGGGGGCGATGGCGGCGGCGGTACGTCGGGCAGCGGCACAAGCGTGGGGAGCAGCGGAGGAAGCAGCAGCGGCGGCGGAAGCGGCGGCGGTGGGGCGACCGGCGGGGTGTCCAGCAGCTGCACGGTGCGGGCGCGACAGGACTGGGTCGCCGCGCAGATGAACGAATGGTATCTGTTCCCCGACACGCTGCCGGCCGGCCTGAACCCGGGCGCCTATACGACCGTGTCCGACTATCTCGACGCACTGACCGCCAACGCGCGAGCGCAACGCAAGGATCGGTATTTCACCTACATCACCTCGGTCGCCGAGGAGAATGCCTATTACAGTTCCGGCGCGACGGCGGGGATCGGAGTGCGTCTCGGCTTCGATTCGAGCAACCGGCTGTTCGTGACCGAGGCATTCGAGGGCGCGCCCGCGCTGACCGCCGGGATCGATCGCGGCGCGCAGATCACCGCGATCGGCACGTCCACCGCCACGCTGCGCACCGTCAGCGACATTCTGGCGAACGGCGGCGACGCGGCGCTGGACCGCGCGCTCGACACGTCTACGGCCGGGACGAGCCGCGTGCTGCGCATCATCGACGCGAGCGGCACGCGCGACGTGACCGTCACCAGCACCGATTACGCGCTGTCGCCACTGTCGACCCGCTACGGCAGCAAGGTGATCGACGCCGGCAACGGGCAGAAGGTGGGGTACGTCAACCTGCGCACCTTCATCAGCAGCGCCGACGATCAGTTGCGTAGCGCCTTCGCGACGTTCCGGGCGCAGGGCGTGACGCAGCTCGTGATCGATCTGCGCTATAACGGCGGCGGATTGCTGCGCACGGCGGAGACGTTCACCGACCTGCTCGGCGCGAACCGCTCGACCGCCGATGTTCAGGCCTACACGACGTTCCGCGCGTCCAAATCGAGCGAGAACCAGATTCGTCGCTTCGCGCAGGAGGCGCAGGCGATCGCCCCGACGCGGATCGCGTTCATCGGCACCGGGCAGACGGCCTCCGCCAGCGAATATGTCATCAACGCGATGATCCCATACCTGCACGGCAACGTCGCGCTGATCGGCAGCAACACCTATGGCAAGCCGGTGGGGCAGATCGCGCTCGATAATCCGTCCTGCCCCGACGACCGGCTGCGCGTGATCGCGTTCGCGTTGCAGAATGCCGCGCGGCAGGGCGATTACTACGACGGTTTGGCCACGAAGGTGGAGGCGAGCTGCCAGGCCAGCGACGATTTCAGCCGTCCGCTGGGCGATGCGAGCGAGGCATCGACGCGCACCGCGATCGACTGGCTGGCGGGACGGGGCTGTACGCGGATCGGCGCGAGCGCCTCGGCGCAGCGTACCGCCGGTTTGTTCGCGCCGGCGCAGCGCCTGTTGATCGCGCCCAGGCCGAACGCCGCGCAGCGCGAGACGCCGGGATTGTACTGAGGGGTAAACCGTGCCCCGTCATTCGGTGAACGGTTGGATGACGGGCGAGGCGGCCTAGTCCTTCCAGCCCCAATAGAGTTGCGCCGGCGGCACGTTCCACCATTCCATGTCGTGGTCGATGCGGTGGAAATGCGGCGCGATGAAGTCGCGGACCTTGGGGCTGAACTGATAGACCAGAAACGCGCCACCGGCGCGGATCACCCGCTGCGTCGCCGCCGCGATCGCCGGGCCGACGCCGTCGGGCAGCGTCGAGAACGGCAGGCCGGACAGCACGTAATCGGCGGCGTCATGCCCGTGATCGGCGACGATCCTCTCCACGTCGGCGGCCGAGCCGTGCACCGCGACGAAGCGCGAATCGGTGATCGTGTGATCGAGATAGCGGATGAAATCGGCATTGGTGTCGATCGCGATCAGCATCGCGTCGGGCGCCATCCGCTCCAGGATCGGGCGGCAGAAGGTGCCGACGCCGGGGCCATATTCGACGAACAGCTTGCAATTCGCCCAGTCGACCGGACCCAGCATCTTGGCGATCAGCCGGTCCGACGACGGGATGATCGAGCCGACCATGACCGGATGCTTCAGGAAGCCGGTGAAGAACATCTGCCACGGTCCGGGCACGCCGGCGGCTTTGCTGCGATCGCGCCGCACGGCGTCGGTGGAACTGGTCATGTGGAAAAAACGGCTCCCGAACCCTTGGTATGATGACGTATTCGCGTCATCCGCATGACGAACGCGCTTCCGGCGCAGCAGTTGCCATAGCGGGGTTGCGCGCCGGCCCCAAGCGCCTAATCGACGTCGCCCCGGCAAGTTCGGGACAGGAGCGGAAAATGCGACAGCCCCCGGACACGACCTTCGCGCTGATGTTCATGGTGATGCTGACGATCGCGGCGGGGAACACCGCGCTGCAATCGGTGCTGCCCGCGCTCGGCCGCTCGCTGGGGGTGCGCGATGCGGAGGTGGCGCTGGCCTTTTCCGTATCGGCGCTGGTGTGGGTGGCGGCCGCGCCCTTCTGGGCCAATCGCTCCCACCGCCACGGGCGGCGGGCGATGATCCTGCTGGGCCTCGGCGGATTCGCGCTGAGCCTGACATTGTGCGGCCTGTTCCTGACCGCCGGCATCAACCGCTGGATCGGCGGGACGGTCGCCTTCCTGCTCTTCATCGTCGGTCGGGTCATCTATGGCGCGACCGGCGCCGCCGCGCCGCCGGCCGTGCAGGCGCTGGTCGCGGGGCGGACGACGCGCGCCCAGCGGACCCGCGCGCTGACGCTCATCGCCTCCGCGTTCGGGCTGGGGACGATCCTGGGCCCGGCACTTGCGCCGTATCTGGTGCTGGGCGGCGTCGGCGGCGTCACGATCGGGCTGGCGGGGCCGGCATTCGCCTTCGCGCTGTTCGGTATCGCGATGCTGCTGGTCACGCGGCGGATGCTGCCCGACGATCGCGCCTTGCCGGTCGAGGCGCATGGCGCGGCCAACGCCTATCCGTCGATCGGCGGCCAGTCCTCGGGCGCGAGCGTCACCGCCGCGACCGCGGCCCCCAGCACGTCACGGATCGGGATGTTCGACGCCCGTATCCGCGCGTGGATGATCGCCGGGCTGGTGATGGTCCATGCGCAGGCGATGACCGGGCAGACGATCGGCTTCCTCGTGATCGATCGGCTGGGGCTGCCGCCGGAACAGGCGCTGGGCGCGACGGGCCTGGTGCTGATGATGGGCGCGGGCGCGGCGCTACTGGCGCAATGGGGGCTGATCCCGCTGCTCGACCTGCGCCCGCGCGCCCTGGTGCTCGTGGGGCTGGCGCTGGCGGCAGCGGGCGCGCTGCTGACCGGGCGCGCGACCACGCTGCCGTCGATCGCGACCGCCTACGGACTGGCGAGCCTAGGCTTCGGCTTCGTGCGGCCGGGGTTCACGGCCGGGTCGAGCCTGGCGGTCGGTGCGGACCTGCAGGCGTCGGTGGCGGGCAAGGTGACCAGCGTCAGCGGCGCGGGCTTCGTGCTCGGCCCGTCGGTGGGGGTGGCGCTGTACGGCGTCGCGCACCCGCTGCCGTACACGGTCGCGGGGGTGGCATGCACATTGCTGCTGGCGTTCGGGTGGCAGACGTTGCGGGAGTGATGTTCGCGCAGAGGCGCGAAGATGATGCGCCGCAGGCAATCTTTCTCTACCATTTTCACGTCCTATCGCGTGAAGAGCGAGACGTAGCCTGCGACGCCACCTCTCTGCGCCTCCGCGTCTCTGCGCGAACAAAAAACCACTCCCCGCAGAACGGCGTCAGACCTCCTTGCCGCCCGGTCGCGCCGTCAATTGGCCCGGCGAGATGAATCCGATCGGCTGGATCGCATTCGCCTCCTGCTTCAACCGCGCCGCCATCTGTTCGTACTCGCGCTCCACCTCGGGCGTCACGCTGGCGCGACTGTCTTCCAGCGCGCGCAGGAAGTGTGCGTGCCGCACCTCGCGCGTGTCGAGCGACTCGCGCAGCGCGATCAGGCCGGCGCGGCGCACCACGTCCTCCAGGTCGGCGCCCGTGAACCGCTCGGCGCGGTCGGCGATCGCGTCGAGATCGACATCGGCGGCCAGCGGCATCTTCTGCGTCTGGATATCCAGGATCCGCCGCCGCCCCGCCGCATTGGGCACGCCGACATAGACCAGCTCGTCGAACCGCCCCGGCCGCAGCAGCGCCGGGTCGACGAGGTTCGGCCGGTTCGTCGCCCCGATCACGACAACCGACTGGAGTTCCTCCAGCCCGTCCATCTCGGCGAGGATCGTGTTCACGACGCGCTCAGTCACCTGCGGCTCGCCCATCCCGCCGCCACGCGCCGGGACCAGCGAGTCGAGCTCGTCGATGAAGATCACCGTCGGCGCGACCTGTCGCGCGCGCTGGAACAGCCGCGCGATCTGCTGCTCGCTCTCGCCATACCATTTGCTGAGGAGGTCGCTCGACTTGGTGGCGATGAAATTGGCCTGCGCCTCGCGCGCGACCGCCTTCGCCAGCAAGGTCTTGCCGGTGCCGGGGGGGCCGTAGAGCAGGAAGCCCTTGGCCGGGCGGATGCCGAGTCGCCGAAACGCGTCGGGGTTCTTGAGCGGAAGCTCGACCCCCTCCTTCAGCCGCATCTGCGCATCGTCCAGGCCGCCTACGTCGGACCATTTGGTCGTTGGCGCCTGCACCATCACCTCGCGCATCGCGCTCGGCTGGACGCGCTTCAGCGCCTCGCCGAAGTCCTCGCGCGTGACGGCCAGCGTGTCGAGCACCTCGGGCGGGATCGTGCGATCCTCCAGGTTCAGCTTCGGCATGATCCGCCGCACCGCCTCGATCGCCGCCTCACGCGTCAGCGCGCCGAGGTCCGCCCCGACGAAGCCGAACGTCTGGCGTGCCAGCTGGTCGAGGTCGACACCCTCGCCCAGCGGCATGCCGCGCGTGTGGATGCCCAGGATCTCGCGCCGCCCGCGCTCGTCGGGGACGCCGACGATGATCTCGCGGTCGAACCGACCCGGCCGCCGCAGCGCCTCGTCGATCGCCTCCGGCCGGTTGGTGGCCGCGATCACGACCAGATTGGCGCGCGCCTCCAGCCCGTCCATCAACGTCAGCAATTGCGCGACGACGCGCTTCTCCGCCTCGCCCGACACCTGGCCCCGCTTGGGCGCGATCGAGTCGATCTCGTCGATGAAGACGATCGACGGCGCAGCCTTGCTCGCTTCCTCGAACACGCTGCGCAGCCGCTGTTCCGACTCGCCGTACGCCGAGCCCATGATCTCCGGGCCGTTGATGAGGAAGAATTGCGCGTCCGATTCGTTCGCCACCGCGCGCGCCAGCCGCGTCTTGCCGGTGCCGGGCGGGCCGTGCAGCAACACGCCCTTGGGCGGATCGACGCCCAGCCGCTGGAACAATTCGGGATAGCGCAGCGGCAGTTCGACCATCTCGCGCAGCTGGTCGATCGTCTGCGCCATGCCGCCGATATCGTCATAGGTGACGTCGGCGCGGCGCGCGGCCTGCGGCTCCTCGTACTCGGCGCGCAGCTCGATCTCGGTGCTCTCGTCGATATGGACGACGCCCTTGGGGCTGGCCGACACGACCAACAGGCGGATCTCCTGAAGCGCATAGGCCGGCGCGTTGACGTAGCGCTCCATCCCCGGCGGCATGTTCTGGACGCGCTGGTGCCCGGCGGTCGCGACGATATCGCCCGCGCAGAGCGGTCGGCCGAAGAAGGTGCGCTTCAGCGCGCTGGTCGATCCCTGCAGACGGAGGTTCTGCTGCGCGGGGGCGAAGACGACGCGCGTCGCGGCCTTCGACTCGACGCGCCGCACCTCGACGAAATCACCCGAGCCCACCCCGGCATTGGCCCGCTGCAAGCCATCGATGCGGACCAGTTCCAGCCCCTCGTCCTCCACGTAGGGACCGATCGCGCGCGCCGGGGTCGACTTCTTGCCGACGATCTCGACCACGTCGCCGTCGGCGATCCCCAGTGAAGCGAATACCGAGCGCGGGAGATGCGCGACGCCGCGCCCGCTATCCTCGGGGCGCGCATTGGCGACCTGTAGTTTGACCGTCCTGTCCTCGGCGTCCGCCATCCAATTCCCTTCCGCGCTGTCCGCGACGAGCGCCAGAGATAGGGTGACGGTTCCGCTTGTCGAGGCAAGGCGCGACGGAAGGAGAATGAAAAAAAGGCCAGCCCCAAGGGGCCGGCCGTGAAAGTTTTTAGGAGAGGATGCCTGAAAGGCCCGACCGATGTGCGCCGCACCACGTCGGTTCGCAAGTGCGAAATGGTAGCGCTACAGTTGCATATTGTGCAACTTGCCCCATATTCGGACTTGCACCACCACCGGCTTGTTGCATGATGCGGTGCAATAGTCACATCGGACACGACATGCGCCGCTTGCCGCCCTTGACTGCGATCGAGGCCTTCGTGGCCGTGGCGCGCCTCGGCTCGATCAAGGCGGCGGCGCAGGAGCTGGCGTTGTCGCCACCGGCACTCAGCCGCCGTATCCAGACGCTGGAACGCTTCATCTCGCGCCCGCTGTTCGACCGGCGGCATCAGGCGATGGTGCCCAACGCCGATGGCGAGCGGCTGCTGTCGGCGATCGCTCCGGCGCTGGACAGCATGTCCGACGCGATCGAGGCGATGACCAGCGGCAGCGACGTGCTTCGGCTGCGGCTGGGCGTGCTGCCGCTCTACGCCTCGCAGCGGCTGTTTCCGCGCCTGGGCGAGTTGCGCGCGGCGCATCCCGAACTGCACCTAGACATCGACACCGGCGGCAATGCGCTGTCGCGGCTTGGCGAGGGGCTGGACGCGGTGATCGTGGTGGCGCGCGATATCGATCCGATGCTCTATGCGGAGCGGCTGGACCGCAACATGGTCTTCCCGATCGGCGCGCGCGCTCTGCTCGACGGCCCGACCCCGCTGCGCGATCCGGCGCAGATGACCGAGCATAGCGTGCTGCTCCATCGCGACATGCCCGATACGTTCGCCGCGTGGAGCCAGGCGGCGGGCTATCCGGGGATGGAGCCGGTCGCGATCGACTATTTCGATACCGGGGTGCTGATCCTGGAGGCCGCCGCGCAGGGGCTGGGCGTCGCCTTCATGCACGAAAACCACTTCGAGGATGCGAACGACCCGCGCCTCGTACGGTTGTTCGATATCGATGTGACCAGCCCGTACAGTTACTGGTTCGCGTGCCGGCCGCGCGCGCTGCAGACCAAGCCGGTACGGATCTTCCGCGACTGGCTGATCCGCACGCTGCGCGAAGGATAGGGCCGCCGCCCGGCTGGGCGGCGGCGTGGCGGATCAGGCCGCCTTCATCGTGACGATCTTGCCCGGGTTCGCGGGCGGCTCGCCCTTGGGCAGCGCGTCGATCAGCTCCATGCCCTCGGTCACTTCACCCCAGACGGTGTACTGTCCATCAAGGAAGCGCGCATCGTCGAAGCAGATGAAGAACTGCGAATTGGCCGAATTCGGATCCATCGTCCGCGCCATCGAGCAGGTGCCGCGCACGTGCGGCTCCTTGGAGAATTCCTGGCGGAGGTTCGGCTTGTCCGATCCGTGCATCCCGGTGCCGGTCGGATCGCCGCCCTGCGCCATGAAGCCCGGGATGACGCGGTGGAAGACCACACCGTCGTAAAAGCCCTCGTTCGCCAGCTCGGCAATGCGCGCGACATGCTCGGGCGCCAGATCGGGGCGCAGCTTGATCGTCACGTCGCCGCCCTCGAGCGTCATCGTCAACGTGGAGAAGGTATCGGCCATGGAATGTCCTTTCTTGATCGCGTGCCCCTAGTCGCCCGGCGCGCGGCTGGCAAATGCATGAAGGCCGCGCTAGGTGCCCGGTGTCCGACGCGAACGAGGGAGCCGGCAGATGAGCGAGACCGAGCTGCGCGACGGATATGACGATGTCGAGGATCGCGCCGAGGACCGGCTGGACGAGGACGACCGGCTGAAGCCCGATTTCGTCCGCGCGGTCGTCGATGCCGTGCAATCGGGCGATGTCGAGGAAGCGCATGCGCTGGTCGCGCCGCTCCACCCCGCCGACATCGCCGACCTGTTCGAGCTGACGCCCGAGGATTGCCGCCGCGACCTGGCGGCCGCGATCGCCGACCTGCTCGACGCCGACGTCTTCGCGGAAATGAACGATTACGTCCGCGAGAACCTGATCGATGCGCTCGACGCGCGGCAGGTCGCGGACATCGCCAGCGAGCTCGATACCGACGACGCGGTCGCGATCATCGAGGACATGGAGCCGGAGGACCAGCGCGAGGTCCTGCGCGCGATGGAGCCCGACGATCGCGCCGCGATCGAGGAGGCGCTGTCCTACCCGGAGGAATCCGCCGGACGCCTGATGCAGCGCGATCTGGTCGCGGTGCCGGAACATTGGACGGTCGGCCACGTGCTCGACTATCTGCGCGGCGACGACCATCTGACGACGGATTTCTGGGAGATCTTCGTCGTCGATCCCGCGCACAAGCCGGTCGGCACCTGCTCGCTGAGCTGGATCCTGCGTACCCCGCGCGGGATCGCGATCGCCGATGTCATGAAGCGCGAACAGACGCTGATTCCGGTCGACATGGACCAGGAAGAGGTGGCGCTGCGCTTCCAGAAATATGCGTTGATCTCCGCCGCGGTCGTCGACGGATCGGGGCGGCTGGTCGGCATGATCACCGTCGACGACATCGTCCACAT
This sequence comes from Sphingomonas endophytica, assembly GCF_001476895.1. GTDB lineage: Bacteria > Pseudomonadota > Alphaproteobacteria > Sphingomonadales > Sphingomonadaceae > Sphingomonas > Sphingomonas endophytica_A. The sequence continues at coordinate 101,544 of NZ_LDTB01000008.1, read as the reverse complement.
CATTCAGGAAGAGGCGGGCGAGGACACGCTGCTGCTGTCGGGCGCGGGCGAAGGCGACATCAACGAGCCGATCCGCTTCACCGTCCGCACGCGGCTGACGTGGCTGCTCATCAATCTGCCGACCGCGATGCTGGCCGCGACCGTCGTCGGGCTGTTCGACGAACGGATCGCGCGCTTCGCGGTGCTGGCGCAATTGATGGGGATCGTCAGCGGGATGGGCGGCAATGCCGGGACGCAGACGCTGGCGGTCGTCGTCCGCGCGCTGGCCACGAACCAGCTTACCGGATCGAACACGCTGCGGATGATCTGGCGCGAGTTGCGCATCGCCGCCAGCAACGGCGCGGGGCTGGGCATGGTGGTCGGCGCTGGCGCCTATCTGTGGTTCGGCAATCCGGCACTGGCGATGGTGTTCGGGCTGGCGTTGTTCATCAACAACATCGTCGCGGGGCTGGCGGGTGTGCTGGTGCCGGTGACGCTCGACCGCTTCGATATCGATCCGGCGGTGGCGTCGTCGGTCTTCGTGACGACCTGCACCGATTCGCTGGGGTTCTTCACCTTCCTCGGGCTGGCGGCGCTGTGGGGGCTGGGCGGCTAAGCGCCACCCCACCACCGGCGTTCGCGCGGCGGCGCAGATGACGGCGGGTCGGCGGGTCGGCGGGTCGGCTATCGTTCGCGCGTCGCCGCGAACTTCACCCTCGGGTAGCGATCCTGGACGTAGCCGACTTCCCACGCGCTCTTGGCGAGGAAGACCGGGTTGCCGTCACGATCCTTGGCCATGGCGGCGCGGTTCAGGTCGGTAAAATTCTTCAGCTCCGCCGGGTCCTCCGCCGAAACCCAGCGCGCCGTGTCGAACGGCGCGGGCTCCAGCCCAGCGGCGACCTTATACTCCGCATCGAGGCGCGATAGCAGCACGTCGAGTTGGAGTTGCCCGACGACGCCGATGATCCAGTTGCTGCCGATCTCGGGATAGAACACCTGCGTCACGCCTTCCTCGGCCATGTCGTCCAGCGCCTTGCGCAGCTGTTTGGTCTTGGTCGGATCCTTCAGCGCGACACGCCGCAGGATTTCGGGGGCGAAGTTCGGCAGCCCGGTGAAACGCACGTCGGCCTTTTCCGACAGCGTGTCGCCGACGCGCAGCGTGCCGTGGTTGGGGATGCCGATGATGTCACCCGGATACGCCTCGTCCGCGACCTCGCGGTTCTGCGCGAAGAACAGGATCGGCGAATGGACCGCGATCGGCTTGCCATGCCCCGTCGGCGTCAGCTTCATGCCGCGCTTGAACGTGCCCGAACACAACCGCATGAACGCGATCCGGTCACGATGCTGCGGGTCCATGTTCGCCTGCACCTTGAAGACGAAGCCGGTGACTTCCTTCTCCTCCGGCGCGACCGGTGCCGGCTCGGCGGGCTGCGGACGCGGCGGGGGGGCATAGTCGCTGAGCGCCGCGATCAGGTCGGCGGGGCCGAAGTCCTTGAGCGCCGAACCGAAATAGACCGGGGTGAGGTCGCCGTTGCGATAGGCCTCGGCATCGAAGGCGGCATAGCCGGCCTGCGCCAGCTCGATCTCCTCGGCGATCTCGGCGGGCAGCGTCGGTGCATCCTCGACCTTGCCCTGAAACGTGCGACTGTCGCCCTCGGGGCGCGCGATGCGGTTCGTGTCGAGGTTCAGGATGCCCTCGAACGTGCCGCCCATCCCGACCGGCCACGTCATCGGGCAGACGTCGAGCGCCAGCATGTCGGCGATCTCGTCGAGCAGCTCGAAAGTCGGCCGCCCCTCGCGATCGACCTTGTTGACGAAGGTGATGATCGGGACCGAGCGCAGGCGGCAGACCTCGAACAGCTTGCGGGTCTGCGCCTCGATGCCGCGCGCGGCGTCGATGACCATGATCGCCGAATCGACGGCGGTCAGCGTGCGATAGGTGTCCTCGCTGAAATCCTCGTGCCCCGGCGTGTCGAGCAGGTTGAAGGTCACGCCGCCGCTCTCGAAGGTCATGACGCTGGACGTCACCGAGATGCCGCGCTGCTGCTCGATCTTCATCCAGTCGGAGCGCGCGCGGCGGTTGGCCCCGCGCGCCTTCACCTCGCCCGCCAGATGGATCGCGCCGCCGAAGTACAGCAGCTTTTCGGTCAGGGTCGTCTTGCCCGCGTCGGGGTGGGAAATGATCGCGAAGGTACGGCGGGGGGAGGTCATCGGCGGTCCAATATGGCGGGCGGGCGGCAGTGGCGCGCGATTAGCAGGATGGGGGGCGCAAAGACAGAGGCGGGGATCGGCGGGCAGCGGAAGCGCCTGCGCGTTCGCAGCCGCACGCGGGCGCGGGCGCGGTTCGGGTCCGTCATGCCGGCCCTGTTCGGGCGTCCACGGCACCGCGGACGCACACCTCACTGGTCGTGAGGAAACAAGACGACCAGAACAGGTTCGGCACGACGCGCTGGATGAGGCAGGAGACGTGCGTTTCGCGGATGTCCCAAAGATCTCCGGCTCGGCCTTCCCCCCGCGACAGCACAAACCGATGCGGTCGCGGCACGGCGGATGCCGGAACGTTCATCGCGGTCGCCGCCACGCGAATGGGCGGGGAGCGGCGCTTCCGAACGCAAAAGCGGCCCGCCCGACATCTGCCGGGCGGGCCGCCTTCGTATGCGGGAAGTGAGGTCTTAGCTGCCCGACTCGAGGTTCACCGCGGCATATTTGCCACGACGATCGACCTCGATTTCGAAGCTCAGACGATCGCCCTCGTTCAGCGTCGGCATGCCGGCACGCTCGACCGCCGAGATGTGCACAAACGCATCCGGCTGACCATCGTCGCGCTGGATGAAGCCGAAGCCCTTCATCGCGTTGAAGAACTTGACGGTGCCCGTCGCCTTCTCGCCGGTCAGCTGACGCTGCGGGCCACCCGCACCGCCGGCGCCGCCGCGCGGGCCGCGATCGTTGCCGCCGAAGCCGCCGTCGCGCGGAGCACGCTCCTGCACCGCCATCGGCTCGCCATCGATCTTCAGATCGGTCGCCGAGACGCGACCGCCGCGATCGACCAGCGTGAAGCCGAGCGGCTGGCCTTCGGCCAGACCCGACAGGCCCGCCTGCTCGACGGCCGAGATGTGCACGAACACGTCCTCGCCGCCATCGTCACGGACGATGAAGCCGAAGCCCTTCTGACCGTTGAAGAACTTGACCACACCGGTGCCTTCGCCGACGACCTGCGGGGGCATGCCGCCACCGCCACCGAAGCCGCGACCACCGCCGCCGCCGCCACCACCGAAGCCACGACCACCGCCGCCACCACCGAAACCGCCGCCGCCGAAGCCGCCGCCACCACCGCCAAAGCCGCGACCGCCGCCGAAGCCACCGCCGCGATCCTCGAAGCCGCCACCGAAGCCGCCGCCGCCGAAGCCGCCGCCGAAATCGTCACCGCCACCGAAACTGTCGCGCTTGTCGCGCCCACGCCCGCCGCGCGCACCGCGGCCGCCCTTGTCGTAACCCATAACCCTGTTCGTCTTCCCGGTCCGCCCGAACACTCTCATCAGGGCCACGCGCAGGACGGCGAACGCGGCTCCCCGGACGCAGGTCCTACTGCGCCTCAGAGCCTGTCATAGACCATCTTGCGCCATCCTGCGAATCGTTTTGCCAAACTTTTCCGCATCGACCGCCGCAGTGTCGTATTGTTGCCACGTTTCGTCGTAACGCGCCCCGCGACCAAGGAAGCGATTGAGCCGCACGAGTCCCACCGCTACAGGCCGGACATGGCTGTATATCTGCATGAGGAAGACCTGCCGGGCGACGTGTTCGCTCCCGGCGCCGCGATCGCGGTCGACACCGAAACCATGGGGCTGATCACCCCGCGCGACCGGCTGTGCCTCGTGCAGCTCTCGGACGGCGGCGGGGACGAGCATCTGGTGCGCTTCTCGCCGGGCAGCGACTATGCCGCGCCGGTGCTGAAGAGCGTGCTGGCCGATCCCGCTCGCCTGAAGCTCTATCATTTCGGCCGGTTCGATATCGCGGCGATCCGTCACTATCTGAACGTCGTGGCGGCGCCCGTCTATTGCACCAAGACCGCGTCGCGGCTGGTGCGGACCTACACCGACCGCCACGGGCTGAAGGAACTGGTGCGCGAATTGCTGGGTCAGGACATCTCGAAGCAGCAGCAGTCGTCCGACTGGGGCGGCCCGGTGCTGAGCGACGCGCAGCGCGATTACGCCGCGTCGGACGTGCGCTTCCTGCACCGGCTGAAGGACGAACTGGACCGGCGGCTGGCGCGCGAGGGGCGCACCGCGCTCGCGCAGGCCTGCTTCGACTTCCTGCCCGCCCGCGCCGAGCTGGATCTCGCGGGATGGCCAGAGGTGGACATCTTCGCGCATGTCTGACGTCGCGCTGCGCGTCCGGTCCGAACGGCAACGCTGGGCGCAGCCCGGCGGACGGCATGATCGCATCATCGCGACCGCGAACCGCGCCCTGCCCGTATCGATCGGCGTGCTGTTCGCGTTCCTGGTGATGGCGCCGCTGACGATGGGCGGCGACGCGTCGTTCGTGCTCGACAAGAACCGCGTCGAGGTCGCCAAGGAGCGGATGAAGCTCCAGCAGGCGCGCTATCGCGGGACGGATGCCAAGGGGCAGCCGTTCGAGCTCGACGCCGGCTCCGCGCTGCAGAAGAGCTCCGCCGAACCGGTGGTGCGGATCGCCGACATGGCGGCCGCGATCCGCCTGTCCGACGGTCCGGCGACGCTGACCGCGCCGACGGCGCGCTACGACATGGATACCGAGCGGGTCGACGTGAACGGCCCGATCAAGGTGCGCGGACCCGACGACTATACGCTCGACACCAGCAACGCGGTCGTCGATCTGAAGAGCCGCCAGCTGCAATCGACCGGCGAAGCGACCGGCACCGTGCGCCAGGGCACGTTCCGCGGCGACCGGATGCGCGCCGACCTGGAAGCACGCACCGTCACGCTCGACGGCAATGCGCGCTTGCGGTTCAACCCCAGACGATAGAGAAGCGCCCGCATGTCGCGCCTTGCCGCCGCCCCTGCCCTGCTGTTGCTGCTCGCCGCCCCGCTGGCGGCGCAGACGCGTCACGATACCAGTGCTCCGATCGATTTCGGCGCCGATCATATCGAATTGCAGGATCGCGCCAATCGCGCGGTGCTGTCGGGCAACGTCAAGGTACGGCAGGGCGAAATGACGCTGACGGCGCAGCGCATGACCGTCGCCTATACGGGTCAGGTGATCAACGGCAATCCGCAGGTATCGCGGCTCGACGCCGCCGGCGGGGTCACCGTTACGCGGCCGGACCAGACAGCGCGCAGCCAGTTCGCGGTGTACGATCTCAACCGCCGCGTCATCACGATGCTGGGATCGGTGCGGCTGACCCAGGGCGGCAACACGATCAACGGCGGGCGACTGACCATCAATCTGGACACCGGCCGGGCGATCATCGACGGATCGTCGGTGGCTGGCGGCGGCAGCGGGTCGGCGGGCAATGTGACGCAGGCGCCGAACGGGCGCGTGACCGGCACCTTCTCGGTGCCCAAGCGCAACTGATCGCGCGGGAACCTCGGGCAACGGCGTCGAACGGGGGTTCACCTCCGCGCCCGCTTCATGCATGAACCCTGCCAATCCCGCTGACATTGGCGAAGCGGCAACCCCGTTCCGAAAGGGCGAAGGACGATGGACAGCATGACCAGCCCGCTCGATCGCAACGCGCTGGACCGGGTCGCCCCGATCCACGAGGCGCCGGTCGGCAGCGGGCTGCAGGTCGTGTCGATCGCCAAAAGCTATGACAAGCGGGTCGTGCTGACCGACGTGTCGGTGTCGGTCGGGCGCGGCGAGGTGATCGGGCTGCTGGGGCCGAACGGCGCGGGCAAGACGACGTGCTTCTATTCGGTGATGGGGCTGGTGAAGCCCGATTCGGGCCGGATCATGCTGGACGGCGACGATATCACCGGCCTGCCGATGTACCGGCGCGCGATCCTGGGGCTGGGGTACCTGCCGCAGGAAACGTCGATCTTCCGCGGGCTGACGATCGAGAAGAACATCCTGACCGTCCTCGAACTGGCCGAGCCGGATGCGGCGGCGCGCACCGAGAAGCTGGAGCGGCTGCTCGACGAATTCGGCCTGACGCGGCTGCGGGACGCGCCGGCGATGGCGCTGTCGGGGGGCGAGCGGCGCCGGGCGGAGATCGCGCGCGCGCTGGCGGCCGATCCCTCGATCATGCTGCTGGACGAACCGTTCGCGGGCATCGACCCGATCTCGATCGCCGACATCCGCAACCTGGTGTGCCAGTTGAAGGAGCGCGGGATCGGCGTGCTGATCACCGACCACAATGTCCGCGAGACGCTCGATATCGTCGATCGCGCCTACATCATCTATGACGGCAAGGTGCTGTTCACCGGCAGCCCGGAAGAGCTGGTGCGCGACGAGAACGTCCGCCGGCTCTATCTGGGCGAGGATTTCGCGCTGTAGATCATGGTAGCGGCGACGCGCCCTCGCCCCTCCCCGTCGCCGCTGCGCAGGCAGGGGCCCATGTCTCTAGCGTCGGCAAGGCCGCTCGACACGGAGCGGTCGGTGCATGACCACGGCGACCGGGGGCTGGCTGCATCGGGCCGCCCACTGGATCGGGCGGCATGAGCCTCGCCCCGCGCCTCGACCTGCGTCAGTCGCAATCGCTGGTGATGACACCGCAGTTGCAGCAGGCGATCAAGCTGCTGGCGCTGAGCAATCTCGAGATCGAAGGCGTCATCGCCGAGGAGCTGGAGCGGAACCCGCTGCTCGAGTCGAGCGGACCGGCCGACGACGCGCCCGACGCCGCGCCGCCGGAGACGCCGACCCGCGACGAACCGGCCGGCGCCGACGAACTGGTGATGGCGGGCGAGGCGACCGGCGAGTCGCTGGACGTCGATATCGCCGCCGAGCGCTTCGACGATTCGCCGTCCGACCATAGCGGCCTGTCTTCCGCCGCCGCCCCGGCCGGCACCGGATCGGGCGAGGCCGTGGATTTCGATTCCTTCGCCGATACCAGCGAGAGCCTGGCCGACGTGCTGCTGGCGCAGGCGGGCGCCGCGTTCGACGAGGCGGACCTGTTCATCGCCCGCGCGCTGATCGACCAGATCGACGAGGCCGGATATCTGCGCGCCGACATCGCCGATATCGCGCGGCGGCTGGGGGTGGAACTGGCGCGGGTCCAGGCGGTGCTGGCAATGATCCAGCGGTTCGAGCCGAGCGGCGTCGGCGCACGCGACCTGGCCGAATGCCTCGCGATCCAGGCGCGCGAGGCCGATCGTTACGACCCGTGCATGGCGCGGCTGCTCGATCATCTCGACCTGCTGGCGCGCGGCGACCTGACCCGGCTGAAGCGGCTGTGCCAGGTCGATGACGAGGATATGGCCGACATGATCCGCGAACTGCGCGGCTATGATCCCAAGCCCGGTTGCCGTTATGGCGGCGAGGCGCCCGCCCCGGTGATCCCCGATCTGTCGGTGACGCGCGCGCGCAAGGGCTGGGCGATCGAACTGAATGCCGCCACGCTGCCGCGCGTGCTGGTCAACAAGGGTTATTACAGCGAACTGTCGGACGGGGCGCAGGACAAGGCGGGCAAGGCATGGCTGGCCGAGAAGCTGGCCAGTGCCAACTGGCTGGTGAAGGCATTGGACCAGCGGCAGCGAACGATCGTCCGCGTCGCGACCGAGATCGTGCGGCAACAGGAGGCATTCTTCCTGCGCGGCGTCGCGCATCTGCGCCCCCTGACGCTGAGACAGGTCGCCGAGGCGATCGACCTGCACGAATCGACCGTCAGCCGCGTCACCAGCAACAAGTATCTGAGTTGCGCGCGCGGGGTGTTCGAGCTGAAATATTTCTTCACCTCGGCGATCGCGGCGGCGGACGGCGGTGATGCGGTGTCGGCGGAGGCGGTGAAGAGCGCGATCCGCGCGCTGATCGCGGGCGAGGGCGATAAGATCCTGTCCGACGATACGTTGGTCGAGCAACTGAACGCCAAGGGCTTCGACATCGCGCGTCGGACGGTGGCGAAGTATCGCGAGTCGATGGGGATCGGCAGTTCGGTGCAACGGCGACGCGCGCGGGCGCTGGCGGGAGGGTAGGCGGCGATCTCCCCGCCGGCATCCCGGCGTCACGGACCATCGCCAAGGCTCTTCCGTCATCCCGCACCTGTTCCGGCATCGACCGTGCCGCACAGCTATGTGCCGCTGAGTGTGCGGGCCGGTGGACCACGGAACAGGTCAGGGGTGACGACGACGGATCAGGAATTACCGCCGGTCCGTATCCCCCTCGGCATCACGCAAGTCCCTGCCCGCCCGCTCCAGCTCGGCGCCGGCCCGGTCGCGCGCGCGGTCACCGTGGCGGCGCACCTCCGATTCCAGCCGGTCGGACGCTTCCCCGATCCGGTCGGCGGCGCGATCCAGATGCCGCGCGGCCACGTCATCGACGCGATTGGCGAGTGTGTCGGTCAGGTGATCGACGCTCTGCACGACATTGTCGGACGCGCGCTCGACATCGGCGGCGATCGCATTGCCGGTCCGCTCGGCATGATCCTCGACGCGATCCGAACAGGCGGCGAGCGCCAGTGCGGCGAGCGGGACGATCAGGGCGGGTGTCTTCATCGGCGATTCTCCTCGGTCGTTCGCCCCGATCAATTCGCAACCGCGCCGCTTTGTTGCGTCACGCGGTCGTTCCACCGCGCAGCGCTTGGCCGATCAGCGTGAAGAACGCCTGGCTGCCCGGGCTGGAATCGACATCCCATTCCGGGTGCCATTGCACCGCCAGAACGTCCGCGCCGCACGGTCGCGCGGCGATCGCCTCGATCACGCCGTCGTCGCTTGCCAGCGCCTCGACATGCAGCCCGCCGCCGAGCCGGTCGATCGCCTGTTCGTGGACCGAGCGCACGGACAGCCGCCGCGCGCCGGTCGCGCGCGCCAGCACGCCGCCATCGGTCAATCGCACGTCGTGGCGATGATCGAACAACGCGGCATAATCGCCATCGTCCCAGCCGCCGCGCAGGTGCCGGCCGCAGCACCGCTCGCCCGACAGCGTGCCGCCGAACAACACGTTCAGTTCCTGCAGCCCCCGGCAGATACCGAAGACCGGTTTGCCCGCCTCGATCATCGCATCGGCCAGCGTCAGCGCCACTTCGTCGCGGTCGTGATCGAGCGCGCCGCCGCCGCAGTCGCTGGACGCGCCATAGCGGGTCGGCGCGACATTGGAGCGCGATCCGGTCAGCAGCAGCCCGTCGAGCTGGCAGGCCAGCAGCCGCGCGTCGCATGCCTCCGGAATCGCGGGCACCAGCAGGACGCAGGCGTCCGACACCCGCGCCAGCGGCGCGACGAAGCGACTGGCGGCGACCTGGACGGGGCGCTGCGCCACCTCGTTGCAGCACAAGACGCCGATCAGCGGCTTGCGGGCGCGCGCCTCACCCATCGTGGCGGCGCCAGTCCACCGCGTCATGCAGCACGCGCGCCTCGGGCTGGACGACGGTGTGCCCGGCCGGCACGTCGTCCAGCAACCAGACGTTGCCGCCGATCATCGCGCCGCGGCCGATCGTCACCCGCCCCAGGATCGTCGCCCCGGCATAGATCACGACATCATCCTCGACGATCGGGTGCCGCGCATAGCGTTCGCGCGGGCGGTCGCCGCCATCGGCCAGCGGGGTGCGCGCGCCGAGCGTGACATGCTGGTAGAGCCGGACGCGCGCGCCGATGATCGCGGTCTCGCCGATCACCACGCCGGTGCCATGGTCGATGAAGAAATGCCCGCCGATCGTCGCGCCGGGATGGATGTCCACCCCGGTGCGCTCGTTGGCGATTTCAGAGATCAGCCGGGCGACGATCGGCGCCCCCAGCTCGTACAGCGGATGCGCGATGCGGTGATGAAGGCTGGCGATCGCGCCGGGATAGCACAGCAGGATCTCGTCGGTGCTGCGCGCGGCGGGATCACCCAGGAAGGCGGCCTCGACATCGCTGTCGATCAGGCGGCGGATCTCGCCCAGCCCGGCGACGAACAGCCGGACGATCGTCGCCGCCTGGTCGGCGTCGAACGCGCCGCTGCGCGCTTCGGCCTGCCAATATCCCAGTTCCGCCGCGACCTCACGCTCCAGCTCGGTGGCGGCGGCGAGCAGCTTGGCGGCAACGAAATGATCCTCCTCGGCGGGACTGCCACGAAAATGGCCCAGCCGGCGCGGGAACAGGGCGGCGGCGAGCAGGTCGATGATCCGCTCGACCGCGCGTAGCGACGGGAAGCTGGCCGGATCGCGCGTCGCATCCTGCCGCGCGCGCCAATCGTCGCGGGCCGAACGCAGCGCGGCGACCGCCGACGCGATCGGCGACCCCGCCGCATCCCCCGCCCCGCTCCATCCGTTGCCGCCATCGCCCATGAGCCGTCCTTTCGCTGGCTCTTATACTCCATCGAAGCGGTAGGTGTTCAAAGAACGACCTTACCCGCCCCAAGGGAAAACGAGGGCATAAGCGTCTGGACGTCAAGACTCGGTAAACGGTCCGATAACCGTACCGACGAAACCGGTTGCGCGCTGCGTGCTGAGAAAACGAGTGTCGAGATCGGCCTTCAACGTCCGCGTACGACCGGCGGCGGTATAGTCGAAGCCCATCGTCCCGCCATCGGCACGGATGGTCAGTGTGACGGGCTGGCGCGGATCGACCGGCGCGGTCGCGACCAGCGTGTCCGTGTCGGCCGTGTCGCGCGTCCACAGCGCCACGACCGGCCTTCCGCTGACCCGCGTCACCCCGAATAGCAACAGCGAGCGATCGTTCTGCACCGCGGCCAGCCCGGCGCGCGCACCGTCCCTGGCCGGCACGTAGCGCATCGTCGCCGATACCGTCGCGATATGGTGCTGCTGCCGGCGCCCGACGAACGAGGGCACGCCGTTCAGGTCACCGAACCGCGCGCCGGGGTGGAGCGTCAACGTGCCCTTCGCGACCGAGTAGAAGGACTGCTTCGGCGTGCGGATCCCGATCCACTGCATCGCTAGCCGGTCGCCACTGAAGCGATCGACATAGCCGAAGTCGCCGCTGGTCGGCAGCGCGGGGCGTGGATCGACGGGCAGGTCCGGCCGGGCGACGGCGAACGGGATCGGCCTGCCCTGTTCCAGGATATGCGGCCAGCCGCCTCGCCACGTGACCGGCAGCAGGAAGGTCTCGCGCCCGATATTGTAGAGCCCGTCCGCATACGGTCGTGTCGCCAGGAAGGTCGCCCACCAGTCGCCCTTCTGCGTCTGCACCAGCGTGGCATGTCCGGCCGACGTGACCGGATGCGCGCGATCGGCGGGCAGGTTGCGCTGGGTCAGGATCGGATTGCCCGCATAGGGCACGAACGGCCCGCGCAAGGCGTCGGATCGAAACACGACCTGCGAGTGATTGTCGCCGGTCCCGCCCTCGGCGGCGGTAAGATAATAACGGCCGTCCTTCTTCAGGATGTGCGGCCCCTCGATCCACACCGGCTTCGTCGCGATGTCCACGCCGCCGTTGATGAGCTGCGTGCTGTCCCCCACCATCTTGCCGGTGCGCCAGTCATATTCCTGCACCCAGATCGCGCGGTGCCCGTCGTAGCGCGGCGTCTCGTTCGGCGCACGATTGTTGACGATCCAGGCACGGTCGCCCTCCCAGTAGATCGAAGGATCGATCCCCTCGAACGGCAGCCAGTTCGGCTTCGACCACGGCCCGGCCGGGTTCCGTGCGGTGATGACGAAATTGCCGCCGCATTCGACGCAGGTGTTGACGATGTAAAAGGTGCCGTCGTGATAGGAGATGTCCGGCGCGAACACCGCCTGCGACACGCGCCGTCCGGTGAAATCGAGCTGGTCGGGGCGGTCGATCGCGTTGCCGATCTGCACCCAGTTCACCAGATCCCGGGACCGGAACACCGGCAGGCCGGGAAAATGCGCAAAGGAGGAATTGACGAGATAATAATCGTCGCCGACCCGCGTCACCGACGGATCGGGATAATAGCCGGACAGGATCGGATTGCGGTATTCGCCCGCCTTGACCGCCACCCGCTCCTGCGCGCGGCCATCGTACCGAAAGTTCTCGAACCGCGCGACCTGCGCACCCGCGGACGCCGCCGCCGCCGCCGCCGCCGCCGCCGCCGCCATGACGATCACGCGCGCCACCGCCTTGCCATACCGCATCCCGGCCATGTCCCTCTCCCGATTGCGTCCCGGCACTGCCGCCGGCGTGTGGCGGCAGTGTATCCGGTAGCGCTATCATCGCAAGGCCGATCGACGGCACGCAGCTGATTAATCGAATATCAGCAAGGATTTGTCATGGGTGAGCTACACCCGGCTCGCGCGGACGCCCTAGATACCGGGTTCCAACGGTCGCACCGGCCGTCCACCGCCACCGGCCAGGAGCTTCCCGATGACCTCACGCGCCCTTTCGGCCTGGTTCGCCCTCGGATGCTCGCTTCTTGCGGTCCTCGTCGCGGTCGATCGGCCGCACTGGTTCGGCCTGTCGCCGCACCCCGCCGCCGCCACCGAACGTGCCGCCCCGCGCGCCGCCGCGCCCGGACGTCGCTCCGCACCATGGCTCATCCGGCGCGCGAACGCCGCGACCCGCTGACGATCGCGAGGCGCGAATCCCGCCGCCCGCGTTTCCGACAGGATCTGCGAAAACCGATCCCGCAGGATCGATCGCGACATGCTCAGCGATGCAAAAAGTGGATGCCCGACAAGGATTCGAACCTTGATTGACGGAGTCAGAGTCCGCTCTCTTACCATTAGAGGATCGGGCAACGAGAGGTGGTGCCTCTAGAAGCATGTCCGCGCCGTGTCAACGCCTGCCTTGCCCGGCCAATACCAAGTGTGTAGCTTGGGTGCCAAGCACCGGGGGATCGCAGGGGCGATCCCGGTCCGGCAGATATAAGAAAGTTGACGGCAATGGTGGATTATCCCGCCCAATTGCCGCGCCGGCAGGCCGATTCGCCTGCCCGTTCGGCACGACCCCAGCCGCGCCATATGCGCGGCGCGGCGCGGCATTATGCCGCGCTGGACCTTGGCACCAACAATTGCCGGCTGCTGATCGCCCGGCCGCAGGGCGACGGCTTCGCGGTGGTCGACGCTTTTTCCCGAATCGTCCGGCTGGGCGAAGGACTGGCGCATAGCGGCGCGCTGTCGGATGCCGCGATCGAACGCACGATCGCCGCGCTGCGCGTGTGTGCCGACAAATTGAAGCGCCGCAACGTCACGCTGGCGCGATCGGTTGCGACCGAGGCATGCCGCCGCGCGAGCAACGGCGCGGCGTTCATTGCGCGCGTGCTGGAAGAGACCGGCATCCACCTCGACATCATCTCCGCCGAGGAGGAGGCGCGGCTGGCGGTGCTCGGCTGTCATGCGCTGCTGGAGCCCGGCACCGGCCCGGCCTTGGTGTTCGACATTGGCGGCGGATCGACCGAGCTGGTGCTGGTCGATGCCGACACGACCGTGCCGCGGGTCCGCGACTGGCACAGCGCGCCGTGGGGCGTGGTGTCGCTGACCGAAAGCGCAGGCGGCGGCGGCACCGTGCAGGAGCGCGCCCGGGCCTATAAGAGGATGCGCGCGCTGGTGACGGAAAGCTTCGCGCCGTTCGCCGCGCGCCTGCCGCGTCCGGCCGGCACGCCGCGCCTGCTCGGCACGTCGGGAACCGTGACGACACTGGCCAGCGTCCATCTGGGGCTGGAGCGCTATGACCGCGCGCAGGTCGACGGGCTGATCGCGCCCGCTGCGGCGATGCGTCGGATCAGCCAGGAACTGGCGGGCATGTCGATCACGGAACGGGCCAAATTGCCGTGCATCGGGCGCGAGCGCGCCGATCTGGTCGTCGCGGGGTGTGCGATCCTGGAGGGCATTCTCGATCTGTGGCCCGCCGAGCGGCTGGGCGTCGCCGATCGCGGTATCCGCGAGGGCATATTGCGGCGCCTGATGGAGACGGGGGCATGAGGGGGGCAGGAGTCGGGCGGCAGCGGGTCAAGACCGCCAAGCGCCGCACTGCGCAATCGACGCGCTGGCTGGAGCGGCAGCTCAACGATCCTTATGTCCGCCGCGCCAAGGCCGAGGGTTATCGCAGCCGCGCCGCCTTCAAGCTGACCGAGCTGGACGAACGCTTCGGATTGCTGAAGGGCGTGAAGCGCGTGGTCGATCTCGGCATTGCGCCGGGCGGGTGGAGCCAGGTCGTGCGCCGCGTCGCGCCGAATGCGGCGATCGTCGGGATCGACCTGCTGCCGGTCGATCCGATCGACGGCGTGACGATCTTCGAGATGGATTTCATGGACGATGCCGCGCCGGGCAAGCTGATGGAGGCCCTGGGCGGTGCGCCCGATCTGGTGATGTCGGACATGGCGGCGAACACGGTCGGGCATCCGCAGACCGATGCGCTGCGGACCATGGCGCTGGTCGAAACCGCGCTGGCGTTCGCGATCGACGTGCTGCGGCCGGGCGGCACGTTCGTGTCCAAGGTGTTCGCCGGTGGCGCGGATTCGGCGCTGGTGGCGGAGATGAAGCGCAATTTCGCGACCGTGAAACATGCCAAGCCGCCGTCGAGCCGCAAGGGTTCGGTCGAGTGGTTCGTCGTGGCGCAGGGGTTCAAGGGGCGGGCTGCGCCGGTCGGCGAGGAATAGCGAGCGCTTACCTATGCTGTCGCCCCGGCGGAGGCCGGGGCCCGGTTGGGAGACGTCACCGCATGGCAATGTGAGGCCCGCAACTGGACCCCGGCCTGCGCCGGGGTGACGGTTATGGGTGAGGGCCGCGTCAGGCCTTCTTCGTGGCGATATAGGCGTCGACCTGCTCTTCCAACACGTCGAGCGGGAGCGCCCCCTGCCCCAGCACGACCTCATGGAAGTCGCGGATATCGAACTTGGGCCCCAGCGCGCCTTCGGCCTTCCGCCGCAGCTCGGCGATCTTCAACTGCCCGACCATGTAGCTGGTCGCCTGTCCCGGCCAGTTGAAATAGCGATCGACCTCCCGCGAAATGTCGGTGTCGCTGACCGAGCTGTTGGCGCGGAAATAACCCACCGCCTGTTCGCGGGTCCATTTCTTCGAATGGATGCCGGTGTCCAGCACCAGCCGGATCGCCCGCCACACCTGGTTCGAGAGCATCCCGAACTCGGCATAGGGATCGGTATAGGCTCCCATCTCCTTCGCCAGCCGCTCGCTGTACAGCCCCCAGCCCTCGACATAGGCGCCATAGCCGCCGAGCGTGCGGAAGCGCGGCAGCCCTTCCAGCTCCATCGCGCGCGCGATCTGGAAATGGTGGCCGGGCGCCGCCTCGTGCGCGGCGATCGCGTCGAGCTGGATCTTCTGCGTCTGGTTCATGTCGACCAGGTTGACGTAAAAGATGCCAGGCCTCGACCCGTCCGGCGCGGGGCGGTTGTAGAAGGCGGTCGAGGCGGTCGCCTCCCGCCATTTCTCGACCGCGCGCACCTCCAGCTTCGCCTTGGGAAGCCGCAGGAAGAAGCGCGGGGCGGCGGTCATCATCTGCCCGACGAACGCGCGCGCGTCGTTCAGATACGCCTCGCGCCCCGCCTCGGTGTTCGGATATTTGAAGCGCGGGTCGATGCGGACGACATCGAAGAATTGTTCGAGCGTGCCGTTGAATCCGACGCGCGTCTTCACCGCCTCCATTTCCTGCCGGATCGCCGCGACCTGCCGCAGGCCGAGGTCGTGGATCTGGTCGGCGGTCAGATCGGTCGTCGTCGAATCCCGCAGCCGCACCGCATAATAGTCGGCGCCCTGCGGCAGCTTCCACACGCCGAAATTTCCGGTCGATTGCGGCTCGATCGCATCCAGCGTCGCGAACATCAGGTCGTAGCCGCGCTTCATCGGCCCGGTCATCGCCGCTGCCGCCGCCGCGAGAAGCCGCTGCCTGTCGGCATCCGACGTCTTCAGCGTCGTCACCTTCTTGCGAAAGTCTGCCATCAGCGCCGAATCGGCCCCCGCCGTGAACGGCGCGCCGGTCAGCACCTTGCGTGCATCGCCGCGCACGGGCGCGTACACCATTTTGGGCGGGACGATACCCATCCGGGCCTGCTCGCGCATCAGCGCGGCGGTTTCGCGCATCACCCGCTCCGAATCATGGATGCGCGCGACATAGGCATCGGCGTCCGCCACGCTGTCGATACGGTGGTTGTTGATGAGGAACGCCGGTACGTCGCCCATCGGGCTGCCGTTGGTCGATACCGGGTAACGCCATTTGCGGAAGCGGAAGCTGTCCCGCGCGCGTTCGACCTGCTGCTCGAACAGGCGATAGCTCAGCCTGCCGCTCGCCCCCAGTTTCGCCGGCGAGAAGCTGGCGCGCATCTCGCGCAACTGCCGTTCGGACAGGTCCCGCGCGCGGATCGCGGCGGCGTCGGTTTCGTCGTCGAGCTTGTCGTAGTTGGTCTTCAGCCCGAGGCTGGTCTGCGCCTCCGGGCTCAGCGCAACGCGCGCGTCGAACGCGCGATCGAGGAAGGCGGTCAGCCGCGCATCCTCCGCCGCCGCCGGAGCGGCGGCCCGCGTTGCCGGCGCCTGGGCGGCGACGGTGGCGGGTACGGCGAGTGCGAGCAACAGCGCGCGCATCAGTTCGGCCCTCCCTGCCCTGCGGCCGGTGCCGCCGACGTCGACGGCGGCACCGGTGGCGTATCGGATCGCGCGACCGACAGCGCGCGGTCGTACCAGGCCGACAGGTCGCGCTTCATCGTCACCAGCGCCTCCGGGTTCAGATAGGTCATATGCCCCGCCGGATAGTAAGTGAAGGTCAGGTTCCGCTGCTGCGTCGGCTCCAGCATCATATGGCCGAGATCGTTCTCGGTCCCGAAGAACGGCGTGGCCATGTCGTACCAGCCGTTCATCGACAGCACCTGCAGGTACGGATTGCCGCGCATCGCCGCCGCCAGATCGATCGCGGTGTTCGGATTGTTCTGCTGCCCGCCACCGCGCAGCGGCGAATCGTGCTTCCAGTTCCAGGTCCAGCCTTTCGCATCGCGCGCCGACAGGCGGTACGGCATGTCGGTCTTGTAGCCGAGCGTATGGGTCGCATAATCGTTGAACGTCGCGATGAACGCGCCGGAGATCGCATCCGACGACACGTCGCTTTCCGGCCGCTCGCCCGCCGCGTCGCTGTCGACCCCGACGTAGCGCGAGTCGAACCGCCCGACCGTCTGGCGGGTGCCGCGCAGCAACTCCTTCTGGAAACGGGCAAGATCGACGCGCAGATTGCTGCGGATCAGGAAGTCCGGCGACAGGCCGGTCAGCTCACTCATCCGCCGCGCGACCGTATCGCGTTCTTCGGCCGAGATGTTCTGCCCCTTGGCCAGCGCCGACATATACGGGCCGACCGCGAATTCGCGCGCCTGCTGCACGACGGTCGCGACGTCCGCCGGGCGGTTGGGCAGGCGATTGTGATACCAGGCGGTCGCGGCATAGCTGGGCAGATAGTTCAGATACACCTGATCGAGCCCCGGCTGGCGATAGCCGTAGTTCATGATCGAGCTGAGCAGCACCACGCCGTTCAGCGCCATGCCGCGATCCTGCAACTGATAGGCGAGCGCCCCCGACCGCAGCGTGCCATAGCTTTCGCCGAACAGGAATTTCGGCGAGTTCCAGCGTCCGAACTTGGTCGAATAGCGGATGATCGCCTTGGCGAAGGCATCCGCATCCTCGTCGGTGCCGTAGAAGTCGGACGGCTTGGAGTCGCCGAGCGGCCGCGAATAGCCTGCGCCGATCGCGTCCAGGAACACCATATCGGTCTTGTCGAGCAACGTGTAGGGATTCGGGCCGAAATCATAGGGCGCGGGTCGGATGAACTCCGGGCTGCCGGTCTGGAGCCGCATCGGCGCGAACGACCCCATGTGCAGCCAGAAGGTCGGGCTGCCCGGCCCGCCGTTGTAGAAATAGGTGATCGGGCGCTTCGTCCCAGGCTTCGTCCCGTCGAGCGTATAGGCGGTGTAGAACATCGAGGCGGTCGGCTTGCCCTCGATATCGCGGATCGTCAGCGTGCCCGCCGTGGCCGTATAGGGCAGCCGCTTGCCCGCGACCGTCACCGCGCCCTTCGACGTCTCGGCGCGTTCCTCGACCGGCGCATTGGCGGTCGCGGCGTCGGCCTCTTCCTTCTGTACCTCGGCATTGTTCCTGGCGGGCCGTTTGTCCCCCGCCTTGTCCTGCGCCTGCGCCGGCATCGTCGCGGCGGCGAGCAGGAGGGCGGCATATCCGAAGCGCATCAGGCGATCCCCTTTTCTGTCAGGGGGATGGTGTAGTCGTCGCGAACGAAACGATGCAAGCGGCCTTACCGTCGTGCCGCCACTTCACCGTCATTCCCGCGCGGGCGGGAATGACGGCGGGGTCAATCGTCCTCATCCTCGAATCCCACCAGCGCCAGCGCCCGCGCGCGGATCTGGCGCGTCATGCACCAATGAACGAGCGCCTCTTCCCGCCCGTGCGTCACCCACACCTCGCGCGGGGAAATCTCGGTCAGCGTCGCGGTCAGCTCGTCCCAGTCGGCATGGTCGGACAGGATCAGCGGCAGTTCGACGTTCTTCTGCCGCGCGCGCTGCCGCACCCGCATCCAGCCGCTGGCCATCGCGGTGATCGGGTCGGGCAGTCGGCGCGACCAGCGATCGTTGAGCGCGGAGGGCGGGCACATCACGACATGCCCGGCCATCTCCGCCTTCGCGACGCCGGTCGCCGGGCGCAGTTCACCCAGCCGCACGCCATGGTCGGCATAAAGGTCGCACAAGCGCTGCAACGCGCCATGGATATAGATCGGCGCCTCGTGCCCGCGCTCGCGCAGTTCGGCGATCACCCGCTGCGCCTTGCCCAGCGCATAGGCGCCGACGACGATGCAGCGATCGGGGTTGGCGTGGAGCCGCGCGATCAGCTTGTCGATCTCGTCGCCGGTGTCGGGATGGCGAAAGACGGGCAGCCCGAACGTCGCCTCGGTGATGAAGACGTCGCATTTGACCGGCTGGAACGGCGTACAGGTCGGGTCGGGGCGGCGCTTGTAATCGCCCGACACCACGATCCGCTCGCCGCGATAGTCGAGCACGATCTGCGCCGAACCCAGCACATGACCAGCCGGGACATAACCGACCTCGACCTCCCCCAGCCGCACGCTTGCGCCATAGGCGACCGGGCGCGCCTCCTGCCGGCCATAGCGGGCATCCATGATCGCCAGCGTCTCCGGCGTCGCCCAGACCGCGCCATGGCCGCCGCGCGCGTGGTCGGCGTGACCGTGCGTCACCAGCGCCTTCGCGACCGGAATCGATGGATCGACCCACGCATCGGCGGGACGGACGTAAATTCCATGCGGATGCGGTTCCAGCCAGTCGCCCAAAGTGCCGTCGCGCGTCGCCATGCCGCCATCAACCGGCCACGCGGATCGAAGTTCATCGCGCCTTCGTTGACGATGCGCTACGGCCGCTCGGCGCGAACCGACGAGGCGACCCGCGACCTGTGTTTCCCTCAGCGTGCGAGATCGCGGCGAAAGCCCGCTGCCGCCAAACCGGGCGTCATCCCCCCATCCGCAATCCGTTGATGTCGCGGGGACGTGGCCGCCGCCGACGCGGGGATGACGCCGCGCCCGCCGCTTCCTACATCCCCGTCATGCACGTCCGGACCCGCGATTGATCCCCCTCCCCGCCGTCCTCGGCGACTGGTTCGCGCGGCGTGGCTGGCAGCCGCGCGGGCATCAGCTGGCGATGCTGGACGAAGCGCGCGCCGGGCGTCACGCACTGCTGATCGCTGCCACCGGCGCCGGCAAGACGCTGGCCGGGTTCCTGCCCACGCTCGCCGAACTGATCGAGGCGCCGAGTGACGGCCTCCACACGCTCTACGTCTCGCCGCTGAAGGCGCTGGCGGTCGATATCCAGCGCAACCTGCTCGGCCCGGTCGCGGAAATGGGCGTCGACCTGCGTGTCGAGACGCGCACCGGCGACACGCCCTCCGACCGCAAGGCACGCCAGCGGGTGAAGCCGCCGCAGATCCTGCTCACCACCCCGGAATCGCTGTCGCTGCTGCTCAGCTATCCCGACAGCTTCACGATGTTCGCGAACCTGAAGACGATCGTCGTCGATGAGGTGCACGCCTTCGCGACCGGCAAGCGCGGCGACCTGCTCAATCTCTGCATGGCGCGGCTCCAGCGGATCGCGCCCGATCTGCGCCGCGTCGCGCTGTCGGCGACGGTCGCCGACCCGGACGGCTATCGCGCGTGGCTGGCGCCGGATGGCGATATCGACACCGTGTCGCTGGTCCATGGCGATTCCGGGGTGGACCCGAATGTCGCGATCCTGCTGCCGGAGGATCGCGTGCCGTGGGCGGGGCATTCGGGGCGCTACGCCGCCGAACAGGTGATGGCGGAGATCGCCGCGCATCGCACCTCGATCGTCTTCTGCAACACCCGCAGCCTTGCCGAGCTGATCTTCCAGGACCTCTGGAAGGCGAACACCGGACAATTGCCGATCGGAATCCACCACGGCAGCCTTGAAAAGGAAGCGCGCCGCAAGGTCGAGGGCGCGATGGCCGAGGGGCGGCTGCGCGCCTTGGTCGCCACCGCCAGCCTCGATCTCGGCGTCGACTGGGGCGATGTCGATTGCGTGATCCAGATGGGCGCGCCCAAGGGATCGTCGCGGTTGCTCCAGCGGATCGGGCGGTCGAACCACCGGCTGGATCAGGCCAGCGAGGCGATCCTCGTGCCGGGCAACCGCTTCGAATATCTCGAGGCGCGGGCGGCGCTCGATGCGGTCGAGGCGGGCGAACTGGACGCCGACGTATTCCGCATGGGCGCGCTCGACGTGCTGGCGCAGCATGTCATGGCGTGCGCCTGCGCCGCGCCGTTCGATCAGGCGGCGATGCTCGACGAGGTGCGCTCGGCCCTGCCCTATTCGGCGCTGACCGATGAATTGTTCGAGCGCGTGCTCGGCTTCATCCGCGACGGCGGCTACAGCCTGCGCGCCTACGACCGCTTCAAGAGGCTGACGCAGGACGCGGATGGCCTGTGGCGGGTCAGCCACCCGAAGTTCGTCGCGCAGCACCGGCTGAACGCCGGGATCATCGTCGAGGCGACGATGCTGAAGGTCCGCTTCCGCAACGGCCGCGCGCTGGGCAAGGTGGAGGAGGGCTTCGCCGCGACGCTCAGCCACGGCGACACCTTCTTCTTTGCCGGCATGAGTCTCGAGGTCGAGAAGATCGACACCGAGGATTTGATCGTCCGCGCCAGCAGCCGCCCGGCGCGCATCCCGACCTATGGCGGCAGCCGGATGCCGCTGTCGACCAATCTGGCGAACCGCGTGCGGCGCTTCCTCGACACGCCCGCCGAATGGCACCGCTTTCCCGACGATGTGCGCGAATGGCTGGAGATCCAGCAGCGCCGCTCGACGCTGCCGCATCCTGACCAGTTGCTGGTCGAGACCTTCCCGCGCGAAGGGCGGCATTACATGGTCGCCTACAGCTTCGAGGGGTGGAACGCGCACCAGTCGCTGGGAATGCTGGTGACGAAGCGGATGGAGACGCTGGGGCTCAAGCCGCTCGGCTTCGTCGCCAACGATTATGCGATCGCCTGCTACGGGCTGGAGAAGGTCGTGGACCCGGCGGCCCTGTTCAGCGCCGATATCCTCGAACATGAGTTCGTCGAATGGGTGGAACGCTCGCATCTTCTCAAGCGCGCGTTTCGCGAGGTGGCGGTGATCGGCGGGCTGGTCGAGCGCCAGCATCCCGGCAAGCGCAAGACCGGGCGGCAGGTGACGTTCTCGACCGACCTGATCTACGACGTGCTGCGTCAGTACGAACCCGGCCATGTGCTGCTGCAGGCCGCCTGGGCGGATGCGCGCGCGCGGATGACCGACGTCGGGCGGCTCGCCGACCTGCTGGAGCGCGCCGCCGACACGATGGTGCATGTCGATCTGCCGCGCGTCACCCCGCTGGCGGTGCCGGTGCTGACGCTGATCGGACGCGAGAAGGTTGCGACCGGCAGCGCCGACGACGCGCTGCTGATCGAGGCCGAGGCGCTGGCGGCGGAGGCGATGCGGGTCGATTAATCGCGCTGGCGTCGCGCGCGGGCGCGGCGTAACCTGCGGCGATGGAGAGGCTTTTCGCGCTGTTGCTGGCGTGTGCCGCGTTGCCTGCCGCCGCGCAGGAGGCAACGCCGCCCGCTGCGCCCGCCCCTGCCCCCGCTAGCGACGATCTGGCCTTTCTCGACCATGAGGACCGCATGACCGTCCCGGTACGGATCGCCGGTGCCGGGCCGTTCGCCTTCATCATCGATACCGGGGCGCAGCGAAGCGTCATCTCGCGCCAGCTCGCCGCGCGGCTGGGTCTGCCGCCCGGCCCGCGCGTGCGGTTGACCGCGATCACCGGCACCAGCGCGGTGGGAACGGTGATCGTCCCTTCGCTGTCGGTCAGTTCGCTGGGCGCGCGGCGGGTCGAGGCGCCCGCGCTGGAGGCGCAGAATCTCGGCGCGCTCGGCATCCTCGGCATCGACACGATGCAGGATCACGCGCTGACGATCGACTTCGACCGGCAACGCATGACCGTCACCCCGGCGGTGGGCCACAAGCCGCCGCGCACCGAACCGGGTGAGATCGTGGTGCGCGCGCGCAGCCTGTTCGGGCAACTGGTCGTCACCAACGCCACCGTCGCCGGCCGGCGGGTGCGCGTCGTGCTCGACACCGGCACCAGCGTCAGCCTCGGCAACCTCGCGCTGCGCCGCCTGCTCAGCCGGCGCAAGGCGGGCGAGCCGGCGATCTTCACCAGCGTGCTGGGGGACCAGATCACGACCGAGTTCGCGCTGGTGCCCGGCATGACACTGGGCAGCGCAACGATCCATTCGCTGCCGGTCGCCTTCGCCGATGCGCCGCCGTTCAAGGCGTTCGGGCTGGAAGGGAAACCCGCGCTGCTTCTCGGCATGGACGCGCTGCGACTGTTCCGGCGGGTGCAGATCGATTTCGCGCGGCGCGAGTTGCGGTTGCTCTTGCCGAAGGATGCGCGGCGGGCGGCGGCGTTCTAGGTGTCGTTCGCGCAGAGGCGCGGAGGCGCAGAGAGGTGGTGTACGTGGCGATCGGGAGACAGATCATCGGCCGCAATCCTGTCTCCCGACCGCCGAGCGCGCGTCCTCTCTGCGCCTCTGCGCCTCTGCGCGAACAAAATATCGCCTCCATGATTGCGCCCCCATCACTTCGCTGCGAACGGTGATCGCAATGACGGAGAGGATAGGGATGCATAAGGCAGCGCTCGCAGCAGCAATGATGACCACGCTGGGCGCATCGCCGGCAGCCGCGCAGGCCCGCCCGGACCAGAAAGCGTTCTTCGATCTCTACAAGGAGATGGTGGAAACCAACACGGTCGTGAACGTCGGCAGCTGCACCCAGGCCGCGGCGCAGGTCGGCGCCCGCCTGAAGGCCGCAGGGTTCGCCGACGGCGACATCACCTATTTCTCGGTCCCCGATCACCCCAGGGACGGCGGCATCGTCGCGGTGCTGAAGGGCAGCGATCCGGCGGCGAAGCCGATCCTGCTGCTCGGCCACCTCGACGTCGTCGCCGCCAAGCGCGAGGACTGGGCGCGCGATCCCTTCACGCTGGTCGAGGAAGGCGGCTATTATTACGCGCGCGGCGCGGTCGACGACAAGGCGATGTCCGCGATCTGGGCCGACGCGATGGTGCGCTTCCGCCAGCAGGGCTATCGCCCCAAGCGCACGATCAAGCTGGCGCTGACGTGCGGCGAGGAGACGACCTTCGCCTTCAACGGCGCGCAATGGCTGGCGCAGCATCGCCCCGACCTGATCGCCGCCGACTTTGCGCTGAACGAGGGTGGCGGCGGCCGGCTCGACACGAACGGCAAGCGGCAGTTGCTGGCGGTGCAGGTCGGCGAGAAGGCCGCGCAGAATTTCACCTTCGTCGCGACCAATCCCGGCGGCCACAGCTCCGCGCCCACGCCCGACAATGCGATCTACGAGCTCGCCGACGCGATCAAGGCGGTGCAGGGATATGAATTCCCGATCCGCTTCACCGACACCACGCGCGCGTATTTCAGTGCCAGCGCATCGCGGATGGGCGGCGATGTCGGCGGTGCGATCACGCGGCTGCTCGCCGATCCGGCCGACAAGGCGGCGGATGCGATCGTCAGCCGCGACAAGGTGATGCACTCGACGCTGCGCACCACCTGCGTGGCGACGCTGGTGAATGCCGGCCATGCGGAAAACGCGCTGCCCCAGCGCGCGACGGCGAACGTCAACTGCCGCATCTTCCCCGGGGAGACGGTCGACGGCACGCTGGCGACGCTGAAGAAGCTGGCCGGGCCGAAGGTGACGGTGACCGCCAACCAGCCGATCCGCCCGACCGCCGTGCCCCCGGCGCTCGACCCCAAGGTGATCGAGCCGATGCGGCAGGTCGCCGCCAGGCACTTTCCCGGCCTGCCGCTCCTGCCGATGATGTCGACGGGGGCGACCGACGGCGTGTTCCTGGAGGCGATCGGCATCCCGGTATATGGCGTGCCGGGCACGTTCATCGATCCCGCGACCAGCGGGGTGCACGGGCTGAACGAGCGGATCGGGGTCAAGAACCTGTATGATGCGCGTGATTACCTGTTCGATCTGGTGAAGGCCTATGCCGGCTGACCGATCGTTACACCCCCACGCATTGATCGCCTGATCGCACTGGGGCATGGCGAGCGGCATGGTTCCCGTTCCGTTCGCCGCATTGCACTTTGCCGGGCATGACTGGTGCGCGCTACCGCAGGGCGCGCTGTTCTGGCCGGCGCGGGGCGCCTTGCTGGTCGCGGATCTGCATCTGGAGAAAGCGAGCTGGTTCGCGGGGCGTGGGCAGATGCTGCCGCCCTATGATTCGATCGCGACGCTGACCGAACTCGCGGCGCTGGTCGAGGCGACCGGCGCGCGGGAAGTGTGGTGCCTGGGCGACAGCTTCCACGACATCGCCGGGTGTGAGCGCCTGCCGGAGGCGGCACGCACGCTGCTGACACGCCTGACCGCGCAAACGCAATGGACGTGGATCACCGGCAACCACGATCGCGACTACATCGACCGCTGCGGGGGATCGGTCGCGGACGAGATGGTCGTCGACGGCGTCGTCCTCCGCCACGAAGCGCTGCCGAATGAACCCCGCCCGGAAATGTCGGGCCATTTTCACCCGAAGCTGCGGGTGCGGGTGCGCGGCAAGTTGGTGGCGCGCCGCTGTTTCGTGGCGACCGCGACGAAGCTGATCTTCCCGGCGTTCGGCGCGCTCACCGGCGGACTGGACGTGACGCATCCCGACATCGTGCGTGCGACCGGCGGCAAGGCGGAGGCGCTGGTCGCGGTCGCGGATCGGCTGTTGCGCTTCCCGCTGGCGGCGTGACGCGACCACTTTGCCACACCGACGCCTTGTCTCGGAAGGCTGGCGCCCCCCTGATGCTGCGAAACCGATGCTTCTCCGAAACTGGCGGAGCCGGTCAGCCGGTCACGAACCCCACCACCGCCTCGGCATGGACGGCGGTCGTATCGAACAACGGCACCGGCGAATCGGCCTGCCCGACCAGCAGCATGATCTCGGTACAGCCGAGGATGATCGCCTCTGCCCCCTGCTCGACAAGCCGTGCGATCACCCCCGCATAACGGGCCCTCGATTCGGCCCGGATCAACCCGCGCACCAGCTCGTCATAGATGATGCGATGCACGTCGGCTCGATCGTCGTCGCCGGGGATCAGCACATCGAGCCCGAAGCGCGCCGCCAATCGCTCACGATAGAATGGCTGCTCCATCGTGAAGGCCGTACCCAGCAATCCGACACGTCGATATCCGCCGGCGACGATCGCCGCACCTGTCGCATCGGCGATGTGCAGCAAGGGGCGCGGCTGCGCGCGCTCGATCGCATCGGCGACCTTGTGCATCGTGTTGGTGCACAGCACGATCGCCTCCGCGCCGGCATCCGCCAGCGTGCGGGCCGCCGTCGCCATCCGCTCGCCCAGCGCGTCCCAGTCGCCGTCATGCTGAAGCGCGGCGATCTCCGCGAAGTCGACCGACAGCAGCAGCAGCGGCGCGGAATGCGCGCCCCCGGCCGCCGCCCGCACGCCCTGATTGATGAGCCGGTAGTAATGCGCCGAGCTTTCCCAGCTCATCCCGCCGATCAGCCCGACCGTTCGCATCAGACGGTGGTCCCCATCAGCAACTTGGGCAGATCGCCACTCTCGCCCCGCGCCTCCGCCATGAAGCGGTCCTTGAGCGGCGGGAAGCGATCGACCGCCGAGATGCCGAAGCGCCGCACCGCGCTGGCCGCCTTGCCCGGAATGCCGAACAGCCGTGTCAGCGTATCGGTGGCGGCGGCGACCATGAACGTGTCGAGCCCGCGCCACCCCTCATAGCGCTTGAGCAATTGCGCATCGCCCGCGTCGAGCCCCAGGCGACGCCCCTCGACCAGCACCTCGACCAACGCCGCGACGTCGCGATAGCCGAGATTGACCCCCTGCCCCGCGATCGGATGGATACCGTGCGCGGCATCGCCGACCAGCACCAGCCGCGTATCGGTGACGCGCGCCGCGTGATGGAAACCGAGCGGATAGCTGGCGCGCGGGCTCGCGTTCGACAGCGTCCCCAGAAAGCCGCCCATCCGCTTCTCCGCCTCAGCCAGGAAACCGCGATCGCCGAGCTTGAGCATCCCGGCGGCATGTTCGCTCGCCACCGTCCAGACGATCGCCGAGCGATGCCCGGCCTCATCGTCCGGCAGCGGCAGCAGCGCGAACGGCCCCGCCGGATAGAAGATCTCATAGGCCACGTTCTCGTGGCTTCGCTCGTGGTGGAACGCCCCGATGATCGCGGTGTGATCATACTGCCAGCGCGCGACGTTGATCCCGGCGGCGTCGCGCGTCGGCGAGTTGCGCCCCTCGGCCGCGACCAGCAGGTCGGCGGTGACGGTCGCCCCCGAGGACAAGGTCGCACGCACCCCGCCCGCGTCGCGCGTGATCGTGGTCGCGCGCGTCCGCATCCGCAGGTCGCCCCGTGGCGCGGCGGTGGCCGCGTCAAAGAGCGCGCGGCGCAACACCCGATTCTCGTACATCGTCCCCAGCGCCGCATCCTCGGGCGCGGGGGTGAAGTCGAGCTTGCCGAGGGCCAGCCCGTCGCTGACACGGATCTGCCGTATCTCGCACCCCTTGCCGTGCAGCGCGGCGCCGACCCCGATCGCGTCGAGCATCTTGTGGCTGGCGCTGGCGACCGCCGAGGCGCGCCCGTCGAACCCGGCCTCCAGCGTCACCGCCGGGTCGGCGGGATCGACGATGATCGACGAGAGCCCGTGACGATCGAGCGCCACGCCAAGCGCGCTGCCGACCAGCCCGCCACCGAGAATGAGCACATCTGCATGGTCCATATGCCCAGCCCTACCCCCTGCGTGAACGCGTGCCAACGGGCACCGCGCGCATCTTGACGTCGCGCGCGGGCGGGCGGACAATATGGCGGTACTTTTCTGACATCGTTGGGGGTTGGTGATGGCGAGCCGGGCTGAGGCGCCGCTGTGGCGTGAGACGGTCAAGGCGGGGGCGCTGCGCAGTGCGGCGCTGATCGCGGCGCTGCTGCTGTTCGCGCTGACGATCGCGATGGCGGTGGCGCTGGCCAGCTATCGCCCCGGCGACGCCGCGCTCAACACCGCGGCCGGCGGGGTGGCGGGCAATCTGCTCGGGGTGCCCGGCGCGTGGTTCGCCGATCTGGCGCTGACGCTGTTCGGTCCGGCGGTGGCGCTGTTGCTGCCGGTCGCGCCGATCGTCGGCCTGCGGCTGTGGCGATCGCAACCGACCGGTGACGGATGGCGGATGTTGCGCCACACCGCCGGCGGCGTGGCGCTCATGGCGGTGGCATTGGCGTGCGTGGCGCCCGGCGCGGTGCCGGCGCTGCCGTTCGGCTGGGGCGGCGGCGTCGGCTCGGCCGTCGTGGCGGCGGTCCGTGGCGGCGTCGATCTGATCGGCCAGGCGCAGGTCACGTGGTGGAGCATCGTCGCGCTCGGCCTGATCACGGGGATCGCGGGGGCGATCGTCTGGGGACGGAGCCTGGAGATCGATCTGGCGCGCTTCACCCCTTCCCCCGCGCTGTTGCGGCGGCGCGCGCGCGGAGAGGCGTTCGCCGGCGACGAGGGCGACGACATCTTCCTGGATGACGAGGACCAGGAGGATGCGCCATTCGCGCTCACCCGCACCCCCGCGCCACGCGCCGTCGCCCAGCCCGATCACCGCCCAGCCCCGGTCATCAGCGATCGGGCGCTCGCCCCCTCGGCCGCCCCGGCGAAGCCGCAGCAGCGGCTCGATCTGCGCGACAGCTTCGTGCTGCCCGGCCTCGACCTGCTCACCCCCGCCCCCGCCAATCAGGGCGGCCCGATCGACAAGGCCGGATTGGAGCGCAACGCCCGCCTGCTCGAAACCGTGCTCGACGACTTCAAGGTGCAAGGCGCGATCACGGAGGTCCGGCCCGGCCCGGTCGTGACGATGTACGAACTGGAGCCGGCGCCCGGCACGAAGGCGAACCGCGTCATCGCGCTCGCCGACGATATCGCGCGCAACATGTCGGCGATCTCGGCGCGTGTCGCGACCATCCCCGGCCGCTCGGTGATCGGCATCGAACTGCCCAATACCAAGCGCGAGACCGTATCGCTCCACGAACTCGTCGCCAGCCAGGCGTTCGAGGACCAGACCGCGCAGCTTCCGGTCATCCTCGGCAAGAATATCGCCGGCGATCCCGTCATCGCCGACCTCGCCCCGATGCCGCACCTGCTGGTCGCGGGCACCACCGGCTCGGGCAAGTCGGTCGGCCTGAACGGCATGATCCTGTCGCTGCTGTACCGGCTCACCCCGGACCAGTGCCGGATGATCATGATCGATCCCAAGATGCTCGAACTGAGCATGTACGACGACATCCCGCACCTGCTCTCCCCGGTCGTCACCGATCCGGCGAAGGCGGTGCGCGCCCTCAAATGGGCGGTCGAGACGATGGAGGACCGCTATCGCCAGATGTCGTCGGTCGGCGTCCGCAGCCTCGCCAGCTTCAACGACAAGGTCCGCGCGGCGCGCGCCAAGGGCACCCCGCTCGGCCGCCGTGTCCAGACCGGCTATGGCGAGAACGGCCAGCCGATCTACGAGGAGGAGCAGCTCGACTACGACGTGCTGCCGCAGATCGTCGTCATCGTCGACGAGCTGGCCGACCTGATGATGACCGCCGGCAAGGAGGTCGAATTCCTGATCCAGCGGCTCGCGCAAAAGGCGCGCGCGGCGGGCATCCACCTTATCATGGCGACGCAGCGGCCGTCGGTCGACGTCATCACCGGCGTTATCAAGGCGAATCTGCCCACCCGCATCAGCTTCCACGTCACCAGTAAGATCGATTCGCGCACCATCCTGGGCGAACAGGGCGCGGAGCAGCTGCTGGGGCGCGGCGACATGCTCTACATGCCCGGTGGCAAGGGCATCGTCCGCGTCCACGGTCCGTTCGTCAGCGACGACGAGGTGCGCGCCGTCACCGATCACTGGCGCGCGCAGGGCCAGCCCGATTACATCGAGTCGGTCACCGAGGAACCCGCCGAGAGCTTCGCGCTGGAAGGCGCCCCCACAGGCGAAGATTCGGCCGAGGACCAGCAATATCGCGCCGCCGTCGCGATCGTCTGCGGCAGTCAGAAGGCGTCGACCTCGTGGCTGCAGCGCCAATTGCGGATCGGCTACAACTCCGCCGCGCGCCTGATCGAGCGGATGGAAAAGGAGGGCGTCGTCAGCCGCCCCGACCATGTCGGCCGGCGCGAGGTGCTGCGCGACACCGATGGCAATCCCGCCTGAGGAAGCGGGGGCGCGTCGAGCTGCGCCCCCTCTGCGCCTTAGCCGAGATGCTCGGCGAAGAACGCGGCGGTGCGTTCGTCCGCCTGCCGTGCAGCGGCGTCTGAACGCCGCGCACCGAACTCGGTCGCAAAGCCGTGATCCTCACCCGGATAGTCGTGCAACGTGACCTTCGGATGATCGTCGAGCCCCGCGTGCATTGCCGCCTGCGCGGCCGGATCGACGAAATGATCCTCGCCCGCGATGTGCAGCATCAACGGTTTCGCGATCGCATGCTTCTCGCCCAGCAGCCCGTCGATGCCGACCGCATAATAGCCGACACTGGCGTCCACATCGGTCCGCGCGGCGGTCATGTACGCCAGCCGTCCGCCGAGGCAATAGCCGACCGCGCCGACCATCCCGATCCCCTCTCCGCGCACGAAACGGATCGCGGCCTCGATGTCGCGGATGCCCTGATCCTGATCGAACTGCCCCATCAGCTCCAATGCGCGCTGCATCTCCGCCTCCACATCGGGATCCAGCTCGATGCCCGGCCGGATGCGCCAGAACAGGTCGGGGGCGATCGCCAGATAGCCCGCCTCGGCCAGCGAGTCGCACTTGCGGCGGATACCCGCGTTGATGCCGAAGATTTCCTGGATGACGATGATCGCGGCGCGGGGTGTATCGGACGGGTCGGCGCGATACG
The DNA here is from genome assembly GCF_001476895.1 of Sphingomonas endophytica. Classification (GTDB taxonomy): domain Bacteria; phylum Pseudomonadota; class Alphaproteobacteria; order Sphingomonadales; family Sphingomonadaceae; genus Sphingomonas; species Sphingomonas endophytica_A. The sequence continues at coordinate 71,121 of NZ_LDTB01000008.1, read as the reverse complement.
CCGGCATCGTCGCGTCGTCGAGGGTCGGAATGGAAGTGCTGCTCATCGAAAGCCTCATCGCGTGTGAACGTGCACCATAGCGCATGACCGGCCACTGCGTGTCCAGCCGCGGACGACATTGCGATGACGGGCCGTTCGCGGGCATAACCTCGTTCCAGCACGCGCACTGGGCGCGGTACAGGAGCGCGTCCGCATGAAAGTGACCATCGAGGTCGATTGCACCCCGGAAGAAGCCCGGCGGATGATGGGGCTTCCCGACCTCACCCCGCTCCACGATCATTTCCTCACGCGAATGCGCGAGACGATCGATGGCCAGGCCCCCTCCCCTGAACTGATCGGCGCGATGTTCCGCAGCTGGGCGCCGGTTGGCGACGCCGGCATGGATCTCTGGCGGCAATTGTTCACGGCAGGTACCAAGCCCGGGGCATGACCGACACCATTTATGCGCTGTCGAGCGGCCGCCCGCCGGCTGCGATCGCGGTCATTCGCATCAGCGGCCCCCAGGCGCAGGCAGCATGTCAGCAGCTCGCCGGTGGAGTGCCGCGGCCCCGCTACGCATCGCTGCGCCGGCTTCGTGACGCGGCGGGGGCGACGCTGGATCAGGCGTTGGTGCTGTTCTTCCCCGGACCGCATTCCGCGACGGGTGAGGACTTGGTGGAGCTGCACCTGCACGGCGGCCGCGCCGTCGTCCGCGCAGTGGAGACGATGCTTTCGACCCTGCCGGGGCTGGTCGCGGCCGAACCGGGTGCGTTTACCCGGCGCGCGCTCAGAAACGGTCGCCTCGATCTGGCGCAGACCGAGGGACTGGCCGACCTGCTGGAAGCGGAAACGGACATGCAGCGCCGGGCCGCATTGGCGACCGCCGAGGGGGGCCTGAGCCGACAGGTCGAGAGCTGGATGGACCGGATCAGCCTGATTGCGGCGCGGGTAGAGGCCGAGATCGACTATGCCGACGAAGGTGACGTCGCTGCCGCCACGCCGATGTCGCTCGAACCCGTGTCGGAACTCGTAGCAGAGCTGGCGACATTGGTCGCTCGCCCCCCTGTCGAGCGTTTGCGGGACGGGGTGCTTGTTGCGCTTGCGGGTCCACCGAACGCCGGCAAGTCGTCACTCTTCAACGCCCTGCTCGGACGCGACGCTGCGATCGTTACGCCGATCGCCGGGACGACCCGCGATGTTCTTGAAGCCTCCGTCGTGCGAGAGGGTCTCCCCTATCGATTGGTCGACACCGCGGGGCTGACCGACGTGACCGACGATCCCATCGAGGCGATCGGGGTCGAGCGGGCGCGGCGTCTCGCGGGCCAGGCTGACATCGTGCTGTGGCTCGGCCTCCCTCGGGATGCACCTGCCGGTGCCATTCGTGTGGGTGCCCGCCACGACGCGCGTCCAGACCTGGACGTCGGCCAGTTCGACGCAACCACCTCGGTTTTTGATGCGACCACGATCGATGCTCTATGGGCGATACTGTCGGACCGCTCGCGTCAGTTGTTGGGCGATGCGGGCGAGCTGCGTCTTCATCGCGGGCAGCGACTGCTTATCGAGCGGGCACTCGGCGAACTTCGGGAGATCGAAGGCCTTGACCTGCTATTGGATGCAGAGCGGCTCCGGGTTGCTAGTCGGTCCTTGGGTGAGATAGTGGGACGCGACGCGACAGAGGCGATGCTCGACGCATTGTTCCGCAGGTTTTGCCTTGGGAAGTGATTGTTCCACGTGAAACAGTTTGACGTGGTGGTGGTCGGAGGTGGCCATGCCGGAACGGAGGCCGCCGCGGCTGCGGCACGGCGCGGGGCCCGGGTTGCATTGGTAACGCAATCCGCAGCGCACGTCGGAACCATGTCGTGCAATCCGTCGATTGGGGGCCTAGGAAAAGGCCATCTCGTGCGCGAGGTCGATGCCCTCGATGGCTTGATGGCGATCGCTGCGGACGACGCCGCCCTGCACTATCGGATGCTCAACCGGTCGAAGGGCCTCGCCGTGCAGGGTCCAAGGGTGCAAGCGGATCGACAACGATATCGCGCTTCCATTCAGCGACAGCTTCGACACCTTTCCAACCTCGAGGTCATCGAGGGCGAAGTCGGACAATTGTGGCTCGACAAGGATGAGCTTGCCGGCGTGATCTTCTCGGACGGCGCCCATTTTGCTGCGCGCGCCGTTGTGCTTGCCACCGGAACGTTTCTGGCTGGCCGAATCTACCGTGGCAACGATCGTGAGGCTGGTGGTCGTGTCGGAGAACGCCCTGCTGCCCTGCTGGCGGAACAGCTTCGCGCTCTGGCACTGCCGATGGGGCGACTGAAGACCGGCACGCCCCCTCGCCTCGACGGTCGCACGATCGACTGGGCCGTGCTGGAACCACAGCCGTCAGACGACGAACCGTGGCGCATGTCACCGATGGCCAGCGGCCCACGGCTGCCGCAGCTCGCCTGCGCGATCACCCGCACGAACACGCGCACGCATGAGATCATCAGCGCTCACCTCGACACATCGCCGCTGTTCTCGGGCGCCATCGAGGGCGGCGGTCCGCGCTATTGTCCCTCCATCGAGGACAAGGTTCATCGCTTTGCCGATCGGGACGGGCATCAGATCTTTCTGGAGCCGGAGGGTCTGGACGATCACGTGGTCTACCCGAACGGCATTTCGACCTCTTTGTCGATCGAGGCGCAACAGGCGATGATCCAGTCGATCGCCGGCTTGGAACGCGCGGCGATCACCCAATGGGGCTATGCGGTGGAGTATGACTATATCGATCCCCGGTCGCTCGATCATCGCCTGGCACTCCGCGCTTTGCCGGGCGTCTTCTGCGCCGGACAATTGAACGGCACCACGGGGTATGAGGAGGCTGCCGCGCAAGGGGTGATCGCCGGATTGAACGCTGCCGCCCACGCACTCGATACCGCCGCCGCGATCATCGACCGGGCAACGGGCTATATCGGCGTCATGATCGACGATCTGGTGTTGCAGGGCGTCAGCGAACCGTACCGGATGCTGACGGCGCGCGCAGAGTATCGATTGGCGTTACGTGCCGACAATGCCGAGGCCCGGCTATCCGATTGGGCGAACGAGGTAGGCTGCCTCGGCGACACGCGTAAGGCGCATGTCGAGCGGCGCATGGCGCAACGCGCGTCGCTCCGCGTGGCGCCTGATCCCGCGACGGTAGACGCCGACCCCGATCTCATCCGCGAAGTCGAGGAGGACCGCCGCTACGCGCCCTATCTTGAGCGGCAGGCGCAGGAGATCGAGCGGATGCGCCGTGATGGGGGTATCGCGATCGACAGCGCACCCGCCGCGCTCGCCGCGATCCCCGGGCTATCGACCGAGATGATCGAGCGCCTCGGCCAGTCGCGGCCCGGCACGCTTGACGAGGCATCGCGCGTGCGCGGTGTCACCCCTGCGGCGCTCGCCGCGCTGTGGTTGCATTCGAGGCGCAAGACATGACCGAAGATGAAGCACGTTCCTGGTGCGAGGCGCGCTGCGGCAGCGAACGAGTGGCGATCCTTGCCCGCTTCGGGGAGATGGTCATCCAAGAGAATCAGGCGCAAAACCTCATCTCTCCCGCGACGTGCGCCGCGATCTGGAATCGCCATCTCGCCGACTCTGCGCAACTGCTGCTACACGCGCAGGCGCCGACAAGCTGGCTGGACGTCGGCTCGGGCGCGGGCTTCCCCGGAATGGTGATTGCAATCCTGCTCGACCGACCCGTGACGTTGGTCGAACCACGGCCGAAGCGCGCCGACTTCCTGCGCCATGCGGCGGGAGCTCTAGCGCTATCGAACGCCACCGTGCTGACGGCAAAGGCGGAAGCGGTGACGGGGCAGTACGACATCATCAGCGCGCGCGCGGTGGCGGGCATCCCACAACTGATCGCCATCACGCGTCACCTTCGCCACGCAAGGACACGAATGGTCCTTCCGCGTGGTCGCAATGGTGCTAGGGAGGTGCAGGAACTGCCTCGCGACCTGCGCCGAATGTTTCACGTGGAACATAGCGTCACGGATGCCGAGTCAGCGATCGTCCTGGCTGATGGAGTGATGACCTGATGTTCTGCATCGCCGTTGCCAACCAAAAAGGGGGTGTCGGGAAAACGACGAGCGCGATTAATCTCGCCACCGCCCTCGCCGCGTCCGGACACAAGGTTCTTCTGGTCGACCTCGATCCGCAAGGGAATGCATCGACCGGACTCGGCATCAACCAAGCGCAGCGTCAACGCTCCAGCTACGATGTGCTGATCGACAGCGACGGGGTGGCCGAGGCCGCCGTCGCGACCGAGATTCCACTGCTCGATGTCCTGCCCGCCACCGTCGATCTGTCGGGCGCGGAGATCGAACTGGTCGAGCTGGAACAACGCACTCATCGGCTGCGGCGGGCTTTCCAACAGGCGAAACGCTCCTGGGACATCGTGCTGATCGACTGCCCCCCGTCGTTGGGATTGTTGACCATCAACGCGATGGTCGCCGCCGATGCGCTTCTCGTGCCGCTGCAATGCGAGTTCTTCGCGCTGGAGGGGCTCAGCCAATTACTCAACACAGTCGAGCGCATCCGATCGCGCTTCAACCCGGCGCTTTCGATCATCGGCGTCGCGCTGACCATGTTCGACCGTCGCAACCGCCTGACCGAGCAGGTGTCGACCGACGTGCGTGCGGTTCTGGGGAATGTCGTGTTTGACACCGTCATCCCCCGCAACGTTCGCCTTTCCGAAGCGCCGAGCCACGGCCTGCCGGCGCTGATCTACGATCACAAATGCAGCGGCTCGGAAGCCTATATGGCCCTCGCCCGCGAATTGATCCGGCGTCTGCCGCAACTGGAGAATGAAGCAGCGTGAGTGATGTTGGCAGCCGGCGGGCACGGGGTGGCCTGGGTCGTGGATTGAACGCCCTGTTGGGCGACGTCGCGCAGGATGAGCGCGACACCGGCGAACAGGGCAGCGCGCGCGGCGCGGTACGGATGATCCCTGTTTCCGCGATCGCGCCGCATCCCGATCAGCCGCGCCGTCACTTCGACGAAGCCGCGCTCGACGAACTGGCCGCATCAATCGCGCAGCGCGGGGTCATCCAGCCGATCATCGTCCGCCCGCACGGTCAGGACTTCCAGATCGTTGCCGGCGAGCGGCGCTGGCGGGCGGCGCAGCGCGCGCGTCTTCACGAGGTGCCTGTTGTCGTCCGCGACTATTCGGACAGCGAAACGCTGCAGATCGCGCTGCTGGAGAACATCCAACGGCAGGATCTGAACGCGATCGAAGAGGCCCGCGCCTATCAGCGGCTGCTCGACGAGTTCGGCCATACGCAGGAAGAGCTTGCCCGCGCCGTCCACAAATCGCGTAGCCATGTCGCCAACCTGTTGCGTCTGCTCGACCTGCCCGAGGAAGTGCAGGCGCAGGTCGTCGACGGCAAATTGGCGATGGGCCACGCTCGCGCGCTGGTCGGCGCCGCCGATCCGGTCGCGCTCGCTGATCAGGTGCTGAGCCAGGGTCTGTCGGTGCGACAGACGGAGAAGCTGGCCAGCCAGGACAAACACGGTCCGGGTGGTGTCCGTGCCCCCGCCCCTCGCCCCGCCGGTGTTACCGCTCAGGGCCATGCCGGCAGCGCGGATATCGCCGCGCTGGAAAATCAGCTTGCCGACCTCCTCGGGCTGCACGTGCACATCACGTTCAGCGACGATGGCCGTGGTTCGATCACCCTGGACTATAGTTCGCTGGAGCAGCTCGACATGGTCTGCCAGCGGCTCAGTGGCGAGCGGATCTAGCGCAGCGATCGGGCAAGGCGGAGCAGGAACGTATCCGCCACCGCCCGCCCCGCCGGGCCCGCCCCGATCACCTCACGCTCGGTCCGGCGCGTCGCCCGCTGCGCAGCGATCAGCGCCGGCACCGTCCAGCGCCGCACCGCTGTCGCCGTCGCCGCCTCCTCGCGCCAGAAGACGCGATGCCGCTTCATGATCTGGTCCAGCGCGTCGCCGCCGTCGACGGCTGCGCGCATCTCGGCCAGCATCAGCAATCGTCGCCCCAGCGCCCGCAGGATCGGAATCGGTGAGGCATCCGGGCCATTCATCCGCCGCAAACCCTCGATCAACGCCGGCATCTCTCCGGCGGTCGCCGCCAGCACGATCTCCCCGATTTCACCTTCGGCGATCTCTGCGCCGACCGCCTCCAGCGCCGCATCCTCGACATCCACGGGCCGGTCGGCCGCCGCATCGACATAGAGCGCCAGCTTCTCCACCTCGCGCATCATCACCGCCCGGTCGCCGTCGCTTCCGCGAATGATCCGCTGCACCGCTGCCGCACTCAGCCGCAATCCCGAAGCGCGCGCCAGATCGGTCACGATCGCCGTGGCATCACGCGCGTTGGGCGGATAGCAGGCGAAGGCGAGCACGCGATCCGAATCGAGCGCCGCCTTCACCAGCTTGCCCGTCGCCTTAACGCCCGGCGCCAGCATGATCGCCGGATTGCCCGCCCGATCGGCCTGCAGCAACGACTCGACCGCCTCGAGCGACTCCTCCCCCGCCGCGCTGACTCGAATAAAACGCGTACCGCCGAACAGCGAGATAGCCGCCGCCTCATCGGCCAGCCGCGCCGGGTCGCCGCGCAGGGTGGCGCCGTCCAGATCGACGCGCTCCACCCCCGCCCCCAGGGCGCGGGCCAAGCGGGCGACGAAGGCCTGCGCCACCGCCTCGTCGGGTCCATAGAGCAGGTACAGCCGTATGTCCGCCGGTGGCCGGTCCAGCGCCGCGTTCAGCCGCGCCTCGGTCGCCTTCATGGCCGCGTCGGCTGCGTCCGCCGCGCATAGAGTGCCAGCCGCGCGACGATCTGGTCCGCGATCGTCTCCGACAGCCGCTCCAGCGCCGTGCTTTCGGCAGCAATCGTCGCATATTCGGAGCCGACCACGTCGATCCCGGCGTCCGACCCGGCGGTAGCGTCCAGCACCACCGTCCCGCTCGCGTCATCGATCAGCTGATAGCGTGCGCGCAGCGTCCGGCGTTCGCGCGCGATCGAATCGTCGCTGCGCGCCGCCAGGCCGATGATCCGGTCGTCCAGCCGCACGTTCAGGCGATAGCGCGCCGTGCCGCCGCCCAGCGCCGCCAGCCGCTCACGCAACGCACCGCTCACCAGCCACCCGGCCTTGCCCTCGATCGGCGCGACCGCGATCTCGCCCAGCGTGGCGGCGATCGGCCCCCCGCCGCCGCCGGTATAGAGCGGCTTCAGCCCGCAGCCCGACAGCGGCACCGCGACCGCGACCAACGCCGCGAGAAGCCTGCCCATGCTCACGCGACGATGTTCACGAGCCGGTCGGGAACCACGATCACCTTGCGCGGCGTCTTTCCCTCCAGTGCGCGCACGATCTTTTCCGACGCCAGCGCGGCGCTCTCGGCCTCTTGCCTGTCCAGCCCCTTGGCGAGCGTCAGCGTGTCGCGCAGCTTCCCGTTGACCTGCACCGCGATAGTCACCTCGTCCTCGACCAGCAACGCGGCATCGACGGCCGGCCAGTCGGCATCGGCGATCAGCCCGCCGCTGCCATGCGCCGCCCACGCCTCCTCCGCGATATGCGGCGCCATCGGCGCAACCAGTCGCATCAGCGTGGCGATCGCGGCATCGCGCGATCCCGAGGGCGCGGCCTTCTCGATCGCGGTGACCAGTTCGTAGAGCCTGGCGACCGCCTTGTTGAACGACAGCGCCTCGATCGCGGCGGCGACATCGGCGATCGTGCGGTGCAGCTTGCGATCCAGCGCCGCGTCGACGCCCTCCCCACCCTTCTCCGCCTCGAACAGCCGCCACAGCCGCTGGACAAAGCGCCACGCGCCCTCGATGCCGTTCTCGCTCCACTCCAGATCGCGCTCGGGCGGGGAATCGGAGAGCATGAACCAGCGCACCGCGTCCGCGCCATACTGATCGACGATCGGCTCGGGATCGACAGTGTTCTTCTTCGACTTGGACATCTTCTCGACGCGACCGCGAACGATCGGAATCATCGTCGCGTCCTCGGTTCGGAAGAACAACTTGCCCTCTTCGCCAACGGTCAGGTCGGCGGGCGACACCCACAAGGCGCTGGCGGGGCCGTCATAGTCGGGCAGGTCGAGCTGATACGTCTCGTGCGTCACCATCCCCTGCGTGAACAGCCCGGTGAACGGCTCGGCGACGTCGATCAGCCCGACATGGCGCAACGCCCGCGTCCAGAAGCGCGCATACAGCAGGTGGAGGATCGCATGCTCGACCCCGCCGATATACTGCCCGACCGGCAACCAGCTTTCGGCGACCGCGCGATCAAACGGCTTGTCATCGGGCTGGCTGGCGAAGCGAATGAAATACCACGACGAATCTGCGAACGTGTCCAGCGTATCGGTATCGCGCAGCGCATCGCCACCGCACGACGGACAGGCGACATGCTTCCACGTCGGATGGCGGTCGAGCGGGTTGCCGGGCACGTCGAAGGTGACGTCCTCGGGCAGCGTCACCGGCAATTGCGCGCGCGGCACCGGCACCTCGCCGCAGGTCGCGCAATGGATGATCGGGATCGGCGTGCCCCAATACCGCTGGCGGCTGACGCCCCAGTCGCGAAGGCGATAGACGGTCGCCCCCTGCCCCCAACCGCCCGCCTCGGCGCGCCGGATCACTTCGCGCTTGGCGGCATCGATGTCGAGCCCGTCGAGGAAATGCGAGTTCACCAGCTTGCCGGGGCCGCTATAGGCCGCGTCGTCGTGGAACGCGGCGTCGGTCTTCTCGCCCTCGGCCACGACGCGGCGGATCGGCAGCGCATATTTGGTCGCGAAGTCGAAATCGCGCTGGTCATGCGCGGGGACGCCGAACACCGCGCCGGTGCCGTAATCCATCAGCACGAAGTTCGCGATGAACACCGGCAGTTCGCCCGCGCCGAACGGATGGGTCGCGGTCAGCCCGGTGTCGTACCCCAGCTTCTCCTGCGTCTCCAGCTCGGCGGCGGTGGTGCCGCCCTGCTTGCAGCGTTCGACAAACGCCGCCGCCGCCGGATCGCACGCGGCGAGTCCTTGCGCGATCGGATGATCGGCCGCGACCGCGACGAAGCTGGCGCCGAACATCGTGTCGGGCCGCGTCGTGAACACCTCGACCGATCCGCCGTCGGACAAGGCGAAGCGGAATTGCAGCCCCTGACTCTTCCCGATCCAGTTCTCCTGCATCAGCCGGACCTTGTCGGGCCATTGGTCGAGCGACCCCAGCCCCTCGATCAGCTCGTCGGCGAACTGCGTGATCTTCAGGAACCACTGGCTCAGCTTGCGCTTCTCAACCAGCGCGCCGGAGCGCCAGCCGCGCCCGTCGATCACCTGTTCGTTGGCCAGCACGGTCATGTCGACCGGGTCCCAGTTGACCGCCGATTCCTTGCGATAGACCAGACCCGCCTTCAGGAAGTCGAGGAACAGCGCCTGTTCGTGGCCGTAATATTCGGGCTCGCATGTCGCCAGCTCGCGCGACCAGTCCAGCGCGAAGCCCAGCCGCTTCAACTGCGCCTTCATCGTCGCGATATTGGCGCGCGTCCACGATCCGGGATGAACGCCCCGCTCCATCGCCGCATTCTCGGCCGGCATCCCGAAGGCATCCCATCCCATCGGATGCAGCACCTCATGCCCTGTCATCCGGCGATAGCGCGCCAGCACGTCGCCCATCGTGTAATTGCGGACGTGCCCCATGTGGATCTTCCCCGACGGATAGGGGAACATCTCCAGCACGTAGCTTTTCGGCTTGGGGCTGTCGTCACGCGCGGCGAAGGTGCTCGCATCGTCCCAGACGCGCTGCCAGTGCGCGTCGGCCTTCAGGGCATTGAAACGGGTGGCCATGATCGTCGTCGTCGCCTCAGCCGGTGATCGCGCCACGGCGCAGGTCGCGGGCGCGGGTGAGGATGATGTCCTCCAGCTTCTGCGTCGTCGCGGCCTCGACCGGCGCCGACACCCACTGCCCGCCGCGATTCACCTCGCGCAGCGCCGCGACGCGCACCGCATCGGCGCGCAGATCCTGGTCGAGGATCGACACCGTCACCTTCATCCGTTCGCCGGGCGTCTGCGGGTTCACGTACCAGTCGGTGACGATCACGCCGCCGTTGGAATCGGTCTGCAACAGCGGCATGAAGCTGAGCGTGTCGAGCGTCGCGCGCCACAGATAGCTGTTGACGCCGATCGTGGTGACCTTCGACGCGGCAAGGTCGCTCTCCGGGCGCGCCCGCCCGCCACATGCCGACAGGGACAGCGACACGGCAACGGCGGCGGACAGACCAGCCGCAAGACGCAAGGGGCGGAACATCGGCATCGTCCTTACAGGAAGTTCGGTGATCGGAAGGAAGTGATCCCGCCGCTCTACCCGCCCCCATGTCCCCCCGCAAGCACGCCACATTGTGGACATGATGCAACAGGTCCGGGATAAAGCGTGGAGGCGGTCATGGACTTGGAACGGATTCCTGTTAGGCCCGCTCCATCGGTCTGACGGATTCGTCAGGCAAAAGGGGATGGATTCGATCGTGGCCGCTGGACGCCGCATCGCTGCTGGTATCGGGGTTGCCCTTGTGGCGGCCGCGGTCGCTGCTGTGCCCGCGCTCGGTGCCGCCGATCCTACCCCGCGGCAGGTGCGCAGGCTGTCGGCCGCACCGCGCATCGCGGGATCGTTCACGCCCTCCGCCGCCGATCCGAAGCTGGCCGCGCTGTTCGCCCGCGGCGGACTGGATGCCAGCGGCTTCCGGTTCACGCCGTCCGAATCGCGGATCGGCAATCGCGCCGTCACCGTCGCGGTTCGTGCCCGCTCCGCCACCACCGCGCGCGATTCCACGCGCTACGCCGCCGTCGCGGCGCCGGCGACGGTCGGCCTCGCCCCGATCGCCTATAACCTGGGCGTCGCCGTCGGCTGGAAGCGGTTCGCGATCTCCGGCGACGTCGCTAAGGTCGATCTCGCCGGCATGCCCGGCAGCCGCGAGGCGGCGGATGTCGCGCTGAGCTATTCTGGCACCAAGTGGTCCGGCCGCGTCGGCGCCAGTGCGGATCGGCCGCTGCCCGGCACCCCGCGCGCGCTCGCCGAGCCGAACAGCTATTCGATCGATGTCGGCGGCAGCTATTCGATCACCCGCAACCTCGACCTGACGGCCGGGATGCGGCTGAAGACCGATCGCGAGCGCCTGACACGCATCGACGACGATCGCCGTGACAGTCAGGCGATCTACGTGGGCACCGCCTTCCGCTTCTGACGCCTCGCGTCGTGACAGTCCCCGCCATCACGGCGCGTCAACAACCACGCATCGATCGCCGCATAGCCGTCGAACCCCAGCGCCCGCACATCGCGCCAGCGCCGCGCATCCATCCCGCCCAGCGCGATCGCCGTCACCGGAAGACCGCGCGCGATCGTCGCGGCGCGAGCCTTCCCCAGCGCGGGCGCACCGGGATGGGACCGGGTCGCAAACAGCGGCGACACGAACACCACCCTCGCCCCCGCGCGCACCGCCGCCACCGCCTCGCGCCGGTCATGCGCGGGCCACGTCACCAGCCCCGCGCCGCGCCGCTTGTGCACCCCCTGCTCGCCGCGCATCCGAACCGCTCCCGCGCGGACCAGCACCAGCCCGCGCGCCCGTGCGACGCGCGCGACCTTCGCGAACAACCGCCGCCGTTCCCCGCTCGGGGTCGCATGATGCCGGAACACCACCCCGGCCCCGCGCGGCAGGCGCTCCAGCGCATCCCACAGCCCGTCCCCCAACCGTTCGTCGGTCATCAGCCAGCAGATGGGGTGGCGGGCACGCATGGCGGTCCGTATAGCGCCCGCGATGACTCCCGACGACCGTCTCGCCGCGCTCCACGCGCGCATCGCGTCCGCTGCACGCCCCGCGCGCCGCGATCCTGCCGATGTCACGCTGATCGCGGTGTCGAAGACGCACCCCGCCGATGCGATCCGCCCGCTGCTGCTCGCCGGGCAGCGCGACTTCGGCGAGAATCGCGTGCAGGAGGCGCAGGAAAAATGGCCCGCGCTGCGCGAGGAATTCGCCGATTTCCGATTGCATCTTGTCGGGCAATTGCAATCGAACAAGGCCGCCGACGCGGTGGCGCTGGCCGATGCGATCCATAGCGTCGACCGCTCTTCGCTGATCGCCGCGCTCGCGCGCGCGATGGATGCCACCGGTCGCCGCCCCGATTGCTTCGTCCAAGTCAATATCGGTGCCGAGGAACAGAAGGGCGGGTGCGCGATCGCCGACGTGCCCGCCCTGCTCGCGGAGGCGCGCAGCGCCGCGCTGCCGATCGTCGGGTTGATGTGCGTTCCGCCCGCCGGGATCGAGCCCGCGCCCTATTTCGCGCTGCTGGCGAAGATCGCGCGCGATCACGGTATCGCCGGGCTCAGCATGGGCATGTCGGAGGATGTCGAACAGGCGGTGTCGCTGGGCGCCACGCATGTCCGCGTCGGCTCCGCACTGTTCGGACATCGCCAGGGAACCCCCGCATGACCCGCTTCGACGCCTTGCTCTTCGACTTCGACGGCGTGCTGATCGAAAGCGAGTCGCTCGGGAACCGCCACCTCGCCGACTATCTCACCGGCATCGGCCACCCGACCACCGCCGAAGAGTCGATGGCGCGATTCATGGGCCTGTCAGGCACGGATTTCCTGGGCGCGGTCGAAACATGGATCGGACGGCCGATTCCGGACGATTTCCGCGCGGCGCGGTCGGCGGAGGACGAACGCTGCCTGCGCGAGGGGATTGCCGAGGTCGCGGGTGCGGTCGCCTTCGTCCGCGCGCTCCCCGCGACCCTCAAGCGCGCGGTCGTGTCGTCCAGCCGCGTGCGCTGGATCGCGACCCACCTCGATCATCTCGATCTGCGCGATGCGTTCGGCGAGCACCTCTATTCGGGCGCGGAGCATGTCGCGCGCGGCAAGCCGAACCCCGATCTCTACTGGCTGGCAGCCGAAAAGCTGGGCGTCGCGATCGAACGGTGTGCGATCATCGAGGACTCGCCCATCGGCGCGACCGGTGCGGTGGCAAGCGGCGCGTTCGTCATCGGGCTGGTCGCGGGCGAGCATTGCGCCCCCGACCATGGTGAGCGGCTGCGCGCGATCGGCGTGAACGCCGTGGCGCGTGACTTCGCCGAGGTCACGGCGCTACTCCACTGACGGCGACCCGGTCACCCTTGATGGGCGTCTAGGCCGGTCGGCCCCCCGCCTGGCAGGGCGCGCGCGCCGCACGACCGAGACTCAGAGCTGATGACCGGTCCGGTCGCGCTTGGTCGCCAGATAACGTTCGTTGTGCGGATTGGCGGGCAGCGCGTGCGGCACGCGTTCGACCACCGTGATCCCCGCCGCTTCCAGCCCGGCGACCTTCGCGGGATTGTTGGTGAGCAGCCGCACCCGCTCCTGCCCCAGCAGCGCCAGCATCCGCGCCGCCACGCCGAAATCGCGCGCATCGATCGCAAAGCCCAGCCGGGTATTGGCGTCGACCGTGTCGAACCCCTGATCCTGAAGGGCATAGGCGCGCAGCTTGTTGATCAGCCCGATCCCCCGCCCTTCCTGCCGCAGGTACAGCAGCACGCCCCACCCGGCTTGCCGGATCGCGCGAATCGCGGCGTCAAGCTGCGGCCCGCAGTCGCATTTCAGGCTGCCCAGCACATCCCCCGTCAGGCACTCGCTATGCAACCGCACCAGCGGCGGCGTGCCGTCGGACGATCCGATCACCAGCGCGACATGTTCGTCGGCACTCTCGGGCGAGCGGAAGGCGACGATCTCCGCATCCTCGGCCTGTGCGACCGGCAACCGCGCGCGCACCGCGATCATCAGCCGTGTCGCATCCTCATGCGCATCGATATCCTCGACGCGCACCACATCCTGCACCTCGCTCCCCCCGACGACATAGGCGGGCAGCAATCCGGCGATCCGCGCCAGCCGCAGCGCCGCCGTCGCCGCGCGGGGCGAACCCGGCGCGATCGTGCGGAACGGTCCCTTCATCGGCGTCGCCAGATCCAGTTGCGGATCGGCCAGCGCGGTCGCCAGCGCCATGTCGAACCATGGCGCATGTTCGATCTGCACCGGCGCGTCGGGATCCGCCGCCGCGCGCTGGTTGGTCAGTTTCAGCGTTTCCGCACGACCGTTGGACAGCAGCACGTCATAGCCACGCTCGGCCGCGAAGCGCGCCAGCCGCTCCGCATCGGCGGTTTCGATCGCCAGCAGCGTCAGCGGCGGCTCGCCCTCCGCCTGGATCGTGATCGGCCACCCCCGCCGCATCGCGTCGATCGCGCGCGCGGCATCCTGCGCGCTCACCAGTCGAACTCGGTCATGATCGGCACATGGTCGGACGGCTTCAGCCAGCTGCGGCACGTCTCGAACACCGTGTGCGACGCCGCGGTCTTCGCGACATCGCCGGTCGCCCACATATGGTCCAGCCGCCGGCCGCGATCGTTCTTCGTCCAGTCGGGCGAGCGATAGCTCCACCACGTGTGCAGCCGCGCCGGTGCGGGGTGGAAATGCCGCCCCAGATCGACCCAGTCGTTCGACGCCTTCAGCCGGTCGAGCGCCTCGACCTCGACCGGCGTATGGCTGACGACCTTCAGCAGCGCCTTGTGACTCCACACGTCGCTGGGCAGCGGCGCGATGTTGAAGTCGCCGGTCAGGATCGTCGGCGCCGCCAGCGATTCCGACCAGCGCGTCATGCGCTCGACGAAATCCAGCTTCTGCCCGAACTTCGGATTCACGTCGCGGTCGGGAACGTCGCCGCCGGCGGGGACATAGACGTTCTCGATCCGCACGCCGTTCGGCAGGCGGACGCCCAGATGCCGGGCCTCGCGATTGGCCTGCCAGTCGAGCCGGTCGTCCTCGACCACCGGCACGCGCGCGACGATCGCCACGCCGTGATGCATCCGCTGCCCGTGCAGCAGCACATGGTCGTAGCCGAGCGCCCGGAACGCCGCGACCGGGAAGTCGGCGTCGATCACCTTGGTTTCCTGCAGGCACAGCACGTCAGGCTGCGCCTCGCGCAGGAATTGCTCGACGATCTCCAGCCGGAAGCGGACGGAGTTGATGTTCCAGGACACGATCTTCACGGCGAGGTGACTAGCTTCGCAGGTCGGATCCCACAAGCGGCCCGCCGGTCGCGCTCCGGTACATCGCCCGCCTGCGCGCTACGAGAAAGGCCCCCGCTCCGGGGGCATGGAGCGAGGGCCGACTCAGCGTTCGTCACGCAAGCGGTAAGTGGAGGCACCGGGCAACAGGGGGGAAAATCCCGGCGGCCCACCGACCGTGCTGATGTATCTACCGCCCCCTCCCTTTCGCTCAGATGAACGAATTGGAAAAATTTGCGCTTTTTATCCCGTGCGACCGCGCCGCCGCGGATCGGTCCAGCGGAAGGCGTCGTTCGACACCGGCACGTTGAACTTCTGGTCGCTCAGCCGGATCGTGGTGCGATTGCCCTGGCTGTCGAGCGCCGCCCAGCCTTGCAGCATCAGCCCGCCCGGCGCGGCGGCGTTGCGCGCGAAGACCAGCGTCGTGCGCCCATATTCCGGATGCTTCGGGTCATAGGCCTCGACCGACAGCACCGCCGGATTGGGTGACGGCACCACCTTGGCATAGCGCGAAATGTCGCGGCTGGGGTCCAGCAGCACGCCCAGCGGCGAATTGCCGATCGGCCAGCGCTGCACCTGATTCACCGAATAATCGACGAAGGTCAGCGCCTTGCCGTCGCCGACGATCAGCAGCGGCACGCCCTTCTGATACTGGAACCGCACCTTGCCCGGCTTCTTCAGCGTCAGCGTGCCGGTCAGCACCTGCCCGTTGCGATCGGTCTGCGTAAAGGCGGCGGTCATCGACTGGACATCGCCAAGGTGCCGCTGCACGGCGGCCAGATCACCGGTCTGCGCCGCCGCCGGCGCGGCCACCGCGACCATCGCCGCCAGCGGCAGAAGCATGTTCGACATGATGTCTCCTGACAGGATCGAAGAGCCGCTCACGTGCCACGGCGGCGTTGAACCCGCCGTGAACCCCGGTCAGGTGAACAGCGTCACCAGCCCCGGCGTCGTCTCCGCGCCGACCCACCCCTCGTAGATCATGCGCAGCGCCACGAACAGGATCACCGCCAGCCCGACATAGGCGATCCAGCGATAACGATCGATGATCCGCGCGATGAAATTGGCCGCCAGCCCCATCAGCGCCACCGACAGCAACAGCCCGATCACCAGGATGCCCGGATGCTCGCGCGCCGCGCCGGCCACCGCCAGCACGTTGTCGAGGCTCATCGACACGTCGGCGACCGCCACCGCCCAGGCCGCGGCGGCGAAGCTCCTGACCGGCTTGACCGCGCCCGATCCGTCATCCGCCTCCCGCTCGGAATGGCCTCCGCTGCGGATCTCGCGCCAGAACTTCCAGCTCACCCAGAGCAGCAGCAGCCCGCCCGCGAAAATCAGCCCGACGATCCCCATCAGCCAGGTGACGATCAGCGCGAACAGGATGCGCAGCACCAGCGCGGCGCCGATCCCGATCAGGATCACCTTCCGGCGCTGCTCCGCCGGCAACCCGGCCGCCAGCGCGCCGACGACGATCGCATTGTCGCCCGCCAGCACCAGATCGATCATCAGCACCGACCCGAACGCCGCCAGTGCCGCCGGATCGGACAGGTTCGAGAAATCGGCAACGATATGCTGCCAGATGTCGCCAAGCGACCCCGGCCCCTGGACGGGCGCGGCGGCAGCGGCCGCGGCAAGCGTGGCGATGAGGCTCAAATGGTCACTCCCTGTTCGACCGGCCGTATGCGACGGACATCAATGATGCTGCGCCGCATAACGTTCCAGCGGAGGATTGCCATGGGGTCGGGCGCAGGAACAGCGGCTCAGTGGACCCCGGCCAGAGTCGGGAGATCGTCACCAACGCTGCGTCACCCCGGCGCAGGCCGGTGTCCGATGACGGGGAGGAGCGTCGCGGGCAAAGCCCGCGTCGTCGGTCGGGTACGCTGGCGCGCACCCGCCGGCCAGACCGGCATGAGTCCTGCCGCGGCACGCGGCAGGCCATGCTCGGTCACTGATTCATCGAATCGAAGAAATCGTCGTTGGTCTTCGAATCCTTCATCTTGCCCAGCAGGAACTCCATCGCGTCGACGGTACCCATCTGCATCAGGATGCGGCGCAGCACCCACATCTTGGACAGCTGGCCCTTCTCGACCAGCAGTTCTTCCTTGCGCGTGCCGCTCTTGCCGACGTCGATCGCCGGGAAGATGCGCTTGTCCGCCACCTTGCGGTCGAGCACGATCTCGGCGTTGCCGGTGCCCTTGAACTCTTCGAAGATCACTTCGTCCATGCGGCTGCCGGTGTCGATCAGCGAGGTCGAGATGATCGTCAGCGACCCGCCCTCCTCGATGTTACGCGCCGCGCCGAAGAAGCGCTTCGGCCGCTGGAGCGCATTGGCATCGACACCACCGGTCAGCACCTTGCCCGACGACGGGACCACGGTGTTGTAGGCGCGGCCCAGACGCGTGATGTTGTCGAGCAGGATCACCACGTCCTTCTTGTGCTCGACCAGGCGCTTGGCCTTTTCGATCACCATCTCGGCGACCTGGACGTGACGCGTCGCGGGTTCGTCGAAGGTGGAGCTGACCACCTCGCCGTTCACCGTGCGCTGCATGTCGGTGACTTCCTCGGGCCGCTCGTCGATCAGCAGCACCAGCAGGAACACTTCCGGATGATTATGCGAGATCGCGCGGGCGATGTTCTGCATCATGATCGTCTTGCCGACGCGCGGCGGGGCGACGATCAGGCAGCGCTGGCCCTTGCCGATCGGCGCGACCACGTCGAGCACGCGGCCCGACTTGTCCTTGATCGTCGGATCCTCGATTTCCATCTTCAGCCGCTCGTCCGGGTACAGCGGCGTGAGGTTGTCGAAGTTCACGCGCTGGCGGACGCGCTCGGGTTCCTCGAAATTGACCTGCGTGATCTTCACCAGCGCGAAATAGCGTTCGCCGTCCTTCGGCCCGCGGATCTCGCCCTCGACCGTGTCGCCGGTGCGCAGCCCGTGCTTGCGAACCTGATTCGGGCTGACATAGATATCGTCCGGCCCGGCAAGATAGTTCGCCTGCGCCGAGCGCAGGAAGCCGAAGCCGTCGGGCAGCACCTCGATCGTGCCCTCGCCCATGATCTGCTCGCCGTTCTCGGCCTGCACCTTCAGGATCGCGAACATCAGGTCCTGCTTGCGCAGCGTCGAGGCGCCCTCGACGCCCAGCTCCTCGGCAAGCTGCACCAGCTCGGCGGGGGCCTTCTTCTTCAAATCCTTGAGATGCATGTACCTGTCCGATGTGATCGGGTGTCGGGGAAAGCTCGGCCGGCGATGGAGAACGCACGAGAAACGAAGCTGTAGAGGACACGGCGCGCGCCGAGGACCGGCGACGTCGTGGGCGCGAGGTATGATTCGCGCCCGGGTTAGTCAAGCGCCGACGTCACCCCACCGTCATTCCCGCGAAGGCGGGAATCCAGACGCGCAGGTCTTCGCAAAAGGGCGACACGTCGGAGGTTCTCGATTTCCGCCGCCGCGGAAATGACAGTGCGCCGGATCAGAACGGCTTCACGATCACCAGGATCACGATCAGCGCCGTCGCCAGCCCCGGCACCTCGTTCAGCAGCCGCAGCGCGCGGTTCGATACCGACATGCGCCCCTTCGCCAGCTTCTTGGCATAACCGACCGCCCAGCCGTGATAGCCGCTCAGCAGGAACACGATCGCCAGCTTGGCATGCAGCCAGCCCAGCCCGGGCACCCCGTCCGCGATCCCGGCATTCAGCGCCAGCGCGAGACCCAATACCCACACGACGATCATCGCCGGGGTCAGGATGATGCCGCGCAGCTTGTTCTCTCGCTCGATCCACCGCGCCGCTTCGGCGGGGTCGGCCATCCCCTCCTGATGATAGACCAGATAGCGCGGCAGCATGAACAGCCCCGCCATCCAGAAGATCACGAAGATGACGTGCGCGGCCTTCACCCAATCATAGGTCGCGCCCAGGAACCCGACCATATTCAGCCCCTTATCCGTTGCAGCAGATGCTCGACATGCGCGATCGGGGTATGTTGCCCGATCCCGTGGCCGAGGTTGAAGACATGCGGCCGTTCGGGGAACGCCGCCAGCACGCGGTCGATCCCCGCGTCCAGCGCCGCACCGCCCGTCAGCAGCGCCAGCGGATCGAGATTCCCCTGCACCGGCAGCTCGGGCGGCAGGACGGAATCGGCCCAGAGCGGATCGACCGTCTCGTCCAGCCCGATCGCATCCACCGCCGTTCCGTGCGCATAGGCCGCCAGCTTGCCGCCCGCGCCCTTCGGAAAGCCGATGATCGGCGTGCCGGGGCAGCGCGCGCGCACGCCGTCGACGATCGCGCGATTGGGCGCGATCACCCAGCGTTCGAACTGGTCGGGCGACAGGCTTCCCGCCCAGCTGTCGAAGATCTGCACCGCCTCGACGCCGTTCTCGATCTGCGCGACCAGATAGTCGATCGTCATCGCCACCACCGCCTCTACGATCCGCCCGAACGCGGCCGGATCGGCATAGGCGACGCGGCGCGTCACCTCCTGGTCGCGGCTCCCCTGCCCCGCCACCATATAGGTCGCGACCGTCCACGGCGAACCGGCGAACCCCAGGAAGGTCGTCTCCGCCGGCAGTGACTCGGCCACCCGGCGTACCGTCGCATAGACCGGATCGAGCCGTCCCGGATCCGGCGTCAACGATTCCAGCGCGGCATCGACCAGCGCCGGGGTGAGGCGCGGCCCCTCGCCCGCCCCGAACGTCAGTTCCTGGCCCAGCGCCCAGGGCACCATCAGGATGTCGGAGAACAGGATCGCGCCGTCGAATCCGAAACGACGGATCGGTTGCAGCGTCACCTCGGCGGCTGCGACCGGATCGGTGGCGAGCGCGAGGAACCCGCCCTTTTCCGCCCGGAGCGCGCGATATTCGGGCAGGTACCGTCCGGCCTGGCGCATCAGCCACGTCGGCGGTCGCGCGGCGCGCTCGCCGTGAAGGGCTCGCAGCAGGGGTTTGTTAACCATCACGTGCGATCCTTCTACCTTCTAGGTAAGATTCAGAGAGTCTGGTTGTTGATGCTGTAGGCGCGTTGGTGGCGGGGACTTATGCGTCATCACCGGAATTGCCAACAGCTTGACTCGGGCAGGTCCGGCGCGCGGTGCGGGAGTCGGTCGCAATGATCCCCATGACTCACAGGCTGTGGATAACGTTCGGGGCTGGGGACGGCGCTGTGGATGGAATCCGGTTTGTCCACCGATCGGGGTCGCGCTTGGCGGGCCGGTGAAGTTACGCTAGCGGCTATCCACGGGTTATCCACAGATCGGTCCAGTCACGCGTGCTTCGCCTCCACCTCCATCTGCTGTCGGACTCGACGGGCGAGACGCTGGAGAACATCGCCAAGGCGGCGCTGGCGCAATATGACGATGTGGAGACCGTCCGCCATTTCTGGCCGATGGTGCGTACCGAAACGCATCTCGACCGCATCCTTCAGGAAATCGCGCAGAATCCGGGGCTGGTGATCTTCACGCTAGTGAATCCGGTCACGCGGGCCGCGCTGGAGAGTCGCTGCAAGGCGCTCGGATTGCCAACGGTCGCGCCGCTCGATCCGGTCAACGACGCACTCTCGATTCTGTTGGGCCAGCAGGCCAAGGCGCGCCCCGGGCGGCAGCACGCGCTGGACGCCGCCTATTTCGCGCGCGTCGATGCGATCCAGTTCACGATCGCGCATGACGACGGCATCGCGCACGAGGAATGGGAGGAGGCCGACATCCTGCTTGCCGGGGTCAGCCGCTCGTCGAAGACGCCGACCTCGATCTATCTCGCCAATCGCGGCTACAAGACCGCCAACATCCCGATCGTGGTCGAGAGCCCGCCGCCCCGGTCGCTGTTCACGCTGAGGAATCCGCTGGTCGTCGGGCTGACCACCAGCACCGACCGGCTGATCCAGATCCGCCGCAACCGCCTGTTGTCGCTCAATCAGGCGACCGAGACCAATTACGTCGACCAGGATGCGGTCGCGCGCGAGATCGCCTATGCGCGGCGGATGTTCGCCGACAATGGCTGGCCGGTGATCGACGTCACGCGCCGCTCGATCGAGGAAACCGCCGCCGCGATCATCTCGCTGGTCAACGAACGTCGCGGCACCGCCGCCCGGAACACCGACTGATGCTGATTCTCGCCTCGCAAAGCGCCTCGCGCACCGCCATGCTCTCCGCCGCCGGCGTGCCGTTCACCGCCGAACCCGCCTTTGCCGACGAAGCGGCGCTGAAGGCCGCGCTGGCGGGTCGCCACCCGCGCGACATCGCGGACGCGCTGGCCGAGCTGAAGGCGCTGAAGGTGTCGGCGCGCCACCCCGGCCATCTGGTGCTGGGGTCGGACAGCCTGGCGGTCCTCGACGACGGCACGATCCTCGACAAGCCGACCAGCCGCGAGGAGGCGCGCGACCATCTGACGCGGATGGCGGGCAAGCGGCACGATCTGGTCAGCGCGGCGGTGATCGCCGAGAACGGCCGCGCGGTGTGGCGGATCGTCGACAAGGCGAAGATGTTCGTCCGTCCGCTCTCACCGGCCTTTATCGAGACGTATCTGGACGCCGAATGGCCCGCGATCGCGGGCTGCGTCGGCTGCTACCGGATCGAGGGGCCGGGCGCGCAGCTGTTCGCGCGGATCGAGGGTAGCCAGTTCACCGTGCTGGGGATGCCGCTGCTCCCGGTGCTCGATTATCTGCGCATTCGACAGGTGCTGCCCGCATGACCCCCCATGCCGAGGTGATCGGCGATCCGATCGCGCATTCCAAGTCGCCGCTGATCCACGGCTTCTGGCTCGAAAAGCTCGGGCTGGCGGGGGAATATCGCGCGACTCACGTGAAGGGCGACGACCTCGCCGACTTCTTCGTGCGCCGCGCGCATGATCCGGCGTGGCGCGGGTGCAACGTCACCGTGCCGCACAAGCTGGCGGTGCTGGACCAGGTGCCCGATCCCGGCGACGTGCGCGGCATGATCGGCGCCGCCAACACCGTCTTCCGGGGCGAGGATGGGGCGCTGATCGCGACCAACACCGATGCGGCGGGGTTCCTGTCGCCGATCGCCGACCTCGACCTGAACGGTCGCCCGGTCGTGGTGGTCGGGGCGGGCGGCGCGGCGCGGGCGGTGCTGTTCGCGCTGGCGCGCAGCGGGGTGGGCAAGGTGACGATCCTGAATCGCACCCCGCTGAAAGGCGCCGGCCTGCTAGCGCAATTCGGCCTCAAGGGCGATGCGCTGCCGCTGACCGCGAAGCTCCCGGCGGCGGCGCTGCTGGTCAACACCAGCGTGCTGGGCATGACCGGGCACGACCCGCTCGACCTCGATCTGTCGCCGCTTCCCGACGACGCGGTCGTGTACGACATCGTCTACGCGCCGCTGGAGACGCCGCTCCTGAGAGCCGCGCGCGCCCGCGAATTGGAGATGGTCGACGGGCTGGAGATGCTGGTCGGTCAGGCGGCGGTCGCGTTCGAGCTGTTCTTCGGTGCTCCCCCGCCGCGCGAGCATGACGAGGAACTGCGCGCGCGCCTGCTCGCATGACGCCTCAGCCGGTGATGGGGCGCCCGCTGATCGTGGGGCTCACCGGCTCGATCGGCATGGGCAAGTCGACCGTGGCGGCGATGTTCGCCGACGCCGGCGTGCCGGTCTTCGACGCCGATGCGACCGTCCACCGCCTGCAGGGACCGGCCGGGGCGCTGGTCGGGGCGATCGAGGCGCGCTTTCCCGGGACCACCGATGATGGCGGCGTCGATCGCGCCCGGCTGGGGCGGGCGGTGCTGGGCGACGACGCCGCGATGCGCGCGCTGGAGGCGATCGTCCACCCGGCGGTCCGCGCCGAGCGCGCCGCCTTCCTGACCGCGCACGCCGATGCGCCGCTGGTCGTCTTCGACATCCCCTTGCTGTTCGAGACCGGCGGCGATCGCGACGTCGACCGGGTGGTGGTCGTCTCCGCCGCGCCGGAGGTGCAGCGCGCCCGCACCCTCGCCCGCCCCGGCATGACGCCCGCGAAGCTGGACGCGATCCTCACGCGCCAGCTTCCCGACGCCGAGAAGCGCGCGCGTGCCGATCACGTCATCCCCACCGACGTGACGTTGGACGAAACGCGTGCCGCCGTCGCCCGCGTCATCGCTTGCACCCGCGCCGCACAGCGCCGATAGTATGGCGATCATGCGCGAGATCGTCTTCGACACCGAAACCACCGGCCTCAGCTTCGCAGGTGGCGATCGCATGGTGGAGATCGGCTGCGTCGAACTGGTCAACCGGGTCGAGACCGGCCGCACCTTCCACGCCTATTTCCATCCGGAGCGCGACATGCCGGCCGAGGCGGAGCGCGTCCACGGCCTGTCCGCCGCCTTCCTGTCGAAACATCCGGTGTTCGCCGCCGGAGTTCAGGCGTTGCTGGAGTTCATCGGCGACGCGCCGTTGATCGCGCACAATGCCGGCTTCGACTTCTCGTTCCTGAACGGGGAGCTGGAACGCTGCGGCAACACTGCCGTCTGCCATTCGCGGATGGTCGATACGCTCGCGATCGCGCGCACCCGCCATCCCGGCGCGAAGCACACGCTCGACGCCTTGTGCAGCCGCTACGGCATCGATCGCTCGCACCGCGTGTTGCACGGCGCGCTGCTCGACGCGCAATTGCTGGCGCAGGTCTATGTCGAGCTGATGGGCGGTCGCCAGATCGGGCTGGGCCTGGTCAGCGAGGCGGCGCCGATCATCGTCGAACCGGTCGCCGCCGTTCCGGTGCGCGCGCGCCCGCTTCGTGTCTTTTCCGCCAGTGTTGAGGAACTGGCGGCCCATGCCGCGTTTCTGAAAGGGGTCAAAGAACCCCTGTGGGAGGTCGTCGCGTCCGATTGACGCGATCAAGGCTGCCGGGTCGCAGGGGGCGGTCCGGTATCAGGATGGAGAGCATATATGGATATCCGGGTTTCAGGTCATCAGGTGGCGATCGGCGATGCGCTGAAAGCCCATGTGCAGGACCGGCTCCAGGGTATCGCCGACAAATATTTCGCCCGCGCGATTTCCGCGGAGGTGACGTTCGGCAAGGGCCCTCACGACAATGGATTCACCTGCGATATCGTCGCGCACGTCACGCGCGGCCTGATCCTGAAGGGGCGGCACGACGCGCATGACGCGCATCTGTCGTTCGACGGCGCGTCGGACAAGATCGAGAAGCAGCTCCGCCGCTACGTCCGCCGGCTGAAGGATCGCCACGCCGCGCATGTCGCCGCCGAGGAGACGCAGGAGCGCAACGGCTATGACAACGCCGGCTACACGCTGTTCGCGGAACAGGTCGGCGAGGAGGACGTCGGTGACGCGCCGCTGGTCATCGCGGAAACGCGCGTCGACGTGCCGGACGCCAGCGTGTCTGACGCGGTCATGATGCTCGATCTGCGCAATACCCAGGCGCTGCTGTTCAAGAACGCGGGGACCGGATCGTACAACATGGTCTATCGTCGCGGCGACGGGACGATCGGCTGGGTGGAGCCGCAGCGTGGCGGCTGACCCGAAGCGATGACAAGCGATCTCAGCGACCTGC
Organism: Sphingomonas endophytica; assembly: GCF_001476895.1. Lineage (GTDB taxonomy): Bacteria > Pseudomonadota > Alphaproteobacteria > Sphingomonadales > Sphingomonadaceae > Sphingomonas > Sphingomonas endophytica_A. The sequence goes on along the minus strand of NZ_LDTB01000008.1, from coordinate 46,618 downwards.
TTGTCCCCGAACTTATCGTCGTCGGAATGCCCGCCGCCTCCAAGAAGGCGCTCTTCGCCCAGCTCGGTGCGCTCGTCGCCCCGGTGCTGGGCGTCGATGCCCGCATGGTGGCGGACGGGCTGGCGACGCGTGAGAAGGACGGCTCGACCGGTTTCGGCAATGGCGTCGCGATCCCGCATGCCCGCATCGCCGGGCTGACGCGGATCGCGGTCGCGGTCGCCCGACTGGTCCAGCCGATCGATTACGGCGCCGTGGACGACGCGCCCGTCGATGTCGTCGTGGCGATGCTCTCGCCGCCGCACGCCGGGGCGCAGCATCTGAAGGCGCTCGCCCGGATCGCGCGGCGGCTGCGCGACCGGGCGTTGATCGCCAAGCTGCGCGGCGCCGGGTCGCGCGACGCCGTCTATGCGCTGCTGACCGCCGATGAGACGCGCGATGCCGCCTGAAGGCGCCGCGGCGCATTATCGCGCGCTCGAGTCGCTCTATGCGGCGGCCCCGATCAACCGCTTCTTCGAATCGCGGCTGGAGGTCACCGCCCCGGGCGAGTCGCGGATTCATTTCAGCGTCGATCGCCGGCATTTCCACGCGGCGGGCGCGGCGCACGGCACCAGCTATTTCAAGATGCTGGACGACGCCGCTTTCTACGCCTGCAACAGTCTGGTCACCGATCGCTTCCTGCTGACCACGCAATTCAGCCTGCTGCTCACGCGTCCGCTCGGTGAGGGGCCGGTGGTGGCGGAAGGCCGCTGGATCAGCGGACAGCGCCGCGTGTTCGTCGCCGAGGCGCGGCTGGTGACGGTCGACGGTGATGAGGTCGCGCGCGGCACCGGCACGTTCATGCGGTCGCGGATCGCGCTCGCCTCGCTGCCCGGCTATGCCGCCGCATGAGCGCGCGGTTGCCGACGCATCTGGCGGTCGGCGCGTTGCTGCGCCGCGTCAACGACTCGGGCGGGCTGGCGGTTGTGCGCGCCGGCGGAGAGCCGCAGGGCGGTGCGATCCTGATCCTGATCGCCGAGGGACGTGGCCTGCGCGCGATCGAGCGGATGCGCGGACTCGACGATGCCGACACGCTGGTCCCCGCCGGGCCGGCCTCTGGCGAGGCCGCCGTGCTGGAGGAATATTGGCGGAATCGTCGCCGCCGCGATCCGGATCTGTGGGTGATCGAACTGGACGTCCCGCACGCCGAACGGTTCGTCGCTGAAACGATCCTGTAACGTTGACCCCGTTAACTTTTGACGGCTAGCCGCTTGCCCATCGACAACGTGCGTTGTGCCGATGCGGGGTGCGATCCCGAACGGTGACGCAGTCGGGGGGGAACCCGGGCGATCCGAATGTCAGCTGACGCTGATTCAGCGATCGTTTCCGCGTACCCACCGCACAGTAATGATGTGGAATGCCGTTCAGCTCGCGCCTCGCTACCTTTGCGACGCTTACTCTCTCGGTCCTTGCTCTGGTAGCGCAGAGCGCCCCCGGACTGGCTGCTGACCTACCGGTGGTCCCCACCGCCTCCACCGCGATTCAACTCGCTCTCCCCGCGACGGTTCCGACCGTCACCCCTCCCGCTCCGGTCGCCGAGACGCCCGCCGTCACGCCCGAGCAGGTCGAGGAACAGATTGCCTATCCGACGCTGGCCGCGGCCGTTGCCGACCAGTCGATCCGCTCCGACGACGACCAGGATCTGCGCTGCCTGGCCGGCGCGATCTACTTCGAATCGCGTGGCGAGCCGCTGGCCGGTCAGCTCGCGGTGGCCGAGGTGATCCTCAACCGCACCAAGTCGCGCCGCTTCGGCGGCAGCACCTGCGACGTCGTGACCCAGAAGGGCCAGTTCTCGTTCGTGCGCGGCGGCCGGATGCCGGAAGCGCCGAGCAACGACGACTGGCGCACCGCGATGGCGGTGGCCAAGGTCGCGATCAAGGATGCGTGGGAAAGCAACGCGTCCAACGCGCTGTATTTCAACCATCGCCGCGCCGGCCATGCCAATGGCGTGCGCGTCGCCTCGATCGGCAACCACGTCTTCTATCGCTGATCGACGCGGAACAGATGCGAACGAAGGCATGGCCTTCGTTCGCGGGATGTTCTATCTGACGGGCGATGCTGACTCCGCCCGACACCTGCCGGAACGACTCGACCGCCGCCTTATGCGCCGCCGATGTGGCGCGCGGCGTCACGCGGATGCTGCTCCGTCACGATCTGACCGCCATTGCCGAAGTGCCGCTGGACGGTGGCCGTCGTGCCGATCTGATGGCGATCGATCCGCGCGGGCAGTTGGTGATCGTGGAGATCAAGGTGTCACGCGCCGATCTGCTCGGCGACGGCAAGTGGCAGGATTATCTGGCGCATTGCGACCGCTTCTACTGGGCGGTCCCGGCCGGGTTCGATGCCGCGCCGATCGCGGGTGCGGCGTTCCTGCCGGAACGTACCGGCCTTATCGTCGCCGACCGTTACGACGCGGCGATCGTGCGCGAGGCGCGGACCGATCCGCTCTCCGCGCCGACCCGCAAACGCTGCACCCTCGCCTTCGCGCGTCGCGCCGCCCGGCGGCTGATCGCCGCGCACGATCCGGACGCGACTCAGGGTTTCTGACCCTCCGCCGGCCTCATCGGGCCGGGGAGGGCGACCGGATCATCAGAACTTCGGCCCGGCGACCGCGCGCTGCGGCTTGGTGGGATTCTCTTCCAGTACCTTCAGGATCGCGGGCGACCGCGTGTCGCGCTTGGCATAGTCGCGCGCGGACATGCCCGCGATATTGTCGGTCTGGTCCGGGTTGCCGCCGGCGGCCAGCACCGCGCGGACCAGTTCCAGGTCGCGGCGCTGCACCGCGCGGATCAGCGGCGTCTCGCCACCGCTGTTGCCCAGATTGGCATTCGCCTTCGACGTGGCGAGGATCTGGATCAAGTCGGGCTGCCCGGCCTGCACCGCCAGCATCATCGGCGTGTCGCCGTTGCCGTCGCGAAGGTTCGGGTCCGCGCCCTTGGCCAGCAGATAGCGCAGATACGCCGCGTCGCCGCGCTTCACCACGATATGCACCGCGCCTTCGCCGGTGGTCACGTCGCGGGTGTTGACGATCGTCTGCCCCGGCTGGTCGAGCATCGCGATCACGGCGTTGCCGTCGCCTTTGCGGACCGCCTCCAGAAACTTGTAGCGCTGCGATTGCTGCTGCGCGACCGCGGGGGGTGCGGTGGACAGCGCCATGGTGGAGAGCAGCAGGGCGTTCAGGATCGGGCGACGAAGCATCGGTTCGGTTCTCGCTGGCGACGGGTCGGTGGCCGAGCGGCCACGGGGTTGCACAAGCCCCTATAACCGATCACATCTGCCGCCACCATGAACATGCGTCGTCTCGCTGTCACGCTCGCGCTGCTCGTCGTCGGGCCGCTTGCCGGGTGCACGCAACAGCCGTCGGCCGATCCGCCGCTGGCCGGCGCGCGGATCGGCGGCCCCTTCACGCTGACCGATCAGGACGGCCGCACCGTCACCGATCGCGACCTCGCCGGCCGCTACCGGATCGTCTATTTCGGCTACACCTTCTGCCCCGACGTCTGTCCCACCGACGTCCAGAACATCGCCGCCGGCCTGCGGCTGCTGGAGCAGGACGATGCCGCGCTGGCGCAGCGGATCGTCCCGGTCTTCATCACCATCGACCCGGCGCGCGACACGCCCGCCGTGCTCAAGCGCTTCGTCGCCGCCTTCCATCCGCGCCTGGTCGGCCTGACCGGCAGCGCCGACGCGATCGCCCGGGTCGCGAAGGAATATGGCATCTACTTCGCGCGCGGGGCCGGCAATGCGGACGGCTATCTGATGGATCACAGTCGCCAGATCTATCTGTTCGACCCGGACGGGAAGCCGCTGGCACTGCTTCCCGAGGGCCCCCCCGAAGCGATCGAAAAAGAGCTGCGCAGGTGGGTAAAGTGACCGCCGGCGCGCTGAGCGGCCGCTTCTGGGAAGACACGCCGCTCGACAGGCTGGACCGCGCGCAGTGGGAGGCATTGTGCGACGGTTGCGGCAAATGCTGCCTCCACAAGCTGGAGGACGAGGATACCGGCGAACTGATCCCGACCAACGTCGCCTGCCGGCTGCTCGACCGGCGCAGCGGGCAATGCTCCAACTATCGCCACCGCCGCGCCTATGTCAGCGAATGCGTGCGGCTGACGATGGGCAATGTCCATGCGATCGACTGGCTGCCCTCGACCTGCGCCTATCGCTTGCGCGCGGCGGGCAAGTCCTTGCCGGAGTGGCATTATCTGGTCTGCGGCGATCGCGAGGCGGTGCACCGGGCGAAGGAATCGGTACGCGGCTGGACGATCAGCGAGGATGACGCGGGCGAACTGGAATACCATATCGTCGACCGGATTTTGTGAACGACGATATTCAGGTCGTGCGTCATCCGCGCGCTCGCCGGACGCGGCTGTCGTTCGATCCGGTGACGGGCCGCGCCCGGCTGACGATCCCGGCGCGGGCGTCCGCGACGAAGGCGCTGGCCTGGGCGCGCGCGCAGGATGGCTGGATCGCCTCGCAACGCCAGCGACTGCCGGTGGCGCGTCCCTTCGTGGCCGGGGCGATCCTGCCCGTCGACGGCGTTGAGCTGACGATCGACTGGTCCGCCGAGCGGTCGCGTCTGCCGAGGATCGATGGCGACCGGCTGCTGGTCGGCGGCCCGGTCGAGATGGTGCCGCGCCGCATCGAGGCGTGGCTACGCCGCCGTGCGCTTGCCTTGCTGGAGATGGATACCGCCTTCTACGCCGATCGCGCCGGCGTCAGCGTCAACGGTGTGGCGGTCGGCGATCCGCGCGGTCGCTGGGGCAGCTGCGCGTCGCACGGCGCGATCCGCTATAGCTGGCGGCTGGTGCTCGCCCCGGCCGAGGTCCGCCGCGCCACCGCCGCGCATGAAGTGGCACACCGGGTCCATATGGACCATTCGCCCGCCTTTCATGCGCTGGTGGCGCGCCTCTATGGTCGTGAGCCGACGGCGGAACGGGCCTGGTTACGCGCCCATGGCGCGTCGCTTCACTGGTTCGGGCGCTCGCCGGACGGCTGAGCAGGCGGTGCCACGCCACGCGGGGGAGCGGTCCGCGCGGGCGGCGTGCGGACCGCATCGCGACGTGGCTGTCCGGTCACCCGATCGAGCCAGTCCTGATCGAGCCGTTCGTCACGTGGCGGCACGCCGCCGTTGTTTCCGCGTTGATCGTCCTCGCGCGCGCGCGGCGGCAAGGGCTGGACGACCGGCTGTTCGGGGCCGAACACGGCGGTGGGCGGCTGGTCGGTGGGCACGCCGCCGCCGTCAAGCGGCTCGTCGCCATAGGTCGCATTGTCGGGCGCGCCGTAATAGCTTTCCGCATCCGGCTCCAGTTGCGCCTCGGGCAGCGTGACCGCCGTCTCGAACTGCTCGATAGGACGGTTGGCGACGGCCTTGCTCATGAACTGCTGGAATGCGCGCGCCGGGGCGGTCCCGCCATGCAATCCCGCGATCGGCCGCGCATCGTCGCGGCCCATCCACACGCCCGTCGTCAGCCCGGAGGAAAAGCCCAGGAACCAGCCGTCCTTGCTGCTGGTCGTCGTCCCGGTCTTGCCCGCCACCGGTCGCCCGATCTGCGCCGCGCGGCCCGTACCGGTGTTGACGGTGGTCTGAAGCAGGTCGGTCATCTCGGCGGCGACATTCGGCGCAACCAGCACCTGGTTCCGATCGACCTCATGCCGATAGATTTCCTGGCCCTCCGCGGTCACGCGCGTAATGCCGAACGGTGCCACCGCCACGCCCTTGTTGCCGACGCTGGCGAACGCGCGCGTCATGTCGATCAGTCGCACGTCCGACGTGCCCAGCACCATCGACGGATGCGTGTTGACCGGCGTGGTGATCCCGAAGCGCCGCGCCATGTCCGCGACGGTCTGGAAACCGACCGCCTGCCCCAGCTTCGCGGCGACCGTGTTGAGCGAATAGGCGAAGGCGGTGCGCAGCGTCACGTCGCCCGAAAAGCGGCGGGAATCGTTCCGCGGACTCCACCCGTCGATCGTCACCGGCGCATCCAGCTCGCGACTTTCGGGCGTCTTCCCCGCCTCCAGCGCGGCCAGATACACGAACAGCTTGAACGCCGACCCCGGCTGTCGCTGCGCCTGGGTGGCGCGATTGTAGATCGAGGTGACGTAATCGGTCCCGCCGACCATCGCGCGCACCGCGCCGTCGCGATCGATCGCGACCAGCGCGCCCTGTGCCCCCTTGGGCACGTTGGCGCGTATCGCCGCATCGGCATCCCGCTGCATCGCCGGATCGAGCGTCGTCCATACGTCGAGCGGCTTTTCGGTTTCGTCGATCAGCAGGTCGAGTTGCGGCAGCGCCCAGTCGGTGAAGTAACGGACGCTGTTCTGGCGGACGGGCGGGGCGAGCTTCACGCCCACGCTGTTCGCCTCGCGCGCATCGGCGACGCTGATGAATCCGTTGCGCACCATCTGCTGGATCACCACGCCTGCGCGCCCGACGGCGGCCTGCGCGTCGGCGGTCGGCGAATAATTGGACGGGGCCTTGACCAGCCCGGCGATCACCGCCGCCTCGGGCAGGGTCAGATGATCCGCACCGTGGCCGAAGAACTTCCGGCTCGCGGCGTCGATGCCATAGGCGCCCCCGCCGTAATAGACCTTGTTCAGGTACAGTTCGAGGATCTCGTCCTTGCTGAACTTGCGCTCCAGCGCGAGCGCCAGGATCGCCTCGCGGAACTTGCGGCCGAACTTCTTCTGGTTGTTGAGAAAGACATTGCGCGCCAGCTGCTGCGTGATCGTCGAGGCACCTTGTACGCGCCGCCCGCGCTCGTAATTGACATAGGCGGAGCGCAGGATGCCGAGCGGATCGACGCCGAGATGGCTGTCGAAGCGCCGGTCCTCGACCGCGATCGTCGCGTCGCGCATGACGCGCGGGATGCGATCATAGGACAGCCATTCGCCATAGCTGGGCCCGAGCGATACCAGTACCGACCCGTCGGCGGCATGGACGCGGATCATCTGTCCGTTGGGCGACGACTTCAGCGATTCGAAGCTGGGGAGTTGCGACCGCGCGATATAGACGGCGGTGACCAGCGCACCGACCGCGACGACGGCCAGGCCCAGCGCGATCTTGAGCGAGAGGGCAAGGCGGCGCTTCCACGGCGAGCGGGCAGCGGGGCGGGCGGAGCGGGAGGAACGGGCGCGGGCCATAGATCAGCGCCCTGCCGGATAGAAGCTTGAGCGGTGGTTAACAAGGCATTTGGATCGACCGGCGATACCGGGATCGGCTCTACCCCGCCGTGGGGGAGCGATGGTGCGGTCGAGAAGACTCGAACTTCCACGTCCTTTCGGACACAACGACCTCAACGTTGCGCGTCTACCAATTCCGCCACGACCGCACGTGTCATCCACCGGGCGGGCCCGGCGTCTGGTAGGGACGCGCCCCTAGCAAGTCGCCATGTGCGTGGCAATGGGGAAAGCGCACGCTCCGTCGTTCCGCACCGCCGCAAATGCGGAACATCGGACTTATCGACCGTTGCGATGACCGCGCGGGCCGATCGCCGCCTGCGCGGGGATAATGGAGATCGCCTAGCTCGCCTCGCCGACGAAGCTAAGGTCCAGCCGCCGCGAGCTGGTTGGTACGTCGACCTGCGCGGAGTTGAAGTCGATCGCACCGCCGGGCAGCAACGTCCGCTGCTGCGGCGTGATCGTCCAGCTGAACACGATTTTGTTCTGCGAATCGCGCAGGTCGGCGCGAATGTCCGGCACGCGCTGGCGGGTCGAGGAGGGATTCGTGATCCGTCCGCTGACCGCGAACAGTTCCGACCCGTTCGCCATCTTGCGCCGTTCGATCGGATTGTCGGCGATGCGCAGCGGCAGTTCCTCCGGCCCGATCGACAGGCCGATCTGCTGCGCCAGGCCGGGAGCGGTCGTCCAGAGGATCACCGCCACGGCCGCGAGCATCAGCAGCCCGGCCGCCAGGCTGGCGATCGTGCGGATCCGCCCGCTGCCGCGACGCGGCGCGCGGAACGGCGGACGGTGGGCGAAGGCGTCGAAGTCCGCTGGCTCGGGCGGCGCCGGCTCAGGCGCGCTGGCGGCCTGTGCCGGCAGACTGGGTGGTGGAGCGGGGGGGGCGGCGTGCTCCGTCCGCTGCGCGACGGTGGCTGCCGCTTCGTCGCGCGGCGGAGCGGCATCCTCGACGATCGCTTCTTCGGGTTCGTCGGCGTAGGCGACGTCCTGAAACCAGCTGTGCCCGCAGTTCGCGCAGCGCACCGTGCGTCCCGGCGGGGCGATGGCGTGATCCGGCACCAGATAGCGGGCGCGGCATTCGGGACAATCGAGGATCATGGGCGCGGCACCGGCAGGATGGACGGCGCGAATCTAAACACGCGTGTCGTGCCGATGGCAAGCGGCAGTCGCCGTGCTTGAAGCGGTGGCGGCGTGCGTGCAATGGCGACGACGATGGCCGCGATCGTGCAGTTCGAGAATGTGGGCCTGCGCTACGGCCATGGCGAGGAGGTGCTGCGCGACCTCACCTTTTCGCTCGCGCCCGGCGGATTCTACTTCCTGACCGGCGCCAGCGGCGCGGGAAAGACCTCGCTGCTCAAGCTCTTGTACCTCGCACAGCGCCCGGCGCGCGGTACGATCCGGCTGTTCGGGACCGACGTGGCGACACTGACGCGCGCGCGGATGCCGGCGTTCCGGCGACGGATCGGGGTCGTCTATCAGGACTTCCGGCTGATCCCGCATCTGTCGATCACCGACAATATCGCGCTGCCGCTGCGCATCGGCGGTGTGCTGGAGGATGAAGTGCGTGAGGCGGTGGGCGAGATGCTGGCGTGGGTGGGGCTGTCGCACCGGGCCGGGGCGCGTCCCGCGACGCTGTCGGGCGGCGAGCAGCAGCGTGTCGCGATCGCGCGCGCCGTGATCGCGCGGCCTGACGTATTGCTGGCCGACGAGCCGACCGGCAATGTCGATGAGGCGATGGCCGACCGGCTGATGCAATTGTTTGTTTCGCTCAACGGTTTGGGGACGACAGTGGTGGTCGCCACCCACGATGCCCACCTGCTTGGTCGGGTGCCGCGTGCGCATTCGATGCGGATCGTCGAGGGCCGGCTGATCGACGCGGCCGGCGGGTTGCGCTTTTCATCACGCCGGGAACGGGCATGAGCGCCGCGACCGCCCGCATCCTCGATTCCGCGCGGGAGGGGCGCGCCATGGCCGGCGTGCTCGCGATCATGCTGTTCCTGACCGTGCTGGCGGTGGCGGGCGGGATCGGGACCGCCCGGGCCACCGTCGCACTGGGACGGGCGCTGGCGGGGCGGGCGACGGTACAGATCGTTGTCGTCGATGCCGCGGCCCGCGACGCGCTGGCCGCGCGCGTACTCACCGCCCTCCGCGCTTCTCCGCTTGTCACACAGGCGACGCCAGTGCCGCGCGCGGAGCTGGAGCAGTTGTTGGGACCATGGCTGGGCGAAGCGGCGGTGGAGCGCGACCTGCCGGTGCCCGCGTTGATCGATATCGACGTGGCGCCGCGTGCCGGCGCCTTGACGGGGCTGCGCGCGATGCTGGCGCGTATCACCCCCGCCGCGCGCATCGACGCGCATGAGAATGCGGTGGCCGGCGTCGGGGCCTTGCTGTCATCGCTGACCCTGTTGGCGGTGTCGGTGGTGGCGCTGATGGCGGGGGCGAGTGCGGCGATCGTGGTCTTGGCGGTGCGCGCCGGGCTCACGGCGCATCGCATCACGATCGAGGTGATGCACGGGCTGGGAGCGACCGATGCGCAGATCGCTCGGCTGTTCCAGCGGCGGATCGCGCGGGATGCCGCGACCGGCGCGGCGATCGGCGGCGTCGCCGGCTGGGGTGTCGTCGCGCTGCTGGGACGGCGCGCGGCGGCGGCGGGATCGCAGGTGCTGGGCGGCGCGACGCTGGGGCAGGGGGGCTGGATCGCGGTCGTCGCGGCTCCTTTCCTGTTCGTCGCCTTCGCGGCGCTTGTCGCCTATATCGTCGTCGTGCGCGCGTTGGGACGGACGTCGTGACGAAACGGCTGTTCGCCTTGCTGCTGCTCGGCTGGGCGCTGGGCTTCGCGCTGTTCATGTTGGTGCTGCCGGGACCGGCCGACCCGCTGCTGCGTACCGACGGGATCGTCGTGCCGACCGGTGCCGCGGGGCGGATCGCACGCGGACTGGATCTGCTGGAACATGGGCGCGCGCGGCGGATGCTGGTGACCGGAACCGCACCGGGCGTGACCCGCGCAGATCTGGCGCGGGTTGCCGGCCACGGCGCGACAATCGCGTGTTGCGTCGATCTGGGCGCGGAGGCGGTCGACACGCGCAGCAATGCGGAGGAAACCGCTGCCTGGGTGCGGGCACGCGGCTATCGCTCGATCCGGCTCGTCACATCCAACTGGCACGCGCGCCGCGCCGCGCTGGAGCTGGGACCGGCGCTGGGGGCGGGCGTGTCGGTGACGGTCGATGGCGTGCCGGCGCAGCCGACGCTGACGCAGGCGATCAACGAATATAACAAGCTGCTGCTGCGGCGGGTGGTGCTGTGGTGGGAGGAATGGCGGTGAACTGGCTGCGCACGATCGTTTTCCGGGCGATCTTCTACCTGTTTTCGGTGCCGATCGTCGCGACCACGCCGATCGCGGCATTGTTCGGGCAGCAGGTCGTCATCACCCATGCCGACCGCTGGTCGCGGCTGCACCGTTTTCTGATGCGGACCATCCTGGGGATCTCGACGCGGGTCGAAGGGAGCGTGCCCGAGGGGCAGTTCCTCTACGTCGCCAAGCATGAGGCGATGTGGGAAACGCTGGAGCTGCAATTGCTGCTCGGTTCGCCGGCGATGGTGCTGAAGCGCGAACTGATGCGCATTCCGCTTTGGGGCTGGGCGGCGGTGAAATATGGCGCGCTGGTGGTCGACCGCGACGCCTCTTCCAAGGCGCTGCGCACGCTGATGCGAGAGGGCGCCGCCGTGCGCGCGACCGGCCGCTCGGTGATCGTCTATGCCGAGGGGACACGCGTGCCGCACGGACAATGCCCGCCGCTGCGGTCCGGCTTCGCAGGATTGTACAAGGCGCTCGACCTGCCGGTGGTGCCGATCGCGCTGGACAGCGGGCGGCTGCTGCCGAAGAAGGGCGCGAAGCGGGCCGGCGTCATCACGATCCGTATCGGCGCGCCTATCCCGGCCGGTCTGCCCCGGCGCGAGGCCGAGGCGCGTGTCCATGCGGCGATCAACGTGCTGAACGGATAGTCACGCCTTCCCTTCCAGCTTCGCCTTCAATCCCGCCAGCGCGCCGAACGCGCCGGCCTCTTCCTCGCTCAGCACCCCGGCCTGTTTCAGCACCGCTGCCGCATCGGGGCTGCGGGGGAAAGGATCGAGGGCGAGCGCCATCGTCTCCGCCGCCGCCTCGCCCAGATCGATGCCGCCGCCTTCGATCTCGATCGTGTCGAGCGCGTCGCCGGCCAGTTCCAGCTCCTCCTCCCCGGCGCGCGCGGGTTCGACGAAGCGCAGATCGACCGGTTCGTCCACCGCTGCGGGCAGCGGCGCGCCCGTCACCGCGCACGCCTGCACCACCGCCGCCCGCACGCGGCCGCGCGCGGCAATGCCGCCGGCCTCGCGCCGGATCGCGAAGTCGGCCTCCAGCCGGTCGACGGCGATCAGCCCGAACCGTCGCGCCAGCGCGGCGCGCTCGGCCTCGTCGGCGGAAACCGTGACCGGGCGATCCTCTCCGCCGATCGTGTCCAGCCGCTCGATGCGCGAGAATTCCGGAGTCATGGCAATCGTCCTTCCATCAACGCGGGCAGCGGCACCGCGTCCAGTTCGTGGCGCAGCGCGGTCAGGCGGTCGCGGACATGCGCCAGCGCTGAGGGGGCGGGGGCGGCCCCGCGATAGAGGTTGCGAACCAGCGCCGCGTCCAGCGCGCCACCCGCCAGCCCGTCGCGATAGGCGCCCAACCGGCCGCCCAGCATCCCCATCATGCGTCCGACATGTTTGCCCACCACCATGTCGCCGAAGCCGATCTGGCGGACCTGCGCATCCATATCATCGACGAATCGCTCCGTCAGCTGCGCGATCGGCTGCGCACCCCCGGCATCGACCTCCAGCCGCAGCAGCACCATCGCCAGCACCGCCGCCACCATGTCGAACCGGCCATCGAGCGTGTCGGGTACCGCGCCGTCCAGATACCAGTGCGGTTGCCGGGCGCGCGCCACCACCGCATCGTACAGCGGCAGCGCCGCGCTGCGGTCCCGCCGTCCCAGCACCTTCGTCAACCAGCCCAACCGCGCATCCCTTCGTTCATCCGAACCGCACCAGTAACGGCGCGCGCTTGTCTCGCCCCGCCGTCGGGCATATTGAGGCGACTGGCCGCAAAGTCCACGCGCGCCTGTGACCGGAGTACCGATGCGCTCGCTGATCTTCCTCGCCCTGGCCGGCGCTCTCGCCGCGGGCTGCACGCCGCTCCGCTCGCACCAGGGCTATATCGTCGACGCCGATCTGGTGAATTCGATCCAGCCGGGGGTCGATAACCGTCAGTCGGTGCTCGCCACGCTGGGAACGCCGACCTTCGCCAGTCAGTTCAACCAGGGCGACTGGTATTATATTGCGCGCGACAGCCGCAACTATGCCTTCAACGCGCCACGCCCGCGCGATCAGCTGACCATGGAGATCAGCTTCGACCAGGCCGGCAACGTCACGGCGATCCGCAAATCGGGGATCGAGCAGGTCGTCGACGTGTCGCCGTACGGCAAGACGACGCCGACGCTGGGGCGTGAACGTGGCTTCTTCCAGGACCTGTTCGGCAATATCGGTGCGGTCGGCGCGGCGGGCGCCGGCGGTGGTGCCGCCGGGCCGACCGGGCGTAACGGCCAGTAAAGCTGTCGTTTCGCTGACGCGCGCATTCGCGCGACGTTCAGGGCGGGCAGGGCAGATATCCTCCGTCGGAGCGGTCGGGAGCCGCTTCGCGGGAATGGAGGATGTGTGATGCGTAGTCTTGTCACCGCTGTTCTGCTTGCCGGCACGGTATTGCCCGGCCTCGCGGCCTCCGCGCCGGCCACGGCGCAGTCGCGCGAGGACGTGTGGCGCGATCGACAGGATATCCGTCGCGAGCAGCGGCAGCTCGATCGCGCGCGGGAGCGCGGCGACTGGCGCGACGTGCGCGAGCAGCGCCGTGACCTGCGCGAGGCGCGGCGTGACTTCCGCGAGGATCGCCGCGCCTTGCGTGACCGCCGCCAATGGCAACGCGACCGCCGCGAATGGCGTGACGATATGCAACGCTGGCGGGCCGGACATCGCGATCTGTACGCGCGCGGCGGCTGGCGGGCACCGTTCCGCTACCAATCCTTTCGCGTCGGCGGCCGGATCGCGCCCGCTTATTACGGTCCGCGCTACGTGATCGCCGATCCGTGGCGTTACCGTCTGCCGGGTGCGCCCGGTGCGGCGCGCTGGGTTCGGCATTATGACGATGCGCTGCTGGTCGATACCCGGCGCGGCGTAGTGCTGGATGTCGTGCGCCGCTTCTACGGGTAGATCGATGGCCGGGAAACATGCGTTTCCCGGCCGCCCCATGCCGATGCCGTTCGGCCGCGCCGCGGTAACGCTGCGGCGCGGCCTGTACCGGCTTGGGTCGGCACCGGTCCCGAAAGGGGGAAAGGGACCGGCCGGCAAACGCCCGGCACCGGTTTCGGTTCGTTATGGGTTAACGGTTCTTCGAAGTCGTTGCGCTTTTGCCACAGTCTTGCCATCGATCCGCCACCGGGGGGCAGGCGAGCATGGGGCAGGATCATTGATGGCCGCGCTGACCGGCTGTCTCGACACGATGTTGGGCGAAGTGGCGCTGTTCGCCGCGACGATGATTCTGCTGGGCGGAATCGATGATCTGCTGGTCGATCTGATCTGGTGGCGGGTGCGCGATCGCGACGTGGCGCGCGACGCGATCGCCCCGGCGCCGCCGCAGCGACTGGCGGTGTTCGTGCCGGCATGGGATGAGGAGCGGGTGATCGGCGCGATGCTGGCCGCCGCGCTCGACCGCTACGATCATCCCGATTATCGCATCTATGTCGGCTGTTATCCGAACGATCCCGGCACGATCGCGGCGGTCGGTGCCGTGGCGGCGCGCGATGCGCGCGTGCGGCCGGTGATCGGTGCGCGATCGGGTCCGACGACCAAGGCGGATTGCCTCAACGGCCTCTGGCGCGCGCTGTGCGGCGATGACGCAGACGCCGGGCGGATGACTGCCGCCGTCGTGCTGCACGATGCCGAGGATGTCGTGCATCCCGCCGAGTTGCGGGTGTTCGACGATCACCTGCGTGACGCGGCCCTCGTCCAGCTTCCGGTCGTACCGCTGATCGATCCGCGACGCCGACTCGTCTCCGGCCATTATGCGGATGAATTCGCCGAGTCGCACCGCCGCGACCTGGTCGTGCGCTCGGCGCTGGGTGCGGCGCTGCCGCTTGCGGGGGTCGGCTGTGCGATCCGCCGTGACGTTCTCGAACGGCTTGCCGCGGAAAATGGTGTCCCGTTCGAGTCGAATAGTCTGACCGAGGATTATGAGATGGGGCTGCGCGTTGCCGGACTCGGGCTGCCGGCGCGCTTCGTCCGCTGGCGCCAGCGGGGCGAGTTGATCGCGACCCGCGCCTATTTCCCCGACACCATCGACACGGCGGTGCGCCAGAAGGCGCGCTGGGTCACGGGCATCGCGCTGGCCGGCTGGGACCGCACCGGATGGGGGACGGCGCGTCATGTCGCCGATCACTGGATGCGGATGCGGGACCGGCGCGGGTTGCTTGCGGTTCTGGCGCTCCTTGCCGCCTATGCGGCGCTGCTTGGGTGGGGCGTGTCGGCGCTGGTCCATCTATCGTCGGGGACGGCGTCACCCGAGCATGGCGCCGGGTTGCGTGCGCTGCTGATGCTCAACGCCGGTCTGTTGTGCTGGCGGCTAGCGACACGCGCGCGCCACACTGCTGCCGAGCACGGCTGGCGCGAGGGGCTGTGGTCACTGCCCCGTGCGCTGGTCGCCAATTACATCGCCATGCTGGCGGCGCGGCGCGCCCTGTTTCGCTACGTCGCGATTCTGTTCGGCGCTGCGCCGCGTTGGGACAAGACCGCCCATCGATTCCCCGATTCGCTGCCGGGTGCGGGATGACGGGCGGGGGGCGACCGTTACGCTTCCTGGCAATCGTGCTCGGCGGCTGGATCGCGATGCGGATCTGGCTGCTCTGGCCCGAACCGCCGGTGGCGCTTCCCGCGCCGATCCGCGACATATGGCGCGGCGCGGTCGCCCGGCGCGCGGAAATGCCGCCAACCCACGTCGCATCGAACGGGAATGTGACGGCAAGAGCGATTTCCCGGCGGGAGTGGCGGACACTCGCCGTACCGACACCCGCCGCGATCGTCCTTCCGCCCGTCGTCCGCGGGACTGCGGACCCGAAGGGGCGTGGTGATGATGGCGACACGATCGCGTTGCTCGGGATGGTACGCTACGGCGCGCCGGAGCCGGCGGCACCGGGCCCCCGCCGCTGGTCGGCAAGTGGCTGGTCGATCCTGCGCGCTGCGGGGCGCGGCGGCGGGGTCGCCACGCCGCAACTCGGCGGCAGTCAGGCGGGGCTGCGCCTTTCGCGGACCCTCGACGCGCGTGGCCGGTTCGCGATCGCGGCGCGGGTCGCCGCCGCGGTCGACACCCGTCAGCAGGAAGCGGCGCTCGGCATCGAATGGACCCCGACGCGCCTGCCGGTCCGCGTGATCGCGGAGCGCCGCTTCGGTCTCGCGAACATGGCGGGCGGGACCGCGCTCGGCGTCGCCGGCGGGCTCAGCGATCGTCCTCTGCCGGCCGGCTTCCGGCTCGATGGCTATGCGCAGGCGGGGACGATCCTGCGCGATCGGGTCGAGGGCTATGCCGATGGTGCGATCCGTATCGCCCGCCCGATATTTCGCACGCGCGCCGGCGTGACGCTCGATCTCGGCGTCGGTGCGTGGGGCGCCGCGCAGCGTGGTGCGGGTCGGCTCGATATCGGTCCCGCCGCGGCGCTGACGCTGCCGGTCGGCGATGCCACGCACCTGCGCATCGCGCTGGAGTGGCGGCAGCGCGCGCTCGGCGACGCCCGCCCGGCGTCGGGGCCGGCGCTGTCGATCGGCGCCGACTATTGATGGCGTGGCGGCCGAGAAATCGCTAGCGATCGACGGCGCATGGATATCTATCTGCCGATCGCGAATCTGTCGGTAAACGCGCTGGTGATGATCGCGCTCGGCGCGGGCGTCGGGCTGCTGTCGGGCATGTTCGGGGTCGGCGGTGGATTTCTCACCACCCCGTTACTGATCGTCTATGGCATTCCGCCGACCGTCGCGGCCGCCTCGGCGGCGAGCCAGGTGACGGGGGCAAGCATCTCCGGCGTCTTTGCGCATTTCCGTCGCAACGGCGTGGACACCCGGATGGGCACGGTGCTGGTGATCGGCGGCGTGCTCGGCTCGCTGTTCGGGGCGTGGCTGTTCCGGCTGCTCCAGCAATGGGGGCAGATCGATACCACGATCGCGATCACCTACGTGCTGCTGCTCGGATCGATCGGGCTGATGATGCTCAAGGAAGCGGTCGGCGCGATCCTGGTCGCGCGCGGGCGCCGCACCGCCCCGCCGCGCCGCCGGCGACACCATCCCTTGGTCGCCAGTCTGCCGTTCCGGATGCGCTTCTATGCCTCGGGCCTGTATATCTCGCCGCTTGCGCCGCTGCTGCTCGGCTTCTTCACGGGCATCCTGACGATCCTGCTCGGCGTCGGTGGCGGGTTCGTGCTGGTGCCGGCGATGATCTATCTGCTCGGCATGTCCACCGCGGTGGTGGTGGGGACCAGCCTGTTCCAGATCCTGTTCGTCACCGCCGCCGCGACGATGGTCCATGCCACCACCACCAAGGCGGTCGATATCGTCCTCGCCGCGCTGTTGCTGGTCGGATCGGTCGCGGGCGCGCAGGTCGGCGCGCGGTTCGCGGCGCGCGCCCGGCCGGAGTATCTCCGCCTCGCGCTCGCGCTGATGGTGCTGCTGGTCGCGGGACGGATCGCGCTGGGACTGGGGTGGCGGCCTGACGAAATCTATGCCGTGGAACTGGCGTCGTGAGGCGCGTCGCGCTGTTGCTGCTCGCCGCGCCGCTGCTGATGGCGCAGGGCAAGCCGGTGCTGGTTCCCGACGTGTCGCAGCGACAGATCGATATCGCCTACAGCTTCACGGGTGCCGAGCTGCTGCTGTTCGGCGCGATTGTCTTTCCGGGCGGGCGGCTGCCGGTCGGTGACAAGCGGACCGACGTGGTGGTGGTGGTGAAGGGGCCGACCCAATCGATCGTCATTCGCGAGAAGGAGAAGGTCGCCGGAATCTGGATCAACGCCGGGCGGCTGCGCTATCGCTCCGCGCCGTCCTTCTATGCGGTGGCCTCGTCGCGACCGCTCGACACATTGGTCGATGCCCGCACCCGTGCGATCTACGAACTGGGGCTGGACAGCCTGCAATTGTCACCGGCGTCCGCCGCACCGTCGGACGTCCAGGATCGCTTCACGCGCGGACTGGTCGAGCAGCGGACGCGCGCCGGCCTGTTCTATGAAGCGCCGCGCGCGGTCGAGATCACGGACGGCGTCCTGTACCGCGCGCGCGTCTCGATCCCGGCGCGCGTGCCGGTCGGGCGCTTCACCGCCGAAACGTTCCTGATCCGCGACGGTCGCGTGCTGGCGGTCGCGGTGCGGGAGATCGACATCCGCAAGTCGGGCTTCGAGCGTTTCGTCGCGCAGGCCGCCGACCGGCACGAGGTGCTGTACGGCGGTGCGGCGGTGCTGCTGTCGGTGCTGCTGGGTTGGGGGGCGGGGCGGCTGGCGCGCGGCTGATCCACGGTATCTTTACCTGCGGGCCGCTAACGGTCGATCTTCCTAACGGATCGATGCCCGCATGAACGATCTTCCCGCACCCCGCGGCTTCCACGAAGCGATCGCCGCCGCCTTTCCCGATGCCGGGGCGTGGCCGGCTTCCGGGGACGGCGGCGATGCGATCGGTCAGGTCAGCCAGATCGGGGGTGGTCAGGGCGAGGTGACGCTCGATGTCGGGCGCCTCGACCGGCTGCGTGCGGACCCCGACCCGGGACTGGCGATGGCGGGTCAGGTCGGCGGGCAGGTGAAGGTGCGCGTCGGATCGACCTGGCTGATCGCGACGATCCGCTCGTTGCGGCTGGTGCCCGGATCGGCGTCCTCGATCGTCGCGGCGGTCGATTTCCTCGGAGAGGGCGAGGAGGAGCGACTGACCGGTCGACTGTTCGGGTTCCGGCGCGGTGTCACACGCTATCCCGCGCCCGGCGCGGACGTCTTCGCGCTGCGCGCCGGCGACGTGACGGAAATCTACGCCGCCAGCGGACGTGCCGCGATCGAGATCGGTCATGTCCACCCGACGCAGGACGTGCGCGCGGCGCTGTATGTCGACGCGATGCTGGGCAAGCATTTCGCGCTGCTCGGCTCGACCGGCACCGGCAAGTCGACCGCCGCCGCGCTGATCCTGCACCGCATCTGCGCACTCGCGCCGCAGGGGCATATCGTCATGATCGATCCGCACGGTGAATATGGCGCGGCGTTCGGAGAGGCGGGGGCGTTGTTCGACGTCTCCAACCTGCAGATGCCCTATTGGCTGATGAATTTCGAGGAACATTGCGAGGTCTTCGTCACCGCCACCGGCGCGTCGCGGCAGGTGGATGCCGATATCCTCGCCAAGTGCCTGCTCGCCGCCAAGGCCAAGAGCAGGGCGGGGCAGGAGATTGCGAAGCTGACCGTCGACGCGCCGATTCCCTATATGCTCAGCGACCTGACGCAGCTGATCCAGCTGGAAATGGGCAAGATGGATCGCGCCGGCGACACCGCCCCCTATCTGCGGCTGAAGAACAAGATCGACGAAGTGCGCGCCGATCCCCGCTATGGTTTCATGTTCTCCGGGATGCTGGCGGGCGACGCGATGGCGGGGTTCGTGCAGCGGATCTTCCGGCTGCCGGGAGAGGGCAAGCCGATCTCGATCATCGATGTGTCGGGGGTGCCCAACGAGATCACGGCGGTTGTGGTAGCGGTGCTCAGTCGCATGGTGTTCGACTTCGCGATCTGGTCGCGCGGAGAGGCGCAGCGACCGATCCTGCTCGTCTGCGAGGAAGCGCATCGCTACGTGCCGGCCGATGCGCAGGCGCGTGGATCGGTGGCGCGAATCCTCGGCCGGATCGCCAAGGAAGGGCGGAAGTACGGCGTCGCGCTCGGCCTGGTGACCCAGCGTCCGTCCGATCTGGCGGAGGGGGTGCTGTCGCAATGCGGCACGATCATCGCGATGCGGCTCAACAACGACCGCGATCAGGCCTTCGTGCGCGCCGCGATGCCGGAGGGCGCGCGCGGGTTCCTGGATGCGCTGCCGGCGCTGCGCAACCGCGAGGCGATCGTGTGCGGGGAGGGCGTGTCGATCCCGATCCGTGTCGCATTCGACACGCTGGACGAGGGGCAGCGTCCCGCCTCCGACGACCCGGTCTTCTCCGAATTGTGGCGGCACGGCGGCGGCGAGGAGCAGATGATCGCACGGACGTTGCAGCGCTGGCGCGCGCAAGGCCGCTGATTCTACGCCTATTCCTCGACGCCCAGCAACCGCAGCGTCTCGCGATCCGGGCCATCGAAGAAGGTGTCGAGCGCGGTCCGGACGCTGGGGGGCGCGTGGGCGCGATCGAACAGCGTCAGGGAAGATCGTAGCTTCAGGGCGTCGATCCCGCCCATGATCGCCTCGGCGGAGCGGTCGGGATGCATCAGCAGCGCGTCGACGCAGGCCAGGTAACGCGGCCCGAGCAAGGGGTGGGCGAGGTAAGCACCTGCTTCGGCGAGATTTTTCAGTGCAAAAAGGCGGGCGGTATCGCTGCGGCCCAGGCCGGCGAGTTGCGGGAAGACGAACCACATCCAGTGGCTCCGCTTCCGGCCGGCGCGCAATTCGGCAAGCGCGACGTCGAAATGCGTGGCGTGCGCAGTGAGAAATCGCTCGAAATCCATGGGTGCGCAACGTCCATGGCCGCGCGTGGTGCCGCGATCAGGCGATCGCGGCGGTCACGGCGTCGACGTACAGGAGCAGCGCAGTGGTCGCGAAGCTCGCGGCACTGAGCAGCAGCGAGCGGGTCAGGGTCGGGTGGCTCGACATCGAAGCGTTCCTTTCAGGCGATCGGGGTGACGGGGACCGCGGCGCTGATCATCACGGCGGCGACGGCGAAGGCAGCGGCGACCGAGAAGATCGACTGGCGAAGAGCGGCGAAACGGATGGTCATGATGCGGTCTCCTTGAACAGCGGCCGGGCGATCCGGCCGATGTTCAGGTCATTGCATCATGTGTGCCAATTGCCGCGCACGAGGGGAGAGGCGGGCGGGGCGCCTTCGGGTTGGCGTGCTTCGCCAACTCGCCCCGCCGCGTGCGCCAACTTATGGCGCGGTGATCGTCCGGGCGCGGCCCTGATCCTTGGCACGGTACAAAGCGGCGTCGGCACGCGCCATCAACGCGGCGCGCCCTTCGCCGACGCGACCCTCCGCCACCCCGGCGGAGAAGGAGATGGTGCCGATCAGTTCGCCGGTTTCGCGCACGCGCGGGCGACGATCGGCGATCGTACTGCGCAAGCGTTCGATCGTCTTCGCGGCCTCGTCGAGCGGAACGCCCTCGAACAGGACGGCGAATTCCTCTCCGCCGTAGCGGGCGACCAGCGGCCCCTTCTCGGAGCCCAGGGTCTGCGCCACCATGCGGATCACCCGGTCGCCGACCGCATGGCCGAAGCTGTCGTTGATGCGCTTGAAATGATCGATGTCGCAGATGGCGACGGTGACCGGCGTGTCGCGATGGAGCGCCGCAAAGGCTTCGTCGAAGGCACGCCGGTTCGGAAGATCGGTCAGCGGATCGGTGCGCGCGGAGCCGCGCGCCTCGTCCAGCGCGCTGCGCAGTTCCTCGGTCTCGCGCAGCGCGGTGTCGAGCTTCTGTTCGGCCAGACGGACGCGGTCGATCATGTCCGCGGTCAGGCGCGCGATGGCCTCGATCCCCGCTTCCGCGCCCAGTTCGCGCATCGAATCGGCGGAGCGTTGCAGGTCGCGCCCGAAGTCGTTCGCCTCGGCATGGACGAGGCGCATCGTGTCATCGAAGCCGTCGACCTGCATCATCATGCGCTCGATCAGCGCCTGATGCGCGTCGGCATCGCCGGTGAGCGCCGACGCCTCGTCATCATTGCCGGTATCGACGGGCGCGCCCGCGACCGTGCGCCCGCCCAGCAACGCAATGTCCTGGGTCGTCAGCCGGACGCCGCCATCGGTGAGGCTGGCGACGCGCTGCGCGATGGCCCCCCCGGCATTGGCCACCACCTCATAGGCGAAGGCGTAATGCGCGGGATCGGGGCTGAGGCGATGCGCGGCCAGGAACGCGCCGACCCGGGCAAAGATGCGGTCGCCGGTATTGGCCGGCCCGGCATCGACCGCATTCATCGCATTAGACCGCCCCATGCCGCCCCCCAGTTCGTCGCGACGGGGATAGCGGCCGAACTGCTAAGATATCATGACTCAGCGACCCGTCAGCTTGCGCACCGCCGCCAGCGAACGGGTGACGTGCTCGGTCGGGTTCATGTCGGAATAAGCGAATGCGATCAGGCCATTACGATCGATGACATAGCTGGTCCGGCTGGTCACCTGCCGACCTTTCACCTCCTTGCCGAGCGCCACGTCGTAACCCGCGACCACCTTCGGCCCGGCGCTGGCGACCGCGAACTTTCCCGCGCATTCGGTGGAGGAGAAACGTTGCAGGTCGGGCACGTTGTCGGCGGACATGCCGATGACGGTCGCCCCCGCCGCGCGGAAGGCCTGCACCTGTTCGGCGAAGGCGCGCGCCTCCGCGTTGCAGCCGCCGGTGAAGGCGGCCGGGAAGAAGTACAGCACGACCGGACCGCGCTTCAGCTGCTCGGCGAGTCGCACCGGAATCACCTTGCCCGCGATCGCGCCGCGCGTGGAGAAATCGGGCGCCTTCGCGCCGGGGGCCAGCGCGGCGACCGCCGGGGTGGCGAGGGTGAGGGCGGCGAGGACGGCAAGCACATGGCGCATCGGGCAAACTCCGGTCGGACGACGACGAACCCTGCTATCCTATCGGTACACGCCGCCGCCAGCCAGTCCGTTCGCGGGCTTCCGCAATGCCCGGCAATAGGATAGCGCGGGCATCATGCCGGCAACCCTCAAATGCGACCTTGCGATCGTCGGCGGCGGGCTGGCCGGGGCGTTGATCGCGCTGGCCGTCCGGGCGCGGCACCCCGGCATCGACGTGCGGCTGGTGGAGGCGAGCGACCGGATCGGCGGCAACCACTTCTGGTCGTTCTTCGGCGGCGATGTCGCCGCCCGCGACTGGCCGGTGATCGCCCCCATCGTCAGCCATGCCTGGCCCACCTACGACGTTCACTTCCCGGCGCATGCGCGCACGATCGACCAAAGCTATTTCACCGTCCGCTCGCACCTTCTGGATGCGCAGGTCCGCGCGACGCTGCCGCACCGGGCGGTGATGACCGGGCGGCAGGTGCTGGCGTGCAGCCCGGGCGCGGTGGTGCTGGCCGACGGCGACCGGTTGACCGCGACCGGGGTGATCGACGCGCGCGGCATGGCCGATACCGCGCACCTGAAGGGCGGGTGGCAGAAGTTCGTCGGGCACGAAGTGCACGTCCCCGCCGGGCACGGCGTGGCGCGACCGATGGTGATGGACGCCACCGTGCCGCAGCTCGACGGCTATCGCTTCGTCTATCTGCTGCCGTTTACCGCCGACACGCTGCTGGTCGAGGATACCTATTACAGCGACACGCCGGCGCTGGACGAATCGCTGATCGCGGCGCGGATCGCTGACTATGCCGCCGCGAAGGGGTGGCGTGACACGAAGGTGATCCACCGCGAGCGCGGCGTCCTGCCGGTCGTCAGCGGGGGCGATTTCGACGCTTACTGGCGGTCGGGCGGCGAGCGGGTGGCGAAGGCCGGGGTGCGCGCCGGCCTGTTCCACCCCACCACCGGCTATTCGCTGCCCGATGCGGTGCGGCTGGCGGCGCTGATCGCGCGCGCGGACGATTTGTCGGGCGCGGCGTTGCACGACCTCACCTTTCGCTACGCCGCGCGTTCGTGGCGCGACCGTGGATTTTACCGGATGCTGGACCTCATGCTCTTCAAGGCCGCCGACCCCGACCAGCGCTATCGCGTGCTGGAACGATTCTATCGCCTGTCACCGGGGCTGGTCGCGCGCTTCTATGCCGCGCGCTCGACCCCGCTCGACAAAATGCGGGTGCTGAGCGGGAAGCCGCCGGTGCCGGTCGGGCGCGCGATCGCCGCGCTGGGAGCGGGCGCATGACGCCCGCGGCGGGGCAGCGCCGCGCGGTCGTCGTCGGCGCGGGTTTCGGCGGACTGGCGCTGGCGATCCGGTTGCAATCGGCCGGCGTCGCGACGACGATCATCGAGTCGCGCGACAAGCCCGGCGGGCGCGCCTATTACTGGCAGCAGGACGGCTTCACCTTCGACGCCGGGCCGACCGTCATCACCGATCCGGCATGCCTGGAGGAATTGTGGGCGCTGTCGGGACAGAAATTGTCCGACGACGTGACGCTTGATCCGGTTCAGCCCTTCTACCGGCTCAACTGGCCGGACGGGACCAATTTCGACTATACCAACGATGACGCGCTGCTGCGTTCGGAGATCGCCAAGCTCAATCCGAACGATGTCGCGGGGTACGGCAAGTTCCTGGAATATGCCGCCGGCGTCTATCACGAGGGATATGAGAAGCTCGGCCATGTCGCCTTCCTCGACTTCGCGTCGATGATCAAGGCCGCGCCCGCGCTGGCGAAATATCAGGCGTGGCGCTCGGTCTATTCGATCGTGTCGAAGTTCGTGGCGGACGAGCGGCTGCGGCAGGCGCTGTCGTTCCACACCCTGCTCGTCGGCGGCAATCCGATGACGACCAGCGCGATCTATGCGCTGATCCACAAGCTGGAGCGCGACGGCGGCGTGTGGTTCGCGCGTGGCGGGACCAACCGGCTGGTGGCAGGCATGGTCGCGCTGTTCGAGCGGCTGGGCGGCACGTTGCGGCTCGCCGACAAGGTGACGCGGATCGACACGCTGGGCGACCGGGTGACGGCGGTCGAGACCGAAAGCGGCTGGCGCACGCCGGTCGACATGGTCGCCGCCAACGCCGACATCATGCACGTCTATCGCGACCTGCTGCCCGAATCGGGCGCGGCGCGGCGCACGGCGGCGCGGCTGGAGCGCAAGCGCTTCTCGCCGTCGCTGTTCGTCGTCCATTTCGGGGTGAAGGGCACGTGGCCGGGCATCCCGCACCACATGATCCTGTTCGGGCCGCGCTATAAGGGGCTGCTCGACGACATTTACGAGCATGGCGTGCTGAGCGAGGATTTCTCGCTGTACCTCCACCATCCGACCGTCACCGATCCGAGCCTCGCGCCGGAGGGCGATTCGACCTTCTATGCGCTGGCGCCGGTGCCGCATCTGGGCAAGTTCCCGGGCGATTGGGAGACGGTGCGCCCGATCCTCGAGAAGCGCATCCTCGACGAGGTCGGCCGTCGCCTGATCCCCGATATCCACGACCGGATCGTGACCAAGTTCAGCTATGCGCCGACCGATTTCGCGCACGACCTGAACGCGCATCTGGGCAGCGCCTTCTCGCTGGAGCCGATCCTGACGCAGAGCGCCTATTTCCGCGTCCACAACCGCGACGATGCGATCCCGAACCTGTTCTTCGTCGGCGCGGGCACGCATCCGGGCGCGGGGATCCCGGGGGTCGTGGGGAGTGCGAAGGCGACGGCGGCGCTGATGCTGGCCGGCTGAGGCGCATCGTCGTTGCGAGGGGAGCGGAGCAATCCGGTGTCGGACCAAGACGCCCTGGATTGCTTCGCTCCGCTCGCGATGACGGGTGTCTCGATCTGGCGTCCGCGTGCGCCGCGCCGCTATAGCGCCGCGCCTCGATCACCTTGAGCATGACTGATCCGCGCCGCCGCGCCGGTTGATGCAGGCGGTTGCCCGGCGCCGCGCCATCCCGTAGCGCGGGCGGCATGAAGCGCCTCGCCATCTATTGCGGCTCCGCCACGCCCGCCGATCCCTTCTACCTCGACCTGGCGCGGGAGGTCGGGCACACGCTCGCCACGCGCGGGATCGGCGTCGTCTATGGCGGCGGGCGGCTGGGGCTGATGGGCGCGATCGCCGATGCCGCGCTGGCGGCCGGGGGCGAGGTGATCGGGGTGATCCCGCAGGCGCTGGTCGATGCCGAGGTCGCGCATCGCGGCCTGAGCGAACTGCACGTCGTCACGGGGATGCACCAGCGCAAGCAGATGTTCACCGATCTGGCCGACGGCTTCGTGACGCTGCCGGGCGGGACCGGTACGATGGACGAATTGTGGGAGGCGCTGAGCTGGGCGCAGCTCGGCTATCACGCCGATCCGGTCGGGTTGCTCAACGCGGGCGGTTATTATGATGCGATCGTCGCCTTCTGGGAGAAGATGGGCGAGGTCGGCTTCCTGCGCGCGCAGCATCGCGACCTGCTGATCGTCGACGACACGCTGGGCGGGCTGCTCGACCGGATGGGGCGCCACGTCCCGACGCAGCCGATCGTGCGCATGGCGGCGTCGGATCTGTGAGGGGCGACCTGTGACGCGGGACCGCGCGGCGCTGGTCGAGGCCGCGCGGGTGTCGATCGCGCGCGGGTCGAAGAGCTTCGCCGCCGCCTCCACGCTGTTCGCGCCGGTGGTGCGGGAGCGGGCGTGGCTGCTCTATGCCTGGTGTCGCGCGTGCGACGATCTGGTGGACGGGCAGGATCACGGCCATGACCGCACGATCGTCAGCGATGCGCGCGCGCGGGTGGCGCGGGTCCGCGCGCTGAGCGAGGCCGCGCTGGCGGGATGCGACACCGGCGAACCCGCCTTCGATGCGCTGGGCGTCGTCGCGCGCGAGACCGGCCTGCCGCCGCGCTTCGTCCATGACGTGATCGACGGCTTCCAGCTCGATGCCGAGGACTGGCGACCGCGAAGCGAGGACGACCTGTATCGCTATTGCTATCATGTCGCCGGGGCGGTCGGGTGCCTGATGGCGGTGGTGATGGGGGTGCCGCCCGACGACGAGGCGACGCTGGACCGCGCGTGCGACCTGGGGCTGGCGTTCCAGCTCGCCAATATCGCGCGCGATATCGCGGAGGATGCGGGCGTGGGGCGTTGCTATCTGCCGGGCGAATGGCTGGCGGGGCAGGGTATCGCGGCGGACGCGCTGATGGCGCCGGCGCACCGCGACGCGCTGGTGGTGCTGGCGCGACGACTGGCCGACCGCGCGCAACGCCACGAAGACAGCGCGCGGATCGGGACCAAGGCGCTGTCGTTCCGCTCCGCCTGGGCGGTGCTGGCGGCGGCGGGGATCTATGGCGATATCGCGCGCGCGGTGGCGGGGCGCGGGGCGGCGGCATGGGACGGCCGCGTCACGACGTCGAAGGCCGCCAAGCTCGGCTGGATCGCGCGCGCCGCGGCGCAGGCGGCACGGCGGCAGGCGCTGCCGGATGCCCCGCGCGACCCGGTGCTGTGGACGCGCCCGCGTCGCTAAATTCGACCCACCCCATGAGAAACAGGGGTGAGGCCGGCGCTACAGCAGGCCCAGTTCGCTGAGCTTGCCCATCAGCGCCGGGGGCATCGCGGCCAGCCCGTCGGTCACGTCGCCGCCCAGATCGACGGGCGCCTCGTCGGCCTCGAGATAGCGCCAGCCCTGATGCGCGCGCTTCGGGCGGGCCTGCACCAATCGCAGGTCGGGATCGATATGGATCGCGACGCGACCGCCCTCCGCGTCGCCGAACGACAGGATCGGCGAGCGCGCGACCAGCTGATGCTTGATGATCCAGAACAGCGACCCCTGCCCGGTGATCTCCTCGTGCCGCTTGGGCAGGTAGCGCGTGGTCAGGAACACCGGCCCGGCGGCGGCCCGCGCGCGCAACCGATCGGCGAGCAGATCGACGCTTGCCGCACCGAACGCGACTTTGGTGAGATGCAGCGGCATGGAGCGCCGATGTGGGTCGGCGCGCCGGTCGACGCAACCCGCGTCAGCCGATCCGCGCGCTGTCCATGATCGCCGCCGCGCGCGGCAGCCCGGCGTCGAAATAATGCAGCGCCGGGGCGGTGAAGACGATCATGTACAATCGGCCGTCGGCGATCCGCCCGCGCGCCTCGCCGCGCCGCACCAGCTCGCCGGCGGTGTAGCGATAGCGGAGCCGGAAGCCGGGCTGGCCCGCGAAGGTCGCCGGCTCGACCGCCTCGGTCACGAAATCGGGGGCCTCCTCGGTGATGCGCACGGTCCGCTCGATCAGTTCGGCGATATCGGTGGCGCGCATCGTGCGGTCGAACTTCGGCAGCGGCTCGCGTTTCCTGTTGCGTTCGCGCGCCAGCGGTTCGTCCTGCGCGATCCCGCCGTAGAAGGACAGGCGGTTGAGCAGCGGCCCGTCGAGGCTCCAGCGCTCCTCGTTCCTGATCGGCTTCACGGTCCAGCGGTTCCAGCCCGCGTCGGGGGTCACGGAGAGTGTGGATTGCGCCACCGTGACGCGGGTCGGTGCCACGACCTTCCACCCCGCGACCGCCGGAGCGGCGAGCAGCAGCGCGAGGGCCATCGTCATGATCTTCGCGTTCATCGTCACATCCCGTCCGCCATGGCCTGAAGCGCGGCGCGATCCACCGCGTCCGGTGCGCGCCGAAGATAGTCGCGCAGCATCGCCCGCCCTTCGTCGGCGCGGCCGTTGCGCAACAGCACGAGGCCCAGCCCGCGCCACGTCGCGACCGGCGCGTCGTCGCGCACGATCGCCTGCCGGTACAGCGCCTCGGCGGTCAGCTGATCGATCAGCCCGCGCGCGCGATACAATTCGGCGCGGGCATATAGCAGCGGGCCCGTCCAGTCGCCGCGCGCCAGATTGGCGAGCACGTACTCGCTGGCGCCGAAATCATTGAGCTTGATCTGGTCGTCGATCAGCATCGGCCAGATCGGCGCGAGCTGGCGGCGATAGTCGTCCAGTCCGTCGAAGCTGGTGGCGGGCGTGGTCAGCGCCTGTCCCTCGCGCGCCAGATAGGTCATGCGCTCGACATCCATGGGGTGCGAGACGAACGGCCCATAGTCCCGGTCCTTCAAGCTGCGGACGCCCAGCCCGCGTGCCTGCGCGTCCTTTTCCTCGCGCAGGTGCATCCACACGTTGCTGGCGGCCAGCGGGCGATAGCCGGCGCCGCTCATCCGGTGCAGCCCGCCCAGATCGGCCTCGCGCTCCTGATCGCGGCTGTACGAATAATAGCTGACCAGAAAATCGGGGGTATAGTTGCGCGGCGCGCTGGCCGCGATCGACGCGACCGTCAGCCACGCCCCCCAGTTGGTGGCGCTGCGCCGCCGCCGCATGTCCGCCAGGCTGTGGCGATTCTCGAAATGCGTGAACTCATGCCCCAGGATCGCGGCCAGCTCCGCCTCGTCGCGGACACGCAGCAGCAGGCCGGTGTAGAGGCGCAGCACCCCGGTCGGCCCCATGTCGGCGTTGAAGATCGGCGCGCGCACCAGATACAGCCGCACCGCGCGGCAGTGCCCGTCGCCGACGGTGCGGCAGAGCACGCGGCGCAGATAGGCGTTCACGCCGGGATCGCGGACGATCAGCTTCGACGCCTTCAGCTCGCGCTCCTGCTCGTCGGCCTCGGCCCACAGACCCTGTTCGTCGCGACCGATCGGCGTGTAGCCGGGGGCGGACGGCGAGCCGGTCGGCGTCAGGTCCGCGGCCATGACGGGCGCGGCGGCGAGCAGCAGCGCGGCCGTCGCCGGCCATCGCGCGATCACGGTTTCGGCGCCGCGGCGGCGACGCTGGCCTGCACGGGGAAGTCCTCCAGAAGCTGCGTCACGCGCCTGGCCGCGCCATCGGCATCCCGCACGTCGC
This sequence comes from Sphingomonas endophytica, assembly GCF_001476895.1. Taxonomy (GTDB): domain Bacteria; phylum Pseudomonadota; class Alphaproteobacteria; order Sphingomonadales; family Sphingomonadaceae; genus Sphingomonas; species Sphingomonas endophytica_A. Next base: position 17,699 of record NZ_LDTB01000008.1, on the reverse strand, counting down.
CGCCCATGCGCGCGTCGGCGTTCATCCAGATCAGGTCGCCGGTCTTCAGGTCGATCAGCCCGGCATAGCCGCTGTGCTGGCCCGAGGTGACGGTCGGCCCGATCCCGCCCGCCGCTGTGGTGGCCAGCGCCGCCGCGAGCTGAAGCAGTTTGCGCCCGGTCGAGCCATATTGGTCGTTGGTGGTGACGAAGAGCGCATAGTCGCCGCCGCCGGCCGTCTCCGCCAGCTTCGCCACGCCCGGCCCGAGCGAATATTCGAAACCGGTCTTCTTGGTCGGCAGCCGGTCGCCCTTGAACAGCCGGTGTTGCAGCACCGTGTTGGCGACCGCGCCGAACAGCGCGCGATAGTCCGCCAGCACCGCTGCGGCGTCACCCTCCGCATCGGGGATGAACGCGACCTCCGCCGCGCCGCCGGGGCGGGCGGCGGTCAGCGCGGTCATGATGTTGGTCCGGGCGTTGCGCGTCCACTCGGCGTTCGGCGTCGTCGCCCCGCCCGCCGATTGCGATCCGGCGCGCACCTCCGGCCGGAACACAAGGATGCGGATCGCGTGGTCGGTCGGAAAGGCGAAGCCCGGCTTGGTCGCGGCCTTCTCCTGCGCCAGCGCGGGCACGGCCGCGAGCGCCGCCGCGCACAGCACGGCCCATCGAATCGACGACATGTCCCTCAACCCCCACATCAGCCGGACCGGCCGCCCCCGCGACCGCCCCCATCCGGCGATGGACGTTGTGACACGGTAACGATCGCCCGCCAAGCGGACGCCGCCGATCTGGTTCGGTCGGACGGGATCAGCGCAGCGGGGTGGCGACGAGGTGCGCGATCTTGTCCTTCATCGCGCGGATCGTGCTGGCGGGCAGCGTCTGGATGCTGCTCATCGTGATCGCGCGCGGGTTCACCGGTCGGCCGTTCTGCCACACTTCCCAATGGAGATGCGGCCCGGTGGAGATGCCGGTCGAGCCGACGTACCCGATCACCTGTCCGCGCTGCACACGCATCCCGGCGCGCACGGCGAAGCGGCTCATATGGCCATAGCCGGTGGCGAGTCCGCCGGCATGGGCGAGCTTGACGAAATTGCCATAGCCGCCCGAGCGGCCCGCCATCTGCACCACGCCGTCCATCGCGGCATAGATCGGGCTGCCGTAGGGGGCGCCGATGTCGGTGCCCTTGTGCATCCGCATGAAGCCGAGCAGCGGATGCATCCGCATCCCGAAGGTCGAGGTGACGCGACCGGCGACCGGCATGCCCATCGTTCCGCGCCGCTCGACCTGCCCCAGCGGGTCCATCATCGTGCCGCCGTCGCCATCGCGGTCCGGGTTCGCGCCCCAGCGCACCAGCCGCACCGTGCGGCGGCCCTGGTCCAGGCCGGCATATTGGAGCTGCCCGACCTCGACCTCGCCGGTGGCGGCGCGTTGCTGATCGGCGACGATGTCGAACGTGTCGCTGGCGGCGATGCGCTCGATCGGCATGTGCTGCCCCAGCGCCTTCAGATAGCTTTCGACCACCCGCGCCGGCACGCCCGCCGCCCGGGCCGAGCGGTACAGGCTGGCACCGACGATCCCGCGCACGTGCAGCGGCGTGCGGTCGATCGCGATCGGGCGGCGGATCACCGTCAGCCCGTCACCGGCCCGAAGCACGGTGAGGTCGAGGTCGAAGGCGGCGCGGTAGTCGAGCCTTTCGAGCGGCCGCGGCTGATATCTGGTCGGCCGGCGCCCCAGCGTCAGCGTCAGCACCGTACCGGCGGCGGGGCTGGCACCACCGACCAGCGCGGCGACGCGCGCCGCCTCGTTCCCGCCGACACCGGCGCGCTGCAGCGCCTGCGTCAACGTATCGCCATCGGCCAGTGCGGCGGTCAGCTCGATCTGCGGGCGTTCCGGCGTCTGGGCGAGCTGGCGGACCAGCGCGCCCGCCGCCATCCGTCGCCCGGTGGTCGCGCCGAGCGCGAGCGGGGCGATCGATTGCGTGCGCGCTTCCTCGAACGCCGCCTCGGTCATCACCGGCGCGCCGACGCCCAGGATCGGCGGCCAGCCGGGCGACAGCAGCCAGGCCGAGGTGCAGAGCGCGGTACAGGTCGCCGCGCCGCGCCACCAGGTCGGGCTGCCGATGTCGCGGCCCAGATCGGGCACCCAGTCGACATGCGCCAGCGCGATGCGGAGCCGGTCGAGCAGCGGGCGTTCGGCCAGCGGCACCAGCGCGCGGCCGAAGCCCCGCGCGCCGGCCGCGCCCGCCCATTCCAGTCCCTGTTGTTCGCGCAAGAACACGCCGCGCCGCATCCCGTCATGGAGGCGCCGGATCAGCCCCGGCCGGATGGCAGCGTTGTGGACGCGATTCGTTAAAGTCAAATCAACCGCGTGGCCTGGCCGATCCACGTGCGGCGGGGCGTTCGACACGCGCGGCGGAGCGGCGATCGTTGATGTGCGGCGATTGCATCGACACGCGCGCGACACGATGTAGGATGGGTCATGGTGGCTTTCGACCGACCCCGCGTGACCGCCGTGCTGGGTCCGACCAACACCGGCAAGACGCATCTCGCGATCGAGCGGATGTGCGCGCATTCCAGTGGAATGATCGGCTTTCCGCTGCGTTTGCTGGCGCGCGAGGTGTATGACCGGGTGGTGGCGATCAAGGGTGCGGACCGCGTCGCGCTGATCACCGGCGAGGAACGGATCGTGCCGAAGGACGCGCGCTGGTTCCTGTGCACCGCCGAGAGCATGCCGCTCCAGCGCGACGTCGCGTTCGTCGCGCTGGACGAGGCGCAACTGGGCAGCGACCGCGAGCGCGGGCATGTCTTCACCGACCGCATCCTGCGCGCGCGGGGACGGGAGGAGACGATGATCCTCGGCTCCGATTCGCTGCGGCCGGTGCTGCGCGCGCTGGTGCCGGGTATCGAGATCGTCGAGCGGCCGCGCTTCTCTACGCTCAGCTATGCCGGCGCGAAGAAGCTGTCGCGACTGCCGCGCCGGTCCGCGATCGTCGCCTTCTCGGCGGAGGAGGTCTATGCGACCGCCGAGATGCTGCGGCGCCTGCGCGGCGGGGCGGCGGTGGTGATGGGGGCGCTGTCCCCGCGCACCCGCAACGCGCAGGTCGCGATGTTCCAGGCGGGTGAGGTCGATTATCTGGTCGCCACGGACGCGATCGGCATGGGGCTGAACCTCGATGTCGGGCATGTCGCCTTTGCCGGGCTGCATAAGTTCGACGGCCAGCAGCGGCGCCGCCTGCGCGTCGCGGAGATGGCGCAGATCGCCGGGCGCGCCGGGCGGCACCAGCGCGACGGGACGTTCGGCGCGCTGACCGAGGAAGGGCCGGACGCGTTCGAGCCCGAGGAGGTCGCGGCGATCGAGGGGCATCGCTTCCCGAAGCTCGACTGGCTGTACTGGCGCAACGGCACGCCCGACCTGTCGGGCGTCGACGCGCTGATCGCCAGCCTGTCGGAGCGCCCCGACGATATCGCGCTGCGTGCCGCGCCCGAGGCGCTCGACCTGAAGGTGCTGAAGCGACTGGCGGAGGAAGCCGGGGTGCGCGACCGGGCGCGGGGCAATGTCGCGCGATTGTGGGCGGCATGCGGCATCCCGGATTTCGCCAAGCTGGGGATCGATCCGCATGCGCGTTTCGTCGGGCGCGTGTTCGGCTATCTGGCGCAAGGATTCATCCCGCACCAGTGGTTCGCGGACGAGGTGGCGCGGCTGGATCGGACCGAGGGCGATGTCGAGACCATCGCCGGACGGATCGCCGCGATCCGCACCTGGGCGTATATCGCGCAGCGCCCCGACTGGCTGGCCGATCCGGCGACCTGGGCGGCACGCACGCTGGAGATCGAGGAGCGGCTGTCGGACGCGCTGCACGCCAGCCTGACGCAGCGGTTCGTCGACAAGCGCACGACCGCGCTGGCCAGGAAGATCGGCGGTGGGGTCGGCGCGCTGCCGGTCGAGATCGACCAGCAGGGCGAGGTGACGATCGACACCCATGCGATCGGGCGGCTGGAGGGATTCCGCTTCGTGGTCGCCCCCGATGCGCGCGCCAGCGACAAGCGGCTGTTGCTGGCCACCGCCGAGAAACGGCTGGTCGGCGAACGGCGGCGCCGTGCCGAGGCGGTGATCGCGAGCGACGATGCGCAGATCGCGCTGGGCGAGGAGGGCGCGATCCTGGTCGACGGGCTGGCGGTGGCGCGGCTGGCGCGCGGCACGTCGCTGGCGCGGCCGCAGGTGGTGCTGGACGCGGCGCTCGACTGTCTCGACGCGGGCGTGCGCGCGCGGATCGTCGAACGGTTGCGGCGCTGGGTGGGCGAGGCGATCGCACGCGTGCTGCCCGCCGTCGCGGCGCTGTCGGAGGCGAGTCGCGCGGCGGAGGCCGGCCCGGCGTTGCGCAGCATTGCCGCGGCGATGGAGGCGGGGGCGGGCGTCGCCGAGCGCCTGCCGCTGCGCGAGGCGATCGAGGCGCTGTCGGCAGGGCAGCGCCAGTGGTTGCGGCAGCGGCGCGTGACGATCGGCGCGCTCGACCTGTTCGACGCGCGGTTGCTGAAGCCTGCTGCGCAACAGTGGCGGCGGGCATTGCTGGCGGCGAACGGCACGCCGCCGCCGCCCGCGCCGCGCGCCGGTGCGACGGTGCTGTCGCGCGGCGCGGCCGGCGCGGTGCCGCTGATGGGATTTCGCGCGTTCGGGGCGCAGGCGGTGCGGCTCGATCTGGTCGAGCGCGTCGCGCGCGCGGCGCATGATGCGCGCGCCCAAAAGGGCCGTGCGCCGTTCGCGCCCGATCCGGCGCTGGCGGTGTCGATCGGGCTGGAGCCGGGGACGCTGGCGCGGTTGATGGCCGAGCTGGGCTTCCGCCCGGTGGCGATCGACGGCGGCGCGGCGCAGTACGTCTGGCGCGGGCGGGCGCGCGCGAAGCCGGTCGCGCCGGACCCGGCCAATGCCTTCGCCGCGCTCGCCGGGTTGATGGGGCGATGACGTCCGGCGACGCGACGATGCGGCTCGACCGCTTCCTGTGGTTCGCGCGGCTGGCCAGGACACGCGACGTCGCGCAGGCGATGGCGTGCGACGGGCATCTGCGGATCGACGGACGCCCGATCGACCGCGCCCATGCGCCGGTGCGGATCGGCAACATCCTGACCTTCTTCCACGGCGGGCGGGTGCGCGTGCTCCGCGTCGAGGCGCTGCCGCTGCGGCGCGGCCCGGCCTCGGAGGCGCTGGCCTGCTATCAGGAACTGGCACTCTCCCAAGCTGAGATTGGCTCGCATCCATGACAGAGGCGTTGACGCGCCGGACAAGCGGCGCGAAAGCGACGCGCAAGAAGTAAGGAATAGCCGACCCATGACCTATGTCGTCACCGACGCCTGCATCCGCTGCAAGTATATGGACTGCGTGGAAGTCTGTCCGGTCGACTGCTTCTACGAGGGCGAGAACATGCTCGTCATCAACCCGTCGGAGTGCATCGACTGCGGCGTCTGCGAACCGGAATGCCCGGCGGAGGCGATCCTGCCCGATACCGAAAGCGGGCTGGAACAGTGGCTGGAGCTGAACAACACCTTCTCCGCGCAATGGCCCAACGTCACGCGCAAGCTGGACCAGACCCCGCCCGACGCCGACGAAATGAAGGGCGTCGAGGGCAAGTACGACAAGTTCTTCTCGCCCGAGCCCGGCAAGGGCGACTGATCGTGGCGCTGTCGCGCCGCGCGTTGTTGATCGCGGGCGCGGCGGGACTTTTCGCACGCGGGTCGTTCGCACGCGATGTGACCTATCCGCCGCCCGCGCGCGAGGCGATGCTGCCGGTGCCGGGCGGTCGCGTCTATGTGCGTGCCAATGGTGATCTGAAGGGGCCGCGCGCGCCGCTGGTGATGATCCACGGCGGGCCGGGCGGCACGCACACCTCGATGCTCGACGCGCTGGCGCTGGCCGACGAGCGCGCGGTGATCCTCTACGATCAGCTCGACAGCGGACGATCCGACTGGCCGCAGGACCCCGCCAACTGGCGCGTGGCGCGGTTCGTCGACGAGCTGGAGGCGGTGCGGCGCGGATTGGGCGTCGAGCGCTGGCATGTCTGCGGGATCAGCTGGGGCGGGACGATCGCCTTGGAATATGCCGCGCGCCAGCCGGCGGCGCTGGCGAGCGTCGTGCTGGGCGGGCCGCTGATCGCGACGAAGGCGTGGTTGGCCGATGCCGATGCGCTGCGCGCGACGTTGCCTCAGTCCGCGCGTGACACGTTGGTGGCATGCGAGGGCACCGCGCCCCCGGCGGCGACAGTGTGTGATGCGGCGACCGAGGTCTTCTATCGCCATTTCAACCGTCGTGAGGAGGCGCCGGTCGCGATGCGGGCGGCCGCGCGGGCGGAGGGCAATCGCGGCTTCAACAAGCGGCTGTACGAGACGATGTGGGGCAGGAGTGAGTTCGTTTCGACGGGCAGCTTGCGGGACTATGACGGCACGCCGTTGCTGGCGAAGCTGGACGCGCGGCGCACATTGTTCATGGTCGGCCAATATGATGAGGCGCGTCCCGTCACCGCGCTGGAGTTCGCCCGCCGCGTGCCCGGCGGGGCGGAGGTGGCGGTGATTCCGGGGGCGGCACATGGGACGCTGAGTGATCGTCCGGTCGAGACGATCGGCGTGCTGCGCGGCTGGCTGCGCCGACATGACACGATCGGGTTGTAAGAAAGTTCCGCCAAGGCAGCGTGGCTGCCCTAAATAGGCTGGAAATTTTGTTGCAAAGCGTTTATATACGTCCGGCACGGGCGCTTCTTTCGCGTCCGCCGGAGACGTCCAACCTTATCGCCCCTTCCCGACTGTCGGATCGCGTCGCTCGCGACACGGGTCGTGCCCGTTGGGGGCCACAACATTGGAAAGGCCACTTATGGCTGCCAAGGCTCTGCATTTCGATGTCGGTGATTATGTCGTCTATCCCAAGCACGGTGTGGGCCGTGTCATCGAGTTGCAGAAACAGGAAATCGCCGGGATGCAGCTCGAGCTGTATGTCCTGCGCTTCGAGAAGGAGCGGATGACGCTCCGCGTGCCGACCAACAAGGCCGAATCGGTGGGGATGCGCAAGCTGTCGTCGGATAAGACGATGCGCGAGGCGATGGAGACGCTGAAGGGCAAGCCGAAGGTCAAGCGCACCATGTGGTCGCGCCGCGCGCAGGAATATGAGGCGAAGATCAACTCGGGCGACCTGGCGTCGATCGCCGAGGTGGTCCGCGACCTGTTTCGCGCCGACGACCAGCCCGAGCAGAGCTATTCCGAGCGGCAGATCTTCGAGGGCGCGTGCAGCCGCCTGGCGCGCGAGCTGGCCGCGATGGAGCAGATCGACGAGCCGGCGGCGCAGGAGAAGATCCTCGAGATCCTCCGCAAGGCCGCGGCGATCTACAACAAGGATAAGGTGCCCGCCTGACGCGGCATACGACTCCTTGCGTGCGGGAAAGGGGCGGCCAGCGATGGTCGCCCTTTTCTTTTGCGGACGGCCGGCGTATTGCCCTTGCAACACACCCGTTGGGAGGATCATATGCGCCGGATCACCTGCCTCGCCCTCTTGCCGCTCGCGGCGTGCGGCACGATCGCCCATGCCGAGGATATCGCCGCGCGCGGCAGCGGCAATGTACGCACCTTCGACGTGCGCGACGTGTCGTCGGTCGATCTGGGCGGCAGCGACGATATCGAGGTGCGGGTCGGCGGCGGCTATGCGATGCGCGCCGAGGGCGATCCGCAGATCCTCGACGCATTGCAGGTCCGACGTCGGGGCAGCGAGTTGCAGGTGTCGCGGCGGTGGAGCGGCCGGCCGGGCAAGGTGCGGATCGTCGTGACCGTGCCCGTGCTGACCGGGGTGGGGGTCGGTGGGTCGGGCAACATGACGGTCGATCGGGTCGCGGGCGGCGACCTGTCGGCGCGCGTGGCGGGGTCGGGGAATTTGACGCTGGCGCAGTTGTCGACGCGGACTCTGTCGGTGGCGGTCGCGGGATCCGGCACTGTCGTCGCGCGCGGCACGACGCAGCGATTGGCGGTGGAACTCGCCGGGTCGGGCGACCTGAGCGGCACCGCGCTGGTGGCGGGCGCGGCGAGCGTGAAGGTGGTCGGATCGGGCAGCGTGCGCGCGATCGTGCGCGGTGCGGCCAGCGTGACCTCGGTGGGGTCGGGCGATGTCGACCTGGGCGCAGCGGCGCGCTGCACGGTGCGCAAGATGGGATCGGGTCGTGTGCGGTGCGGGGGCTGATCGCGCTTCTCGCATCGCTCGCCGCGCCGGGCGAGGCGGCGGAGCGGCGCTGGCCGGTCGGCAGCATCGAGCGCGTGCGGGTGGAGGCGCCGGTCGCGGTGCGGATCGTGACCGGCGGCGGGACCGGCGTCAGCGCGACGGCGGCGGATCGCGCTGCGCTGGAGGCGATCGACGTGCGAGTCGATGGCACGACCCTGACGCTCCGCGCGCGGCAGGTGGTGGCAGGCGAGGTGGTGATCAGGACGCCGCGCGTCGATTCGGTGGCGGTGACCTCGGCGGCGACGGTGGCGGTGGACGCGATGCGCGGCAGCCGCGTCACGGCGTCGATGGTCGGGGCGGGAACGCTCTCGGTCGGCCGGATCGAGGCGGACACCCTGTCGGTGGCGCTGGTCGGCGAGGGGGAGATCGCGGCGGCCGGCGGCAGTGCGCGCGACGCGCGGGTGACGGGGCAGGGGCCGGGGACGATCGACCTGGCGCGGGTCGCCACGGATCGGCTGGCGGTTCAGGCGGCGGGGGACATCATCGTTCGTGCCGCCGCGCGGGACAGTGCGCAGGTGACGGCGGGGCCGGACGCGCAGGTCGCGGTGGCGGGACGGGCGCGATGTACGGTGCGGGCGCCGAAGACCGCCGTCGTGCGCTGCGGCGAGCGATAGCCGGAGATTTCGGCTCCAGGGCGAGCCGGCCGGCGGGCAGAGGATCCGGGGATCAGCTGGCGTCCGGTCCGAGTGCCGGATCCACGTCGCGCGGGCGCACGAAGCGGGTCAGCACTCCCTGTCCTGCCGCGACGGCGGACCAGTCGTCGATCTCGAAGGTGATCTCGGCGAGCGTGGCGGTCGGGTATTTCTCCTCGACCGCGTCGCGCAGCCCGCCGGCGGTGTCGGGCACCAGCAGCATCGCCAGTTCCTCGAGCCCCGGATTGTGGCCGACCAGCAGCAGCGACGCCGCGTCGGGCGACGCCTCGTGCACCGCGTCCAGCAGCGTCGCCGCCGAGGCGAGGTAGAGCCGCCGGTCCCATGCGGGAGACAGGGCGCGGCCCAGCCCCTTCTCGACCTCCGCGACCGTTTCGGTGACGCGGACGGCCGGCGAGGCGAGCACGCGGTCGAAGCCGAGTCCCAGATCGCGCAGGTGCCGCCCCATCGCCAGCGCCGCACGGCGCCCCTTGGGATTCAGCGGCCGATCGAAATCGCGCGCCACCGGATCGTCCCAGCCCGACTTGGCATGGCGCAGCAGCGTCAGCGTCTTCACGGGGCGAACATCTCCGTCAGGCGTCGAGGGGCGCGTCATGCCCGATGTTGGTGCCCGAGGAAAGCCGCCGCCGCACTCTTTCGACCGCCTCGTCGAGCGGTACGCGGGCGATCGGTACGCCGGGCGGAAAGGCGTCGAGCAGCCGCGACGGCATCGCGGCGGACAACAGGACGAACAGCCCGGTATCGCTTTCGCGCCGGATCAGCCGCCCGAACGCCTGCGCCAGCCGCGCGCGAACGATGCGGTCGTCATAGGCGCTGCCGCCCCCCGCCAGTCGTCGCGCGGCATGCAGCACGGTCGGCTTGGGCCACGGCACGCCCTCCATCACCACCAGCCGCAGCGAATGGCCGGGCACGTCGACCCCGTCGCGCAGCGCATCGGTGCCGAACAGGCTGGCGTGGGAATCGTCGCGGAAGATGTCGACCAGCGTGCCGGTGTCGACCGGATCGACATGCTGCGCGTGGAGCGGCAGGCCGGCGCGCGCCAGCCGGTCGGCGACCCGCGCATGGACCGCGCGCAATCGGCGAATTGCCGTGAACAGGCCGAGCGCGCCGCCCGCGCTCGCCTCGACCAGCCGGGCATAGGCATTGGCGAGCGCGGGGATGTCGCCGCGCTTCACGTCGGTGACGATCACCACCTCGGCACGGCCGGCATAGTCGAACGGGCTTTCGACCTGGAAGCGGCCCGGTGCGCGCGGCAGGTGCGGTGCGCCGATCCGCGCCTCGGCAGTGTCCCAGTCGCCCCCGGCGGTCAGCGTCGCGGAGGTGACGAGCGCGCCGTGTGCGCCCTTCAGCACCGTCTCCGCAAACGGCAGCGTCGGGTCGAGCCAGCGGCGATGGAGGCCGATGTCATATTCGCGCCCCTCGACGCGATCGACCGCCAGCCAGTCGACGAAGCGCGGGTCGGCCGGGCCCCCGACGCGGGCGAGCAGCGCCAGCCACGCCGCCACCGTTTCCGCCCGCCAGCCGAGCGACGCGATCGCGCCCTCGACCCGCGCGCGGGCCGGGCCGTCGAGCCAGTCCGGCCCCTCCGCCAGCACCGCCTCCAGCCGCTTGCCGAGCGCCACCATCGGGCGGACCAGCGCGTCGAGTGCGTGTGCGGCGGGGGCGGCGGCCTCGATCAATTCGGGCGACGGCTCGGCCAGTTCGGTTTCCAGCCCGTAGCCGGCGTCCGCCCCCTGTTCCTCGGCGCGGGCATAGGCGAGGCCGCGCACCGCGCCCAGCAATGCCTCGATCGCGCCGAACGGCTGCCCCTCGGCGACGCGCGCCAGCCAGCCGTCGGAGGCGAGCGCCTGCGCCGCCGTCACGATATCGGCGACCGCCCGCCCGCCCTGTTCGTCATAGCTGGCGACGTCCGACAGCCGCGCCTGCAGGCCCCGCCGCCGCCCGCGCGACGTCCCTTCCGGCCCGACGATCCAGCGGCGCAGCTCGATCGTCTCGCTGCCGGTCAGCGCGGTGCCGAACATCGCATCGGCGGCGTCGAACAGATGGTGCCCCTCGTCGAAGACGTAGCGGGTCGGACGGGTCGCGAGTTCGCGACCCCGCGCGGCATTGACCATCACCAAAGCATGGTTGGCGATGACCAGATCGGCCTCCGCCGACGCGCGCGCCGCGCGCTCGATGAAGCATTTCCGATAGTGCGGGCAGCCGGCATAGACGCATTCGCCGCGCCGGTCGGTCAGCGCCGCCGAGCCGTTGCGGCGGAACAGCGCCACCAGCCAGCCGGGCAGGTCGCCGCCGACCATATCGCCATCGTCGGTATAGGCCGCCCAGCGCGCAACCAGATGCGCGAGGATCGCCGCACGCCCGGCGAATCCGCCCTGCAACGCATCCTCCAGATTGAGCAGGCAGAGGTAGTTCTCGCGCCCCTTGCGCGTCACCACCTTCGCCTTGCGCAGCGCGCGATCGGGGTGGAGCCGGCGCGTCTCATGCCCCAGCTGGCGTTGCAGCGCCTTGGTATAGGTCGACACCCATACCGCGCCACCCGCCTGTTCGGCCCAGAGGCTGGCGGGGGCGAGATAGCCGAGCGTCTTGCCGATCCCGGTCCCCGCCTCCGCCAGTACCAGATTGGGCGTTTCCCGCGCGACGCGCGGGGCGAAGGCGGCGCTGGCGGCGGCGGCATAGGCACGTTGCCCGGCGCGCGCCTCCGCCCCCTGCCCAGTAAGGCGATCGAGCCGGTCGAGCACCGCGCGATCGTCGAGCGCGACGCTTCGCGGGGCGGGGCGGGGGGCGGTTTCCTCCCATTCGGGGAGGCGCGAGAAGAGCCAGCGCTCGTTCTGCTGCGGCTTGCCGATGCGCGGGGCGACGACCGGCGCCCATGCCCAGCGCGCGCGGGTCAGCGACTGCGCCGCCGTCCAGGCCCCTTCGCGCTCCGGCCAGTCGCCTTGCGTCACCGCCAGCATCCGTTCGGCGGCGTCGCGCAGGAAGGCGGCGACCTCGTCGTCGCACGCCGGTGCGGCGAGCCCGGCGGCATCCGCCACCCCCTTCGGCGTCGGCACCATGAAGCGGGCCGGATGGAGGAAGGCGAACAGTTCCAGCACGTCCAGCCCCGACAGGTCGGCATAGCCCAGCCGCTGCCCCACCAGCGGCGCGTTGAGCAGGATCACCGGGGTGTCCGCAGCCAGCCGGATCGCCTCTCCGCGCGATACGGCGCGCGTCTCCCCTTGGTGTGCGACCCAGATGCCGGAATGGCTGGCATGAAGCGCGGGATGCGGGAGCGACGTCACGGGATCCGGCATGACCCAGCCGGAACGAAAGAGCAACCAATACCCTCTATTGCAATTGCATCGCAACTGCGGGACGATAAAGGGTGGATTCGCCCGCCATGCTGTGCTTTAGGCTGCCGCGATTTTATCGCTGCACCTGGGAGAGCCCCGTGAACATCCACGAATATCAGGCCAAGGAACTGCTCGCGAAATTCGGCGTCCCCGTGCCGGCCGGCTATGCCGCGATGAGCGTGGAAGAGGCGGTCGAGGTGTCGAAGAAGCTGCCCGGGCCGCTGTACGTCGTCAAGGCGCAGATCCACGCCGGCGGCCGCGGCAAGGGCAAGTTCAAGGAGCTTCCCGAGGGCAGCAAGGGCGGCGTCCGCCTGGCCAGGACCGAGGACGAGGTGCGCCACGCCGCGACCGAGATGCTGGGCAACACGCTGGTGACGATCCAGACCGGCGAGGCGGGCAAGCAGGTCAACCGCCTGTACGTGACCGACGGCGTCGACATCGCCAAGGAATTCTACCTCGCCGTGCTCGTCAATCGCGCGTCGGGCCGCATCTCGTTCGTCGCCTCGACCGAGGGCGGCATGGACATCGAGACGGTCGCGCACGACACGCCCGAGAAGATCCACTCGATCGACGTCGATCCGGCGACCGGCTTCCAGCCGCACCACGGCCGCGCGGTCGCGGGCGCGCTGCAGCTGAACGGCGATCTGGCCAAGCAGGCGGCGAACGTCGCGGCGAAGCTGTACGACGCCTTCCTGGGCACCGATGCCGAGCAGATCGAGATCAACCCGCTCGCCGTCACCGACGACGGCAAGCTGATGGTGCTGGACGCCAAGGTCGGCTTCGACGGCAATGCGATGTTCCGTCACAAGGACCTCGCCGAGCTGCGCGACGAGACCGAGGAAGATGCCGCCGAGCTGGAAGCGTCGAAGTACGACCTGGCGTACATCAAGCTGGACGGCGACATCGGCTGTATGGTCAACGGCGCCGGTCTTGCCATGGCGACGATGGACATCATCAAGCTGAACGGCATGTTCCCCGCCAACTTCCTCGACGTCGGCGGTGGCGCCAGCAAGGAGAAGGTGACGGCGGCGTTCAAGATCATCCTGGCCGATCCGGCGGTGAAGGGCATCCTCGTCAACATCTTCGGCGGGATCATGAAGTGCGACATCATCGCCGAGGGCATCGTCGCCGCGGCGAAGGAAGTGAATCTCTCGGTGCCGCTGGTCGTCCGCCTGGAAGGTACGAACGTCGACAAGGGCAAGGAAATCCTGTCGACCTCGGGCCTCGCCATCGTCCCCGCCAACGACCTGGGCGACGCCGCGCAGAAGATCGTGGCCGAAGTGAAGAAGGTCGCCTGACCGTCTTTTCGAATCGATGATTCGGGTATGCGGGCCGGGCGCGAAAGCGTTCCGGCCCGTTTGCGTTGCGGCTGACGCTACGTCGCTGCGGCGCACCATACCCGGGTTGCGAAACCGGCGGGGAACCGCCATGTCTGCGCCCAAGAAGGTCTGGTAAGAACAGGATCGGAAGGAGCCTCGATGAAGGTCTTGGTGCCGGTCAAGCGCGTGCTTGACTATAACGTGAAGCCCCGCGTGAAGGCGGACGGGTCGGGCGTCGATCTGGCCAACGTCAAGATGAGCATGAACCCGTTCGACGAGATCGCGGTCGAAGAGGCGATCCGGCTGAAGGAGAAGGGCGCGGTTACCGAGATCGTCGTCGTTTCGATCGGCGAGCCCAAGGCGCAGGACACGCTGCGCACCGCGCTGGCGATGGGCGCCGATCGCGCGATCCTCGTCACCTCCGAGACGAAGGTCGAGCCGCTGGGCGTGGCCAAGCTGCTCGCCAAGATCGTCGCGGAGGAGCAGCCGCAGCTGGTGATCCTCGGCAAGCAGGCGATCGACGACGACAACAACCAGACCGGGCAGATGCTGGCCGGGCTGCTCGGCTGGGGCCAGGGGACGTTCGCGTCGAAGGTCGAGCTGGGCGGCGACAGCGTCACCGTGACGCGCGAGATCGATGGCGGGCTGGAGACGGACACGTTCAAGCTGCCGGCGATCGTCACCACGGACCTGCGCCTCAACGAGCCGCGCTATGCCTCGCTGCCCAACATCATGAAGGCGAAGTCGAAGCCGCTGGCGACGAAGACCGCCGCCGACCTGGGCGTCGACGTCACCCCGCGCCTGACGGTGGTCAAGGTTGCCGAGCCCGCCAAGCGGCAGGCCGGCGTCAAGGTCGCCGATGTCGACGCGCTGGTCGACAAGCTGAAGTCGATGGGGATCGCGAAGTAGGGCGATCGCCCATGCTCCGTTCGGGCTGAGCGGCGTCGAAGCCCATGCACCCACGTCCGTCGCGCGCCTGATACCGCTCGGCGCCAGCGGACGTCGGATCGAAGGAAGGCTATGAACATGAAGACTCTGGTTTGGGTCGAACACGACGGGACGACCGTCAAGGACGCGACGCTGTCGGCGGTGACCGCCGCGGCGAAGCTGGGTGAGGTGCATCTGCTGGTCGCGGGACACAGCGTCGGCGGTGTGGCCGAGGCGGCGGCGAAGATCGCGGGCGTCGGCAAGGTGCATGTCGCGGATGACGCGGCCTATGCGCATCAGCTGGCCGAGAATGTCGCGCCGCTGGTGGTCGAGCTGATGGGCCACCACGATGCGTTCGTCGTGCCCGCCACCACCACCGGCAAGGCGGTCGCGCCGCGCGTCGCCGCGCTGCTGGACGTGATGCAGATCTCCGACATCCTGTCGGTCGAGGGGCCGGACACATTCACTCGGCCGATCTATGCCGGCAATGCGATCGCGACGGTCCAGACGTCGGACGCCAAGAAGGTCATCACCGTGCGCGGCACCGCCTTCGAGAAGGCTGCGGCCGAGGGCGGATCGGGTACGGTCGAGGCGGTGGTGGCCACCGGCGACACCGGGCTGGCGACTTTCGTCAATCAGGAGATCGCGGAGTCGACGCGGCCGGAGCTGACCAGCGCGAAGATCATCGTGTCGGGTGGGCGCGCGCTGGGGTCGGGCGAGAAGTTCCACGAACTGATCGAGCCGCTGGCCGACAAGCTGGGCGCGGGCGTCGGCGCCAGCCGCGCGGCGGTCGACGCCGGCTATGTCCCCAACGATTATCAGGTCGGGCAGACCGGCAAGATCGTCGCGCCGGAAGTCTATATCGCGGTCGGCATATCCGGCGCGATCCAGCATCTGGCGGGGATGAAGGACAGCAAGACGATCATCGCGATCAACAAGGACGAGGACGCGCCGATCTTCCAGGTCGCGGACCTCGGGCTGGTCGGCGACCTGTTCACGGTGGTGCCGGAGCTGACGAGCAAGCTCTGACGATGGACGGCGGGCGGGCGGCGCGGCGGCGCCCGACGACGCGGGGCTCGTCCCCGCGTCGTGTCCGCGAAGACGATGCCGCTGATCAAGGGCTTCATACCCATGTCGCCGCGCTGTACCGGTCCCGACCTCGACTGGTCCCGCGACGGGGCGACCCATCATCGCGCCGCCGCCGCACCGTTGCTCGGCGCGCTTCGGGCGCTGGCGGATGACATGCCGCAGGACCGTGCCGGCGTCAGGCTTCACGGTCATGCCGCGCTCCCGCCGCTTCTCGCCACCGGCCCGATCCGGGCGATAGCGGCACGTGGTCTCGGCCCGGCCGCGCGACCGGTGCGGGCGGTTCTGTTCGACAAGAACCCGGCCGCCAACCGGTCGCTCGGGTGGCATCAGGACCGCACGATCGCGGTGCGAGAGCGCGTCGACGTTCCCGGCTTCGGCCGTTGGTCGGTCAAGCAGGGCATCCAGCATGTCGAGCCGCCGTTCGAGATCACCGAAGCGATGGTGACGCTGCGCATCCATCTGGACGACACACCCGGGGACAATGCGCCGTTGCTGATCGCGGCGGGTTCGCACCTGCTGGGGCGGATCGCGGAGGATGCGGTCGCGGAGACGGTGACGCGCTGCGGCATCGCCACCTGTCTCGCGGCGGCGGGCGACATATGGAGCTACGCCACGCCGATCTTGCATGCCTCGGCCGCGGCGAGCGGCAAGCGTCGTCGGCGGGTGCTGCAGGTCGACTATGCCGCGCGGGATCTGCCCGGCGGGCTGACATGGCTGGGCATCTGAGCTGAATTGCCATCCCGGATCGCGGCCCGTACATCCGCCGCCATGCGCCTGTTCCTTCCGCTGCTTTCTCTGCTCGCCCTTGCCGCCCCTGCCGCCGCGCAGCGCGCCGATCGGGCGACGCCGGGGTGGGTGCGGGTGCGGCTGGAGACCGGGGCGGGGCCGATCGTGCTGGCGCTGGACCGCCGCCACGCGCCGGTCACGACCGATAACTTCCTGCGCTATGTCGACGACGGGCGGTTCGACGGGGTGAGCTTCTACCGCTCGGCGCGCAACAAGCAGGCGCCCAAATTCGGGTTCGTCCAGTCGGGGATCCGCACCGATGCGCGGCGGTTTCTGGACATGATCCCGCATGAATCGACGAAGAAGACCGGGATCAGGCATCTCGACATGACGATCTCCATGGCGCGCAAGGGGCCGCCGGGGTCGGCGAACGGCAATTTCTTCATCACGGTCGGGCCGACGCCATATATGGACTGGAGTCCGCGCGACCCGGGCTATGCCGCGTTCGGGCGCGTCGTGGCGGGGCAGGCGGTGGTCCGCCGCATCCTGGCCGCGCCGACCGGGCAGCAGATGAACGGCACGCTGCTGCTGAAGCCGGTCCGCGTCGACCGCGCGATCCGGCTGGACGGCAAGGCCGCGCCGACCGGACGCCCGCGCCCGTGGCTGCTCGAACATCGCCGGGACGGCTGAGCGATGGCCGATCCGCGCCCCGATATCCGCATGGACCCGACGTGGCGCGACGCGCTGCGGACCGAGTTCGACAGCGACTATATGGCGGCACTGCGGGCTTTTCTGGTCGCGGAGAAGAAGGGCGGAACGACCGTCTTCCCGCCGTCCGCCGACTGGTTCCGCGCGCTGGAGCTGACGCCGCTGCCCGAGGTGCGGGTCGTGATCCTGGGGCAGGACCCGTATCACGGGGCGGGGCAGGCGCATGGGCTGTGCTTCTCGGTCAAGCCGGGGGTGAAGCCGCCGCCAAGCCTGATCAACATCTATAAGGAACTGGCGAGCGATTGCGGGATCGTGCCGCCGGCGCATGGCTTTCTGGAAAGCTGGGCGCGGCAGGGCGTGCTGCTGCTCAACAGCGTGCTGACGGTGGCGAGCGGGCGCGCCGCCTCGCACCGCGAACGCGGGTGGGAGCGGTTCACCGACGCGATCGTGCGGCGGGTGGCGGAAAAGGACGAGCCGGTCGTGTTCATGCTCTGGGGCAGCTACGCGCAGAAAAAGGCCGGGTTCGTCAAGGACGTCGCGAAGGGCGGGCGGCATCTGGTGCTCAAGGCGCCGCACCCGTCGCCGCTGTCGGCATATAACGGCTGGTTCGGCTCCGGGCATTTCAGCAAGGCCAATGCCTTCCTGGCCGAGCATGGGCGCGGAACGATCGACTGGGCGCTGCCCGAACGGGTCGGCTGACGCGGAAGTTCACAAAGTTCACGCCAC
>NZ_LDTB01000079.1 GCF_001476895.1 Sphingomonas endophytica | reverse complement strand
ACCCAGCGCGATCCCCAGCCCCTTCGCCAGCGCCCCCGCATCGAAGGCATCGCGTTTCGCCTGCGTCGCCGCATCCACATCGACGAACGCGAACCCGCCCGGCACGGTCTTGCGATAATGGAAATGCCGCCCGTCCGCGTCCCATTCCGCCGGGAAAGCGATGTCGCGCGTCAGCCATTGCCACTGCTCGCGCAACGCGATCGAGCGCGCGACCTTCGGATCGACCTGCGCCAGCGCCGGTGTGGCGAGCAACGTCGCGGCCAGCAACGTCGCGGCGAGCGACAGGCGCTTCACTTCGCCGCCCCGATCGTGAACGCCCAGTCGATCGGCGTCAGCGGCACCCGGTATTTCATATGCGGTCGTCCATCCACGCTCCACCCGGTGTCGCCACCCACGCCACTCTGCACGGCGTCGATCAGCAGCGTGCCGTCACCATGCGGGCGAATGTCGCTGCTATGCGCCTTGGCGGCGGGCTTCTCCATCAGGTCGGCATAGGGGAAGGGCAGCGCATTCACCGCCAGCGGCCGGTCGCCCGTGACGCGCAGCCCGACGCCGCGCGCATCCTCGACCTCGATCCACCGCACGTCCTGCTTGCTCCCCGATTCCTGCGGGCGCGCATAACCGTGGTATTGATCCGCCAGCAGCCCGCGCCACTCGCCCACCATCGCCGCCGTCTTGCGGTCGGCATAATTCTCCCACGGCCCGCGCCCGTACCAGCGGATACGGTCGAGCGTCGCGG
>NZ_LDTB01000078.1 GCF_001476895.1 Sphingomonas endophytica | reverse complement strand
TTGTGGTCGGGACGGGCGGATGAACATTATGCCGCCATGGCTCGGATGAAGCGCTCGCCGAAGATGACGGCGAACTGGGCCTTTGCCATGGTCCACTCACGTGGCGGCATTCTCCACTCTTTCTCCGAGCGGTTCAAGATCAGGTAGAGCAGCTTGGTGGCGGCCTCGTGGGACTGTCAGGAATTTCGTGTGCGGACGGGCGGATGAACATTATGCCGCCATGGCTCGGATGAAGCGCTCGCCGAAGATGACGGCGAACTGGGCCTTTGCCATGGTCCACTCACGTGGCGGCATTCTCCACTCTTTCTCCGAGCGGTTCAAGATCAGGTAGAGCAGCTTGGTGGCGGCCTCGTCGCTGGGGAAATGCCCACGGGCGCGCACGGCCCGGCGCAGCTTCGAGTTCAGGGCCTCTATGGAGTTCGTGGTATAGATGATCCGCCGAACCTCGTCGGGAAAGGCGAAGAACGGGATGACCTCGGTCCAGGCGCGCCGCCAGCTCTGGCCGATGGCGGGATAGCGGATGCCCCAGGGACCAGCCTCGAATGCGGTCAGCGCCTGCTCGGCCGCCTCGGCGCTGGGCGCGCGGTAGACCTCCTTCAGGGCGCTCGCCAGGCCCTTGCGGTCCTTCCAGGAGACGAAGTCCATGGAATTGCGCAGCAGGTGGACGATGCAGGTTTGAACCACGGCGTCGGGAAACACGGCGGTGATCGCCTCGGGAAAGCCTTTCAGCCCGTCGACGACGGCGAGCAGGATGTCCTCGGTGCCGCGGTTGCGAAGTTCGTTCATGACCCTGAGCCAGAATTTGGCACCCTCGTTCTGCTCGAGCCACAGGCCCAGCACCTCCTTGGCACCATCAGCACGGACGCCCAGGGCGATGTGGATCGCCTTGTTGCGCACCATGCCCTCGTCCCGGATCTTCACCCGCAAAGCGTCGAAAAAGACGAGCGGATAAACCGGATCGAGCGGCCGCTGCTGCCAGATCGCCACTTCGTCGAGCACCGCGTCGGTCACCGTGCTGATCAGATCGGGCGACACGTCGATGCCGTACAGATCGTGCAGGTGCCCCGTGATCTCCCGGGTGCTCATGCCGCGCGCGTACATCGACACGATCTTTTCATCGAATCCCGGAAAACGCCGCTGGTACTTGGCGATCAGTTGCGGGTCGAAGCTCGCCTGCCGGTCACGCGGCACGTCGATCGCCAGCTTGCCGGTGTCGGTCGTGATCGTCTTGCGACCGTAGCCGTTACGCGAGTTGCCGGTGCCGTCGTCCCCGGCCAGGTGGTGATCCATTTCGGCATTCAGAGCGCGCTCGGTCAGCGCCTTCTTCAAGGCGTCGAGCAAACCACCTTGTGCCAGAGCGGTGCCAGCGTCAGCGCCAGCCAGCAACTGATCCAGTAACTCGTTCGGTATCGCAGGCTCTTTGCGCCGGGACATATGGGATCTCCTTCTTTCCCATTATGCCCGCCCGCACACGAAATTCCTGACAGTCCCAACAGCCGCCACC
>NZ_LDTB01000077.1 GCF_001476895.1 Sphingomonas endophytica | reverse complement strand
GTATCGGGCATGGGGCCGGCTCTACGCGAATGCTTGCTCCGGCGATAGACGGTTCCTATGCTGGCACGGTCCGGGCGCCGTTCGCGGTGCCCGTTTCGCTTGTGCCCATTGTCCGGGATTGCTTCGTGAACGCTCGCCATATCGCTGCTCCACTGGTCCTTCTGCTCGTGGCCGGTTGCGCACGCAGCGGCGAGATCGACGTCTCCGGCGGGGGCGCGGGAATCACCGCGGTTCGCTCCGCCTGTCCGATCGTCGGCGTGCCGGCGGGGACCGGCGACGTGACGTTGTTCGATCCCCCGGCCAGCCGCGCCTCGGCGGCGATCGACGTGGTGGCGACGATCAGCAACGTGCGATCGACCTGCGACGATCAGGGGGAGGACGTGGTGACGCGCGTCACCTTCGACGTGCGCGCGCGCCGCACCCGCACTGACGGTCCGCGCGACGTGACCTTGCCCTATTTCATCGTCGTGACGCGCGGCGGCACGTCGGTGGTCGCCAAGCGCGTGTCGCAGGTCGGGCTGCACTTCGACGCCGGCCAGTCGCTGGCGATCACCAGCGCGGAGGGAACCAGCGCGGTCGCGCGCAGTGCCGCGACGCTGCCGCAGGAGGTTCGCGACCGCCTGTCGCGCCGGCGCAAGGCCGGGGACGAGGACGCGGCGCTCGATCCGCTCGCCGATCCGAAGGTGCGGCAGGCGGTCGCGTCGTCCACATTCGAGGCGCTGGTCGGCTTCCAGCTGACGCAGGATCAGTTGCGCTACAACGCGACGCGCTGATCCCGCGCCGCGTGCGATCCAAATTGATGATCTGTGTGGCATGGTCACGATTGGCTAAGCATTTCTCGGTTACGCGGGTCCACGGTCGCCTGTGATCGGCCGAAGGACGAATGACGTGACCAGCCTGACCCCGATTGCGACCGCTCTCCCGATCCAGCGATCCGCGACCGACGCGCGTGTCGTGGCGGGGGCGGCGCGGCCGGAACTGGTCGCCGCGCCGCGAGGCGACCGGCCGCAACAGGGTCCGGGCATCGCCGCGCGGCTGGAGGCGAAGGTCGGGGACGGTTCGCTGGACGCCGGCCAGGCGGAGTCGCTCCGGCAATTGATCGACCGGCCGGCGGGATCGTCGAACGGCAGCCTGATGCGCACAGCCAGCGAACAGCTCGACCAGTTCGATCGCGTGCTGGAGAAGCTGCGCGCGAACATGGGGGCGGGCGCGACCTATGGGCGGACGTCGGCGGCACCCAGCGGCGTCATGGTCGACCGGCTGGCGTAAGGTTCCGGCGCGCGATCGTTCCCGGTTCGTGCAGGGCACGCCGGAAAGGACGAAGGACGCCGTTGCCAAGGTCAGCGTTTCAGGATCCCCGCCCGCGCGGGGATGACGATGGTCGCGTGACGTCGTGGCCTCTCCCTGGCTCCGTGTCGCCGCCTGAGCCCCTCATCAAACGCTTGCTCCCGACACGAACCCCGTTACGGAACGAAGCGTGACCGATGACGATCGCCTGATCTCGCCCGCGCGCCGCGTCGAGGACGTGGACGCCGCGCTTCGCCCCAAGACGCTCGACGATTTCGTCGGGCAGAAGGCGGCGCGCGAGAATCTGCGCGTCTTCATCGAGGCGGCGAAGGGGCGCGGCGACACGCTGGACCATGTGCTGTTCTTCGGGCCACCCGGTCTGGGCAAGACGACGCTGGCGCAGATCGTCGCGCGTGAGATGGGGGTGGGCTTCCGCGCCACGTCCGGCCCGGTGATCGCCAAGTCGGGCGATCTCGCCGCGCTGCTGACCAACCTCGAGGACGGCGACGTGCTGTTCATCGACGAGATCCACCGCCTGCAACCGGCGGTAGAGGAAGTGCTGTATCCCGCGATGGAGGACCGCGCGCTGGACCTGATGATCGGGGAGGGGCCGTCGGCGCGCAGCGTGCGGATCGACCTGCCGCGCTTCACGCTGGTCGGCGCGACCACGCGGCAGGGGTTGCTGACGACGCCGCTGCGCGACCGGTTCGGGATCCCGGTACGGCTGCAATTCTATACCGTCGACGAACTGGAGCGGGTGGTGTCGCGCGCGGCACAATTGCTCGACCTGGGCATCGCGCGCGACGGAGCGACCGAGATCGCGCGGCGCGCGCGCGGCACGCCGCGCATCGCGGGGCGGCTGCTGCGGCGGGTGCGCGACTTCGCCAATGTCGCGGGGGTCGCGGTGGTGGATGCGATGGTCGCCGACCGCGCGCTCGACCGTCTTGAGGTCGACAAGCTCGGGCTGGATGCCATGGACCGCCGCTATCTGACGATGATCGCCGACATCTATCGCGGCGGGCCGGTGGGCGTGGAGACGCTGGCGGCGGGGCTGAGCGAGCCGCGCGACACGATCGAGGAAGTGATCGAGCCGTACCTGATCCAGCTCGGGCTGGTGGCGCGCACCGCGCGCGGACGTGTGCTGAACGCGGGCGGATGGAAGCATCTGGGGCTCAATCCGCCGGTCGGGTCGCAGGACGGGCTGTTCGACTGACGCGGCATCGCGTACCGAGGTCGTGAGAACGCAAACGATTGAGGGAGGGATGGCCGGTGCACAGCGTATCGACGGGCGAGGTCAGCGGCGACGACGCCCGCGTAACCGCCGCGATCGTCATCAGCGCGGCCGGGGCGGCGCTGGGCGGATTGTTGTTCGGTTTCGACACGGCGGTGATTTCGGGCGCGACGCAGGCGTTGCAGTCGCGGTTCGCGCTGAGCGATGGCGGGCTGGGGTTCACGGTCGCCTCCGCCCTGATCGGGACGGTGATAGGCTCGCTGATCGCGGGCGCGCCGGCCGACCGTTACGGGCGACGCGCGGTGATGCTGTCGGTGGCGATCGCCTATGTCGCCTCGTCGCTGGGCACCGCGCTCGCACCGAACTGGCCGGTGTTCCTCGCCTTCCGCTTTCTGGGCGGGCTGGCGATCGGCGCGGCGTCGGTGGTGACGCCGATCTATATCGCGGAGGTGTCGCCGGCGCGGTTCCGGGGGCGGCTGGTGGCGATGAACCAGCTTAACATCGTGCTGGGGATCCTGGTCGCGTTCCTGTCCAACTATCTGATCGCGCAGGCGCTGCCGGCGGATCGGGCGTGGCGGTGGATGTTCGGCATCGTGACCGTTCCCTCGCTGCTGTACCTGACCACCGTGCTGTTCCTGCCGGAAAGCCCGCGCTGGCTGGCGGTGCGCGGCGCGCGCGAGCGGGCGGCGGCGGTGCTGGCACGGCTCGGCTTCCTCGATCCGGCCGGCGAGCTGGAGCGGATCGCCGCCGCCGCGCGGCGCGAGGTGGCGCAGAGGACGCCGGGCCTGTTCCAGCCGGCGTATCGTGCGCCGGTGGCGTGCGCGGTCGCGATCGCGATGTTCAACCAGCTCTCCGGCATCAACGCCCTGCTCTATTACGCGCCGCGCGTGTTCGAGCTGGCGGGCGCGGGCGCGGACTCCGCGCTGCTTCAGTCGATCGCGGTCGGCGGGACCAATCTGGTCTTCACGGTACTGGCGCTGTTCCTGATCGACCGCTTCGGGCGACGGCCGTTGCTGTTCGTCGGATCGCTGGTGTGCGCGGCGGCGCTGTTCCTGGTCGGCTGGCAGCTGGAACAGGCGGCGCCTGACGGGACGCTGATCCTCGTCGGGTTGCTGGGCTTCATCGCCGCCTTCGCGATGAGCCAGGGCGCGGTGATCTGGGTGTTCATCTCGGAGGTCTTCCCCAGCGCGGTGCGCGGCAAGGGGCAGGCGCTGGGCTCGACGACGCATTGGGTGATGGCGGCGGCGATCACCTGGCTGTTCCCGGTCGTGGCGGGTGCGGTCGGCGGCTGGGTCTTCGCGCTGTTCGGCGCGATGATGCTGGCGCAGTTCGTGTGGACGTGGCGGTACATGCCGGAGACGAACGGCGTGGCGCTGGAGGATATGGACCTGGGGGGTGCCCGCTGAGGGCGCTCCGTCATGCCGCTGCGGTGTTCCCGGAACCCGGCAGCGGCATGACGAAGGGGTGACGGTTCGTGAGCGTCAGGCGGTCAGCAGACGCTGGTCGCCGGCCAGCCGCATCATCGCGCGCTGGAGCTTCTCGAACGCGCGCACCTCGATCTGCCGGACGCGCTCACGGCTGACGCCATAGACCTGGCTGAGTTCTTCCAGCGTCTTGGGATCGTCGGTCAGGCGGCGCTCTGTCAGGATGTGCTTCTCGCGATCGTTGAGGTCGTCCATCGCGCTCATCAGCATGTCATGGCGGACGTCCGCTTCCTGCTGATCGGCGACGACGCTGTCCTGCAACGGCGCGTCATCCTGCAACCAGTCCTGCCACTGGCCCTCGCCATCCTCGCGCATCGAGACGTTCAGCGACGTATCGCCGCCCATCGCCATGCGGCGGTTCATGCTGACGACATCGGCCTCGGTCACGCCCAGGTCGGTGGCGATCTTCTGCACGTTTTCGGGCGTCAGATCGCCGTCCTCGAACGCATCGAGCCGCGCCTTCATCCGGCGCAGGTTGAAGAACAGCTTCTTCTGCGCCGCCGTGGTGCCCATCTTCACGAGGCTCCACGAGCGCAGGATGAATTCCTGGATCGAGGCGCGAATCCACCACATCGCATAGGTGGCGAGGCGGAAGCCGCGATCGGGCTCGAACTTCTTCACGCCCTGCATCAGGCCGATATTGCCTTCGGAGATCAGCTCGCTGACCGGCAGGCCGTAGCCGCGATAGCCCATCGCGATCTTCGCCACGAGCCGCAGGTGGCTGGTGACCAGCTGCGCGGCGGCATCCGTATCGCCATGTTCCTGAAACCGCTTGGCGAGCATATATTCCTGCTCGGGCGCCAGGATCGGGAATTTCTTGATTTCCGACAGATAGCGATTGAGGCTCTGCTCCCCGCCGAGCGCAGGGATCGTCGCGGGGACGTTGCTGCGGGTTGCCATGATCCTTTGTCTCCCTTCCTTGCGGAATGACTGCCGTATCGTCCCGAAACGCGACGACCGCAGGCTCCGCCCTTATACGATAAGCTGAGTGAACAGTTCCTGCATGTCCGGCGGCATGGCGCTGTCGAAGCCGAGCGCCTCACCGGTGATCGGGTGGATGAACCCGAGATGCGCGGCGTGCAGCGCCTGTCGCCGGAAATTCAGCGTGTCGAGCACGCCCTTGTGAGCATGTTTTGTTCTACCATAGACCGGATCGCCCAGCAAGGCGTGACCGATCGACGCCATGTGAACGCGCACCTGATGTGTGCGCCCGGTTTCGAGCCGGCACTCGACCAGCGTCGCTTCGCGCAGCGGCCGGACGGTGCTGTAATGCGTCACCGCGCGCTTGCCGCCCGGCACGATCGCCACCTTCTTGCGGTTGTTGGGCGAACGCGCGAGCGGAGCGTCGACCTTGCCGTTGGCGGGCATCGGGCGGCCGCCGACGATCGCACGGTAGCGGCGGTCGATGCTGTGCGCCGCAAATTGCTTCGCCAGTCCCTCGTGGGTGCGGTCGGTCTTGGCGGCGACCATCAGGCCCGACGTGTCCTTGTCGATGCGGTGGACGATGCCCGGCCGCGCGACCCCGCCGATCCCCGACAGCGAACCGTGGCAATGGTGAAGCAGCGCGTTGACCAACGTTCCGTCGAGATTGCCGGCGGCGGGATGCACGACCAGCCCGGCGGGCTTGTCGACGACGATCAGATGTTCGTCCTCCCACGCCACCACCAGCGGAATGTCCTGCGCCTCGTTATGCGCGGGCGTCGGCGCGGGGACGGCGACCGCGAACGGCTCGCCACCCTTCGCCTTGCGCGAGGGGTCGCGCATCGCGACGCCGTTCTGCGTCACCTGACCGGCGTTGATGAGCACCTTCAGCCGCTCGCGCGACAGGGTCGGCACCGCGTCCGCCAACGCACGATCGACCCGCCACCCGTCGGCGGTTGCAGCGATCGTCGCTTCGATGATGATGACCCCCCGGTCCATTGCTACGCTAGATGGCGATGACGATGGAAATTACAATCGCCGACCGTAACGAACTGTTGCGCCTTGCCGCCGCGAGTGTGGAGGAGGTGTGCGGGCTGTTGCTGGGGCAGGCCACGCGGATCGCGCGGGTCGTGCCGTGCCGCAACGTCGCTGCCGACCCGGCGGTGCGGTTCGAGATCGATCCCGCCACGCTGATCGCCGCGCATCGTGCGGCGCGGGCGGGTGGACCGGGGGTCATCGGTCATTATCATTCGCATCCCTCCGGCGTCGCCAGACCCTCGCCGCGCGATGCCGTCGATGCTGCTCCGGACGGCAGCCTGTGGATCATCGTCGCCGGGGCGGCGGTGACGGCATGGCGCGCAGTGGCGAACGGCGCCGTGGAGGGGCGCTTCGATCCGGTCGCCCTTGCGGTATGCGGTTGCGCGGATGAGCGCGACTCGCCAGAACACGGTATCCATACCGTTTCGAGGTAGCCGCCCACGATGACCATCAGCCCGGTCGATTTCGCCTCGCTCCTGTGTTCGCGGCTGTGCCACGACCTGCTGTCGCCGGTCGGTGCGCTGAACAACGGGCTGGAATTGCTGAACGACGAGACCGACCCGGACATGCGCGCGCGCTGCCTGGAACTGCTGAACGAGAGTGCGCGGGCATCGGCAAACAAGCTGAAGTTCTTCCGGCTGGCGTTCGGCGCGGCGGGCGGGTTCGGCGAGCGGGTGGACGTGCGCGAGGCGCGGCAGGCGGTCGAGGGATTGCTGGGCGACAACAAGCGGCTGCAACTGCAATGGATGGTCGACGAGCCCGAATTGCCCAAGTCGGCGGTCAAGGTGCTGCTGAACCTGGCGCTGATCGCGGGCGACACGCTGGTGCGTGGCGGGACGGTGACGATCGGGACCGAGGAAACCCCAGACGCGACGGAGATCGTCCTGCGTGCCGAAGGACCGCGGATCGTGCTCGATCCCGATCTGCGCGCCACGCTGACCGGCGCGGCGGGCGACGAATCGGCGACGCCGCGCGCGGCGGCGGCGTTCCTGGTCCAGGCGCTGGTCAGCGAGGCGGGCGGATCGGTGATGGTCAGCGAGCCGGTCGACAACAGCCTGTTGTTCGGGGCCGCCCTGCCGCATCGCTGATCGCGGAACGGGCGCCGGGGCGATCGGTCCTAAGTAAAGACCCTTTTAACCCGTACCATGCGATGCCGCCCCCCGAAGCGAGGGTGTCGGGGCCGCATGGACGATCTGCTGCAGGAATTCATCGCCGAGACGCGCGAAACGCTGGAGGCGTTGTCGGGCGAGATCGTGGGGTGGGAGGCCGACCCCCGCGACCGCGCCCGGCTGGATGCCATTTTTCGATTCGTCCATACGATCAAGGGGAGCTGCGGTTTCCTCGACCTGCCGCGTCTGGCGCGGCTGAGCCACGGCGCCGAGGATGCGCTGGCGGCGGTGCGCGCGGGCGACCGCGTTCCCGACCCGGCGCTCGTCACCGCGATCCTGGCGATCATCGACCGGATCGGCGAGATCGTCGAGGCGCTGGATTCGGGGGAGGCGCTGGACGACAGCGGCGATGCGCTGCTGGTCGCCGCGCTGGACGGTACGAGGGGCGAGGCGGCAGGGCGGGTCGTGCCGGAGCGGATGGTCGATCTCTCCGCCAACCCGACGCGCGCGGCGCACAAGCGGTCGGTGCGGCTGTCGGTCGATCTGCTCGACCGGATGATGAGCGGCGTGTCGGACATGGTGCTGGCGCGCAACCAGCTCGCCCGCCACTTGCGGATGTTCGACGATCCGCGGCTGGAGGCGATGCTGGAGCGGCTGAGCATATCGGTCGACGGGCTGCGCGACACGGTGACGCGCACGCGAATGCAGCGGGTCGAGTCGCTGTTCTCCGCGTTACCGCGACTGGTTCGCGACGCGGCCGGCACGCTGGGCAAATCGGTGACGCTGACGATCGAGGGCGGCGACGTCGAGCTGGACCGCGAGATGATCGAGCTGTTGCGCGATCCGCTGGTGCATCTGGTCCGGAACGCCGTGGATCACGGCATCGAGGAGCGTGCCGACCGCATCCTGGCGGGCAAGCCGGCGGCCGGCAGCCTGCGCGTCGTGGCGCGACAGGCCGGAAATCTGATCATCATCGAGATCATCGACGATGGTCGCGGCATCGATACCGACCGTCTGCTCGCCAAGGCGCTGGGGCAGCAGCCGGCCCGCGCGGCCGAGCTGGCGGGGCTGGACGACGAGGGACGATTGGGCCTGATCTTCGAGCCGGGCCTGTCGTCGCGCGACGAGGTGACCGCGCTGTCCGGCCGCGGGGTCGGCATGGACGTGGTGAAGGCCAATGTCGAACAGGCCGGCGGTCGGATCGCGCTGTCCAACCGGCGTGGCAAGGGATTGAGTGTCGCGCTGGAGGTGCCGCTGACGCTGGCCATCCTGAATGCGGTGCTGATCGAGGCGGCGGGGACGCGGTTCGCGGTGGCGCGCCAGTCGGTTGACGAGCTGGTGGCGGTGGACGGCAACGCGGTGCGCGTGGATCGTGTCGCGGGCGGGGCGGTGGTGCTGTTGCGGGGCAAGCGGCTGCCGATGGTGTCGCTGCCCGTGCTGCTGGGGCAGGGCGAGCCGGCCAGGGATCCGCGTTTCCTGGCGATCGTGTCGTTGCGGGAGGGACGCTTCGCGCTGGCGGTCGACGGCGTGCACGACACGCAGGAACTGGTGGTGAAGCCGGCCGCGCCGGCGGTGATGCGCGCCAGCATCTATGCCGGGCAGATGCTGCCCGACGACGGCCAGCCGATCCTGCTGCTCGATTGTTCCGGCATCGCCGCGCGTGCCGCGCTGACCTTCGAGAAGGCGAACGAGGAAGTGGTGGAGACCGCCACCACCGAGGCGATCCGCGCGCTGCTGTTCGACGATATCGACGGCGCGCGGCGGATGATCGTGTCGGACGCGGTGGACCGGATCGAGGGCGTCGCGCCGGGCACGGTGCGCGCGCTGGCCGGCGGATTGTGGCTGACGATCGACGATCGCTCGATCCCGGTCTGGGCGGGACGTGGCGCGGTGCCCGGGGAGGTGCGCAAGGTCCTGCGGCTTCAGCTCGACGGGCAGGAAATGGCCTATCCGATCGCCGATCCGATCGAGATCGTGCCGTTGCCCGACGAGATCGCGCCGGGCGCGGACCCGGACGGCGTGATCGCCGGGCTGGCGGTGATCGACGGCGAGCCGATCGAACTGATCGATCCCCTCGCGTTGCTGCATACCGCATCGGCGACCACGGAACGGCCGATGTGTCTGCTGCACGGCAGCGAGAGCGGGTGGATGGAGGCGTTCCTGAAGCCGGCGATCGAGCAGGCGGGCTATCGGGTCGTGCGCACCGCGCCGCCGGGTGCGTCCGTCGCGATCGCACTGGCGATCGAGGATGACGCCGACAGCGCGCCGGTGCCGGCGCTGCGGCTCAGCCGCCAGCGCGGAGCGCCGCTGTATCGCTACGACCGCAACGCGCTGATCGCGGCGCTGAAGGAACGCCGGGCATGAGCCAGTCGCTGCATCTTGTCGCGCGCGTCGGTGGCGCCGGACTGCTGTTCGATGCCGGGCGGGTCGATTCGGTCGTGGAGGTCGGGCACACCGTCCCGGCGCCGGGTGCCGGGCGCGCGGTCGTCGGGCTGGCGGCGATGCGCAGCCGCGTCGCGACGGTGCTGGACGTGAGCGAGTTGTTCGGCCGACCCGCGATGGTGCGCGACGGCAAGGGCGGCTCGGCGGTCGCGACCATCGTCGACGGGCACCTGTATGCGATCGCGGTCGACCTGCTGGAGGATGTGGCGACCTTCTCGTTGAGCGCGGCGCCGTCCGGGCTGGGCGCCGCCAACGACTGGGATTTCGTGACCGGCATCGCCGACGGCGCCGGCGAGACGTTGCTGGCGGTGGATATCGACCGGCTGGTCGCCCGTGCCAGCGCCCTAGACTGACCGCGCCATTAACCCGATCCTTACCCCGCGTGCCGCATCAAGCAGTGGTCAGAAAAGCGGAATTACCATGAAGACCTGCCTGATCGTCGACGACTCCAAGGTGATCCGCAAGGTCGCCCGCCACATTCTCGAAGCGCTGGACTTCACGGTCGCCGAAGCGGGCGACGGGCGCGAGGCGCTCAGCCATTGCCGGCAGTCCTGTCCGGACGTGATCCTGCTCGACTGGAATATGCCGGTGATGAGCGGGATGGAGTTCCTGCGCGCGCTGGGCGACGAACCGTTGCCGCATCGGCCCAAGGTGGTGTTCTGCACCACCGAGAACGGCATGGCGCACATCCGCGCCGCGATCGAGGCCGGCGCCGA
This sequence comes from Sphingomonas endophytica, assembly GCF_001476895.1. Taxonomy (GTDB): domain Bacteria; phylum Pseudomonadota; class Alphaproteobacteria; order Sphingomonadales; family Sphingomonadaceae; genus Sphingomonas; species Sphingomonas endophytica_A. The sequence goes on along the minus strand of NZ_LDTB01000077.1, from coordinate 10,985 downwards.
CGAATATGTCATGAAGCCGTTCGACCGCGAAACGCTGCACAGCAAGCTGCAGATCGTCGGCGTCGCCTGACCGCACGTTCGAGCACGAGGCGGGCATGGCTCCCTTATCTCCCAAACCCGGCGGCACGCTTCCCCGTGTGCTGATCGTCGATGATTCGGCGGTCGCGCGCGCGGCGCTGGGCCGGTTCGTGACGGGCAGCGGGCGGTTCGAACTGACGGGCGCGGTGCCCGACGCGCAGCGGGCGCTGACGTTCCTGAAGACCAATACCGTCGATCTGATCCTGCTCGACCTCATCATGCCGTATCAGAATGGCATCGACGCGCTCCCCGATCTGCTGAAGGCCGGACGCGGCGCGCGCGTGTTGGTGGTGTCGAGTTCCGCCGCCGAGGGGGCGGAGATCACGATGCGGGCGCTGGCGCTGGGCGCCGCCGATACGCTGGTGAAGCCGAATGTCGGCGCCTTCGCGTCGCGCTTCGGCGAAACGCTGCTCGCGCGGCTCGACATGTTGATGGCGCCCGGCGACACCGGCCCGTCGCCGCGTCGCGCGACGGTGCTCGCCCCGCCGCCGTTCGATGCGGTGGCGATCGGCGCGTCGACCGGCGGCATCCACGCGCTCGCCTCGCTGCTGGCGCAGGTGCCGCAGGAGATGACGCGACCGATTTTCATCACGCAGCATCTGCCGCCGTCTTTCTCGCCCTATTTCGCGGCGCAGGTCGGGGTGTCGGCGCGGCGGCCCGGCGTGCTGGCGGAAGAGTGCGGACGGGTACGTGCCGGACAGGTGCTGATCGCCCCCGGCGACGCGCATCTTCTGGTCGCGACGATGCCGGACGGCCAGGTCGGGACGCGGCTGTCGCACCAGCCGTCGCCGACCGGCAACATGCCCTCGGTCGATCCGATGCTGACCAGCATGGCCACCGTCTACGGCGCGCGATTGCTGGCGATCGTCCTGAGCGGGATGGGGCGTGACGGCCTGGAGGGCGCGCGGGCCGTCCGGGATGCCGGCGGGACCGTCGTGGTGCAGGATAGCGATTCTTCCGTCGTATGGGGAATGCCGGGTGCGGTGGCGGGTGCCGGGCTGGCGCATGCGGTTCTGACCCCGGCCGAGATCGGCGCGATGATCGCGGCGCAGGTCGGCGGAGCGCGCGCGTGATCGGCGGGATCGACGCTGGCTCCGCCCGCGTGCTGGCCGCCCTGATGGAAGCGCGCACCGGGCAGCAGATCGCGGCCGGGCGCAGCTGGCGCTTCGACACCGCGCTCGGGCCGCTGATCCAGTCGCTGGGGCTGACGCGCGCCGACCAGCTTACCGCGCGGTTGATCGAGGGGAAGGACCCGCAACTCGCCGATCGGATCATCGATGCGCTGCTCAATCAGGAGACGTCCTTCTTCCGCGATGGCGCGGTGCTGGAAAGCGCGGTGCGGGCGGCGCTCGACATCGGGGTGCCGCAGCGGGTGTGGTGCGCGGCGTGCGCCACCGGGCAGGAACCGCTGTCGCTGGCGATGCTGTTCGCGGAAGCCGGCATCAAGCCGGAGATCATCGCGACCGACGTGTCGTCCGCCGCGATCGCGCGCGCCCGCGCCGGCCTCTACACGCAGTTCGAGATCCAGCGCGGCCTGCCGATCCGGCGGATGGTGACATGGTTCGAGCCGACTCCCGACAATCAGTGGACCGCCTCGGCGGCGTTGATGGGGGCGATCCAGTATCGCCGCCACAATCTGGTCGCCGATCCCGCGCCGGCCGGCGAGTTCGACCTGATCCTGTGCCGCAACGTCCTGTTCTATCTTGTGCCCGCGCTGCGCGAGCAGGTGCTGGCGACGCTGGCGCGTGCGCTGCGCCCCGATGGATTGCTGCTGCTGGGCGCGGGAGAGACGGTGATCGGTCAGTCCGAGCGACTGCGCCCCAGCCGGCGGTCGCGCGGCTTCTACGAGCGCGTGCCGGACGCAGACGATCGCAACCGGGTTTACAGCGGCGCGTGATTTCGCGACGGACGTCGTCACGGCGGGGGCGATGGCGAGGTCGGATGTGAAGGTCGAGACGATCCGGGAACGTGCGGGCGGCGGGCGAGCGCGATGAGGTGCAGCGAGGCACCGTCCCCGAACTTCAACGAACGCACGCTGCCGATCTCGATGATCGTGCTGCACTATACCGGGATGGCGACCGCGCAGGAGGCGTTCGACCGGCTGCGCGACCCGGCGGCCGAGGTGTCGTGTCACTATTTCGTCGATGAGGACGGCACGATCACGCGGCTGGTCCCCGACGACAAGCGCGCGTGGCATGCCGGACGCTCGCACTGGCGCGGCGTGACCGACATCAACTCGGCGTCGATCGGGATCGAGATCGTCAATCCGGGCCACGACCACGGCTATCGCCCCTTCCCCGAGCCGCAGGTCGAGGCGGTGATCCGGCTCGTCGCGCATCTGAAAGACATGTACGAAGTGACGCGCGGCAATGTCGTCGGCCATTCCGATATCGCGCCGCAACGCAAGCGCGATCCGGGCGAGCTGTTTCCGTGGCACCGGCTCGCGCGGTTGCGGCTGGCCTTGCCGCGCCCGACGAAGAACCTGGTCGATCCGATGTGGGGCGAGGCGGCGTTCTGCCTGGCGCTGGAGCGGTTCGGCTATGACGTCGGCGACCGGATGGCGGCGATCATGGCGTTCCAGCGCCGTTTCCGCCCCGAGATGATCGATGGCGAGATGGATGCCGAGTGCCGGATGATCCTGCTGGCGCTGTTGCTGCCAAGGCCGCAGGGCGACGACTGACGGGTCAGCGCCGCAGCGGGCGTCGCTCGGCCAGCAGGTTGCGGATGGCGGTGGCGGCGACGCCGGCCTCGCCCATCGCATGGCTGATCTGGTCGAGACCTTTCACGACGTCGCCCGCCGCGAACAGCCCGGGGATGCTGGTCCGTTGGTGATCGTCGACTTCCAGGCAGCCCTCGTCGCTGGCGCGCGCGCCCGCCGCGACGGCCAACCGCGAGCGGATGCGCGAGCCGAGCGCGGGATAGACGCTGTCGAACGCCATCCGCCCGCGTGCGGTGTCGAATGCCAGCCGATCGCCCTCGATCGCATAGCCGCCGCAGGGGCCGTCGATGCGGACGATCCCGGCATCGTCCAGCGCCCGTGCGCAATCGGGGGCGAGCGCATGTTCGGCCTCCGGCGCGACCAGCGTCACGTCGCTGGTATAGCCGCGCAGGAACAATGCCTCCCGCATGCCATGGTCGCCGGTTCCGATGACCGCGACCCGGCGGTCGGTGACCTCATAGCCGTCGCAGATCGGGCAATAGCGCAGCAGACCACGCTCCAGCGCCGGATCGTGGACCTCCGGCAGCAGCGCGGCGGGACGATGGTTCACGACCCCGGTCGCCAGCAGCACGGTGCGCGCGCGGTACGACGCGACGTCCGTCGTCACGGCGAAGTTCTCGCCCTCGCGCGTGAGCTCGGTGACCCTCATCTCCTCGCGTAGCGCGCCGTAATGCGCGGCCTGCACGCGCATCAGCCGCAGCAATTCCTTGCCCGCGATCCCCTCGGGATAGCCGGCGTGGTTGTGGGTGCACGGGATCATCGCGGCGCGGCTCGATCCGCTGTCGAACAGGCGGATGCTCAGGTGGAAGCGCGCCAGATAGATGGCGGCGGTCAGCCCGGCCGGCCCCGCGCCGATGATGATGCAATCGTCCACCCCGAACCTCCGCCTTGCTAGCCGCCATCCCCGTATATACATGCCGTGCATACAGGAGATCGGCGATGGGTAACGAATATCGCGCGAAGGTGTTCAAATCCGGCAACTCGGTCGCGTTGCGGTTGCCGAAGCAGCTTGGGTTTGCGGAGGGCGAAGACGTGGTCATCGCGCCCCATGCCGATGGTTCGTTCAGCCTGTGGCGCGAACGCGAGAGCGCGCAGGTGCTGATGTCGCTCTACGGCAGCATGTCCGAAGGCTTCATGGCCGAGGGGCGCGGCGACACCGGCCAGGATGCGCGCGACTGGGCGCATGATCGCGGCGTCGCGGCGGCATGACGGGGTATCTGCTCGATACGGACGCCTGTATCGATTTTCTGCTGGGGCGTAGCGATCCGCTGGCGCGGCGGATGGGGCAGGCGTTCGGGCAGTTGAGCGTGTCCGCCATCACGGCGGCCGAGCTGCGGGTCGGCAATCGCAGCTCGCACGACCCGGTCCGCGATGCGAAGCGCGTCGACACGTTCCTCGCCGCCATTCCGGTCTTGCCGTTCGATGTCGAGGCGGCGATGGCATACGCCGATATGGTGCGGTCGATCGGGATGCGGCGGGGCGGCTTCGACCGGCTGATCGCGGCGCAGGCGCTGGTGGCGGGCGCGACGCTCGTTACCAATAACGAACGTGACGTTGCCGGCATTCCCGGCCTTCTGACCGAAAACTGGACCCGATGACCTTTCGCGCGACGATCCTGACGCTCTACCCGGAGATGTTCCCCGGCCCGCTCGGCACCTCGCTGGCGGGGCGGGCGCTGGGGGAGCGGAAATGGTCGCTGGATGCGGTCAACATCCGCGACTTCACGACCGACCGGCACCGCACCGTCGACGACACGCCGGCCGGGGGCGGGGCGGGGATGGTGCTGCGCGCCGATATCCTGGCGCGTGCCGTCGATGCCCATGCCGATGGGCGACCGCTGATCGCGATGACGCCGCGCGGGCGCCCGCTGACGCAGAGCCGGGTGCGCGAACTGGCGGCGGGTCCGGGCGCGGTGATCCTGTGCGGGCGGTTCGAGGGGTTCGACGAGCGGTTGCTGGAGGCGCGTGGCGTCGAGCAGATCTCGATCGGCGACTATATCCTGTCGGGGGGCGAGATGGCGACGCTGGTGCTGCTCGACGCTTGCGTTCGGCTGCTTCCCGGCGTAATGGGCGCGGCTTCGAGCGGAGTCGAGGAAAGCTTCGAAAGCGGCCTCCTCGAATATCCGCACTATACCCGACCTGTCGAATGGGAAGGGCGCACGATCCCCGAAGTGCTGCGATCGGGGGATCATGCGAAGATCGCGGCCTGGCGGCAACGGCAGGCGGAGATCGACACACGGCTACGGCGGCCGGACCTTTGGGAGCGTCATGAGGGCGCTCGGGTCGGCTCGCCCTCTGGCGCGCGGCAACGGACTGAGGACTGACCATGAACCTGATCCAGACGCTCGAAGCCGAGCAGATCGCCAAGTTCCATGAAACCAAGAAGCTGCCTGAATTCCGCCCCGGCGATACGCTGAAGGTCGGCGTGAAGGTGGTCGAGGGTGAGCGGACCCGCGTCCAGAACTATGAGGGCGTGTGCATCGCGCGCTCGAACAAGGGCATGGGCTCGTCGTTCACCGTGCGCAAGATCAGCTTCGGCGAGGGCGTGGAGCGTGTCTTCCCGCTGTATTCGCCGAACATCGATTCGATCGAGGTCGTGCGCAAGGGTGCGGTGCGCCGTGCCAAGCTGTATTACCTGCGTGGCCGTACCGGCAAGTCGGCGCGTATCGCGGAGCGTCGCGACACGCGCACGGTCGCCGCGGCCGAGTAATCGGCGCGGCCCCGTCGGGGTGTTGCGAAGAGGCGTGGCGGGAAACCGCCGCGCCTCTTTTCGTTTGTGCGACGGTTACCACCACCGCGTCGTCACTCCGGCGGAGGTCGGGGACACGGAGAGGGGTGGGATGACTTTACGGTTGAGCAATCCGCGTTGCGGCGGCGATGGCGTCGATCAGGCCGAGCCGCGCCGCGAACGGCAGCAGCGGTGCAAACGGGGCGGGACGCTCGGCCATCGCGCGGATCGCACGTGCCACGGTGACGGGGCGCGCCGTCTGCGCGGCGAAGCGGGGCTGCCACCGCGTCGGCGGCTCGCCCGTCAGCCATGCGCGGGCCGCCGACACGCCGCTCGCAAGCGCGATGCCCATGCCCTCACCTGCCAGCGAGGGGATCACCGCCGCCTGGTCGCCGAGCCGGTAGAGGCGATCGGTCCCCTCCTGCGCGCGCCATCCGTAAGGCACGTTGGCGATCGCCTCGATGGGGGTGGGCACGCCCTGCGCCAGCCGCTCTCCGAACGCCGGCACCTCTTCACCCAACATCGCCAGCAGCCGTTCGGGATCGCCCGCCTCGGTCAGGCGCGAGCGGCGGATGGCGAGGCAGATGTTGGCGCTGCCGTCCTCCTGCACCACCACGCCGGCATAGCCACGATCGAACAGGTGGAGCTCGATCGCATCGCCCACCTGTCGCGTCGCGCCGCCGCTGCGCCGGGTGCGCAGGCCCAGCGTGGGGTCCGCACCGCGGGCTTCGGCGGGGCGGGCGGTGCCGCGAATATCGTGCTTGCCGCTGGCGAGGAACAGCGCGTCGGCGGTCAGCGTCGCGCCGTCTGCGATGCGCGCGGCCGCGCCCTCGATCGCGCGGATGGTGACGCCGCGCTCGACACCCGCGCCCTGTCGTTCCGCAAGGGCGATCAGGATCGCGTCGAGGCGCGCGCGAGAGACGCCGATACCGGGGGCGGGAAGCCGCGTTTCGACCGTCCGCCCGCGCGTGAACAGCCGCAGCCGCGTCGCGCGCGCCGGGTTCAGCGTATCGGCCTCGACGCCCAGCCGCGCGAGCGTCTCCAGCGTCCGCCAGCTCAGGAAACCGCCGCAGATCGCGTCGCCCGGCTCGCGGGTCCGTTCGATCAGCAGCGGTCGCTCGCCGCCGCGTGCCAGCGTGATCGCGGCGGCGCTGCCGGCCGGCCCGCCGCCGAGGATCAGGGGCGCGCGACGCACAACCGGAACGGAAAGGCGCGGAACGCGCGGGCATCCGCGATGCCGGCGGTGGTGAGGATCGGCGGCCATTCGGACGGGCGATAGCTGCGCGCGATCGACAGCCGCCCGTCGTGACGGACGATCGGGTGCCAGCGGAACAGCCCGGCGAGCAGCGGCCAGCCGTGATAGGCGAAGCCGTGGCGATGCAGGTCGTTGACCAGCCACCCGACCCGAGCCTGCGCCTGCATGAAGCGGAGGAAGGCGACGAGTTGCGGCCCCGTCATATGATGCGCGACGAGGCTGGACAGGATGATGTCCCATCCTTCGCCCGCCAGCGCGGCATAGTCGCCGATGCGCCAGTCGATCACGAGATCCGCCGGGGTATGCGCGCGCGCGGCGGCTTCACTGCGCGGATTGAGGTCGATGCCGACCAGATCGAAGGTCCGGCCGTGTGTCGCGCCCCAGCGCGCGATGCGGCGGAGCATGTCGCCGTCGCCATAGCCGACGTCGAGCAGTCGGTAATGGCCGCCGCGCCGCGTCACCTGACGCAGGAAGCGCAGCGTCGGGCGCGCGGCCATCGTCACGACATTGACGCGCGCGAGATCGCCGACGACCTCTGCATAGGTCTCCGCCGGCAGGTCGTCGGCGTCCATCAGTTCCTCGGCGGTGGCGCGGTCGTCGAGCATCAGCGCGCGCTCGCGAAGGACAATCCCTCCGCCGCCAGACCGGGACCGAAGGCCAGCGCAACGCCGTGATCGACCGGCGGGCCCGACAGGATGCGCGCCAGCACGAACATCAGCGTCGCCGACGACATGTTGCCGCTGTCGCGCAGCACGGCCCGCGACGCGTCCAGCGCGTCGGGAGCGAGCGCCAGCGCCTGCTCGACCGCATCGAGGATCGAGCGGCCCCCGGCATGGATCGCCCATGTGTCCACCGGCCGGCTGCCGGTGATCGCGGCGACCAGCGCGGGGTCGCGTAGCGCCGCGCCGATCCGGCCGGGCACCTCGCCGGACAAGTGCATCGCGAAGCCGCGATCGGTGATGTCCCAGCGGATCAGCGTGTCGGAGACGGGAAGCGTCGCACTGAACGGTCGGTCGAGTGCCAGTCCGGCCGGTTCGGCGCAGACCAGCGCCGCCGCCGCGCCGTCGCCGAACTGCAGCATCGCCAGCAGCGGTTCGAGCGCGCGATCCTCCTGAAGGTGAAGCGTCGAGAGCTCGACCGTGACGACCAGCACGCGCGCGTCGGGTTCCGACCGCACGATGTGCCGCGCGGTGCGCAATGCGGTAATCGCGGCGTAGCAGCCCATGAAGCCGATCGCGACGCGCTCCACCCGCGTATCCAGCCCCAGCCGCCGCGCCACGATCTGGTCGAGACCGGGCGCGATGAAGCCGGTGCAGCTGGCGACGACCAGATGGGTGATGCCGTCGAGGGATGTCTGCGCGGCCAGCGCCTCGATCGCTGCCAGCGCCAGCGCGGGCGCCTCGCGCGCGTAGACCGCCATGCGCTCGCCGGTGCCGGGATGCGGCGCGGGCGCGTAGAAGCCGCCGTCCGCCACCGGCGCGGGCAGCACCGACCAGCGATGCGCGATCCCCGCGCGGGTGGCCATCCGCTCGAACAGCCGCGCCTCGCGCTCCGCCAGGCGCGGCAATGCCCAGTCGACGAACGTGGCATGGATGTCGTACGGCGGGGTGGCCGTGCCAATGGCGTGCAGATGGGGAGTGACGGTCATCTGCCGGCGCCAACGCGCGGGCAGGGGCGGCGGTCCGTGGAGGCGATCACGCGGGAGCCCTTATCCAGCCGCACGCGCAAGGCAATGGGGATCAGCGCTCGGCCTTGCGCCGCTGCCAGAAATCGAGACGTTTGCGCACCTCGCGCTCGAATCCGCGTTCGTTGGGTTCGTAGAAGGCGTGGGGACCGCCGGCATCGGCGGGGAAGAAGTCCTGTGCGGCATAAGCATCCGGATAATCATGGTCGTAGCGGTAGCCGGCGTGGTAGCCCAGATCCTTCATCAGCTTGGTCGGCGCGTTCAGGATGTGCTTCGGCGGCGGCAGCGATCCGGTGTCGCGCGCGAGCGCGCTCGCTCGGTCGAACGCGAGATAGGAGGCGTTCGACTTGGGCGCGGTCGCGACATAGTTGATCGCCTGCGCAAGGAACAGCCGCCCCTCCGGCATGCCGACTCGCTCGAACGCCTGCCACGCGGTCATCACCTGCACCAAGGCCTGCGGATCGGCCATGCCGACATCCTCCGACGCCGCGCAGCACAGCCGGCGGAAGATCACTGCCGCATCCTCGCCCCCGCGCACCATCCGCGCCGCCCAGTAGAGCGCGGCGTCGGCGTCGCTACCGCGCAGACTTTTGTGGAAACAGCTCAGCAGGTTGTAATGCTCCTCCTGCCCGCGATCATAAAGTGGCGCGCGCTTCTGAACGATCGCCGACAGGTTGGCGACATCGAGCGGGCCGTCATGGTCGACGAGGAACAGCGTCTCGCATAGCCCGAGCAGGTAGCGCGCGTCGCCGTCCGCCATCGCGATCAACGCCTGATGCGCCTCGGCGTCGAGATCGAGCGAGCGACCCTGATAGGCCTCGGCCCGCGCGATGACGGTGGCCAGTTCCTCGGGGGTCAGGCGGTTGAGCGTGAAGACCTTGGCGCGCGACAGGAGCGCGGCGACCAGGCTGAAGCTGGGATTTTCGGTCGTCGCGCCGATCAGCACGATCGTCCCGTCCTCCACCGCGGGAAGCAGCGCGTCCTGCACGGGGCGCGAGAAGCGGTGCAACTCGTCGATGAAGGCGACGGTCGGGCGGCCGGCGGCGGCACGCAATTCCTTCGCGGCGGCCAGCGTCTTGCGCAGGTCGGCGATGCCGGTCGACACGGCGGAGAGCTGCATGAACTCATAGCCCGCCTCCGCCGCGATCAGGCGCGAGATCGTCGTCTTGCCGACACCGGGCGGTCCCCAGAGCACGAACGACGACAGCCGCTTCGTGCGGATCATCATCCCCAGCGGTGCATCCGGGCCGAGCAGATGCTGCTGCCCGATGACGTCCGCAACCCGTTCCGGGCGGAGCGCATCGGCCAGGGGGCGCGGGGGCATCTGCTCGAACAGCGATGCGGTCATGGGCGGCTTCGGTCCTGCGACAGGGAATGGGAACCGTCCGTATGTAGGGGCGCGCACGGCGCGCGTCATGATTTGATCGAAAATATATCTTGAAAGCTCTTGCGTAACAGCCCGGAAGATATATCTTGGCTGCATCATGATTGAACGAGGAACCGATATGTTCAGGTTTTCACATGGCGGCGGCGGCCGTCATCACGGGTTCGGGCCGCGTGGCGGACGACATGGCGGAGAGGGCGGCATGGATGTCGAACGCTTCTTCCACTGGGTGGAGCGGCTGAACGACGGCGATCGCCGGCGCGGCGGCGGTGGCGGCGGCGGACGAAGCCGGCGCATGTTTGACGGCGGCGAGCTGCGGCTGCTGCTGCTGAAGCTGATCGCCGACGAACCGCGACACGGCTACGAACTCATCAAGGCGATCGAGGCGCTGAGCGGCGGGGGCTATGCGCCCAGCCCGGGGGTGGTCTATCCGACGCTGACGTTACTCGACGAGATGGAGTTGATCGCCGAACAGGCCAGCGCCGGATCGCGGAAGCGCTTCGCGGCGACCGAGGCGGGCGTGGCGCATCTGGCGGAGGCGGCCGAGACGGTCGCGGCGCTGCTCGCACGGCTGGAGGCGATGGGCGCGCAGCGCGCGCGCGGCGACGGTGAGGGTGCGCCGGTCCGCCGTGCGATGCACAACCTGCGCCATGCGGTGCAGGATCGCGCGGTGCGCGCCGATGCGACGCCGGAATTGCTCCACGAGATCGCCGCGCTGATCGACGAGGCGGCGCAGAAGGTGGAGCGGCTGAAGTGAGCGTGTCGATCGCGCGCGTGCCGACGCATTCGGCCAGCCGCTATCTCCAGCAGCTCGCCAAGCACTGGAGCCACAAGATGGAGGTCAGCTTCTCCGAGCAGGAAGCGACGATCGCGTTCCCGAACGGCGCGTCGCTGGAGATGCGCGCGGACAGCGAGACGCTGGACGTGCGGCTGGCGGTGCCGGAGGACGGCGACGTGGCGCGGATGCGCGAGGTCGTGGCGAGCCACCTCGATCGCTTCGCTTTCCGTGAGGCGCCGCTGACCTTCGACTGGCAGGTGGTGTGATCGACGCGGGGGGCGTGGAGAGTCGATCGCGGTTTGGTTCGCGCAGAGACGCGGAGGCGTAGAGAGGCTGCGCCTGGGGACTGTCAGGAATTTC
>NZ_LDTB01000076.1 GCF_001476895.1 Sphingomonas endophytica | reverse complement strand
TGCGGACGATCGCGGCGGCGGCGGGCGTGTCGCCGGGGCTGGTCACGCATCATTTCGGCGGTGTCGACCGGCTGGTGGCGGCCAGCTACGATCATGTCGCGACGCGGGTAGGGACCGCGCTGGAGGCGGCGGTCGCCGCGGCGGGGGAGGCGCCGGCGGCGCGGCTGGAGGCCTATGTCGCCGCCAGCTTCACCCCGCCGATCGCCGATCCCGCGCTGCTCGCGACGTGGATCGCCTTATGGAGCCTGGCGCGCAGCGATCCGGCGATGCTGGCGCGGCACGACCATCATTATGCGGCGTTTCGCGCGCGGCTGGAGGAATTGCTCACCGCGTGCGGGGTGCCGGCGGCGCGGTTGCGGCTGGCGGCGATCGGCGTCACCGCCCTGGTCGACGGATTGTGGCTCGAACTCTGCCTGTCGCCGGGCAGCGTGGACGCGGGCGAGGCCCGCGCCCTCGCCGCCGCCTATCTCGCCGACATCATTTCGACAGATCGGTGAACAGCGAGCGATAATAATCCAGCCCCGGCGCGATATTGTCGACCGGCGTGCGTTCGTTCAGCCCATGGCTGAAATCGTCCGATTCCTTGATGAAGATCGGGCTGGCGCCATAGCTGGGGACGTGATGGTATCGGAACCACATGCTGTCGCTGGCCCCCGCCGACATGCTGGGAAAGACCGGCACGCCGGGCCGCACCTTCGCCATCGCGCGCGTCACCGCCGCGACGAAATCGGCGCGCATCGGCGAGGCGTCGTTGGGCACCGATCCTTCGGTGACGTCGCGGATCGTGACCGCCGGTTCGGCGGCGACCTGTTTCAGCGTCTCCATCACCGCCGCCGGCTTCACGCCCGGAAAGATGCGGCAGTTGATGTTGGCGGTCGCGCGCTGCGGCAGCGCGTTCAGCGCGTGGCCGCCCGACACCATCGTCGGCACGCAGGTGGTGCCGATCTGCCCGACATAGGCCGGGTCGGCGGCGAGCACCGCGATCGCTTTCTGGTCCGCCGGATCGGCGGCGAAGGCGCGCATCGCGGCGGCCAGCTCGCCGCTCTTCTGCTTGGCCGCTTCCCGGAAGAAGGTGCGCGTCAGCTCCGACACCTGCGGGGTGAAGCGATAATGGCCGATCCGCGCCAGCGCCTCCGACAATTGCACGATCGCATTCTGCGGGCGCGGGGCGGAGCTGTGTCCGCCGGGGTTGGTGACGGTCAGCTCGAAATCGGCATAGGTCTTCTCCGCGCCGTTCCAGGTGAAGAATTGCGGCTTGCCGTCCTCCCCCAGCCGCCCGCCGCCGCCGTCGATGTTCAGGACGAGGTCGGCGTTCTTGAGTTGCTCGGCGATCAGCGCGCTGGTTTTCATGCGCGTCTCCTCGTCGCCGGAGAAGGCGAGCACGATGTCGCGACGCGGTGTGTAGCCGGCCTTCCTCATCTGGATCAGCGCGGCGGTGGCCATGGCGGCGTCCAGCTTCATGTCGGTCGCGCCGCGTCCGTAGAGATAGCCGTTCTCGACCACCGCCGTGAACGGGTCGCGTTGCCAGTCGGACGGCTTGGCTTCGACCACGTCGAGATGGCCGGAAATGACCAGCGGCTTCGCCTTCGGATCACTGCCGCGCCAGCGCGCGACCAGATAGGCGGTGTCGTCGACCGGGGTGATGGTGATATCGGCGGCCGGGAAGCCGCCGGCGACCAGCACCGACTTGATGTAATCGTCCAGCTTTTCGGTGGCATTGCCGGGACCGGCTACGCTGCGGAAGGCGATGGCGCGCTTGGCGATCTCCAGCGCCTGCGCCTCGGCGGCGGCGTCGCGCGTCGCCGCCTGTGCCGCAACCGGGGCGAGGAGCGCAGCGGCCCCCGCGACATATCGAACCAGCTTCCGTACCGCCATGCGCGCCCTCTTTCCGTGTCGGATCGGCGGCGAGGCTAATCGACGGGGCCGCGAAAGCAAGCGACCCCGCCGTGTCCATCGCGTGTCAGACGCTGGGCCAGCCGTCCGTGCTCCACGTCAGCTTCTGGATCTGGAGGGTCGGGAAGCCGTTCTTCGTCGTGTCATAGGCGTGATAGACGATATAGTCGCCGTCGCTCTGCTGGAGGATCGCGACGTGCCCGCGCCCGACGAAGCGGCTGCCGGTGCCCTGACCGTTGCTGAGCACCTGCGTCCCGCCGCCCTGCAGCATCGCCTTGCCGTCGCGATCGACATACGGGCCGTCGACCGTCGCCGAGCGGCCGACGACGGTGTTGTAGGTGCTGTTGGCACCCTGGCAGCAGGAGTCGAACGAGGCGAACAGGTAGTAATAGCCGCCATGGCGGACGATGTACGGCGCCTCGATCGCGCCGGGCGACGGGCGCGAGGCCAGCGCACGCGGCGCGGGATCATTGGCCAGCCGGAGCCCCGTCGCGGGGTCGAGCTGGATCAGCTTGATCCCCGACCAGAAGCTGCCGAAGGTCATCCATGCCCGGCCATCGGCATCGGTGAACGCCATCGGATCGATCGCATTGTAATTGTCGCTGGTCGTCGACTGGATCACCGGCCCCTGATCGACCCAGTTGGCGGCGGGCTTGGTCGGGTCGATCACCGTCGCGGTGGCGAGGCCGATCGCCGACTGGTTCTTCCCGAAGGTCGAGATCGAGTAATAGAGGCGGTACTGGTTGCCCACCTTCGAGATGTCCGGCGCCCACATGCCGGTCGAGCCGGGAACGGCCGTCGCGGTCCAGGCGGGCAGCGCGGTGTAGCTGCCGCCGCGCAGCGTCCAGTCCTTCAGGTCGGTCGAGGTGCGCAACGCGAGCAGCCCCTCGGCATCGCCGTTGTTACCGGTGGTGAACAGATAATAGGTGTTGCCGTCCTTCAGGATCGCCGGGTCGTGCGCGGGGGCGATGTTGCCGGTCAGCGCGACCATCGAGGTCGGGGTCGGGCTGGCGGTCGGCGACGGCGTGGGGGAGGGAGTGGGCGTCGGGCTGGTCGACGGCGCGGGCGAGGCGGAGAGGTCGCCGTCGCCCGACCCGCACGAGGCCAGCAGCAGCAGCGCGAGCGTCGGAAGATGCTTCACGGGCAATGTCCTTTGCGAAAGAGGGGGACGGGGCGGTCGCCGGGACCGCCCCGGAAAGATCAGTCGAAGCTGTAGCGAAGGCCGACCGCGAAGGTGCGCGGGATCAGCACCGTGCCGAGGTTGAAGCGGTCCTTGTCGCCGACATTGTCGAAGCGATAATATTCCTGCTGCTTCGTGCGCGTCAGGTTCACCGCGTCGAACGTCAGGCCGAGCCGCGGCGTCACGCGCGCGGTCAGCTGGAAGTCGAGGCTGCGTTCCGCGCGCCGCCACACGCCCAGCGGATTGGCGAACAGCCGCGCCTCGTACCGGGCCTGCCACGCGTTGCGATAGACATAGGACAGGCGCGCGCCGATCGGGCCGTTATCATAGGCGACCGTCGCATTGTACGACACGTCCGACACGCCGAAGAAGCCGGAACGCTGCTCGCCCGTCTGCCGCCCGTTGATGTCGAAGATCGGCACGTTCTGGTTGGAATCGAGCACCGTCAGGCTGCCCTGGAAGCCGAGCCCCTTGAGGATCGACGGCAGGTAGCTGGGGAAATAGGTGACGCCCAGTTCCAGCCCCTTCAGCACGCCGTTCGAGGCGTTGGCCGGGCGGCTGATGACGAAATTGTCGGTCGCGCCCGCGACGATGCCGTTGTTGGGGATGAATTCCAGCTGGCTGACCGGCACCACCAGCCCCTCGATCTCGCGGCGGAAGCCGGTGAGGGTGATCGCGCTGCTCCGCTCGAAATACCATTCCAGCGCAAGGTCGTAGTTCTTCGACGTGGTCGGCTTCAGATTCGCCGTTCCGGCCGAGCCGCTGCCATAGCCGACGTTGGTCAGATCGCCCGTCAGCGAATAGTTCGGGTTGATCGCGCTGAAATCGGGCCGACGCAGCGTTTCGCCATAGTTGAAGCGTGCGCGCAGGTTCGGCGTCACTTCATAGCGGGCGGTGAAGCTGGGCAGGAAACGGTCCGAACCCGGCGAGGCGCGCGACACCGCACCGTTGTTGAAGCGGTCGATGAAGGTCGCGTCGGTATCGTAGGTGACGTAGCGGAAACCGCCCTGCAGCTTCAGCGGTCGGCCGAAGATCGATACCTGCGCGTCGGCCTGAACATAGGCGGCGAGCGAAATCTCGTCGACGTCGAAGGTCTTGGTCAGCGTGAGCTGGTCCGAGGTTTTCAGGCCATAGAGCGTGCGGATCTCGTCGGCATGGGCGTAGTTGTAATAGCCGTTCGCCGCCACCCAGCTGCGCGGCACGTCGCCGCGCCCTTCGAAGAAGTTGCTGTTCGTGAAGGTCGCTTCCGCCGGAAAACCCGACAGCGGGCGGTTGAGTCCGTTGGCGTCGGCGGTGCGAATCTCGCTGGACGCCCGGCGATCGTCGAAGCGGAAGCCGGCCTGGATCTTGCGGAGGAAGCCGTCGTCGAAGGCGTAGAAGCCGTCGAGCGTCGCGGTGATCGCGCTGCCCTTGTCGCGCCCGCTATTGTCATACAATTGAGCGACGTTCCACACCTTCGGATCGGCGAGCAACGCGTCATTGTCGAAATGATAGGACGGAATGCCGCCCCCCGCGTTGAAGTCGGCCGTGATCTGCTTGGCCACGCGATCGGTGCGCATCGCGAAGAAGGCGTTGGTGTTGGTGCTGGTCTGATAGGCGACGTCGGCGACGATCCCGCCGTTCGCGCCGACGTTCCACTTGCCGTTCAGCGCATAGACGAAGCTGTCGGTCTTGCTGCGTCCGTAATCCGCGCTGTTGAAGCCATAGACGTTGTTGGCGACGCGCGACTTCACGATGTTCGTGCCGTTGTACAGCATCGGCGCCTGCGGATTGTCCCAGAAGTCGACGAAGCTGAATTGCAGGCTGTTGAACGTCTCGCCGCGATACCCGGCATAGTACATTTCGGCGGTGTAGACCGAACTGCTGTTCGGCGCCCATTGCAACGCGATATTGCCCGACGGCCGCTCGCGCCGACCGTACAGGTCGGAGCTGAAGACCGCGTCGCGCGACAGATAATAAGGCGTGGCGACGCCGTTGATCGGCAGGGTCGAGCCCGGCGCGGTCGGCAGGCCGGTCTCGTTGCCCGGCTTCCAACCGCCGAAGATGCGCTGGAACGGGGTCAGCCCGCTGCCCGCCGGCGGGTTCATCGTCGCAAACGGCACGAACGCGCCCGCCGTCGCCGACATGGTACGGAAATCGTAGCGATTGTAGCTGCCGTTCACCAGCAGGCCGATGTCGCCGATCCCCGTTTCCCACCGGTTGCTGATGAGCAAGGCGGCGTTGGGATTGATCTTGTCGGCTTCCTGATCGTAGATGCCGCGCGCCAGACCGGAGAGCGCGAAACCGTCGAAATCGAACGGCCGGCGCGTCACGACATCGACCTGGCCCGCCAGCCCGGTTTCGATCTGGTCGGCCGCGCGCGTCTTGAAGATGTCGACGCGCTTGATGAGGTTCGCCGAAATGTCCTGAAGCGCGAACGCCTGACCCGAGGTCGAAAAGATCTTGCGGCCGTTCAGCGTCGTCAATGCGTCGGGAAGGCCGCGAATCTGGATACCGGCGGCCTCGCCCTGACCGCGATCGGTGACCTGCACGCCGGTGACGCGCTGCAGCGCCTCGACGACGTTATTGTCAGGCAATTTGCCGACGTCCTCGGCGACGACCGAGTCGACGATCTGCGTGGACTCGCGGCGGCGGTTGATCGCGCCGACGATCGCGGCGCGGACGCCGGTGACAACGATATCGTCGGCCGCCTGTTCCTGCGTCGCGGGCTGCGTCGCCTCGCTAGCGCCCTGTGCGGCAGCGGTTTGCGCCAGTGCGGGGTCGGTCGCCAACAGCGACGCCGCCGACACGGACGCGAGAAAAAGTAATCTGGATGCCATGGTGATCCTCCCCTTTCGCATGTGGAGCGTTCCACGAGACGAGCGCTCTGGCGGCGCCCATTACTCGGACATTCAAATAGCAGTGCCGCGGAAATGCGCAAGCGGGATCATTATTGCTGGCTAGGGGTGAATCGGATGATGAAACGAAGATGAAGCGCAGGATATCGGTCGCGCGGTTGCCATTACTCCGGCATAAGGCGCTTGGCGATGCCCGGCTGATGACGGCCTGGCGTGCGATCGGTGGCCGGCGTGTCGATTCTCGCTGAAAACGCCGCCCGCCTTGACGTCGTCGCAGCGCCGCCGGTTAGTCGCGCGAGCGCCCGATAAGCATAAACGACGGGCAGCGCCAGCGCGATCAGGCGCCCGGCGCTATACGCGTTGCCGGCACCGATAAGGCGGCCAGGGCAGGGCAGGGCAGGGCCGGCGCGGGCGGACGCCCCCTCGACCGGTGTCAGCGCGGATCGATCCGACGTCGGCTCGCGATCACCACCATGTGGCGTAGAGCGCGACGAGGATCAGGACGAGGCCGAGGCTGGCGGCGTTGAAGCCGGTGGTGGTGCGGAAATCCACACCCTGCACCGTGACGCGATTGGCGTCGGCGCGCGAGCGGACCAGCAGCGACAGCGCGATCGCCAGCGCCAGGCTGAGCGCGAACACCAGGCTCATGCGGTTGAGGAACGGCAAGTCGGGCAGCGCCGCGCGCAGCACATAGGACAGCACCACCGACGCCACCGCCGCGCCGATCGCCCCGGCCTCGTTGGCGCGCTTCCAGAACAGCCCCAGCAGGAAGATGACGGTGATGCCGGGCGTGAAGAAGCCGGAGAATTCCTGGATGAACTGGAACGCCTGATCCGACTGGCCGATCAGCGGACGCGCGGTCAGCATCGCGATCACGATCGACACGCAGGCGGCGATGCGGCCGACCAGCACCAGCCGCCGCTCGCCCGCCGGATCGGCTTTACCGTCCTCGGCCGCGGTCGGTGCGGGGAAGCGCTTGGCATAGAGATCGAGCGTGAAGATCGTCGCGATCGCATTGATCTTCGACGCGGTGGAGGCGATGATCGCCGCGATCAGCGCCGCGAACACCAGCCCCAGCAATCCCGGCGGTAACAGCCGGAGCATCGCCGGATAGGCCTGATCCGGCTTGGCGAGATCGGGGGCGAGCACCACCGCCGCGATCCCCGGCAGCACGATCACCAGCGGCATCAGCAGCTTCAGGAACGCGGCGAACACGATCCCCTTCTGTGCCTCGGGCAGGCTTTTCGCCGCCAGCGCGCGCTGGATGATATACTGGTTGAACCCCCAATAGCTGAGGTTGGCGATCCACATGCCGCCGATCAGCACCGCCAGCCCGGGCAGTTCCTTGTAGTGCGGATTGTCCGGGGACAGGATCATGTCGAAATGGTCGGGCACCCGGCGCGTCAGCTCGGTAAAGCCGCCGACGATCCCGCCTGCGCCGCCGATCGCCTTCAGGGTCAGCGCGGAGACCATCAGCCCGCCCAGCACCAGCAGCGTCACCTGCACGATATCGGTCAGCGCCACCGCCTTCAGCCCGCCGCGCAGCTGATACAGCACCGCGAACGCGCCGAGCCCGACCAGCGCGATATTCTGGTCGATGCCCGCCACCTGGTTCACCGCGATCGAGCCGAGCCAGATGATCGAGGTCAGGTTCACGAAGATGTACAGCGCCAGCCAGAACACCGCCATGATCGTGCGGATCGACCCGCCGTAGCGCTGCTCCAGGAACTGCGGCATCGTGTAGATGCGGTTGTGGAGGAAGATCGGCAGGAAGAACTTGCCGACGATCAGCAGCGTGGCGCCCGCCATCCATTCGTAGGAAGCGATCGCCAGCCCGATCGCATAGCCCGATCCGGCCATGCCGACGATCTGTTCGGCGGAGATGTTGGCCGCGATCAGCGATGCGCCGACCGCCCACCACGGCAGCGCCTTGGACGCCAGAAAATAGTCCGAGGTGTCCTTGGTCTCGCCCGCCTTGTCGCGGCTGACCCATTGCGCGAGGACGAAGATGCCGATCGCGTAGCCGATCACCACGACCAGATCGATCGTCTGCAACGTCATGTCTTGCCCTCCCCGCGGCCGCGCCGTCCGCGGGCGCCCTCTGTCCGCCCGTGATGTCCCGCGCGGCGGCGCGCCGTCAACCGGCGTCGGCACGCCTGCGGTCGATTTACGCCGGGTGAAAGGTTTTTAAGGAAGTCTTCCTACAGCGGTCGCATGAGTCGTCAGGATCGCACCGCCGGTCAGCCATCGCGCGCGCGTCGTGCCGTGCCGCGCACGGCCGTGCGGCTGGCGCGGGACCGACGCGGCAACGTGATGATGTTGTGGGTGATGCTGCTGATTCCGCTGGTGGCGCTGGTCGGATCGGCGGTGGACCTCGGCACGGGCTATGTCGCGCGCAAGCAGATGCAGGTCGCGTGCGACGCCGCGGTGCTGGCGGGACGGCGCGCGATGACGAACGGCGCGGTCGACGACACGGTGCGCGCGGAGGCGGCGAAGTTCTTCAATTTCAACTTCCGGCAGGGTTTCCTCGGCTCCGCGCCGTTCGCGCCGTCGATCACCAGCACGACCGATTCCAAGACCACCGTCGTCATCAAGGCGGCGACCACGGTGCCGACCTCGATCATGCGGATGTTCGGTTACACCAGCCTGCCGGTCAACGTGACGTGCAACGCGTCGCAGGATTTCGTGAACACCGATATCGTTCTGGTCCTCGACACGACCGGATCGATGGCCCAGACCGCGACCTCCAGCGACACGGTCAGCAAGATCGACGCGCTGCGCAACGCGGTGCTGGCGCTGTACGATCAACTCAAGCCCGTACAGACGCAGCTCGATGCGGCGGGGATGCGGCTGCGCTATGGCGTGGTGCCCTATGCCAGCGCGGTGAACGTCGGCAAGGCGATCCGCGCGGCAAATCCGAGCTTCATGGTATCGAATACCGCGACCTATCGCACGCGGCAGGTGGTCGCCGATTATACCAGCGAGAACACCTGCAACAGCTATTACGGCAGCTATGATTCGCGCCGGGGCAGGTGCACCTACTTCATCTATCCGGCGAACACCTACGACATTTCGGACTTCGTCGCCGGTGGCACGGTGGACGTCAACGCTTTGGTGGGGACCAGCGGCGGCCAATACGGCCTGACCCCGGTCGCGGGCGGAGCGCGCCCGACGGCGTGGAGGGGCTGTGTCGAAGAGCGGCAGACGGTCCGCATGGGCAGCACCGACGCCGTCATACCGGCCGGTGCGCTGGACCTCGACATCGATCGCATTCCCAGCGACGACGCGTCACGCTGGAAGCCGTACTGGCCCGAGGTCGAGTATGCCAATTACTACATCGGCATGTACAGGAACGAGGGGACCAGGCCGCAATCCGCCTGCCCGGCGGAGGCTGCGCCGATGAAGTCGTGGAGCCGCGACGGATTGCGGGACTATCTGGCGACGCTCAACCCCGATGGCGGCACCTATCACGACAACGGCATGATGTGGGGCGCGCGCTGGGCATCGTCGGGCGGCATCTTCGGCCCGAGCAACCCCGACACGTACAATACGATGCCGGTCAAGAAGTACATCATCTTCATGACCGACGGCCTGTTCGAAACCGGGTACGACGCGCTCTACAGTTCCTATGGTATCGAGCGGATCGACGCGCGGGTTACGCCGGGCGGCAACAATTCCAATCAGGACGACCAGCTCGCCCGCCACAAGCAGCGGTTCAACCTGCTCTGCGCGCGCGCCAAGTCGATGGGCTATTCGGTCTGGGTCATCGGCTTCGCCACGTCGCTGGATTCGTCACTGACCAATTGCGCCAGCACCCCCAGCCAGGCGTCGACCTCCGCCGATCAGGCGGCGCTGCTCGCCAGGTTCGTCGAGATCGGCAAGAACATCGGCGCGCTGAGGCTGACGCAATGACGCGGCTGGGCGCACGGCTGCGCGCCGACCGGCGCGGCGCGGCGGCGGTGGAGTTCGCGATCGTGGCCCTGCCCGCGATCACGATCATGTGCGCGCTGGTCGACCTGGGATACCGCCAGTATGTCATCCAGCAGGTGCAGGACGGGCTGGACCGGGCCGCGCGGCGCGTGACCGTCGGCACCAGCACGACGACCCAACAGCTCACCACGATGCTGAAGGACAACGTCGCGCCGATCGCGCCGAAGGCGACGGTGTTCGTCGTCCCTTCCAGTTACGGCAAGTTCCGGCAGGTCGCCCGGCCGGAACCGATCACCACCGACACCGCGCCGCTGGGACGCTACAACCCCGGCGACTGTTTCACCGACATCAACGGCAATGGCGTGTGGGATGCCGATGCCGCGCGGGCGGGCACGGGCGGGTCCGACGACATCGTGGTCTATGTCGCGACCGTCACCTTTCCCGAGATCCTGCCGATGAGCCGGCTGCTCGGATGGGACGGCGTCAGCCGGATCACCGCGTCGACCATGTTGAAGAACCAGCCCTATGCCGCGCAGCCGGAGCCGGCGACGGTATGCGGCTGATCCCCCTTCGCGGCGCATGGGTGCGGCTGGCGCGGGCGCAGCGCGGGGTCGCGCTGACCGAGTTCGCGATCACCGCGCCGGTCGTGCTGATGCTCGGGCTGGGCGGGGTCGAACTGGGCAATTACGCGTCCGCCAACCTGCGCGTGTCGCAGATCGCGATGGCGGTGGCCGACAATGCCGGACGCGTGCGCACGACGATCGACGAATCCGACGTGGCGGAGGTGATGATCGGCGCGCTGAAGATGGGCGAGCCGCTGGGACTGGCCAGGAACGGGCGGATCATCCTGTCCGATCTGGAGCAGCGCACGACCACCACCGGCACGAACGGCAAGGGGCCGGTGAGCCCGGGCAACCCCGACGGTTATCGCCAGTGGATCCGCTGGCAGCGGTGCGTGGGCGCGCTGGCGGCGACCTCTTCCTACGGCGTGCCGCGCGATAGCGCCGGGCAGCCGGTCACCAATCTGGACGACACCACGAACGCCGATCACGGCGCGGTCGAGGGCGCATCGATTATCGACGGGATGGGCGCCGCCGCCAACCAGATCGCCGCCGCGCCCGGGACGGCGGTGATGGTGGTCGAGGTGGTCTATACCTATCAGCCGCTCGCCCCGATCAGCCTCGTCACCGCGGTGGTGCGCACGCCGCAGATCCGGCGGCTGGTGGCGTTCAACGTGCGTCAGCGCACCGCCTATTCGCTGCGCAACGATGCGCGGCTGTCGGGTACCGCACGCGCCGACTGCCGGTTGTTCGACCCGGCGGTGCCGACCACCTGAGCCGGCATCGGTCGGTCGGGATCGTCCGGCCCATGCGGCGATGCGCGCCGCCACACGAGCTTCATCCCGCTAAACAGTTAATCTGCCGCAAAAATATTGAAGGTAAGCCTTGCTGTCGCTCCGCTCGCCCCGTGGAGAGGTGGGTAACAGGGCCTGTCGGGCGCCGATCTCTCCACGGACGGTCGTAAAAAGACAACAGAACGGGAGAGAGAGATGAGATCGTGGTGGATTCTGGCCGCGCTGGGCGCGGGCTGTTCGTTGCCGTCCATGGCGCTGGCGCAAAGCATCTCGCCGGTGCCGGTCGGGCCGGGTACCACGACCGCCCCCGCGACCGAGACCGCACCGCAGGAGGCACCCCCGACGGCGGGGGCGGCGGCGGGCGAGGATATCGTCGTCACCGGCATCCGCGCCAGCCTCAGCTCGTCCGCGCAGGTAAAGCGCGACGCGAACCAGATCGTCGATTCGATCACCGCGGTCGACGTCGGCAAGTTTCCCGACGCCAATATCGCCGAGTCGCTCCAGCGCATCACCGGCGTGGCGATCGATCGTTCGGGCGGTGAGGGACAATTCATCACGGTGCGCGGCCTGGGGCCGGAGTTCAACACCGTGCTGGTCAACGGACGCGTCATGGCGACCGACAATGCGGGGCGTGAATTTTCGTTCGACGTGCTGTCGTCCAACATGATCCAGCGCACCGACGTCTACAAGTCGCCGGTGCCGGAGCTTCAGGAAGGCGGGATCGGCGCGACCGTCAACATCGTCACCGCGCGCGCCCTGTCCGGACGCAGCGGGCTGCACGCGACCGCGCAGATCGGCGGCATCTACGACACGTTGCGCGAAAAGGCGTCGCCGGATGTGGCGGCGACCGTCTCCTACGCCAATCCCGACAAGACGTTCGGGATCCTGCTGGCGGGGTCCTATACCAAGCGGCTGAACCAGATCGATACGATCGCGATCGACGGCTGGATCAACGGGCGGCCGGATATCGTATCGAACATCGGCGGCACCCCGACGCTGCTGACCGGATCGGATCCGCGCTATCCGGTGCAGGGCAACGTCAACGTGCCGCAAAGCCTCTATTACCAGCGCGCGCAGCAGTCGCGCGAGCGGATCAACGTGTCCGGATCGATCCAGTACCGGCCGACCGACACGCTGGAAATGACGATCGACGGCATCTATTCCAAGTTCGACGTGTCCGGCACGGTCCGCCGGCTCGATAACTTCATGGCCGCGCCTTATTACCTGCCGGCCTTCGACGGAAATGGCACCGCGACCGAGCTGAGCATGATCGGGCGCGACTTCATCGCGCAGAACCCGCAATTCCTGGCCGACAATGCCGGTCGTCTGACCAACAACGGCGTCAATGCGAAGGTCGATCACGTCTTCAACCTGACCAATCGCCTGTCCGACAGCTATCAGATCGGCGGCAACGTCAAGTGGACGCCGGCCGACAATGTCGAACTGCGCTTCGATGCGTCGATGACGGGCGCCAATCGCGCGTCGCCGAACCAGTATCTCGTGATCGGGGCGTTGCTGCCCTACACCTATCAGTTCACGCTGGACGGCGGGAACGGGCTGCCGGCCATCTCCTACGACAACGACATCATCAACGACCCGGACCGGATGCGGCTCCATTACATGGGGATTGACAACAATCGCTCGCGCGATCGCGGGTCGGAGTTCCACCTCGACGGCAAGTGGGACATCGACGATTCGGTGCTGAAGACCGTGTCGATGGGCGTGTCCTATACCGAGCGGAAGAAGATCAACCGCTCGTTCAACAACAGCGATTCCAGCTGCACCTATTGCGGTTATCAGGTGCCGATCCCCGCCGGGCTGTTGCAGGATTACGAATGGGGCAAGCTGGTCGGCGACGGGCAGCAGATCCCGCCTTCGGTTTTCGAATTCGATGCCGGCGCGTTCCTGGACTATCTCAACGATCCCGCGACGCTGGCCATCCCGACCAACGGTCGGACGCCCGAACAGCAGGCGGCGTTCGCGCGGCAGGTGCTGGCGTTGCAGGGTGGCCCGTTCGGGGTGCGCGAGCAATTGCGCGGCACCGTCAACGTCCGCGAACGGCTGACCGCCGCCTATGTCAGCATGCAGTTCGGCGGGGAGCGCTGGTCGGGCAACGCCGGCGTCCGCGTCGTCCGCACCGATGTGCTGTCGTCGGGGTTCAACACGCCCGTCACCGGCATCGCCAACACGCCGGGCGACGACACGCTGCAATATACGTATGGGCCGGCGACCGCGGTGTCGGTGCGCAACGGTTACGTGAACGCGCTGCCGTCTGCCAATATCAAGTACAATGTCGCCGAGAACCTCATCGCGCGCGCCGCATTTTCACAGACGATCACGCGGCCGACCCTGACCGATCTGGGGGTCAACAACGACTTCGGCGGTCGCATTTCGGTGCCCTTGTCGTCGGGCGGCAACCCGAACCTGCTGCCGTTCCGGTCGACCAATTACGATGTGTCGCTGGAATGGTATATCTCGCGCGTCAGCTATCTGAGTATCGGCGGATTCTACAAGGATCTCTCTGATTTCCTAGAGTTGCAGACCCTGCCCGTCGATCGTTTCGGGCGCGTGTTCCAGGACACGCGCACCCGCAACGGGCAGACCGGGACGATCAAGGGCATCGAGGTCGGCGGGCAATATTCGCTGGATGCGCTGGGTGGTTTCGCGTCCGGCTTCGGCGTGACCGGCAACTATACCTACGTCGCCAGCAGCGCGCAGCGCGACCAGACGCTTGCCGATTATCCGTGCGGTTACAACGGTCTGTCGCCGCATTCCGCGAACGGCAGCGTCTTCTACGAGAAATACGGCGTGTCGGCGCGCGTGTCGTACAACTGGCGGTCGGACTATCTGCGCAACTGTCGCGACAGCCAGTCGCGGCCCCGCAACCGCTCCGCCTACGGACAACTCGACTTCAGCCTGTCCTATGACCTGACACCCAATTTCCAGGTGTATCTGCAGGGCGTCAACGTCACCAACCAGTATGTCAACGAATGGTCGGCGATCGAGGAACGGTTCCTGCTGCGGCAGGATACCGGCGCACGCTACAATTTCGGCGTCCGCGCCAAGTTCTGACGGCGCGGTCCGGGGCAGGCGTCGCGCCGGCCCCGGGCAGCCTAGACGACCAGGCTGAGCAGCATCGTGAACAACAGGCCGAAGACGCCGACCAGCGTCTCCATGACCGACCACGACCGGAACGTGTCCGACAGGCCCAGGCCGAAATACTCCTTGAACATCCAGAAACCGGAGTCGTTGACGTGGCTGCACATCAGGCTGCCCGCGCCGATCGCCAGCACCATCAGCGACGGATCGACCCCGGTGGTGGCGAGTAGCGGCTGAACGATCCCGGCGGCGGTCAGCCCGGCGACGGTCGCGGAGCCGAGCGCGACGCGGATCACCATCGCGATTCCCCAGCCGAGCAGCAGCGGCGGCACGTGCAGACCGCCCAGCCAGCCGGCGAGCGCGGTCGCGGCGCCGCCATCGACGAAGACCTGCTTCAGCGCGCCGGCCCCCGCCACGATCAGCAGGATGCCGGCGATGTCCTTCACCGCATCGGCGGAGCCGGCCGACAGCGCGGCGCGGTCGCGGCCCTGCGCAATGCCCAGCACGACGAGTGCGAGCAGCAGCGCGACCAGCATGACGACGTTCGCATCGCCCGCGATCGCGGCCACGGCGAGCGTATCGGCGGACAGCCCCCCGACGGACGTCACGAGCGTCGCGCCGGCCAACAGGATCACCGGGGTGAGCGCCACCGCGAAGCTGACGAACGTGCCGGGCAGCTGCGCCTGAGCGTCGTCGGCGGATGGCACCGCGATCACGGGCCGGGCATGGATGCCTTTCAGCGTCCGCGCGAACAGTGGCCCAGCCACCAGCAAGGTCGGGATGCCGACGATGAGGCCGTAAAGCAGGGTACGGCCCATATCCGCCCCGAACTGCCCGACCAGCGCGGTGGGCGAGGGGTGGGGCGGCAGGAAGCCGTGCGCGATCGACAGCCCCGACAGCATCGGGATCGCCAGATAGATCGTCGGCATGCGCGCCCGGTGCACGACCGACACGATCAGCGGCACCATCAGCACGAAGCCGACATTGTAGAACAGCGGAATGCCGACCAGGAAGCCGGCGGCGGCGAGCGCGAGCGTGATCCGGCGCGGGCCGGCGATGCCGATCAGCGTATCGGCGATCCGCTGCGCCGCGCCGCTGTCGGCAACGATCCGTCCGAACATCGCGCCCAGGCACAGGATCGCGGTCAGCGAGCCCAGCATGTCCCCGATCCCGCGCGTTATGCTGCCGGCGATCGTCGCGGGCGGCCGGCCGAGCAGCAGCGCGGCGACGATCGCGGACAGCAGGAAGGCCACGAACGGATGCAGCTTGCCAGCCGCGATCAGCAGCACCAGCAGGCCGACCGCGGCGAGCACCGCGAGCAGCGTCACGGGCGCGACCGCCCGATGTGATCCTTGTCGAGGAACATGTAGAGGAGGAATCCTTCCGTCGGAGCGTGCGGCGTACGTTCGCCGCTACACCGGTGACGGGTCAACCCTTCGTCACGCGTCGTCCGCGCCGTCCCGGGGCGGGCGCCCACGGCGCGCGGGGGTGGGCGCATCGAGCTTCACGCCCCGCCGCGCCAGTGCCTCGCGCAGCAGGCATTCGACCTGCGCGTTGACGCTGCGCAGGTCGCCGGCCGCCGAGCGCTCGATCGCGGCGTGCAGCGCGGGGTCGAGACGCAGCGGAAACGCCTTGCGGGGAGGGGGCGCCATCGCGTTACTGGTAAAGCGAGCCGGCGTTGACGACAGGCTGGGTATCGCGCTCGCCGCAGAGCACCACCATCAGGTTCGACACCATCGCCGCACGCCGCTCGTCGTCCAGCTCGACGACGTTCTTGGCCGACAATTGGTCCAGCGCGAGTTCCACCATCCCCACCGCACCCTCCACCAGCGTCGTGCGCGCCGCGACCACCGCCTGCGCCTGTTGCCGGCGCAGCATCGCGCCCGCGATCTCCTGCGCATAGGCCAGATGCGTGAAGCCGCACTCGTCCACGGTGATCCCCGCGACCGAGAGACGCGCGATCAGTTCGGCCCGCAGTTCCGCGCCGACCGTGTCGTGGTTGCCGCGCAGCGTCACCTCCTGATGCGCGTAATCGTCATAGGGATAGCGAGAGCCGATCGTGCGCACCGCCGCCTCGATCTGGACGTTGACGAACGCCTTGTAGTCGTCGACGTCGAACAGCGCCTGCGCCGTGTCGACGACGCGCCAGACCACCTGCGCCGCCATCTCGATCGGATTGCCGCGCAGGTCGTTGACCTTGATCCGTTCCGAGATGACGTTGTTGGCGCGCACCGAAACCTTGCGACGAAGCAGCCACGGCAGCGTCCAGCGCAGGCCCGGCGTACGGTCGGTGCCGGCATAGCTGCCGAACAGCGTGATCGCCGCCGCCTGATTGGGTTGCAGCATGTAGAAGCCGGCGGCGACGAACACGGCGCCGAGCGCGCAGAGCGCCGGAACCGGGGACAGGATCGGCCCATCCACTTCGGTCGCGAGCCGGACGATGAAGACCAGCGCCGTGGCGATCAGCAGGACGGCGATGGCCAGCAACGGAAAGCCGCTGGTCGTTGCCGCGCGCCGTTCGTGCGAGCGAGTGAGACTCCCCTGTTCCACAACGTTCCTCCCTAAATATGATATCACATATATATCAAATTGAGTGCGATGCAAGGTGCGATCCGCGACCATGCGCCCCCTTGACGGCGGCGGGCCGGCGGCGTCGAAAGGGGGAATGCACGATCGTTCCCCGCCGCTGCCCCGCCGCCGCCTTGTCCTGGGCGGCCTCCTCGCCGCCGGTCTGTCGGCGGGACGCGCCGCTCACGCGGCGGAAGGCGCGGGCCTGTTTGCCGGCACTTACGCCAATGAAGGCGGGGCCGGGCTGGTGCCGCTGATCGATGGCGGCGGACACTGGCGCGCGGGTTCCGCCGACGCCGCGATCCGTAACGTGTCGTTCGGCGTGACGCGCCCCGGCGGGCGGCTGCGCTACCTGCTCGACGAACGGGCCGAGGGCGGGCTCGGGGTCTACGACGCGCGATTTCGCAGGCTCGCCGGCCTGTCGACCGGCGGCGCTGACCCCTGCCACGCCGCGCTTGCCCCGGACGGTCGCGCGCTGGCGGTCGCCAATTATTCGAGCGGCAGCGTCGCCTTGTGGTCGCTGGATCGCGGCAGTGGAATGCCGCGGGGCGCCGCGCAGATCGTCGCGCACACCGGGCGTGGCCCGAATGTCGAGCGACAGGCGGGGCCGCACGCGCACTGGGTGGGCTTCACGAACGACGGCGCGATCCTCCATTCGGTCGATCTGGGTGCGGATGCGGTATTCGCGCATCACCGCGATGCGCGCACCGGGCGGATCGCCCGTACCTCGATCGCCTATCGCGCACCGGCCGGTTCCGGCCCGCGCCACCTGGCTCGCCACCCGCGTCTGCCGGTCGCCTATCTGGTGACCGAACTGGCGAATACCGTCACGATCTTGGACGCGGGGCCGGATGGGGAGTTCGTGGAACGGGCCGTGCTGTCGACGCTCCCGGCGGATTTTCACGGTACGTCGTATGGCGCGCACATCGCGCTGAACCCGACGGTCACGCGCCTTTATGTGTCGAACCGGGGGCATGACAGTATCGCAGTCTATGCGGTCGCACCGGATGGCGGCCTGCGACTGCTCCAGCACGCCGGCTGTGGCGGGCACTGGCCACGCTTCTTCCGGTTGCGTGGTAGGGACATGCTGGTTGCGAACCAGCGCGCGGGCACGATCACGCAATTGCCGTTGCGAACGGACGGCACGCTGGGACCGGCGACAGTCGCCTTGCGCTTGCCCGGAGTCGTGTTCATCGGCGAGTAGCCGACCTGACCAAATGAAGCATTGAAATTGCGCTGAAAAAGCGAAAAGGCGGCGGGCGTGTCCTCTGCCCGCCTTGACAGGGCCGTACCCAAGTTGAATAAATAAAGATGCGTGATTTAATAAAACGCGCTTTCAGGAATGAAGAGGGGAGAGGTTGATGATCAAGGTCACTGCGCGCCGCGCGATGCTGGGCGCCGTTTCGCCATTCGCGCTGGTCGTCATGACGGCCGACGCCTCCGCCCAGACCGCTGCTCCGGACGCCGTCGCCACCTCCGCCGATCAGGTCGCCGCGCCGACGCAGGCCGATGACGCGGCCAGCGATATCGTCGTCACCGGCATCCGCGCCTCGCAGGCGCGCGCGATCGAGGTGAAGCGCAACGCGGACAGCGTGGTCGAGGCGATCAGCGCGCAGGACATCGGCAAGCTGCCCGACGTCACCATTTCCGACTCGCTCCAGCGTATCGCGGGCGTGCAGATCCGCCGTGATGCGGGTGAAGGTGCTGCGGTCAACATCCGCGGCCTGCCGCAGGTGACGACGCTGCTGAACGGCGAGCAATTCCTCGGCGCGAACTCGGTCACGACCGTGCAGCCGAACTTCACCGACATTCCGTCGCAGCTCTTTTCGGGCGCGACCGTGTTCAAGTCGCCGACCGCCTCGCTCCAGCAGGCGGGCCTGTCGGGCACCGTCGACCTGCTGACGCGCCGTCCGTTCGACCTAAAGCGCGGGCTGACCTTCTCCGCCGCCGCCGAAGGGCAATATGGCGACCGCACGAAGAAGCTGAACCCGTCCGCCAACGGCCTGATCGCCTTCCACGGCGAGCGTGTCGGCCTGCTGGTGTCGGCGGCGTACAGCGACCTGACGCTCGGCAACAGCTTTCGTGGGCTCCAGGATTACGGCGTCGCGTTGCGCAACGAGAGCGGAAGCGCCACCAACCCCGGCGACTTTGCGG
Source organism: Sphingomonas endophytica (assembly GCF_001476895.1). Taxonomy (GTDB): domain Bacteria; phylum Pseudomonadota; class Alphaproteobacteria; order Sphingomonadales; family Sphingomonadaceae; genus Sphingomonas; species Sphingomonas endophytica_A. Next base: position 40,701 of record NZ_LDTB01000076.1, on the reverse strand, counting down.
TCGGCAACAACGGCGTCAGCCGTGGCAAGGCGGTCCGCGACAGTTCGGGTGCGATCGTCGGTTACGACGTCAACGGCGATGGTGATGCCAATGACGCATTCATCACGCCGCAGTCGCACACCGCCTGGAACCGCGTCACGGACCGTCAGCGCTTCGGCGCGAACGCGTCGTTGCAGTTCGAGATCAACGACGCGCTGCAACTGACCGCCGACGCCTTCTACACGCGCCAGACGCAATATGACCGCACCGCCGGTTTCCAGTTCCAGAACGTCGACTGGCTGTCGTCGCCGTTCCTGCCGACCAAGTCGCGCGACACCGGTGCGGTCTATCAGGGCCGCAACGTCAACACCGTGCAGGAATATACCTACAGCCTGCCGAACTTCGACAGCTATGCCGAGACGTTCCGCACCAAGAGCGAGTCGCAGAACTACAATCTGCAACTCGACTGGAAGCCTTCCGAGACGTTCAAGGCGACGGTGCGCGGCATCTATGGCAAGGCATCGCGCAACCGCGACCAGTCGTACACGCAGTTCAGCCTGACCAACGGGCGGCAATGGGCGTATAACGGTGACGGCAATTATCCGGGCGGCGACGTCAAGTTCAACCCGACCGGCTATTCGATCTACAGCCAGACCGCGACGGTCGATTATTCGAGCGGCGCGCCGGTCTTCGGCTTCTCGCCGGCGTTCCTGGCGCAGGCGTCCGACCCTTCGCGCTACGGGCTGAAGACGATCTCGTCGGAGGGCAACCAGTATCAGAACGGCGACATCTGGGCGTTGCGCGCCGATGCCGAATGGCAGGCGAACGATCAGGTGAAGCTGTCGTTCGGCGCGCGCTATGGCGAGCGCAGCGTCGACCAGTTCACCTTCGACCGCGTCTCGCCCTTCTACGCCGGCAATCGCGACAACGCCGGCAATCCGGCGGCCGGCTGCCTGGTCAAGTGGAAGGCGTTCGACGTCAACCTGAACGACAACAAGTGCTCGGTCCGCGACGCGGCGGGCGTCGCCTACACCGCTGGTCTGACGCGGCAGGCCACCGACCCGATCTTTGCCGGGCTGATCAAGCAATATGCGCTGCCGGCGCAGGGGGCGCCGAATCTCTACGTCCTTGATCCCAAGGCGATGGACAATAGCGAGGCGTGGCAGAACAAATTCTATCCGGGCAGCCAGAACCTGGTGAACCCGGCGCTGTCGTTCGACGTCAACACGCGCCAGATTTCGGGCTATGCGCAGGTGTCGGGCGAGGGCGAGCTGGCCGGTCTGCCGTTCCGCGCCAACGGCGGGTTGCAGGTCGTCAACACGCGCCTGAACGTCCGCCAGAACATCGTCGGCGCGCCGCAGCCCTATGGCGTCTCGGGCGTGGACGCGGGTGATCTGCGCACCGAGCGGTCGTTCACCGACTTCCTGCCGTCGATCAACATCGCCTTCGATCTGACCAGCAAGCTGCGCGCGCGCGCCGCTTTCTCGAAGACGATGACGCTGCTTGATTTCCAGCAGTGGGGCGGGGGCCTGAACGTCGGCTATGCGATCAACACCACGATCACTCCGGCGCGCTTCGAGGCGCAGACCGCCACGTCGGAGGGCAACCCGAACCTGAACCCGTGGCGCGCGACCAATGTCGAGGCGAGCTTCGAATATTATACCGGCCGCTCCAGCCTGGTCGCGGTCGGCGCATTCTACATCGCGGTCGACAGCTTCATCACCCGCACGACCGAGATCCGCAACGACATCCCCGACAATGACGGCGTGATCCGTCGCCCGGTCGTCACCAACACGCTGGCGCAGGGTGAAGGCGGCACGCTGAAGGGCATCGAAGCCTCGGCACGGCAGTCGCTGGCCGATTACGGCGTCGACGGCTTCTTCGGCGGTTTTGGCGTCGATGCCAATTACACGCTGTCGCTGGGCGACGCAGGCCTCGTCGATCTGGCCGGCAACAACCAGCCGTTCCAGGACAATTCGAAGCATCAGGCGAACGCCGCCTTGTGGTTCGAGAAGTACGGTTTGCAGGCGCGTGTCGCGTACAATTATCGCTCGAAGCGTCTGGTATCGTCCAACTACAGCGGCATCACCGGTCTGGCGCAATATCAGATGCCGACCAACTATCTCGACGCCTCGATCTCCTACGACGTGACGCCGAACATCACGATCTACGGCCAGGCATCGAACCTGACCGGCGAGACCGAGCGCTATTACCTGACCTGGACAGATCAGGTGTTCAACGAGAACATCTACGAGCGCCGCTTCATCGCCGGGGTGCGCGCGCGCTTCTGATCGGGTCGATGAAGGGGCCATCGCCGATTGATGGCCCCGTTTGCGACGGGACAGCGTGACGGCGCCGCGCTCGATCGTCACCCCGGCGCAAGCCGGGGTCCACGGCTCCGCACCGTTATCGGCTTCGGCTTTCGCGGTGCCGTGGATCCCGGCCTTCGCCGGGATGACGGAAGAGGCTATGGCATCGTAACGATTTCGCCGCGTTCGCCATGACGGGCGGTGAGGGATCGTTGGGGGAGGCGAAAACTCAGATGCGTGATCCGATACGGTCGATCGTGATCGTCGGCGGGGGGACGGCGGGCTGGATGGCCGCGACGTTCCTCGCGCGGCGGCTGGCGCATCTGCGGCTGTCGATCACGGTCGTCGAAAGTTCGGCGATCGGGACGATCGGCGTCGGCGAGGCGACCGTTCCGGCGATCCGCGACTTCTTCGCCGCGATCGATCTGGGCGAGGCCGATGTGCTGCGCGAAACCGAGGCGACGATCAAATACGGCATCCGCTTCGCCGACTGGAAGGCGCGCGGGCACGACTTCTTCCACCCGTTCGGGCTGTACGGGGTCGGCGCGCACGGTGTCGCCTTCCATCATTACTGGCTCAAGCTGCGGGCGGCGGGCGATACCACCCCGCTCGGCACCTATTGCCTTGCCACGCAGCTGGCGGAGCGCGGGCTGTTCCTGCCGCCGGTCGACCGGCCCGCCAACGATCTGGGCGTGTTCAATTTCGCGGTCCATTTCGACGCGTCGAAGTTCGCGGCCCTCCTGAAACGCCTCGCACTGGCCAACAAGGTCGCGCACATCGACGCGCGGATCACCGACGTCGCGCGCCATGGTGAAGACGGGCGCGTCACCGCCGTGACGCTCGACAGCGGCGCGCGGGTCGAGGGCGATCTGTGGATCGACTGTTCCGGTTTCCGCAGCCTGTTGCTGGGCGACGCGCTGGACGTGCCGTTCGTCGACTGGCGACACTGGCTGCCGTGCGACCGCGCGGTGGCGATCCCGTGCACGGCCGCGCAGGTCCACCGCCCCTTCACCACCGCGACCGCGACCGAGGCGGGATGGCGGTGGCACATTCCGCTGCGCCACCGGGTCGGCAACGGCCATGTCTATTGCTCGGACTTCATCGACGACGCCGATGCGGAGGACGGGCTGCTCGCCGCGCTGGAGGGAGAGGCGCTGGCGGAGCCCAATCGCATCCGCTTTACCGCCGGGCATCGCGCGCGCTTCTGGGAGCGCAACGTCATCGGGCTGGGCCTGTCGTCGGGGTTCCTCGAACCGCTGGAATCGACCAGCATCACGCTTATCCAGTCGGGGTTGGAACGGTTGATCCCGCTGTTCCCCGATCGCGCGTGCGACCCGCGTCTGGCCGCCACCTACAACAACCAGTCGGTGCTGGAATTCGAGCGGATCCGCGACTTCCTGATGCTCCATTACAGCGGCAATCAGCGGATCGGCGAACCCTTCTGGGATCATGTCCGCGCGATCCCGCCGACCGATGGCCTGCGCGCCAAGCTGGATGCGTGGCGCGCGGCGGGCGAATTCGTGCGCCGCGAATGGGACACGTTCCAGGACGCGAGCTGGCTCAGCATGTACGCCGGGTTCGACGATTTGCCAGCGCGCTACAGCCCGCTGGCCGATCATGTCGCCGATGCCGATCTGCGCGACAGCCTGACGCGGATGCGCGCCGCGATCGACGGGACGCTGGCCCATGCCGAGCCGCATGCCGCGTTCCTGGCGCGCGTCCATGCGGGTGTCGCGTGACGCTCGCCCCGCAATCGCGGCTGAGCGGCGCGAACATCGAACATGCCGGGCTCCACAACCAGCGCGTCGTGCTCCACGCGATCCGCGTCGCGGGCACCGCGACCCGTGCCGAGATCGCCGAGGTCACGGGGCTGACGCCCGCGACCATCTCGAACATCACCAACCGCCTGCTCGACGAGGGACTGTTGGCCAGCGCCGGGCAGCGGCGCGGCGGGCGCGGGCAGCCCGCGACGCGGCTGGTCGTCAACGCGGCCGGTGCCTATGCGATCGGGGTCAATATCGACCGCGACCACCTGACGATGGTGGCGGTCGATTTCGAGGGTACGTTGCGCGCGCGGATCAGCCGCGAAACCGCCTTCCCGACTCCCGATGACGTCCGCGCCTTCTACCGCGAGCACGTCGGCGAGTTGCTGCGGCGTGGCGGGATCGCACCCGACGTGCTCAGCGGCATCGGGGTCGCGTTGCCCGACGATCTTGGCCGGATCGACCTGCCGGGCCGCCCCGCCGATTATGATCGCTGGTCGACGCACGATGTCGCCTCGCTCTTCGCCGATCCGCTCCATCTGCCGGTCACGGTCGAGAATGACGCGGCGGCGGCGGCGATCGGGGAGATGCAGTTCGGGCTGGGGCAGCAGCACGCCAGCTTCTTTTACCTGCTCATCACCTTCGGGCTGGGCGGCGGTGTGGTGGTCAATTCCTTCTACGATCGCGGCGCGAACGGGCGCAGCGGCGAGATCGGTTTCCTGATGGTCGAGGACCGCGACGGACGCCGCGTGCCCCTGCAGGAGATCGTGTCGCTGGCGGGGCTCAACCGCGCGCTCCGGGACGCGGGGATCGACACGCTCGATCTCGACGATCCCCGCGTCGTCGGGGTCGCGCAGGATTGGGTGTCGCGAGCGGCGGCGGCGCTGGTCCAGCCGCTGATCGCGGTCAGTTGCCTGCTCAATCCCGGGGCGGTGCTGGTCGGCGGACGCCTGCCGGTCGCGCTGGTCGAGCAGCTGGCCTGCGCGACCGCGACGCTGATGCAGCACGAAGGGCGCCACGCACCGGTGCTGGCGCCGATCCGCACCGCCGCGCTGGCCGAGGACTCGCCCGCGATCGGCGCGGCGTTGCTGGCGTTCGGGCACCTGCTGCTGCCCGCCGATATTCAGGCATGACGATGACGAACAAGGGAATTTGGACCATGCGTGCGACATTCACGTCCGCCGGGCTGCTGCTGGCGGGGACGATGCTGGCTTGCGGCCCGGTCGCCGCGCAGCAGATCGGCAACAGCGGGCCGTACAATGCGCGCTTCCTTGAGGGCGGGATCGGCATCGAGCGTCCGCTCGACCGGGCCGATGCGCTGGTGGCGGCCGGCGCGCCCTATACGATCGCGACCTGGGTGCAGGCCGATGACGCGCGAACGGGCGACGTGACGCTGATGCGGATCGGCGACGCGAGTGCGTCGCGCACCCTGCTTCTCGACGATGGCCGCGTCGCGCTGCGCGATGGCGATACGCTGGTGCGCGGTGCGACGTTGCCGAAGGGCTGGCATCACGTCGCCGCCGTGTCGGACGGAACGCGCGTCACGCTCTATCTCGACGGTCGCCGCGTCGGCGGCGGCGGCGCGCGCGCCACGGCGGTCGCGCCACGGATCGCCATCGCTCCCGCGATACCGGGCGTCCCGCATCTGGGTGGGCAGCTCGTCGACGCCCGTGTCGAGGCGGGCGCGCTGACCGCGAAGCAGGTCGCCGCGATCGTCCGTGCGCGCCCCGACATGGCGCTGGTCCAGATGACCGACGTCGGCGTCGGCTGGCCCTTTCAAAAGCAGGCCAACATCGGCCTGACCACGCAGCAGGATGCCTGGACGCTGCCCAACAGTCGCGACGGCGATGCGTACAGCGCCCCGGTCGCCAAGCCGCTGCCGACTGCCCCCGTCATGCAGCCGCTGGCCGCCAACCGCTGGCAGGTGAACGGCTGGACGCTCGCCGCCGCGCCCGACGTGAAGGGCGATGGCGCGACGCTCTCGCGTGCCGGATCGCCGACCGGCACGTGGCGGCCGGCGACCGTGCCGGGCACGGTGCTTCAGACCCTGGTCGATCGCGGCGTCTATCCCGATCCCTATTACGGGCTGAACAACCTCAAAATTCCCGAAAGCCTCGCGCGGCAGGATTATTGGTATCGCACCCGCTTCACCGTTCCGGCCGAGGCGGCCGGCAAGCGGCTGACGCTGGTGTTCGGCGGCATCAACTATGACGCCGAAATCTGGGTGAATGGGCAGCGGCTGGGCGAGACGCACGGCGCGTTCATCCGGGGGCAGTTCGATTACACACCGGTCGCGGGCGAGAACGTCATCGCGGTGCGGGTCTCGCCCCCGCCGCACCCCGGAATCCCGCACGAGCAATCGGTCGCGGGCGGCGTCGGCGAGAATGGCGGGCAGCTGGCGATCGACGGCCCGACCTTCGTCGCGACCGAGGGCTGGGACTGGATCCCCGGCATCCGCGACCGCAACACCGGCCTGTGGCGCCCGGTCGAGCTGGTCGCGACCGGCGCGGTGCGGATCGGTGACCCGCATGTCGTGACCGACCTGCCGCTGCCGCGCACCGATCGCGCCGACGTCTATATCACCGTGCCGCTCGATAACGCCGGGGCCGCCGCCCCGGTCACGGTGCGCGTCGCGTTCGAGGGCGTGACTGTCGAGAAGCAGGTGACCGCCCCCGCCGGGCATAGCGAGGTGCGCTTCGCCCCGTCCGAGTTCCGCCAGCTGACCGTCGCCAACCCGAAGCTGTGGTGGCCCAACGGCTATGGCGCGCCGCATCTGTATGACGTGACCTATCAGGTCGCCGATGCGCGCGGGGTATCGGACGAGCGCAAGGCGCGCTTCGGCATCCGCGAGGTCAGCTACGACCTGTCGCTGTTCGACGCGGCGGGCGCGCTGCGCCGGGTCAACGTCCAGACCACCGATGGCGGACTGGCGGGCACGCCGCTGATCGATGTCCGCCATGCCGCGATCAAGCAGACCCCGACCGGCTGGGCGGAATCGCTGACCCCGGCGGGCGAGCGCTCGCCCGCCGTCACCGCGATCACCGAGACGCTGCCCGAGCCGCATCTGACGATCCGCGTCAACGGCGTGCGGATTGCGGCGCGCGGCGGCAATTGGGGGATGGACGACGCGATGAAGCGCGTCAGCTACGACCGCCTCGCCCCCTATTTCCGCCTCCAGCGCGAGGCGCATATGAACATCATCCGCAACTGGATGGGCAACAACAACGAGGAGGAGTTCTTCGATCTCGCCGACGAGAACGGCATGATGGTCCTCAACGACTTCTGGCAATCGACGCAGAATTTCCAGGTCGAGCCGGAGGATGCGGCGCTGTTCCTCGCCAACGCGCGCGACACGATCGCGCGCTATCGCAACCATCCGTCGATCATCCTGTGGTTCGGCCGCAACGAGGGCGTGCCCTATCCGACGCTGAACGAGGGACTGGCGAAGGCGGTGTTCGACCTGGACGGCACGCGCTGGTTCACCGGCAGTTCGAACGTCGTCAATCTGCAAGGCTCCGGTCCGTACAATTATCGCGCGCCGGTCGGCTATTTCACCGATCTGGCGACCGGCTTCTCGGTCGAGACGGGCACGCCGTCACTGTCGACCGCGGAGTCGATCGCCAGCTATGTTCCCGCCGGGGATCGCTGGCCGCTCGGCGACGTGCTCGCCTATCACGACTGGCATTTCGCGGGGAACGGCGACACCAAGACGTTCATGGCCGCGCTGTCGCGCATGTACGGCCCGGGCACCAGCTTCGCCGATTTCGAGCGCAAGGCGCAGATGATGAACCTCGAAACGCACAAGGCGATGTATGAGGGGTTCCTGGGCCATTTGTGGACGAAGAACTCCGGGCGCCTGTTGTGGATGACGCATCCGGCGTGGCCGTCGAACGCGTGGCAGATCTATTCGTGGGACTATGACACGCAGGCGTCCTATTACGGCGCGAAGAAGGCGGTCGAGCCGCTCCACGTCCAGTTGAACCTGCCGGGCAACGAGCTGGTCGTCCTCAACACGACGCAGGCCGATGCGAAGGCGTTGACCGCGCGGGTGAAGGTCGTCGGGCTCGACAATCGCGAGCTTTTCGCGCGCGATACGCCGGTGGATGCGCTCGCGAACCGCGCGACGCCGCTGGCGGCGGTGCCGCTGGACGGGCTGTTCGCGGCGAACCCGATGGTGCTGGTCAAGCTGTCGCTGCTGGGAGCGGACGGTACGCCGGTATCGGAGAACTTCTACTGGCGCGGGCGTGACGAGGATGCGTATCGCGCGCTCGACACGCTCGCCCCCGCCGCGCTGACCGCCAGCGCGACCGCCGGTGGGGTGGAGGGCGGCGACCGCGTGGTGCGGGTGACGCTGGCCAACGATACCGCGATACCTGCGCTGAACGCCAAGCTGACATTGGTCGATGCGAAGGGGCAGCGCATCCTGCCGGCCTTCTACGACGACAATTACGTGTCGCTGCTGCCCGGCGAGCGGCGGACGATCGCGATCCGCTATCCCGCCATGGCCACGGGGACGCCGCACGTCACGCTGACGGGCTGGAACGTGCCGGCCGCCACGGTAGCGGTCCGGTGAGGCGAGGGCGCGCGGTCGGGAATGACGACCGCGCGCCGCTTGCCTCAGAAGGCGGCGATGCCGGTGATCGCGCGGCCCAGGATCAGCGCATGGACGTCATGCGCGCCTTCATAGGTGTTGACCGTCTCTAGGTTCATCGCATGGCGCATGACCTGATATTCGCCCGAAATGCCGTTGCCGCCGTGCATGTCGCGCGCGACGCGGGCGATATCCAGCGCCTTGCCGACATTGTTGCGCTTGATGATCGAGATCATCTCCGGCGCGTAATTGCCCTCGTCCAGCAACCGTCCGACGCGCAGGCTGGCCTGCAGCCCGAGCGCGATCTCGGTCTCCATATCGGCCAGCTTCTTCTGGTAGAGCTGCGTGGCGGCGAGCGGGCGGCCGAACTGCTTGCGATCCAAGCCATATTGGCGCGCGGCGTGGAAACAGAATTCCGCCGCGCCCATCGCGCCCCAGCTGATGCCGTAGCGCGCGCGGTTGAGGCAGCCGAACGGTCCCTTCAGCCCCTCGACATTCGGCAGCAAGGCGTCCTCGCGCAGCTCCACCTCGTCCATCTGAATCATGCCGGTTATGCTGGTGCGTAGGGACAATTTCCCCCCGATCTTGGGGGCGCTCAGTCCTTTCATGCCCTTCTCAAGCACGAACCCGCGGATGGCACCGCCATGCGCGTCCGACTTCGCCCAGACGACGAAGACGTCGGCGATCGGCGCGTTGGAGATCCAGGTCTTGGCGCCGGACAGGATATAGCCGCCATCGACCTTGCGCGCGCGGGTCGTCATGCCGCCGGGGTCGGAGCCGGCATCCGGCTCGGTCAGGCCGAAGCAGCCGATATATTCGCCGCTCGCCAGTTTGGGCAAGTACGTGCGGCGCTGTTCCTCGGAGCCGTAGGCGTGGATCGGGTACATCACCAGGCTGGACTGCACGCTCATCATCGAGCGGTAGCCGGAGTCGATCCGCTCCACCTCGCGCGCGACCAGCCCGTAGCTGACATAGCCCGCACCGACGCCGCCATATTCGGCCGGGATCGTCGGGCCGAGCAGCCCCAGCGCGCCCATTTCGCGGAATATCTCGGGATCGGTATGCTCGTCGGCGAAGGCATCGATGACGCGCGGGGCGAGGCGGTCCTGCGCATAGGCGCGCGCGCTGTCGCGGATCATCCGCTCCTCATCGTCGAGCTGCGCGTCGAGCAGGAAGGGATCGGCCCAGTCGAAACGGTTCATACGGTCTGCGATCCCTCCTTGGCGCGCGATGAGCGACACCGTCCTATGCGCGTTCCCTGAACCGCGTGGATCGGAGTCGTCAAGGCCCGCGCCGACCCTGATCGGGATCGTATTTCAGCTCCAGATAGCGGCCGTGCACCGCGATCGAGTCGCGCGATCCCTGCGCCAGTTGTTCGTTCGCGCGCTCCAGTTCGGTGTCGATCAGGCGAAGGCCGTTGGTCAGGTGATCGTCGGCGCTGCGTCCGTCCGCACCGGGCGTCCGCCGCATCGACGGCGGGACGCTGCGCCAGCTTTCGACCAGATCCGGCAGCTCGACCGCGATCAGCTTGCGGACGGCATCCGCCGCCGGGCTGCGCGGATCGAGCCGGTCGAGGCGCGGCGCCAGCTCCTCCAGCCGGCCGTTCATCGTGTCGGTCAGCGCCACCGCCGGCGCGGGCAGGCCCCGCCGCTGGGCGGCGATCCAGACCGCCGCTTCCTCCGCCAGCGCGGGCAGCGCGGCCTCGGCCAGCGCCTCGCGCCCGGGCACCGCCGGGGCGGCGCGCATGAAGATCAGCATGGTCAGCAGCAGCATCACCGCGGCCGCCACGGCCAGCGCCGCGCCGGGTGCGACCAGCGCGCTCAACATCGCCCAGGCGAGCAGCGTCGCCACCGCCGCCAGCACGAGCCGGACCAGCAACCGCCGCTGTCGCCGGGCGCGCGCCTCGCGTTCGCGGCGCGCCTGTTCGCGGCCCTCGGGCGACAGGCGCCGCAGCATTTCCTCGGCATGACTCAGCCCGACATCGGCAAACCCGGTCGCGACCTCACGCGCGCGGCGCATGATCGGACCGCCCTGGGCATCGTTATCGCTTTTCATTTCCGCAGGATGCCGTTCCCGTCCGTTCCGGTCCAGTGGCAAGGCGACGGCGGTTCAGCTTGCAGAAAGGGACGGCGGTGTCCGACGCGATCGTGACACGCGGCTCCGCCCCGACGCAACGCTCCACCCCGGCCACGGTGCTGTTCGCACTGCTGGTGCTGTGGTCGCTCGTCTATGACGGCTTCGTCCTCCAGACGCATCGTCATCCGCCCGATCGCCCCGCGATCGAAGGACGCGCCGCCGGCACGGGCGTCTCGGCGACGATCGAGGAGGCGTGCGCGCTGTGCGCCGCCGCCGCCGCGACCGACCCGGTCGTACCACCCGCCGCCGTGCGGCTGGTGCCGCCGGTCGCCGCCGCGGCCGTGGTCATCGCACCGATGACCATCGTCGCCGCGCCGATCGTGCGCGCGCATTTCTGGCGCAGCCGCGCCCCGCCGGCCAGCGTCCCGCATCCCTGACGATCCGCGTCGCGTGGTGCCGGTGAGGGCAGCGCGCCGCGACCCTTGCGAGACATCACCGGAGATTTTCCGATGCGACCCTTCCTGTTCGCCAGCGCGGCGCTTGCCGCGTTCCTGCCCACGTGCGCCGTTGCCGAGGATGCGCCATCCAATCGCGACGGCGCGTCGCGCGACATCATCGTCACCGCCTCCCCGATCGAGCACGACCGGGACGACACCCCGGCGATCGCCGCCAAGGTCGATAACGAGGACATCCTGCGGCAGGGCGGGGCGAGCGTGGCCGACGCACTGTCGCGCGTGCCCGGCATCGCCGCCACCGGCTTCGCCACCGGGGCGAGCCGCCCGATCATCCGTGGCATGGACGCCACCCGCGTCCGCATTCTGGAGGACGGCACCAGCGGCTCCGACGTGTCGGATATCGGCCCCGACCACGGCATTCCGATCGACCCGCTGGCGGCGCGCAGCATCGAGGTGGTGCGTGGCGCGGGTACGCTGCGGTACGGAAGTCAGGCGATCGGCGGCGTGGTCAACGTGCTCAACAACCGCGTGCCGACCGCCTTTCCCGACAAGCCGATCTCGGCGGAGCTGGACGGCACCTATGGCAGCGTGTCCGACCTGTATCAGGGTGCGGGGCTGGTCGATGCGGCGGTGGGCGATTTCGCGCTCCACGCCGATGCCTTCGGCCGCCACGCGGGGGATTATGACACGCCGCTGGGCGTGCAGCAGAATTCCTTCTTCCGCGGTTATGGCGGGTCGCTGGGCGGATCGTACTTCTTCGGCGACGATCATGACAGCCATGTCGGTGCGGCGGTGACGCAATATGATGCCAAATACGGCATCCCGAGCGACACCACCTATATCGACATGCGTCAGACCAAGGTGATGACGCGATCGTCGTTCGCGCTGGGGTCGGGATTGCTGCAACGGCTGAACGTCGACGGCAGCTACGCCCATTACGCGCATGACGAGAAGGAGCCGGACGGGACGATCGACACCACGTTCCGCAACAAGGAATATAACGGCCGCGCCGAGTTGCTGCTGAACCGCATCGGCTTCGTCGACAATTCCGCGCTGGGGGTCGAGTACCAGCACCGCGACTTCTCGGCGGTGGGGCAGGACAGTTCCTACCTGTTCCCGGCGACAATGGAGAGCGTGGCGGGCTATCTGTTCACCGACACGCGGCTCGGCGATCGCCTGCACCTGGAGGCGAGCGGCCGGATCGAGCAGGTGCGGCTGCGCGGCACCCCGGCGTCGGGGGCGCTCACGACCGCCGAGTACACGCCGCTCAGCGGGGCGATCGGCGCGCTGTACCAGCTGTCGCCCGCGATCAAGATCGGCGCGACCTTTTCCAGCACCGGGCGGGCGCCGGCGCTGACCGAATTGTTCGCGCGCGGCGGGCATGACGGGCCGAACACGTTCGAGACCGGCGATCCGCGATTGCGCATCGAGCGCGCCAATTCGCTGGAGGGAACGCTGCGCGTCCGGTCCGGCGGATTCCGCTTCGACGGCAGCATCTACAGCAGCTGGTTCAGGAACTATATCTACGGCGACCTGACCGGCCGCACCTGCGACGACGACGGCACCTGCGCCATCGGCGGCGACGGCGACCTGCGCGAGCTGAACTATCGGCAGCAGGGGGCGCATTTCCGGGGCGTGGAAGGCGAGGCAAGCTACGACCTGGTCCACACCGCGCACGGCGTCTATCGCTTCAACGTGCTGGCCGACTATACCCGCGCCACGCTGGACGACGGCAGCAACGTGCCGCGCATCCCGCCGTATCGGGTCGGCGGCGGGCTGAACTGGCAGGGCGAGAAGCTGGATGCCGGGTTCAACCTGATCTACGCCGGGCGGCAGAACAAATATGGCGCGTTCGACACCGCGACGCCCGGCTATGTCGCGCTCGACGGGCAATTGGCGGTGCGGCCGTTCGCCAGCCATCCGAACGTCGAACTGGCGCTGGTCGGGCAGAATCTGACCAACGATGTCCAGCGGCTGGCCACCGCGCTGAACAAGGACGAGGTGGTGATGCCGGGGCGGCGGGTGATGGCCACGCTGCGGATCGCGACCAACTGAGGTGAACAGGGGGGCGGGCTGGTCGCCGCCCCCGTCCATCCGGGCGGCGCGGCCGGCGCGCGCGGCCGGCCCCATTCCGCGCGCTCCGCGCCGCCCCCACGCCGCGCGTCGCACATGACGCGTCGGCCGATTTCATTGGCGGACGACGGGTCCCGGGTGTTTATTACGGCCATGGAGCGCGGCGTCGCGGCGCGAAGGGGGCAAGGGGAACGACGGAATGGACGGGGCCGCGACGATCGATCCACCGACGGGGCCGCTGGCGACAGGTCCGCGCGATGCGCCCGATCGGGCCGGACGCCGCCTTCGATCGCTGGACCTGCTGCGCGGCGTCACCGTCGCGGGAATGATCACCGTGAACGCCACGGCGGGGGTGCAGCGGCTGGACGGGCCGGTGTTCCCGACGTTGCTCCATGCCGAATGGGCGGGCTTCACGCTGGCCGACACGGTGTTTCCGGCGTTCCTGACGATGGTGGGCGTGTCGATCGCGGTGTCGGCGCGCGGCGATGCGGCCGGCGCGGCGGCGACGCGGCGCGTGATCGCGCGGGCGGCGCGGCTGATCCTGATCGGGCTGTTGCTGGGCCATATGTTCTTCCTGGCGGATTTCACGCGGTTCGGTCCGCCGCGCCTGCCCGGCGTATTGCAGCGGATCGGCATCGTCTTCGCGGTGTGCGCCTTGCTCTATCCGCGCATGGGCACGCGCGCGCGGGCGATCCTGGCGGGCGTGCTGCTGGTCGGATATTGGGGATTGTGCCTGGTGCCGGTGCCGGGCGGCGGCGCGACCGACCTCTGGGTGCCGGGACGCAATTTCGTCTCCTGGGTCGATCGCGCGGTGCTCGGATCGTGGCGGTACGTGAAGGGGCCGGCGGGGTTCGACCCCGAAGGCGTGCTCGGCACCCTGCCCGCGATCGCGCAGGGGCTGCTGGGGACGCTGGCGGGCGATTACCTGCGGCGCGGGCTGCCGGTGCGGCGGGCGGCGCAGCGGCTGGCGGGCGCGGGGCTGGCCGGGATCGTCGTCGGGCTGGCGTGGGGGCTGGTGTTCCCGATCGTGAAGGGGCTGTGGACCAGCAGCTTCGTACTGCTGTCGACCGGCATCACCGTGCTGCTGCTCGGGGCCTTCCACGCGTGGTTCGACCGAGACGACCGGCCGGCGCGCACGGGCGATTTCTTCGGCAGCTTCGGACGCAACGCGATCGCCGCCTATGTCCTGCACGAAGTCGCGTCGCTGATCCTGACCGGCGATGCGATGCAGCTGCCGTTCCGCTGGCTGGCGCCGGTCGTCGGCACGCAGGTGGCGGCGCTGGCGCCGGTCGCGGTCTTCGTCGCGCTGGTGTGGTGGCCGATCGCCTATATGGACTGGCGCGGCTGGTATCTGCGCGTCTGAGCCCCGCAGCGGCGCTGCGGCGTTGGAGGGGGCGATGACACGCAACCGATATTATCAGGGGCCGCCGGGCGACCATTTCGACGGCACCCGCTTCTTCAACCCCGGCCAGGCCGGCACCGATCGCGGCCTTGGCGCGATCATGCGCTGGAAGCTGGCGGGCGGCGCGGCGCGATGGCCGCGATCGGTGCCGGTGACACCGGCGCGGCCGGCGGCGTCGGTGGACGGGCTGCGCGTCACGATGGTCGGCCATGCCTCGACGCTGATCCAGGCGGCGGGCGTCAACATCCTGACCGATCCCGTCTGGTCGCGGCGCGCCAGCCCGTTCCGCTTCGCCGGGCCGCAGCGCGTGACGGCGCCCGGCATCGCCTTCGATGACCTGCCGCCGATCCATGTCGTGCTGATCAGCCATGCGCATTACGACCATATGGACGTGGCGACGCTCCGCCGCCTGCACGCGCGCGATGCGCCGCTGATGGCGATGCCGCTGGGCAATGACGTGGTGGTGCGCCGCGCCGTGCCGGGGGCGCGCTGCGTGGCGGGCGACTGGTGGCGGCGGCTGGCGCTGGCGCCCGGCGTGTCGAGCACGCTGACGCCCGCCATCCACTGGTCGAACCGCTGGCCCAGCGATACGCGCATGATGTTGTGGAGCGGGCATTATCTGGACACGCCGGCCGGCACGCTCTGGTTCGCGGGGGACACCGCTTATGGCGACGGACGGATCTTCGCGGACGTGCGCGCGCGGCTGGGCGCGCCCGACGCGGCGCTGATCCCGATCGGCGCCTATGCCCCGCGCTGGTTCATGGCGGCGCAGCATGTCGACCCGGACGAGGCGGTGCGGATCTTCGACGAGGTCGGTGCCGCGCGCGCGGTCGGCATCCACTGGGGCACGTTCCAGCTGACCGACGAGCCGCGCGAGGAACCGCGCGAGCGGCTGGCCACGGCGCTCGCGGCCGCCGGGATCGCCGCCGACCGCTTCGTCGCGGGGGAACCGGGTGCGGTGTACGACCTGCGGGACCGATCGGCGCGCGGCGGCGTTGAGGCGCGATGACCGAAGACGACGAACGCTGGATGCGCCTTGCGATCGAGGTGGCGCGCTCGAAGGGCTCCGACCCGGCCGACGCGCCGCTCGGCTCGGTGATCGTGCGCGACGGCCGGGTGATCGCCGCCGAGCGCAACCAGACCGAGGAACTGCCCGACGCCACCGCGCACGCCGAGATGATGGCGATCCGGCGCGGGTGCGAGGCGAGCGGCGAACTGGAGCTGCGCGGCGCGACGCTCTATTCCACGCTCCAGCCGTGCGGGATGTGCACGATGGCGTCGATCTGGTCGAAGGTCGGGCGCGTCGTGTACGGGGCGGGGCGCGAGGACGTGCATCCGATGTACTTCGAGGCGAAGCACATCGACACCCTGTCGTTCATCGCCGACGCCTATCGCGAGGATATCGTGATCGAGGGCGGGTGCCTGCGCGACGAATGCGCCAGCCTCTATTACCCGCCCGACGCGGATCTGTCGTTCGAGGAACAGGCGAACCTGTAGCGGTCAGGCGGCGGCGGGCAGGGTCGCCAGCAACAACGTCATCGCGCCGAGCCCGCCCGACAACAGGTGGCGCAGCCGCCGCCATGCGGGCACGTCACCCGCGAACGAGCCGATCGAGCGGTCGCCGGCCGGGCTGACCAGCAACGCCGCCGCCAGCGCCACCAGCGGCCAGCGCCCCGCCGCCGATCCGGCCAGCCACGGCAGCAGCGCCGCCCATGCGATCAGGCTGGGCACGACCGCCAGCCCATAGGGCCACCATCGCGGCTCTCCCCGGCAGAGCGCCTGCATCCACCACATCCCGCCCAGGAAGGACAGGATCACCGCCGCATAGACGCCGCCCGCGATCACCGCATGGCCGCCCCAGGCGGGCGCGAGCAGCCCGACGACGACGCACGCCACCTGCGGCAACAGTCCCGCCGCGCCCAGCGCGCGGGGCGGGCGCCGCAACAGCGGAGCGTCGCCGGTCACGCGGTCTGCGCCGCGCCGGCGGGGCCGACCGGCGCTTCCTCGCCGCGCGAATAGGTGCCGACCAGCATACCGGCCGCCAACACCGCGCCACGGATCGCCGCCAGCACCTCGCTGCGCCCCGGATTGATGTCGAGCGGCGCGGCCTCGCGGAGCGCGAAGAGCTGGAACACGTAATCGTGGCTGCCGTGCCCGGTCGGCGGATCGGGCGGCAGCCAGCCTTCCTGTCGATAGCTGTTGCGTCCGACGTCCGACCCGTCGAACGATCCGGGCCCGTCCGCCGCGATCGCGCCCTCCGGCAGGCCGTTGGTGTCGGGGGCGATGTTCCAGACGACGGCATGGACCAGCGGATTGGGCGTCGGGGCGTCGGGATCCTCGACGATCAGCGCCAGCGCCGCCGTCCCGTCGGGCACGCCCGACCAGCTGAGCGGCGGCGACACCCCTTCGCCATCGGCGGTGAAGCGCGGCGGCAGCCGCCCGCCGTCCGCGAACGCGAGGCTGGACAGGTCGAGCCGCGCATCGTTCGTGACCACGCCCTCCTGCACGATCACCAGCTTGGAATGACCGGCGCGGACATTGTGCAACAGGCTGCCCAGCCAATGGGGGACATGTTCGAGCATCACGGCTTCTCCTCGACTGGCTGAACCGCCGGGCGCGCGCGGGGTTGCCGGCGAAAGTTGACGAGTGACAATCCCTTGCGGGATCATCGACTTGCCCGCGACGATGATCTACGCGTCCGGCCATGGCCGCGCGACATCGCCCGGCCCGCGGGAGCCGGACCATCCGATGACGCACAGCTTCGCCCCGGTGCGCGAGTGGCGGAATGTCGATCGCGCGACGTTCCGGGAGCAGATCGTGCCGCTGCGCCGCCCGGCGATCCTGCGCGGCGTCGCGCGCGCCTGGCCGGCGGTGCAGGCCGGGTGCCGTTCGGCGGAGGCGCTGTGCGCGACGATCGCCGCGACGGATGTCGGGCGGCCGGTCACGACCTTTCTGGGACCGCCGCAGATCAAGGGGCGCTTCTGGTATCAGGACGATCTGCGCGGGGTGAACTACCAGCAGCGGCTGGCGCCGCTCCGCGAGGTACTGGAGGTGTTGTTGCGGGCGAAGGACGAGCCCGCGCCGCCGAGCTTCTATGCCGGCGCGGTGCGGATGTCCGAGCACTGCCCCGACTTCGCGCGCGATCACGTGCTCGACCTGCCGGGCGAGGACGCGGTCGCGCGGCTGTGGATCGGCAACCGCGCCACCGTCTCCACCCATTTCGACATGTCGGAAAATGTGGCCGTCGTGGTCGGCGGGCACCGGCGCTTCACCTTCTTTCCGCCCGAGCAGGTCCGCAACCTGTATGTCGGGCCGTTCGACTTCACGTTCGCGGGGCCGCCGGTCAGCATGGTCGACCTGCGCGATCCGGACCTGGCGCGCTACCCGCGCTTCGCCGAGGCGATGGCGACGGCGCAGGAGGCCGAGCTGGAACCGGGCGACGCGGCCTACATACCCTATATGTGGTGGCATCAGGTCGAGGCGCTGGATGCGGTGAACGTGCTGGTCAATTACTGGTGGGAGCTTCACGGGCGCGACTGGCAGGGGTCGCCGTTCAAGACGCTGATGCATGCGATCATGAACATCCGCGACCTGCCGGAGCGGGAGCGGGAGGTGTGGCGTGCGTGGTTCGACCATTATGTGTTCGGGGCCGGGCATGACGCCGTGGCGCATCTGCCGCCAACGGCGCGCGGCGCGCTGGGCGAGATGACGCCGGACATGGCCGCGAAGGTGAAGCTGTTCCTGATGGACGAATGGCGGCGATAGGCGGTCGGACTGGACAGGGCGTCTTCGGGGCCGTATCGGCCACCGCCGCGCGCGCCTCTTACGGGTTTCCGGCTGCCGCGCTTCTCCGTTCCGAGCCCGCAATCAAGGAGATGTCCACATGGCGTGGCTCATCCTCGGCGTCGCCGTGATCACCGAAATCGTCTGGGCGCTGAGCCTGAAATGGGCAGCGACGCAAGGAAGCTGGATCGCATCGGCGGTGCCGATCACGCTCAGCTTCGTCAACATGGGGTTGCTGGCGCTGGCGATGCGCGGACTGCCGGCGGGCACGGCCTATGCGGTCTGGACCGGGCTGGGTGCGGTCGGCGTCACGATCTTCGGCGTGATCCTGTTCGGCGAGAAGCTGAACCCGGTGCAGATGGGGTTCATCGCGCTCATCATCGTCGGCGTGGTCGGCACGAAGTTCTTCGCAAGCGCCTGACCGGCGTTGCCGTTTGACGGGTGAGACCGTACACGCTGGGCCCGATATGGCTTCCGACCCGACCGTTGCCGTGCCCGACCGGCGCCTTTCGCCCCGTGCGCTCTGGCGGCGGTGGTGGGTGCGCTGGGGCGTCTATCTGCTCGGGCTGCTCGCGGTCGCGCTGGGCGTCTTCTGGCTGGTGTTCGCGCGCGACCTGCCGTCGGTCGAGAAGCTGAAGGCGTATGAGCCGCCGCTGCCGACCAACGTGCGCGGGAGTGACGGCACGCCGATCTATACCTACGCGCGCGAACGGCGCGTCGAGCTGGCGTACAACGAATATCCCCCGCTGCTGGTGAAGGCGTTCCTGGCGGCGGAGGACAAGACCTTTTTCGAGCACCACGGTGTCGACTTCCCCGGGCTGGCGGGCGCGGTGTTCGATTACGCGCGCAAGTTCGGCACCGGCCAGCGCGCGCGCGGCGGATCGACGATCACGCAGCAGGTCGCCAAGAACCTGCTGATCGGCAACGAATATTCCCCGACTCGCAAGATCCGCGAGGCGTTGCTGGCGTACAAGATCGAGGAGACGCTGACCAAGCAGCAGATCATCGAACTGTATCTCAACCAGATCTTCCTGGGTCGCAACGCCTATGGCGTCGAGGCGGCGAGCCACGCCTATTTCGACAAGGAACTGGGCGAGCTGACGCTGGGGCAGCTCGCCTATCTGGCGATCCTGCCCAAGGGGCCGTCCAATTACGATCCGTTCCGCGACACGCAGCGCGCGCTCGACCGGCGCAATTATGTGCTGCGCGAGATGGTCAGCAACGGCTTCGTGACCGCCGCCCAGGCGCGGGCCGCCGCCGCCGAGCCGATCGGCGCGATCACGCGGCGCACGCCGAAGTTCGAGCGCGTCGGCGGCTATTTCGTCGAGGAGGTGCGCCGGCAGCTGATCGACAAGTTCGGCGAGCAGGTCGAGGACGGGCCGCACAGCGTCTATGGCGGCGGGCTTTGGGTGCGCACCTCGCTGGACAAGGATATCCAGCGTTACGCCGCCGAGGCGTTGCGCAACGGGTTGTTGCGGTATGACGCGGGGCGTGGCTGGTCGGGGCCGCTCAGGCATGTCGAAATCGACGGCGAGGCGTGGCAGGGGCCGTTGATCGGCACCAACATCATGCTCGATTATGCCGACTGGCGCGCGGCGATCGCGATCGCGCGGACCAGTGACGGAGGGGGCGACGCATGGCGGCTGGGCTTCGCGGACGGATCGACCGGCACGATGGCGCGCGCCGCCGCGCAGATGCCGGTGCGCGGCGGCACCGCCAGCGCCTTCACCGCGATCAAGCCGGGTGACATCATCGCGGTGGCACCCGCCGGGGCGGGGCGCTTCGCGCTGCGCTCGGTCCCGCGCATCTCCGGCGGGTTCGTGGTGCAGGAGCCCGCGACCGGGCGTATCCTGGCGATGCAGGGCGGATTCGAATCGAGCGTCCAGTCGTTCAACCGCGCGACGCAGGCGTTCCGCCAGCCCGGCTCGACGATCAAGCCGATCGTCTATTCCGCCGCGCTGGAGAACGGCATGACCCCGGCGTCGATCATCATCGACGGCCCGTTCTGCGTCGATCAAGGCGCGCGGCTGGGCAGGAAATGCTTCCGCAACTTCGGCAACATGCGCGGGGCGGGGCCGCACACGATGCGCTGGGGCATCGAACAGTCGCGCAACCTGATGACGGTCCGCACCGCCGCGCAGACCGGCATGGGGCGCGTGGTGAAGCTCATCAAGGCGATGGGCGTTGGCGATTATGCGCCGTACCTGTCCTATGCGCTGGGCGCGGGCGAGACGACCGTGACGAAGATGGTCAATGCGTACGGCGTGCTCGCGAACTGGGGGCGGTGGCATGATCCGTCGCTGATCGACGTGGTGCAGGACCGGCATGGCGCGGTGATCTGGCCCGAGAACTGGCGCGCGTGCGACGGCTGCAACCTGCCCGACTGGAACGGGCGCGCGATGCCGCGTCCGCAGAGCGGCGGGCGGCAGGTGCTGGACGCGATGAGCGCCTATCAGATGGTGCATATCACCGAGGGCGTGATCCAGCGCGGCACCGCGACGGGCCTGCGCGACCTGAACCGCCCGATGTTCGGCAAGACCGGCACCAACAACGGCCCGACGGACGTGTGGTTCATCGGCGGCACGCCGCAGATGATCGCCGGGCTCTACATGGGCTTCGACAGCCCGCGCAGCCTGGGCGGCTATGCGCAGGGCGGGACGGTGGCGGTGCCGGTGTTCAAGGAATGGGCGCTGAAGGCCTATGAGGGGCTGCCCGCGCTGCCGTTCCGCGCGCCGCCGGGGATCCGCATGGTGCGCATCGACCGCGCGTCGGGACGCCCGGTGTTCGGCACCTTCCCGACCGACAACGATCCCAAGCCGGCCGTGATCTGGGAAGCGTTCAAGCCGCAGAGCGAGGCGCGCCGCGCCCGCCGTGGCGGCCCCGCCGCCGCGCCCAGCGCGCGTCCCAGCGCCAGCGCGACGCGCGCGACCGCGAACGATAGCGACTTCTTGCAGAGGCAGGGGGGCATCTACTAAGTCGTCGTCTCAATAATTTTCGTCATCCCGGCGCAAACCGGGATCTCCCGGTTACGAAGCGACGCTTGTGCCGCACGAGATTCCAGCAGTCGCTGGAATGACGTGACCTTGGAGTAATGTTATGCGCGCCGAAGCGCAGGCCCATGTCGATAGCATCAACGAGGCGCTGGCGCTGTTGCGCCGGTTCCTCGACTGGGATCGCGCGCTGCGGCGGCTGGACGAGCTGAACGCGCGCGTCGAGGATCAGGCGCTGTGGAACAACCCCAAGGAGGCGCAGGCGGTCATGCGCGAGCGTCGCCGGCTGGACGAGGCGATCACCGCGACCCGCGATATCGAGCGCGAACTGTCCGATACCGCCGAGCTGATCGAGATGGCCGAGGCCGAGGGCGACGCCGAAATGGCTGACGAGGGTGTCGCGGCGCTCAAGACGCTCGCCGAGCGTGCGCAGGCCGACAAGGTGAAGGCGCTGCTGGCCGGTGAGGCGGATGCCAACGACACCTATCTGGAGATCAACGCGGGCGCGGGCGGGACAGAGAGCCAGGACTGGGCCGGGATGCTGCAGCGCATGTACACGCGCTGGGCCGAGCGGCGCGGCATGAAGGTCGAGCTGATCGACTACCACGCGGGCGAGCAGGCCGGGATCAAGAGCGCGACGCTGCTGATCAAGGGCGAGAACGCGTACGGCTATGCCAAGGTGGAATCGGGCGTGCACCGGCTGGTGCGGATCAGCCCCTATGATTCCGCCGCGCGCCGCCACACCAGCTTTTCAAGCGTGTGGGTCTATCCGGTGATCGACGACAATATCGAGGTCGAGATCAACGAGAGCGAACTGCGCATCGACACCTATCGCGCATCGGGCGCGGGCGGTCAGCACATCAACACCACCGACTCCGCGGTGCGCATCACGCACCTGCCGACCGGCATCGTCGTGCAGTGCCAGAACCAGCGGTCGCAGCACAAGAACAAGGCCGAGGCGTACAACCAGCTCCGCGCGCGCCTGTACGAGCGGGAGCTGGCGGAGCGCGAGGCGGCGGCGAACGCCGAGAACGCCAGCAAGACCGACATCGGCTGGGGCCACCAGATCCGCAGCTATGTGCTCCAGCCCTATCAGCTGGTGAAGGACCTGCGCACCGGCACCACCAGCACGGCGCCGGGCGACGTACTGGACGGCGACCTCGACGAATTCATGGCGGCGGCGCTGTCGCAGCGCGTGACCGGCGAGGCGGTGGTCGTGGAAGACGTCGACTAAGTGCCGCCGCGCGCGCCCCTCGCGCTGACGGCGCTGGCGGTCCTGCTGCTGGCGGGGTGCGACGGGTCGCAGCCGCTGATCAAGCGGCAGGCCAAGGAGCCGGGGCCGTTCCCGGCCGCCGATCGCCCGATCGCCAGCATCGTGTCGCCGCGCTGGTCGACGGAGGAGGCGCGCGACCGGCTGGGCGAGGCGGGGCGGGTGATGGACCTGGCCGATATCCGGCCGGGCATGACCGTCGCCGATCTGGGCGCGGGCGAGGGCTATTACACGATCCGCCTCGCCGCGCGGGTCGGCAAGAACGGACGCGTGCTGGCCGAGGACATCGTCCCGGCGGTGCGCGACGCGCTGGCGGACCGCGTCGCGCGCGAGCGGCTCGACAATGTCAGCGTGCGGCTGGGGATGCCGGCCGATCCGCGGCTGCCGGCCAACAGCTTCGACCGGATCTTCATGGTGCACATGTATCATGAGATCGCGCAGCCTTACGAATTCCTCTGGCGGATGCGGCCGTCGCTGCGCCGCGACGGGCTGGTCGTGGTGGTCGATGCCGATCGCACGACCGAGAACCACGGCACCCCGCCGCGCCTGCTGCGCTGCGAGTTCGAGGCGGTGGGATATGCGCAGGTCGGGTTCCGCGAGTTGCGCTCGGCAGGCGGATACCTGGCGACGTTCCGGGCGGCGGGGCGACGACCCGATCCCGCGGATATTGTGGCGTGCCGGATGGGCGCGAGGTAAAAGTCGTTTAATTTCGAGGCAGCGTTACGTGCGTCGTCGATCGATCGGGGCGTCTGTCGGGAATGAAGGCAGTACCGAGAAGCAGCAGGCTGACGAAGGCCGCCAATATTGCCCCGACGATCAATTGTTGTCGTACGGCGCGTTCGTGCTCATTGGAAACAGGATATGAGATCGCGCGAAGAGCCATGACGATGGCGACGTCCGGCAGGGCAAAGAGCACGATCTCTCCCCGCGATGCGGGTTCATCGGCAAGTATCGTGACCAGCAGTAGCATATTGATCGCCGCTGCCAGCCCAAACGCGATGCGGGGCCATCGCTGGTCCGGATATTCCTGAATGCATTTTGCGACGAATAAGAGGCAGACACCTGCGCAGGTGATCTTGTAGGTCGTATCGAACGGTATCCTCGCAACGTTCTCCAGCGTGATGCCTAAGGCGTCGAACGCGGCGATGCCAAGAAATGCAAAGAAAACCCGCCGAAACCAATGTTTAACGGCATCCCTTGTAGTGTTTTCCATGCTCGCCGCCCTGGATTTTCTGTCCGGCGCAACGGCCTATATCATGATCCCTTCCTGTTGCGCAGATAGGAATTCGGTATGTAATGATCGGACGGTAACGGTTCCGGATTCCCTGCCACCCCGAGGGAAACGGTAACGTGGCTGGCGGCGCGTTACGCTGGTGGCAGTCGCTCTCCCTTCGCGCTACCACCGCGCCCGTGCAGCAATATCTCGACCTCATGCGCCGCGTGCTCGATTCGGGCGCGCGGCAGGACGACCGGACCGGCACCGGGACGCTCAGCGTTTTCGGGCATCAGATGCGCTTCGACCTGGCGCAGGGCTTTCCGGTCCTGACGACCAAGAAGCTCCACCTGCGCTCGATCATCGTCGAGCTGTTGTGGTTCCTGCGCGGCGATACCAACGTGCGCTGGTTGCAGGAGCGCAAGGTCAGCATCTGGGACGAATGGGCGGATGCCGACGGCGATCTCGGCCCCGTATACGGCAAGCAATGGCGCGACTGGGTGGCGGCGGACGGGCGGCATATCGACCAGATCACGGCATTGGTGGAGGAAATCCGCACGAAGCCGGCGTCGCGACGGCAGATCGTGACCGCCTGGAACCCCGGCGAACTGCACGCCATGGCGCTGTCGCCGTGCCATTGCCTGTTCCAGACGCATGTCGCCAATGGCAAACTGTCGCTGCAACTCTATCAGCGGTCGGCCGACATCTTCCTGGGCGTGCCGTTCAATATCGCCAGCTACGCGCTGCTGACCCACATGCTGGCGCAGCAATGCGACCTGGAAGTCGGCGACTTCATCTGGACTGGCGGCGATTGCCACCTGTACCTGAACCATCTGGAACAGGCCGAGATGCAGCTCGCGCGGACGCCCACCGCGCTGCCGCGACTGGAGATCGCGCGGCGGCCGGCCTCGATCGACGCCTATGCGCCGGAGGATTTCGTGCTGCGCGGCTATGAAGCGCAGCCGCATATCAGGGCGGCGGTATCGATCTGACCGTCCCGGCAGCGCGCCGGGTTATCGCGTGGCTTTTGCGCTGCAACAATCGGCCGCGTAACTGGTTTCGCAGCCATGACGAACTTCAGTCGACGAGATGCGATGCTGGCGACGGGCGCGGCGGCGCTATGGCCGGCACTGGCGAAGGCCCGGCCCCGCACCGGCGTCGCCGCGCCCTTTTCCTGGGTGCTGCTCCAGCAGCAGGCGCAGGCGCTGGCGAAGCAGCCGTATCGCGCGCCGCAGCCGGTGAAGGCGGCCGAGGCGCTCGATTACGATGCGGTCGGCGGCATCCGCTATCGCCCCGACAGGACGCTGGCGGGGGGCATCCGCCCGTTCCCGCTCGGCAAATATGCGCCGGTGCCGGTGACGCTCAACATCGTCGAGAACGGACGCGCGACGCCGGTCGATTACACGCCTGCGCTGTTCGAAACGAAGCCCGGCGTCACTCCGGCGCCGGGCTTTGCGGGGTTCCGCGTGATGGAGCCGGGCCGCGAGAGCGACTGGCTGGCGTATATGGGCGCGTCCTATTTCCGGTCGGCGGGGTCGCAGGACCAATATGGCCTGTCCGCGCGCGGGATCGCGGTCGATACGGGGCTGGAGAAGGAACAGTTTCCGACCTTCACGCACTTCTGGATCGAGGCGATCGGCGGGGGCGGCTATACGATCTACGCCCTGCTGGATGGGGAAAGCCTGACGGGCGCGTTCCGGTTCGTGTCGCGGCACCCGGGGGCCGTGGTGCAGGACGTATCGTCGGTGCTGTTCCTGCGCCGGCCGGTCGCGCGGTTGGGCATCGCGCCGGCGACCAGCATGTTCTGGTACGACGATCGTAGTCAGAAAGGGGCCAGCGACTGGCGTCCCGAAATCCATGACTCCGACGGACTGGCGATGTGGACCGCCGGTGGCGAGCGCATCTGGCGCCCGCTGCGCAATCCGGCGCAGCCGACGACCGACAGCTTCGCCGCCGATGACGTGCGGGCGTTCGGGCTGCTCCAGCGCGATCGCCAGTTCGACCATTATCAGGACGACGGGGCGTTCTATGATCGCCGCGCCAACCTCTGGATCGAGCCGAAGGGGCAGTGGGGCGACGGCCGCGTGATGCTCTACGCCTTCCCTACCGGCGGCGAGACGACCGACAATGTGGTGTGCTTCTGGACGCCGGCCCGGCCGGTGCAGGCCGGGGAGCGGCTGGCGTTCGATTACCGGCTGACCTGGGGATCGGACGATCCCAGTCTCGCGAATGTGGCACATGTCGTCGATACGTGGATCGGTAGCGCCGGGCGCCCCGGCGGACCGGTGACGGCGGGCGCGGTGAAGCTGGTCGTGGATGTCGCCGGCGACAATCTGGCGGGGTTGACCCGCGACAGCGGGGTACGCGCCGACATCGGGGTGACGCGCGGCAAAGTGCTGGAAAGCGCCGCCTATCCGGTTGTCGGGCAGCGCAATCGCTGGCGTGTCACCGCCGATATCGCGCCGGAGGGCAACGGCCCGGCCGATGTGCGGCTGTACCTGAAGCGGGGTGACGCGGCGCTCAGCGAGACGTTGCTCCTGCCGCTGTACGGCGCATGACCGACACGCCGCCGCGCCTGCCGGCGGCCGCGCCGATCGACATGCCCGAGCAGCGGTTCGACGGGCCGCCGCCGCCTGGCCGCGCGCCGGAGCCGTTCGACGGGGCGATCGGATCGTCCACCGACCTGTTCGCACGGCGCGCGATCCTGGTGCTGCTCACGCTGGCGCTGGCGCTCGCGGCGTCGACCACGCTGAAGGAATCGGTGCTGGAGGACGGTCTGGCGGTCAGCGACATGCTGTTGCTGACGGTGTTCTTCCCGCTGTTCGCGTTGCTGGCGTTCGGGTTCGTCAATGCGGTGGTCGGATACATCGTGCTCGCCACCGGGCTGCACCCCGGCTTCACGCCGATGCCGCGCTGGTCGGAACCGTTGCAGGGCCGCACCGCGATCCTGATGCCGGTCCACAATGAGGATATCGGCGAGGTGTGCGGGCGGCTGGCGACAATGGCCGACGCACTGGCACGGGCGGGCACCGAGCGGGCGTTCGACATCTTCATCCTGAGCGATTCCGGCGCCGGACACGAGGCGGAGGAAGTCGCGGCATGGCGGGTGCTGGCGGCGCGCAGCGCCTGCGCGATCTACTACCGGCGGCGCAGCGAGAATATCGGGCGCAAGCCGGGCAATATCGCCGACTGGCTGCGCGCGCATGGCGGCGCCTATGACTATATGCTGATGCTCGACGCCGACAGCCTGATGGGCGGCGACACGATCGTCGGCATGGCGCAGATCATGGACCGGCGTCCGGCGGTGGCGCTGCTCCAGACGGTGCCGCAGGTGATCGGCGCGACGACCTTGTTCCAGCGCTGGATGCAATTCTCCAGCCGCATCTACGGCCCGGCCGCCACGGCGGGGCTGGTATGGTGGTCGGGCGCGGAGGCGACCTTCTGGGGGCATAACGCGCTGATCCGCATTCGTGCCTTCGCCGAGAGTTGCGGATTGCCGGCACTGCCGGGGCAACCGCCGTTCGGCGGCACGATCATGAGCCATGACGTGGTGGAGGCGGCACTGCTGCGACGGCGCGGCTGGCGCGTCCATATGGTGATGACCGAAGAGACGTTCGAGGAATATCCGCCGACGCTGATCGACGCGGCCGTGCGCGACCGGCGCTGGGCGCAGGGCAATCTCCAGCATCTGGGGCTGCTCGGCGCGTCCGGCTTCCATTGGGTCAACCGGCTGCAACTGCTGCTGGGCGCGGCCGGCTATCTGGCATCGCCGTTGTGGCTGCTGCTGATCGTGGTCAGCGTCGCGCAGGCGGTGCGCGGGGAGGCGGGGCTGATGTCCGGCGATCCGTCCGGCATCGTGCTGGGAACGACGCTGGCGCTGTTGTTCGGGCCGAAGCTGCTGGGGGTGATCCATGCGCTGGCGGATGCGCGGCGGCGGCGGTCGCTGGGCGGCGGCTGGGGTATTCTGCGCTCGATCCTGATCGACGTGCCGCTGTCGACGCTGGCCGCCCCCGCGATCGCGGTCACGCAGACGATCGACCTGATCGGCATCACGCGCCAGCGCAAGGCCGAGTGGCAACCGCAGAACCGGCGGGGCGACAG
The DNA here is from genome assembly GCF_001476895.1 of Sphingomonas endophytica. Classification (GTDB taxonomy): domain Bacteria; phylum Pseudomonadota; class Alphaproteobacteria; order Sphingomonadales; family Sphingomonadaceae; genus Sphingomonas; species Sphingomonas endophytica_A. The sequence continues at coordinate 12,696 of NZ_LDTB01000076.1, read as the reverse complement.
TCTGGCGATGGCGGCGATCCTGCCGCGCTATCGCTGGCACATGGTGCTCGGCATCGTCCTGCTGGCGCTGTCGCCGCTTATGCCGACCGCCGCGCTCTGGCTGTCCCCGGTCACGGCCGGGCTGCTGTTGTCACCGCTGATCGTGCAATGGACCGCCAGCGAGCGCTGGGGACGGCGGCTGGCGAAGCGGGGCATCTTCGTCACCGATGCTCCGGCCGGGACAGAGCATTGTGCGCCGGCCTCCGTCACCGGCTGACCCGGTTCGTTCCGGGCATGAAAAAGGGGGCGGCGACGCTGGCGTCGCTGCCCCCTTTTCCGTGGCTCACAACAGCTTAGTTGCTGTCCGAGTTGTCGCCATCGTCAGCGATGATGACGATGCCCGCGATCACCGCGGCAGCCGCGACGGCGGCGACGATCAGACCGCCACCGGCCAGTTCGTTCTTCTTCGCGGTCGGAGCCGACGCGCGCGCCGCCTTGGCGACCGACAGGCTGGCAGCCGAATTCACCGGAGCCGCAACCGCCGGAACGGTGGCGAGCGAGGCGACCGCGGCCGCCATCAGAAACTTCTTCATAGTCCATCTCCCTCGAAGGTCTCCGGCTACTCTCATGCCGCGCCGCATCATGCAACGGCAGTAATATTACAATGCGACGGATCGGGGTGGAAGCCGGGCCGCGGGAGCGTCAGGCGGCGAACTGGTTCATGGTGTTGTGGATTCCGCCCGCCTTCAGTGCCGCCTCCCCGGCGAAATAGTCCTTGTGATCGTCGCCGATGTCGCTGCCCGACATATTCTGGTGCCGGACGCAGGCGATCCCTTCGCGGATCTCGCGCCGCTGCACGCCCCGCACATAGCCGAGCATGCCCTGTTCGCCGAAATAATCGCGGGCGAGCAGATCGGTGCTGAGCGCCGCGGTGTGATAGGTCGGCAGCGTGATGAGATGGTGGAAGATGCCGGCGCGCGCGGCGGCATCGCGCTGGAACGTGCGGATGCGCTCGTCGGCCTCCGCCGCCAGTTCGCTGTCGTCATAGGCCGCATCCATCAGGCGCGCGCGATCGTAGCCCGCGACGTCGCGCCCTTCCGCTGCCCAGCGGTCGTAGGCCTGCTGGCGGAAGTTGAGCGTCCAGTTGAAGCTGGGCGAGTTGTTGTAGATCAGCTTCGCGTCGGGCACCTCCGCACGGATGCGGTCGACCATCCCGGCGATCTGCGCGATGTCGGGGCGCTCGGTTTCGATCCACAGCAGGTCCGCGCCGTTGCGCAGCGCGGTGACGCAATCGAGGACGCACCGATCCTCGCCGGTACCGGCGCGGAACTGGAACAGGTTCGATGCCAGCCGTTTCGGACGCAGCAGCTGCCCGTCGCGTTCGATCAGCACGTCACCGCGCCCGGCATTCTCCACCGGTTCGGCATCGAGGAACGCGTTATACTGGTCGCCCAGGTCGCCGGGTTCGCGCGAATAGGCGATCTGCTTGGTCAGCCCCGCGCCCAGCGAGTCCGTCCGGGCGACGATGATTCCGTCATCGACGCCGAGTTCGAGGAAAGCGTAGCGGCACGCACGGATCTTCGCGAGGAAGTCCTCGTGCGGCACCGTGACCTTGCCGTCCTGATGCCCGCACTGCTTCTCGTCGGACACCTGATTCTCGATCTGGAGCGCACAGGCGCCCGCCTCGATCATCTTCCTGGCCAGCAGGTAGGTCGCCTCGGCATTGCCGAAACCGGCGTCGATGTCGGCGATGATCGGAACGACGTGGCTTTCATACTGGTCGACCGCATGGATCAGCCGCTGCGCCTCCACTTCGTTGCCGCTGGCGCGTGCCTTGTCGATGTCGCGGAACATCAGGCCCAGTTCGCGGGCGTCGGCCTGTTTGAGGAAGGTGTACAACTCCTCGATCAGCGCCGGGACGCTGGTCTTTTCATGCATCGACTGGTCGGGCAGCGGGCCGAATTCGCTGCGCAGCGCGGCGACCATCCAGCCCGACAGGTACAGGTACCGCCCCCTGGTGGTGCCGAAATGCTTGCGGATGCTGATGATCTTCTGTTGTGCGATGAAACCGTGCCAGCAGCCCAGCGACTGGGTGTAGGCCGCCGGATCGGCGTCATAGGCGGCCATGTCGCGGCGCATCACCGCCGCGGTATGCCGTGCGATGTCCAGCCCGGTCCGGAAGCGATTCTGCAACCGCATCCGCGCCACCGCTTCCGGCCGGATGCCGTCCCACGCCGGGCCGCCTCGCGTCACCAGCCGGTCGGCGGCGATGACGGTGTCCTGATAGCTCATGACCGATCCTTCCTTCGTGCGCGTGCGGGTCAGCCCAGTCGGCCGAGACGGTGGTACAGGCTGGAGAATTTGGACGAACGCGGGTCGTCGGCGATCTGCCGGACGTAGTGGGCGACCGCCTCCTTCATCAGCCCGAAATCCTCGGTCGAGAAGACCGCGCGGCTGCGTTGCGGTTCGGTGTTCGGCATGATGACGGCTCCTTCGCTGCTGGGGTGATGCCGTCATCGTACGAGCGCGATTGCGTGTTTCGTCACAAAATCACGGAAGATTGATGTCGTGCCGTCCGTTGCGGCATGGTAAAGGGTGTCGTTCTGTAAAGTTCTTGACAGAAGGCGAGGATGAGCCGGGACAAATTGTTCGCGGGACATGCGGTGCGTCGGCTGCGGCGTCGCCACGGAATGACGCAGGCGGCGATGGCCGAACTGCTCGCGATTTCGCCCAGCTATCTGAACCTGATCGAGCGCAACCAGCGCGCGATCCCCGCCGGGCTGCTGGTGACGCTCGCCGACCGGTTCGACTTCGATCCGCGCGTGCTGGCGGCGGGTGAGCCCGGTGGCGGGGCGGAGGCGATCCGTCGACGGCTGGCGGATCCGCTTTTCGCCGATCTGGAGGTCGATCGGAGCGAGGTGGAGGAATGGCTGGCCGCCGCGCCCGGCGGTGCGGAGGCGTTCGCGCGCGCCTTCGATCGCGGCGCCGGCGGTGGCGGGGCGACCGCGCCGCTGCCGGACGATCCGGCGGCGACGGTGCGTCGCGAGATCGAGCGCTGGCGCAACCACTTTCCCGATCTGGACGCCGCGGCCGAGGCGCTGGCCGACGAACTCCGGCTGGTCGGCGCGGACCTGTACGGGGCGCTGGTGGAGCGGCTGCGCGTCCGGCACGGACTGGCGATCCGCATCCTGCCGGTCGAGGCGCTGCCCGGCCAACTCCGTCGGCTCGACCTGCACGCCCGGCAATTGCAACTCGCCGAGCGGCTCGCGCCATGGTCGCGGACCTTTGCGCTGGCGGTGCAATGCGGGCTGCTGGAGGCGCGTACCGAGATCGACGCGCTCGCGCGGGGGGCCGCACTGGACCGGGTGGCGGAGCGATTGTTCCGCCGGCACCTCGCCAGCTATTTCGCTGCCGCCGTGATGATGCCCTACGCCCGATTCATGCGCGCGTGCGAGGCCAGCGGCTATGATCTGGAGGTGCTGCAACGCCGGTTCGGCGCGGGGCTGGAGCAGGTCGCGCACCGGCTGACCACCTTGCAGCGCGTCGGGGCACGGGGGTTGCCGTTCTTCCTGTTGCGCATCGACCGCTCCGGTCAGGCGTCGAAGCGCTTCACCGGCGCCAGCAATACGCCGCTGCTCGCGGGCGAGGGACGGTGCCCGCTCTGGCGGATCCACCATGCCTTCGATCGATCGGGCAGCGTCGTGCCGCAGGTGCTGGAACTGGAGGACGGCACGCGCTGGTTCACGATGGCGGCAGCGGTGACGGGTGCGGCGGTCGGGGCGGGGGCGAACCGGGTCGAGAGCGCCTTCGCGCTCGCACTCGGGGTGCCGGCGGAGGTGGCGGGCGGTCTGGCCGCTGCCCGGGGGCTGGATCTCACCGGGCCGGCGACGCCGGTCGGGCCCGGCTGTCGCGCCTGCCACCGTGCCGATTGTCCGCAGCGCTCCGCGCCGCCGGGCGGCCGCGCGCTGCTGATCAACGACCGCGAACGCGCCGTCTCGGGATGGACGTTCGCGGGCGATTGAGCGCCGGGCCTACTTCTTCGCGGTGCCCGGTTCGGCCATGTTGCGGTGCTGGTGCGCGGTCACTTCCGGCGGCAGGATATGCGCGGCGGCGACCTGCAGCTTGTTCTTCCAGCCCGAGACGATCGAATGCTTGCCCGCCATCAGCGCGTCCCAGCCGTCCTGCGCCACCTTGGCCGGATCGGACTTCGTATCGGAGGTGCCGACATCGGTGTCCATCATGTCGGCACGGTCGAAGAATTCGGTATCGACCGGGCCGGGCATCAGCGTGGTGAGGGTGATCCCCTCATGATCCTTCAATTCGTCGCGCAAGGCATCGGTGAAGGAGTCCACGAACGCCTTGGTGCCGTTGTAGACCGCCTGGAAGCTTCCCGGGATGAACCCGGCGATCGAACCGGTGACCAGCACCTTGCCCTGATGCCGCTCGGTCATCTGGCGCAGCACCTTCTGGAGCAGATAGAGCGTGCCGGTGATGTTGGTGTCGACCACGCGCCGCCAGTCGGCGACATCCTGATCTAGGAACGCGCGGCCCAGCCCCTTGCCGGCATTAGCGCAGAGCAGGTCGATCGGGCGGTCTCCGGCAGCGGCGAGCAATGTGTCGACGCCCTCGATCGTGGAGAGATCGGCTTCGACCGACTGCACCTGTGTGCCGAATTGTTTGAAGTCGGCAGCGGCGGCGTCGATCAGCGGTTCGTCGGCGACGACCAGGATGTCGTAGCCGTTCTGCGCCGCGAGCGTGGCGAGTTCGAAGCCGATGCCGGTCGAGGCGCCGGTGATGATGGCGAAGGGGTTGGGCATAACCTAATCCTTTTGCTGATCCGTTCGTGCTGAGGAGGCATTGAGCCTGTCGAAAGGCCGTCTCGAAGCATCGGTCCTTCGAGACGAGGCTTCGACAAGCTCAGCCTCTCCTCAGGACGAACGGTGCGTGAGCGGCGAGAACGCTTACATCCCCGGTTTCAGCACGATCTTCGTCACCTCGTTCTGCTCGTCGTGGAACATGCGATACCCCTCCGGCCCCTGTTCCAGCGGCAGGCGGTGCGAGATGAGGAAGGTCGTGTCGATCTTCTCCTCGAGGATCGCGGTCAGCAGCGGCTTGAGGTAGCGCTGGACGTGGGTTTGCCCGGTCTTGAGCGTCAGGCCCTTTTCCATGAACGCGCCCAGCGGCCATTTGTCGACGAACCCGCCATAGACCGCCGGCATCGACACGCGACCGCCCTTGCGGCAGGCGATGATCGCCTGACGATTGGCGTGCGCGCGGTCGGTGCCGGTGAAGGTCGAGACCTTGATCTGGTCGAGAACGTTGTCGACGAAGAAGCCGTGTGCTTCCAGCCCGACGCTGTCGATCACCGCGTCGGGGCCGATCCCGCCGGTCATCACCATCAGCGCCTCATAGACCGCGCTTTCCTCGAAATTGATCGTCTCTGCGCCGAACTTCGCCGCCAGTTTCAGGCGGTTGGGGAAATGGTCGATCGCGATCACGCGCTCGGCTCCCAGCAGGAACGCCGACTGGATCGCGAACAGTCCGACCGGGCCGCAGCCCCAGACGGCGACCGTATCGCCCGGTTCGATGTCGGCATTCTCCGCCGCCATCCAGCCGGTCGGCAGGATGTCCGACAGGAACAGCACCTTCTCGTCCTCGACGCCGTCGGGAATGACGATCGGGCCGACGTCGCTGAACGGCACGCGGACATATTCCGCCTGCCCGCCCGCATAGCCGCCGGTCATGTGGCTGTAGCCGAACAGCCCGGCCATCGGCTGGCCATAGAGTTCCTGCGCGATATCCTGATTGTCGGCGGGCAGGCCGTTGTCGCAGGCGGAGAATTGCTGCTTCGTGCAATGATAGCAGCTGCCGCACGAGATGGTGAAGGGAACGACGACGCGCTGGCCCTTCTTCAGCGTCGATTTCGCGCCGACCTCGACCACCTCGCCCATAAATTCATGGCCCAGGATGTCGCCCGACTGCATTGTCGGGATGTAGCCGTCGTACAGGTGGAGGTCCGAGCCGCAGATCGCGGTGGACGTCACCTTGATGATGCAGTCGCGCGGATTGACGATGCCGGGATCGTCGACGGTGTCGACGCGCACGTCATGCTTGCCGTGCCAGGCGATGGCTTTCACAGCCCCATCTCCTCGAATTGTTTCGCGTTCATCGCCGGGGTGGCGATCTCGCCGGTTTCCAGCAATTGCTTGAAGCGGCGCAGGTCGCGGCGCGCCTGAATGGCGGGCTCGCGCTGGAACATCTTGGCGATCACCTTGCCGATCACGCCGCCGGGCGGATCATAGTCGATGGTTACGACCACCACCGTCCCGCGCGCACCGGCGTCGCGGAAGGTGACATGGCCGCGATTGGGCACCTCCGCACCCGGTTCGCTTTCCCAGGCGAGCGATTTTCCCGGCACTTCCTCGGTGATGCGTGCGTCCCATTCGACGCTGCCCTTCATGGGCGCCTTCACCACCCAGTGCGAGCGGCGCTCGTCCAGCACGTCGATGCGGACGACATTCTCCATGAAGGAGGGCCAGGCAGCGAAGTCGCGGAAGCGGGAATAGACCTCGTCGACGGGCAAATTGATCGTCACCGCGCGCGCGGCGAGCCCGGTCGGCTTGTCGTTCTTGGTGGCGGCAAGAGGGGCGTCATCGGCCATGTCGGCTCCTTTCCTGTCGCGCGGTCAATGGCTGGTCGGGTGAGGGCGTTCCGAAGAAAAACCAGCGGCTTGATGTGGGTCAGTCAGGTTGGCCTTACCGTCATCCCCGCGCAGGCGGGGATCCAGACGCGCAGGTTTCCGCGTGAGCCGGCACGTCAGAGGTTCTGGATTCCCGCCTGCGCGGGAATGACGGCAAGGGCGGGGGGTTACGGATTACCCTTGCCGCCATGCGCACCGACGGCGGTGCCGGTGGAGAAGCTGGTGCCGTCCTCCGCCAGCGCGACGTACAGCGGCGCCAGTTCCGCCGGCTGGCCCGCGCGGCCGAGCGGCGTGTACTGCCCGAACTCGCCCATCGTGCCCGGCAATTGGCCGCCCGCGACCTGCAACGGCGTCCAGATCGGACCGGGCGCGACCATGTTGACGCGAATGCCTTTCTTCGCGAGCTGCTTGGCCAGCCCCTTGGTGAAGATCAGGATCGCGCCCTTGGTGCTGGCGTAATCGAGCAACTCCTCACCGGGATCGTAGCTGTTGACCGAGCCGGTGTTGATGATGACCGACCCGGCCGGCATCGACGGGATCGCGGCCTTGCAGATGCGGAACATGGCGAAGATGTTCGTCTCGAAGGTGCGGACCATCTGTTCGTCGGTAATCTCCGAAATGTCGGCCTTGCTTTGCTGATAGGCGGCGTTGTTGACCAGCAGGTCCAGCCCGCCCAATTGCCGCACCGCGTCCGTCACCAGCTTCGTGCACGCCTTTTCGGTGCGGATGTCGGCGGGGAGCAGCACCGCCTTGCGCCCGGCCTGTTCGATCAGCGCCTTGACCTCTCGCGCGTCGGGTTCCTCGGTGGGATAGTAGTTGATCGCCACGTCCGCGCCCTCGCGGGCGAAGGCGATCGCGGCGGCGCGGCCGATGCCGCTGTCGCCGCCCGTCACCAGCGCCTTGCGGCCGGCGAGCCGCCCCGAGCCGCGATAGCTGGTTTCGCCGCTGTCGGGGCGCGGGGTCATCTTGCCCTGAAGCGCGGGCCAAGGCTGGCGTTGTTCGGGGAAGGGCTGGCTGGTGTATTTGGTGCGCGGGTCGCGAAGCTGTGCGGGGGCGGCGGTGCCGGTCTGCGCGGCGGCGGCGCCCGGCGCGAGGCCGAGTCCGGCGGCGGCGGCCGCCCCGCCCAGGATCGTGCGGCGCGTGGTGCCTTGGTCGTCCATTTCGCTGTTCTCCCGAGGGTTTTCGCCCGAACGGGTGAGCGCGGCGCTGTGTCCGTGCCGACGCGAATGTTGCGAATGTTGAGACGATAGCGGGGGCAAGGCGAATGTTGAGACCGACGATGTCAAAGAGCCGAACGGATCATATCACCGGTCGCGTGCCGTAGGACAGATCGCTGGTCAGGGGCCATTGACCGCCAGTTCCGCCAGCCACGCCGCAGCCGTGCCGTCAGAGGGCGCGCGCCAGTCGCCGCGTGGGGACAGTGCGCCGCCGGCCGATACCTTCGGCCCGTTGGGGATCGCCGACCGCTTGAACTGGCTGGTCTGGAAGAAGCGCACGAGAAAGCGTTCCAGCCACGTCCTGATCGTCTCCAGATCATAGGCGGTGCGGGCCGTCTCCGGATAACCGAGCGGCCAGCGGCCCGCGCTGGCGTCGTGCCATGCGTGCCAGGCGAGGAAGGCGATCTTCGAGGGCGCGAGGCCGTGGCGGATCACGTAATGCGCGAAGAAGTCGTTGAGCGCGTATGGACCGATCTTGCTCTCGGTGCTCTGCATCTCCTCGCCGGGGACCAGTTCGGGGCTGATCTCCTGACCCAGGATCGCTTCCAGCACCGCGTCGGTTTCGCGATCATATTGATCGGTGCCGATCGCCCAGCGGATCAGGAACTGGATCAGCGTCTTGGGCACGCCCGCGTTGACGGCGTAATGGCTCATCTGGTCGCCGACGCCATAGGTGCACCAGCCGAGCGCCAGTTCGCTGAGGTCGCCGGTGCCGACGACGATCCCGTCGCGCTGGTTGGCGATGCGGAACAGATAATCGGTGCGCAGCCCCGCCTGCACATTCTCGAACGTGACGTCATAGACCGGCTCGCCGCGCCCGAACGGATGGCCCATGTCCTCCAGCATCCGCGTCGCGGCGGGGCGGATGTCGATCTCCTCGGCGGTGATGCCGAGCGCGCGCATCAGCTTCCACGCATTGCCCTTCGTCCCCTCGCTGGTCGCGAAGCCTGGCATGGTGATGCCGAGGATGTCGGTGCGTGGGCGGTCGAGCCGGTCGAGCGCCTTGGCGGCGACGATCAGCGCATGGGTGCTGTCCAGCCCGCCCGACACGCCGATCACCAGTCGCTTCGCGCGCGCGGCGACGAGGCGCTTGGCGATCCCCTCGACCTGAATGTTGAAGGCTTCGTAGCAATCCTCGTCCAGCTTGCCGGGCGTGTTGGGTACGAACGGGAAGCGGCGTAGCTCGCGGTGGAGGCCGACGTCGGCGAAGTCGGGCCGGTGCGCGAAGGCGATGCGGCGGAAGCGGGTTTCAGGGTGACCGGCGTGGATCGCGGCGTCATTGAAGGTGCCGTTGCGCAGCCGTTCCTGCACCAGCCGTTCGGCATCCACGTCGGCGATGATCAGACCGGGGTCGTGCGAGAATCGTTCCGACTGCGCCAGCAGTTCGCCGAGTTCGTGGATCGTCCCCTGACCATCCCATGCGAGGTCGGTGGTGCTCTCCCCCGGCCCGGCGGCGGAATAGACATAGGCGCAGGCGGCGCGCGCGGATTGCGAGGCGGACAGCATCATCCGCTCCCGCGACTTGCCGATAACGACGTTGGAGGCGGACAGGTTCGCGCAGATCAGCGCCCCCGCCAGCGCGCCGTGGGTCGAGGGCGGGGTGGGCGCCCAGTAATCCTCGCAGATTTCCGCATGGAAGACGAAGTGCGGCAGGTCGCTGGCGGCGAAGATCAGGTCGGCGCCGAACGGGACTTCTTCGCCGTTCAGCGCCATCGTCAGGCCGGCGAGGCCCATGCCGCTCGCGAACCAGCGCTTCTCGTAATATTCGCGATAATTGGGGAGGAAGGTCTTCGGCACCACGCCCAGCACGCGGCCGCGCGCGATGGCGATGGCGCAATTGTACAGCCGGCCGCCACGCTCCAGTGCGGCGCCGACCAGCAGCACCGGGCGCAGATCGGCGCTCGCCGCCGCGACCGCCGCCACCGCCTGCAGGGTCGCGCGCTGCAGGGCGGATTGCAGGTGCAGGTCGTCGATGGCGTAACTGCTGAGGTTCAGTTCGGGAAAGACGACCAGATCGACCGCCGCCTCATCCGCCTGTCGCGCGATCGCGATCGTCGCCGCCGCGTTCGCGGCCGGATCACCGACGGTCGCCAGCGGTGTCGCGGCGGCGACCCGCAAGAGGCCGTGGTGGTGAATGGAGCGGAAGGCCGGGTTCATGACCGCCGGGATACCGATGAAATTCCGGCTTTGCCAACTGTTCCAAATTCGCAGCCTGTATTAGACCGGCTGTCGATGAACTTGCCATTTTCTTCCGCGTCCCGGGCCGAATCGCCGTTCGCGCGTGGAGGAGAGGTCGGACGGCTGCTGCGGGACGCAGACTGGTCGCGGTCGCCGCTGGGCCCGCCGGAGCACTGGCCGCGCGCCTTGCACGACACGCTGCGCCTGTTGTTGCCGGCGGGAGCGCAGATCGTGCTGTTCTGGGGCGCGGAGCGGCTGGTCTTCTATAACGACGCCTATTCCACGCTGTTGCACGACCGGCATCCCGCCGCGCTGGCGCAGCCCGCCGACGTGCGCTGGCACCGCGCCTGGACCGAGGTCGCGGCGATGGTCGACCGCGTCTTCGAAACCTCCGAGACGCTGTCGGCCAGCAACCGCCGGTTCGACATCGAGCGTGACGGGCAGCATATCGCGCTGCATTTCGACCTGTCGCTGTCGGCGGTGATGCTGGACGACGGCAGCGTGGGCGGCGTGCTGGGCATCATCTCCGACATGACGGAGCGGATGCAGACCGTCGAACGGCTGGCGGACGAGCGCGGCCGGCTGCGGCAGATGTTCGATCATACGCCGGGCTTCATCGCGGTCCTGCGCGTCCCGGACTATGTGATCGAGCTGGCCAACCTGACCTATCGCCGGATGACCGGCGACCGTCCGCTGGTCGGGCGACGCTATGCCGAGGTGTTGCCGGAGGTCGCGGCGCAGGGCTTCATCGCCCGGCTGGACGAGGTGGTGCGCACCCGCGAGCCGTTCCATGGGACCGACATGCCCGTCAGGTTGCCGACCGGCACCCCCGGCGTCACGCGCGATTATTGGATCGACTTCGTCTGCCAGCCGATCGTCGACGAGCGGAATGTCGTGACCTCGATCTTCATCGAGGGCATCGATCGCACCGAGCGCCATCATGCCGAGGTGGCGCTGGCGCGAAGCCGCGCCTTTCTGGAACAGGCGACCGAGGCCGGGGAGGTGGCGACGTGGGACTATGACATGCGCGCCGACCGCTTCCATTGTTCGCAACGCGGGCTGACGATGCTGAATCTGCCGGCGGACGTGTCGCCGCAGTCGCTGGCCGGGTTCGTCACCCTGATCCATCCCGAGGACCGTCCGGCGATGAGCGCGTCGTTCCAGGCGACGATCGATCCGGTGGTGCGCGCGCGCTTCGACGTCGAATATCGCGTGCTCCCGGCCGCCGGCGCGGACATGCGCTGGTTGCTGACACGGGGACGCGGCATCTTCGAGGCGGATCGCTGCGTCCGCGTGATCGGCACGCTGGTCGACGTGACCGCCCGCAAGTTGCAGGCGGAGGCGCGCCGCGAGAGCGAGGAGCGGTTCCGCCTGATCGCCGACAGCCTGCCGGCGCTGGTGTGGATGACCGAGCCGGACGGGCGGGTGTCCTTCGCCAGCAAGGGGTTCGAGACGATCCTGGGCGTGCCGGTCGAACGGATCGTCGAACGGGGCTGGCAGGATCTGCTGCGGCCGGGCTTCCACGATCCATCCGCCCTGCAGGCGGACGGGTGGTTGCGCCACGCGGCCGGAGCGGACGGCGACTATCCGCTGATGACCGATAATGGCGAGGAGCGCTGGTTCCACGTCGAGGCGCGCCCGCGTTTCGTCGGTGAGACCTTCCAGGGCTATACCAGCTGCGCGATCGACGTCACCGAGGCGCATCTGGCGGGCGAGCGGCTGGAGGCGCGCGTGGCGGAGCGGACCGCCGAGCTGACGCGTCAGATCGCCGAACGCGAGCGGGTCGAGGAAACGCTGCACCAGATGCAGCGGCTGGAGGCGATCGGGCAATTGACGTCGGGCGTCGCGCACGATTTCAACAATCTGCTGACGGTCGTGCTGGGCAATGTCGATGCGCTGACCGCGGCCGCGCAGGACGAACGCGTCCGGCAGCGGCTGGAGCATGTCCGCATCGCCGCCGAGCGGGGCGCGACGCTGACCTCGCAATTGCTGGCCTTCTCGCGCCGTCAGCGGCTGGAGGCCAAGGTGGTCGACCTGAACGAGACGGTCGGCGGGCTGACCGAGTTGCTGGCCAGCACCCTGGGACGGTCGATCGCGATCGCGACGCGGCTGGACGCGGAAGTGTGGCCCGCGCTGGTCGATCCGACGCAGATCGAGCTGATCATCCTCAACCTGGCGATCAACGCGCGCGACGCCATGCCCGGCGGCGGCACGCTGACCGTCTCCACCGCCAACGTCACCTGCGACGCGCCGGGATCCCCCGAGGAGCCGCCGCCCGGCGACTACGTGCGCGTCGCGGTGACCGATACCGGCACCGGCATGTCGGAGGCGGTGCTGGCACGCGTGTTCGAGCCGTTCTTCACCACCAAGGAGGTCGGCAAGGGTTCCGGACTGGGGCTGGCGCAGGTCTATGGCTTCGCCAAGCAATCGGGCGGCGGGGTACGGATCGAAAGCGTCGAGGGGCAGGGGACGGTGGTCAGCGTATTCCTGCCGCGTGCGGCGCGCGTCGCGGCGACGGCGGCGGAGCCGGCACAGCCCCCCCCGTCGATGTCCGTGGCGGGGCGCACGGTGCTGGTGCTGGACGACGAGGATCGCGTGCGCGCGATCGCGGCCGAGGCGCTG
>NZ_LDTB01000075.1 GCF_001476895.1 Sphingomonas endophytica | reverse complement strand
TGTCGCCTCGACCCCCGCACTTACCCTGTTCCTCTTCGTCGGCAGCGTCAGATGGGTATAAGGGACAGAAAAGGGCGGCCCCGCAGGACCGCCCTTCCGTACCCGAAACAACCGCAACGATTACCGGGGCGAGGCCTCGCGCTTGCCGTCGATGCGGCGGGCGATGCCCCAGGGGTTCGTGTCCGCCACCGCGTCCGGCAGCAGGCTGGCGGGCAGGTTCTGGAGGCTGACCGGGCGCAGGAAGCGGTAGATCGCGCCGGTGCCGACCGAGGTGGTGCGGCCGTCGCTGGTGGCGGGGAACGGACCGCCGTGGACCATTGCCGGGGCGACTTCGACGCCGGTCGGCCAGCCGTTGACGAGGATCCGGCCGACGCGGTCGGCGAGGACCGGGATCAGCGCCTTCGCATCGGCTTCGTCCTCGGCATCGATCTGGAGCGTCGCGGTCAGCTGACCCTCGAGGCTGGCGATGACCTTCTTGACCTCGGCCAGATCGCGGCAGGCGACGACGATCGACGACGAGCCGAACACTTCATGGCCCAGCGCGCGATCGGCGAGGAAGGCGTCGGCATCGGTGCGGAACAGCGCGCCGACCGCCTGATTGACGCCCTCACCGACCTTGCCGCGGGCGACGGTCGTGACCGCCGAATGCGCGGCGAGCGCCTCGACGCCCTTTTCGAAGCTGGCGTGGATGCCCGGGGTCAACATCGTGCTGGGCGCGCTGTCGGTCAGCGCAGCGCCGGCGGCTTCGACGAAGGCGTCGAGCGCCGGGCCGGCGATCGCGAGGACGAGGCCGGGGTTGGTGCAGAACTGGCCCGCGCCCATCGTCAGCGACTGGACGTACGCCGGGGCCAGCGCCGCGCCGCGTGCTTCGAGCGCGTGCGGCATGATGACGACCGGGTTGATCGCCGACATTTCGGCATAGACCGGGATCGGCTCGTCACGCTCGGCGGCGATCTTCATCAGCGCCATGCCACCGCCGCGCGAGCCGGTGAAGCCGACCGCCTTGATGCGCGGGTCGCGGACGATCGCGCCGCCCAATTCGTTGGTTTCACCCGGCAGATAGGAGAAGGTGCCCGCCGGGAGGCCGGCCTTTTCGACCGCCTTGGCGATGGCGCGTGCCACCAGTTCGCCGGTGCCGGGGTGGGCGGGGTGGCCCTTCACCACGACCGGGCAGCCCGCCGCGAGCGCGGAGGCGGTGTCGCCGCCCGCGACCGAGAAGGCGAGCGGGAAGTTCGACGCGCCGAACACCGCGACGGGGCCGAGCGCGACGTTCATGCGGCGGAGATCAGGGCGCGGCAGCGGCTGGCGGTCGGGCATCGCGGGGTCGATCGTCGCGTCGAGCCAGTCGCCCTGCCGTACGACCTGCGCGAACAGCTTGAGCTGCCCCACGGTGCGGCCACGCTCGCCCTCGAGACGGGCGCGCGGCAGGCCGCTTTCCTGCATCGCGCGGACGATCAGATCGTCGCCAAGTGCCAGGATTTCCTCGGTGATTCCTTCAAGGAAGGCGGCGCGTGCCTCCGGATCGGTCGCGGCGAATGTCGGGAACGCCTCGGCCGCCAGCGCGCAGGCGGCGTCGACCGCATCGGGACCGGCGGAAGAGAAATCAGGCGTCAGCGTCGCGCCGGTCGACGGATCGACCGAGGTGAACCGCTTGTCAGCCTGACGCGCCTCGGCGCCGATGAGCATCGCTCCGTCGATCATGATCGTCCTTCGGTGATGGAATTAGTCCGACATTAAATAGGCCGCCGGGGCGGCTTTCGCAACCCCGCGCGGCCGATCGCGCGTCATCAATCGCACACGAAAACACCCCCGGTCATGGCATTCGCAGCCTGTTTCCGGGGGCGCGCATGGATATCAGATGAAGCGGTTGACGATGTTCTCGATCCGCTCCTGACGGCCCGAGCGCGGGCGCGGATTGACGTCGGCGCTTTCCGCCAGATCGGCGATCCCGGCGAGGTCGAGGCGCGACACCTGCTGGCCGAAGTCCGCCTCCCAGCCGGCGTAACGTTCGGCCTTGATCGCGTCGAGGCGACCGTCCTCGATCAGCGCGGCGGCGTTGAGCAGGCCCTTGGCGACGACGTCGATGCCGCCGACATGGCCGTAGAACAGATCGACCGCGTCCATCGACTGGCGGCGGACCTTGGCGTCGAAGTTGAAGCCGCCGGTGGTGAAGCCGCCCGCACGGATGATCTCCAGCATCGCCAGCGTCAGTTCCTCGACCGAGTTCGGGAATTGATCGGTGTCCCAGCCGTTCTGGTGATCGCCGCGATTGGCGTCGATCGAGCCGAAGATGCCGAGCGCGCCGGCCATCGCGATCTCATGTTCGAACGTATGGCCCGCGAGCGTGGCGTGGTTGGCCTCGATGTTGACCTTGACCTCATTCTCCAGCCCGTACTTCTTCAGGAAGCCGTACACGGTGGCGGTGTCGAAGTCGTACTGATGCTTGGTCGGCTCGTGCGGCTTCGGCTCGATCAGGATCGTACCGTCGAAGCCGATCTTGTGCTTGTGCTCGACGACCAGCGTGAGGAAGCGGCCGAGATTGTCGAGCTCGCGCTTCAGGTCGGTGTTGGCGAGCGTCTCATAACCCTCGCGACCGCCCCAGAGGACATAGTTGCTGCCGCCGAGGCGGTGCGTCGCCTCCAGCGCGTCGCGGACCTGCATCGCGCCGAACGCATAGACTTCCGGGTCCGGGTTGGTCGCGCCACCGGCGGCGAAGCGCGGGTTGCCGAAGAGGTTGGCGGTGCCCCACAGCAGCTTGCGGCCCGACGACGCCTGGAGCTTCTCCAGATGGTCGACCGCCTCGGCGAAGTAGCGGCGATGTTCGGCGACGCCGTTCGCGTCGGCCATCACATCGACGTCGTGGAAGCAATAATAGGGCACGTCGAGCTTCGTGAAGAAGTCGAACGCGACCTCGCGCTTCTGCGCCGCCGCCGCGCTGTCGTTGGCGCCGGCGTGCCACGGGCGGTTGAAGGTGCCGCCGCCGAAGACGTCGGAGCCCGGCCAGCAGAAGGTGTGCCAGAAGCAGGCGGCGAAGCGGAGGTGGTCCTCCATCCGCTTGCCGAGGACGACCCGGTCCTTGTCGTAGAAACGATAGGCGAGTTCGTTGGTGGTTTCGGGGCCCTCATATTTGATCTGCGGGATGTCGGCGAAGAAGTCGGTGCTCATGGGGGCTGTGCTCCTTTTAGGGCTTGATGCGGGGATAGGCGGCGCGGAAGGCGGCGCGCTTGGGGGCGAGCCGGTCGACCAGCGACGATTCGGGGGTGATGATGTGGCTGACGGGCGGGGCGACGCAGACCTCGGCGGGGGTGCCGCCGTCGACCGCGAGCTGCGCGAGGCGTGCGGCCCCCATCGCGGGGCCGACTTCGCCGCCCTTGAGATAGGCCAGTTCGACCTCGAGCGCGGCGGCGAGCGTCTCGCCCCAATAGCGCGAGCGGGCGCCGCCGCCGATGACCGAGAGGCGTTCGACCTTCGTGCCGGACTCGCGCAGCACGCGGACGCCATCGGCGAGCGCGAAGGCGACGCCCTCCAGCACCGCCTGCGCCAGCCGCTCGGGCGTGGTGTCGTGGTCGAGGTGGAGGAAGCCGCCGCGTACCTGCGCGTTGTTGTGCGGGGTACGCTCGCCCGACAGATAGGGGAGGAAGAGTTCGGGGCCATTGCCGGGCCCGGCCTGTTCGGCGCGCGCGAAGACGTCCGCCGCGCCGGGCGCGCCGATCAGCCGCGCGACCCAGTCGACGCAGACGGCGGCGGAGAGATGGACCGCCATCTGGTGCCACATGCCGGGGATACAATGGCAGAAGGCGTGGACGGCGGCGGCGGGGTTGGCGCGCAGCGTGTCGGTGGCGACGAAGATCACGCCGGAGGTGCCGAGCGACAGAAGCGCGTCGCCGTCGCGGACGACGCCGATCCCGGCAGCCCCGGCGGCATTGTCGCCGCCGCCGCCAGCAACCGGGACGGCGTCCATGCCCCAGCTGTCGGCGATCTCGCGGCGGAGCGTGCCGGTGACGTCGCTGCCCTCGACCGCGCGCGGCATCTGGTCGCGGGTGAGGCCGGTGGCGGCGAGCAGGTTGTCCGACCAGTCGCGCTTGGCGACGTCGAGCCACAGGGTTCCGGCGGCGTCGGAGACGTCGGACGCCTTCTCGCCGGTCATCAGCAGCCGAACGTGATCCTTCGGCAACAGGACGGTGCGGATCGCGGCGAACGTATCGGGTTCGTGATGCCTGACCCAGAGGAGCTTGGGCGCGGTGAAGCCGGGCATCGCGATGTTCGCGGCGGTGTCGCGCAGAGTCGGAACGGCGCGTTCCAGTTCCTCGCATTCGGCGAAGGAGCGGCCGTCGTTCCACAGGATCGCGGGGCGCAGAGGGCGGTCGTCGGCACCGAGCAGCGTCGCGCCGTGCATCTGACCGGCGATGCCGATGCCGCGCACAGCACGGCGGACGTCGGCGGGCAGCGCGCGGACGGCGGCGTCGGTCGCCTGCCACCAGGCGTCCGGATCCTGTTCGGACCATAGCGGGTGCGGGCGCTGGACGGTGAGCGCGGCGGTCGCCTGCGCGGCGATCGCGCCATCGCGGTCGATCACCACCGCCTTCACGCCCGAGGTGCCGATGTCGATGCCGAGGAACATGGTCAGGCCTTTGTGATGTGGTGCGGCGTGGTGGGACGAAGGGCGGGCTTCCCTTCCGCCGTCACCCCGGCGGAGGCCGGGGTCCAGTGGCGGGCCGCCCGTGAGATGCTGAGGCGTCCCCCAACTGGACCCCGGCCTTCGCCGGGGTGACGGGTGGTGGAGGGGGGCGCCCGCCACTGCTGCCACCCCGGCGTCCGCCGGGGCGGTAGGAGGGGCGCTCCATCGCCCCCATCACTTCACGAACGGGTCGATGGTCTGGATCGTGCCGTCGGGATTGTAGTGCAGCTCGGTCATCTTGACGTTGCGCAGGCGCGTCTGGCCGGACAGCTGCGTGTCGGCGTAGAACAGCCACCACTTGCCCTTCCACTCGACGATCGAATGATGCGTCGTCCAGCCTTCGACCGGCTCCAGGATCCGGCCCTTGTAGGTGAAGGGACCGAACGGGGAGTCGCCGACCGCATAGACCAGATAATGCGTGTCGCCGGTCGAATAGCTGAAGTAATATTTGCCCTTGTACTTGTGCATCCACGACGCCTCGAAGAAGCGCCGGTCGTGGTCGCCGCCGAGCAGCGGCTTGCCCTTTTCGTCGAGGATCACGACGTCGCGGGGCCTGGCGGCGAACTCCTTCATGTCGGCGGCCATCGGCGCGACCTTCGGGGTCAGCGCCGGCTTGTCGTCGGCGCCCAGATCGGTCTTCGAGCCGTTCGGATCGTAGGTGCCGGTGGTGTTGCGCTGAAGCTGGCCGCCCCAGATGCCGCCGAAATACATATAGCTCTTGCCGTCGGTGTCGGTGAACACCGCCGGGTCGATCGAGAAGCTGCCGGTGATCGGCTTCGGCTCGGCCTTGAACGGGCCGACCGGCGATTTCGAGGTGGCGACGCCGATGCGGAACGCGCCCGCCTTATCCTTGGCCGGGAAATAGAGGTAATAGGTGCCGTTCTTGTAGGCGGCGTCGGGGGCCCACATCTGCTTGTCGGCCCAGGGCACGTCCTTGACATCGAGCGCGACCGAGTGCGCCGTCACCTTGCCGCCGGGTTCGTCCATGCTGAGCACGCGATAGTCGCGCATCTCGAAATGGCCGCCGAGATCGTCTTCCTTCGCCGAACCGTCGATGTCGTGGCTGGGGTAGATATAGAGCTTGCCGTCGAAGACGTGCGCGGAGGGGTCGGCGGTGTAGAAATCGGTGACGAGCGGCTGCGACAGATAGTGGCGACCGTCCTTGGCCAGCGGCCCGGTGCCGGCGGTCGTCGCCGCGGCCGTATTGGCGGTGGCGGCATTGCCGGCGGTGGTGGCACGTTCGCCGCACGCGATCAATGGCAGCGCGGCGAGCACCGGCAACAGGCGGCGGGCAACATGGGTGCGGCGCATCGTTTCGGCTCCTCTCAGGATTCGTGCGGCGGGTCTCTGCCCGCCCTTCGGCGATTAGGTAGCGCTACCATGAATGGGACGCAACTGGTTTCGCGTCAGAGTCCCTCGCCCCCCACCCATTGCGCGTTGGCGAGACGGCGCGCGAGAGTGAAATTCTGTTGCCGGATGTCGGGGACGGCGACGACTTCCCACAAGCCGCCGCGCGTCATCGGGCCGATGCAATAGAGCGTGTCGATCACATGACCATCGGCGGCCACCACCCGCGACTGTGCATCGACGTCCAGCCCGATGCGCAGATCGTCGGGGCGGATCAGCCGGTCGGCGAGCAGCTGCCGGATCAGCGGTTCGGTGGAACGGAGCAGGTCGCCCTGCGGCCCGGTGCAATTGACGATTCGCGCGGCGCGGGTGCGACGGGGTTGCGTGCCGTCGCGCGGTCGCCAGTCGAGCAGCGTGTGCGTGCCGTCGGCGTGCGCGGCGATCAGTTTGCCGGCGGCGATCTCCAGCCGGCCGCTGGCGGTCAGCGCGTCGATCCGGTCGGCGATGGCGGGGGCGAGGCGGTGGCGGTGGACGTCCCACCACGGGCGGAGGTGGCGCAGGAAGCGCGCGCGGGTCGTGGCGTCGGCGGCACCCCACATCATCTGCGTCACGGGGCGCAGTTCGTCGACCGCCGCACGCCAGCCGATCGTGTCGGCGCGGGTGCGGACGTGGCGGAGCAGCGCCGAGAGCGTGGCGGCGGGACGCTCCGACAGGCCGGGGCGGGCGGGGCCATCGGCGTGGCGGCGCGGGGCCAGGCCACGCCGCGACACGGCAAGGATGCGTCCGCCGAAGCCGCTCGAATCGAGCAGCAGCGCGGCGTCGACCGCGGTCAGTCCGCTGCCGACCAGGACGACGATATCCTCGTCGGTCAGCCCCTCCGCGATGTCCCCCGCCCATGGATCGCCGCGATAGACGCCCGGCGGCAGCGTCGCTGGAGCGAGGCCCGGCGGGGTGTGCGGGGGAAGGTTGCCGAGCGCCAGCACGACCGCATCCGCCGCCAGTCGCCCGCCGCCGCCCAGCGTCAGTGCGCCGTCGCGGGTTGCGGCGCGGACCTCGTCCTCGATCAGGGTCAGGCGATGCGGATGCGTGGCGGCGGCGTCCTCCAGCATCTCGCGCAGGTAGCGGCCATAGACGCGGCGGGGGACGAAGGTGGTGCGGTCGCCCAGCGCGTTGCGGGTCAGCCAGCGGACGAAATGATCGGCGTCGTCGGGCAGCGCGCTCATGTTGCCGGCGCGGACGTTGAGCAGATGCTCCTCATGCGCCGCGCTATAGGCGACGCCGCGCCCGAGCTGCGCGGCGCGACGCTCGATCAGGGTCGCGCGCGGGCCGTCATGGCGGAGCAGGTTGATGGCGAGGAGCGCCCCCGAAAAACCGCCGCCGACGATCGCGACATGGCGGATCATGCGCGCGCTCCGGCGTGCGACGGATGGTTGGCGGCTATCATCCTGTCCGACCCTGTGCCATGCCGCCGGGTGTGACGGCCGGAGCGGGTATCCCGCCCAAGCGGCCGCCGGGCAAGGCCAGTCTGCTTGCATCGTGTGATGTTATCGCTAACACGCGCGGTCGAGAGAATGTCGGGGAGGGTGACGGACGTGTTGATGACGCAGGCGATGCGCTGGTTCGGGCCGCGCGATCCGGTGCCGCTGGCGCATATCCGGCAGGCGGGCGCGACCGAGGTGGTCACCGCGCTTCACCATATTCCCAACGGCATGGTCTGGCCGCGCGAGGACATCGCCGCGCACCGCGCGCTGATCGCGGCGGCGGGGCTGGGCTGGACCACGGTCGAGAGCGTGCCGGTGCACGAGGGGATCAAGACCGCCGCGCCGAACCGCGACCGGCTGTTCGACCATTATGCCGCGACGCTGCGCAACCTGGCGGCGGAGGGGGTGACGATCGTCACCTACAATTTCATGCCGCTGCTCGACTGGACGCGTACCGATCTGGCGTGGGAACTGCCCGATGGCGCGCGTGCGCTGCGCTTCGAGCTGGAGGCGGTCGCGGCCTATGACCTGCATATCCTGAAGCGGCCGGGCGCCGAGGCGGATTATGCGCCCGAGGTGGTGGAGCGCGCCGCGCGGCGGTTCGCCGGCATGGACGACGAGGCGCGGGGGCGGCTGGAGCGGACGATCATCGCCGGGCTGCCGGGCAGCGAGGAGAGTTTCACCTCCGCGCAGTTCCTCGACGCGATCAACGGCTATGCCGACACCGGCCCGGACCAGTTGCGCGCCAACCATATCGCCTTTCTGGAGGCGATGTGCCCGGTCGCGGAGGAATGCGGCATCCGGTTGGTCGTCCACCCCGACGATCCGCCGTTCCCGATCTTCGGCCTGCCGCGCATGGTGAGCACCGAGGCGGACGTGACCGCGCTGTTCGCGGCGGTGCCGAGCATGGCGAACGGCCTGTGTTTCTGCACCGGATCGTTCGGGGTGCGCGCCGACAACGATTTGCCGGGCATGGTCCGGCGGCTGGGTGAGCGGATCGGCTTCCTGCACCTGCGCAGCGTGCAGCGCGAGCCGGACGGCGCGTTCCACGAGGCGGCGCATCTGGAGGGCAGCGCGGAAATGACCTCGGTGGTGGCCGAGGTCGTCGCGCTCCAGCGGCGCGAGGGGCGCTCGATCGTGATGCGCCCCGATCACGGGCACCAGATGATCGACGACCTGAACAAGCTGACCAATCCGGGCTATTCGCTGCTCGGGCGGATGCGCGGACTGGCGGAGTTGCGCGGGCTGGAGCGCGGGCTGGCATACGGAAGGGCGAACTGACGATGGCGACTCCGCTGGACCTCAATCCCGACCGTCTGTTCCCCGCCGACCCGACGACGCGCGGGATCGCGAGGACGCTCTATAAGGAGATCGGCGCGCTGCCGATCGTCAGCCCGCACGGCCATACCGATCCGACATGGTTCGCGACCGACGCCAAGTGGGAGAATGCGACCACCCTGCTGCTCGCGCCCGACCATTATGTGTTCCGGATGCTGTACTCGCAGGGCGTCGCGCTGGACGATCTGGCGATCCCGCGTCGCGGTGGCGTGCCCGCGACCGATCCGCGCGCGGCGTGGCGGGTGTTCGCGGGGAACTATCACCTGTTTCGCGGCACGCCGTCGCGGATGTGGCTGGACCATGTGTTCGCCGAGGTGTTCGGGTTCGACGTCCGGCTGGATGCCGGGACCGCCGACCTGTATTACGACACGATCACCGACGCGCTGGCGAGCGACGCCTATCGCCCGCGCGCGCTGTTCGACCGCTTCCGCATCGACTTCCTCGCCACGACCGAGGGCGCGCATGACAGGCTCGACGCGCATCACGCGATCCGTGCCTCGGGCTGGGGCGGGCGGGTCGTCACCACCTATCGCCCCGACGGCGTGATCGACGTCGAGCATGAGCAGTTCGCGGGCGCGCTCGCTACGTTCGCAGAGCTGACCGGCGAGGACGTCCATAGCTGGTCCGGCTATCTCGCCGCGCATCGGAAGCGCCGCGCCGATTTCCGCGCGGCCGGCGCGACCGCGACCGATCACGGCCATCCGACCGCGCGCACCGCCAACCTGTCCACGGCGGAATGCGAGGCGCTGTTCGCGCGGATCGTCGGCGGCACGTGGGACGCCGACGATGCGGAGCTGTTCCGCGCGCAGATGCTGACCGAGATGGCGAAGATGAGCGTCGAGGACGGGATGGTGATGCAGATCCATCCCGGCAGCTTCCGCAACCACAATGCCGGACTGTTCGCCAGCCACGGCCGCGACAAGGGCGCGGACATTCCGCTGCGGACCGAATATGTGCAGGCGTTGAAGCCGATGCTGGACGTGGTCGGCACGGAGCGCGACCTGACCATCATCCTCTTCACGCTGGACGAGAGCGTCTATGCGCGCGAACTCGCCCCGCTGGCGGGCCATTATCCGTGCCTGAAGCTGGGGCCGGCATGGTGGTTCCACGATTCGCCGGAGGGAATGCGGCGCTTCCGTGAGCTGACGACCGAGACGGCGGGCTTCTACAACACCGTCGGCTTCAACGACGACACGCGCGCGTTCCTGTCGATCCCGGCGCGGCACGACGTCGCGCGGCGCGTCGACTGCGCGTTCCTGGCGCGGCTGGTCGCGGAACATCGCATCGAGGACTGGGAAGCGGTCGAGCTGGCGCATGAGCTGACCAGCGGGCTGGTGCGCCGGGCGTACAGGCTGTGAGGCTGTCGGAGGCGACGCGCGACCGACTGTCCGGCGAGGTCGCGCAGGCCGGTTACGAGCGGCAGGGGCAGGCGCGCGGGATCGTCCACCTGGGGATCGGCGCGTTCCACCGCGCGCATCAGGCGGTCTATACCGACGATGCGATGGCGGCGGGCGATCGCGACTGGGGGATCACCGCCGTCTCGCTGCGCTCGGCGCAGGTCCACGACCAGCTCGCGCCGCAGGACGGGCTGTACACGGTCGCGACCCGCGATGCCGAGGGCGAGCGGGTGCGGTTGATCGAGGCGGTGCGCGAGGTGCTGGTCGCGCCGCGCGATCCGATGGCGGTCGCCGCCGCGCTGGCCGCGCCCGCAACGCGGATCGTGACGCTGACCGTGACCGAGAAGGGCTATCACCGCCTGCCAGGTGGCGGGATCGACGGCGCCTCGGTCGAGGCGGCAGGCGGCACGATCTACCATTATCTGTCGCGGGCGGTGCGCGATCGTCATGCGGCGGGCGCGGGGCCGATGACGCTGGTCAGCTGCGACAATATGACCGACAACGGCCATGTGCTGCGTGACGGTGTGGCGTCGCTGTTGTCCAGTGAGGCGCTGGCGTGGTTCGAGCGCGACTGGGCGTGTCCGTCGACGATGGTCGACCGGATCGTGCCGGCGACCGCGCCGGACGATCTCGACCGGCTGGAGGCGCGGATCGGCCTGCGCGACGCGGGCGCGGTCGTCACCGAGCCGTTCCGGCAATGGGTGATCGAGGATCGCTTCGCCGCCGACCGCCCGCGCTGGGATGCCGGCGGCGCGCAATTCGTGGCGGACGTCCGCCCGTATGAGACCGCCAAGCTGCGGATGCTGAATGGCGCGCATTCGGCGCTCGCCTATCTGGGGCTGGGCGCCGGGCATGAGTTCGTCCACCAGGCGGTCGCGGATCCGGCGGTGCGCACGGTCGTCGAGCGGTTGATGCGGCGGGAGGCGGCGGCGAGCCTGGACCCCGCGCCGGGGCAGGATCTGGACGGCTATGCCGACGCGCTGCTGGCGCGCTTCGCCAATCCGTCGCTGGCGCACCGGCTGGCGCAGATCGCCAGCGACGGATCGCAGAAGGTCGGGCCGCGCTGGCTGGAGCCGCTGACGATCAATCGCGCACGGGGCGTCGAGAGCCCCGCGACGCTGGCCGCGCTGGCGGGCTGGCTGCGGCACCTGCGCGGGCAGGCGGGGCCGGTCAACGACCCGAT
Source organism: Sphingomonas endophytica (assembly GCF_001476895.1). Classification (GTDB taxonomy): domain Bacteria; phylum Pseudomonadota; class Alphaproteobacteria; order Sphingomonadales; family Sphingomonadaceae; genus Sphingomonas; species Sphingomonas endophytica_A. The sequence continues at coordinate 6,624 of NZ_LDTB01000075.1, read as the reverse complement.
GGGCGACGAACTGGCCGCCCTGTGGCGCGGGAACGATGCGCGCGGGATGGTCGAGGCGCTGTTCGGTGACGACGGGACGTTCGCGGCGCGCTGGCACGCGGACGAAGGCGAGCGCGCGACGCTGGCCGCACTGGTGGAGCAGGGGTGATGGGGACGTTTCTGGCGTTTGGCGAGATCATGCTGCGGCTCTCGCCCCCGGGGCGCGAACTGCTGATGCAGAGCCCGCGCTTCGACGTGTGGGTGGCGGGCGCGGAGGCGAACGTCGTCACGCAGCTCGCCCGGCTGGGGCATGACGTCGCGATGGCGAGCCGCGTTCCCGACAACGACCTGGGGCGCAGCGCGGTCACGACGCTGCGCGGACATGGTGTGGACGTACGGCATATCCAGACCGGCGGCGAGCGGATGGGCCTGTACTTCGTCACCTCCGGCGCGGGGATGCGCGCGACCGAGGTGATCTACGACCGCGCCGGTTCGTCGTTCGCGGAGGCGCCGGTGAGCGCGTGGGACTGGGATGCGATCCTGGACGGCGTCGACCGGCTGCACCTGTCGGGAATCACCCCCGCGCTGGGGCCGGTGCCGGCCGAGAGCGCGATCGCGGCGGCCGCGGCGGCGAGCGCGCGCGGCATCGCGGTGTCGTTCGACGGCAACTGGCGCGGCAAGCTCTGGGCGCGCTGGGACGGCGATCCGCGCGCGATCCTGACGCGGATCGTCGAACATGCGGACCTGATGTTCGGCAACCACCGCGATATCGCCTTGCTGCTGGGGCGTGACGATTTCGGGGGCGCGGGCGAGGACCGGCGGCGCGCGGCGGCGGAGGCGGCGTTCGCGCGCTTTCCGAGGCTGATGACGATCGCCTCGACCGCGCGGCATGTCGAGCATGTCGATCGCAATCGACTGTCGGCGCGGATCGATACGCGAGATGATTCCGCGCAGACGCCCGAGACGTTGCTGGTGGGGATCGTCGACCGCATCGGCGGCGGCGATGCCTTCGCGGCCGGCGTGCTCCACGCGCTGCGTCAGGGGCAGGGGATCGCGGCGGCGGCCGAGACGGGACTGGCGATCGCGGCACTCAAGCATTCGCTGCCGGGCGATGCCGCGCTGTTCCGTCAGGCCGATGTCGACGCGTTCCTGAATGACGGACTGGACGTGCGGCGCTGACGCAACGAAGTGTCAACTTCTCCGCCGGGTGTGGCTGATGCGCGCCGTTTCTTGTTCATCGCCTGATTAACCCGGTCGAAATCCGGCGTGTTTACCCTTTGTCCGTCACGAAGACGGAACAGGGGCGGATATGGTGTTTCTAAAATCGACGGTTTGCTACGGCGTCATGATGATCGCACTGAGCTCGACTGGTGCGGCGGCGGCGGAGCGGCCGGCGGGCGGCGAGGCGATCGACGGCGTCGTCGTCGCGGCCGGGACGGCCGAGGCGGTCGGCGCGGCGGAGGCGTCGACGGCAGAGCCGGCCACGGCGGGGATCGTCGTCACCACGACCGCGCAGAAGCGCTTCGAGAATATCCAGGACGTGCCGCTGGCCGTGCAGGTTATCACGCCCGCGCAACTGGAGGCGCAAGGCGTGCGCAACTTCCAGGAACTGGGCAAGGTGAGCCCGTCGCTGGTGATTCGCCCCGCCGACCAGCCGGTCAGCTCCAACGTCTCGCTGCGCGGCGTCGGCACGCTGGCGTTCGGAATCGGTGTCGAGCCGAGCGTCGCGATCACCGTCGACGGCGTGGCGATGCCGTTCATGGCGCGCGTCTATACCGACCTGCCGGATATCGCGCAGATCGAGGTGCTGCGCGGGCCGCAGAGCACGCTGTACGGCAAGGCCGCCTCGGCCGGGCTCATCAAGATCATGACGGTGCAGCCGACCGACGACTTGCACGTCCGCGCCCATGCGCTGGCGACCGGCGATCGTGAGCGCGCGGGCGGCGTCAGCGTCACCGGCCCGATCAGCGACACGCTCGGCTACGTCGTCTCCGCCAGTTATTCCGACTGGGACGGCAATGTCGTCAACCGCGCCAACGGCGAGCGATCGAACGGACGCGAGACGCTGAATACCCGCGCCAAGCTGCGCTGGAAGGCGTCGCCCGACGCGACCTTCACGCTGTCGGGCAACTATCTGAACGGGAACACGACGGTCGGGCGTCCGTTCATCCGGATGGCGAGTGACGCGCTGCTGCGCAATATCGCCGGGCAGACGCAGGCGGTGACGATGCCGGGCATCACGATCGATGCCGACAATCAGGACATCAGCAACAACTACCGCTCGCGCACGAAGTTTTCGGGCTGGGGGACGTTGCTGCGCAGCGACTTCAACATCGGCAAGATCAACATCCTGGGCCTGACGTCCTATGACCGGTTCCGGCTGGACGACATGATCGACGTCGACGACACGTCGGCGACGGTGCCGGCGGGCCGCAACACGCAGATCGGCGCGTTCCGCTCGCGGTTGTTCACGCAGGAGATCCGGTTGTTGTCGCCGGGCGACGATGCGTTCCGCTATGCGCTGGGCCTTTATTACGCCAACACCGGGTTCCAGCGCCCGTTCGCGCGCGGGCCGGTCTTCTCGCTGGCCAATTGGTACGGCACAACCGGATCGCGGCAGATCGCGGGCTTCGGGCAGATCGACTGGGAATTCGTGCCGAAGCTGACCGCGCAGGTCGGCGGACGGCTCCAGAACGAGCGGATCAAGTATACGTTCGCGGACCGGCTGGCCTCGACCAATTTCGACGGCCATGCCAGCGACACCGCCGCGACCTATCACCTGGGGCTCGATTATCAGGCGACGCGCGACCTGATGGTCTTCGGCAGCTATTCGACCGGGTACAAGGGGCAGACCTATGACCTGACGACCGGCTTCAACCGCAACCGCGCATTGGCCGGGCCGGTGCGGCCGGAGCGGTCGCGCGACAAGGAACTGGGCGTGCGCGCGCAGTTGCTCGAACGGCGGCTGACCTTCAACGTCACCTATTTCGACACCGATTATACCGACCTTCAGGCGCAGACGATCGAGACGTTCGCGGACGGATCGAGCGCCTATCGCCTGACCAACGTCGGCCGCTTCAACACCAAGGGGCTGGAGTTCGAGACCTCGGCGCGGCTGCGGCAGGATCTGAACGTCGGGGCGGGGGTGACGTATCTCGACGCGAAATACACGTCGTTCCCGGTGTCGCAATGCTATCCGCTCCAGACGGTCGCGCAGGGGTGTACGGGTTCGCCGGGGCGCCGCGACCTGAGCGGCGCGCGCGCGCCGCAGGCGCCGCAATGGAAGGGGTCGGGGTCGATCGACTATACCCCGACGCTGACCGACCGGATCGACGGCTTCGCGCAGGTCGCGGGGCAATATCAGAGCAGCCTGTATTATGTCGCCGGCGATCCCGAGACGTTCCAGCCGGCGTTCACGATCGTCAACCTCAGCCTGGGCGTGCGGTCGCACGACCGGCGGTGGGAGGCGACGGCATTCGTCAACAACCTGTTCGACGAACGTTATTACGCCTCGCTGCTCAACACGGCGGGTAATTTCGGCAACCGGATCGCGACGCAGGCGATCCTGCCGCGCGATTATCGTCGCTATGCCGGTGTGCGGCTCGCGCTGAACTATTGATCGGGTGACGGGGCGCGGATCGGGCGGCTATCGCCCGATCAGCGCCTTCGCGCGATCGACCTCATGGGCGGCGACCTGTTGCGTCATGCGCAGGAACAGCCGCTGCGCCTGGCGCCAGGCACCCGTCTCGCGCGCGACATGGCGGTCGCGATGTCCCTCGACGATGCGGCTGCCCCAGGTGGCGATCGCCGTATCGACCCGCGCGGCGGTGTCGCGCGGCTGGATGACCACCGAGGGGAAGGGGAGCGGCGCGGGCGGGGAGGCGAACAGGTCGGGATCCCCGTCGCCGGCCGGTTCGTGGCCGCGCGGCGCGAAGAGCAGGGCCCCGGCGATCCGCGACACATAGTCGCTGGGCGACAGGCGTCCCCACCAGGCGCTGGCGGCGCATCCCAGGCCATCGGCGACCAGCAGCACCGGGCGCTGCGACCCGCACACCGCCTGATCCATCCGCGCCGCCCAGATCTTGCGCTGCGCACGCGAGCGGGCGGTGAGCGGGATGGTGCGGGGATCGTCGGCGGGCCAGCCGAACATCGTCCGCCACGTCGGTTCCGGCCGTCCCGCATCGGATACGGCGACGATCGAGAAGGGCGCGAAGCGGTCGTTGGCGGCGATGGCGAACATGGATGTGGCTCCCGGCTGGCACGGACCGTCATGGTGGCAGATGCCATGCATGCTACGCCGGTCGCGCGCGAAGGGGAGTCTATTTGGGCTTTCGCGCGATGAGGTTTGGCTTTTGCGCGACGGACGCGAAAAGGGCGCCCGTGTGACGGGGCGCCCGCTTGCTGGCGAGGTGGCGACGCGGCGAAGCCGCGCCGTCGGTCCTCGCGCCGCGAGGCCGGCCGACAGCGCGGTTGCAGGCTTGCCTGCACCGGCTGCCGGCGCGGCAGCCTCACGCGCTGTAGTACATGTCGAACTCGACCGGGCTGGGGGTCATTTCCCAGCGCGCGACGTCGGCCCACTTCAGCTCGACATAGGCCTCGATCTGATCCTTGGTGAACACGTCGCCCTTCAGCAGGAAGTCGTGGTCGGCCTGCAGCGACTCGAGCGCCTCACGCAGCGAGGCGCAGACGGTCGGCACCTGCGCCAGCTCGGCCGGCGGCAGGTCGTACAGGTTCTTGTCCATCGCCTCGCCCGGATGGATCTTGTTCTGGATGCCGTCCAGACCCGCCATCAGCAGCGCCGCATAGGCGAGATACGGATTGGCCATCGCGTCCGGGAAGCGGACCTCGACGCGCTTCGCCTTCGGGCCGGTGCCGTACGGGATGCGGCACGACGCCGAGCGGTTGCGCGCCGAATAGGCGAGCAGCACCGGCGCCTCGTACCCCGGCACCAGCCGCTTGTAGCTGTTGGTGGTCGGGTTGGTGAAGGCGTTGATCGCCTTGGCATGCTTGATGATGCCGCCGATGAAGTACAGGCAGGTATCCGACAGGCCGGCATAGCCGTTGCCCGCGAACAGCGGCTCCTTGCCCTGCCAGATCGAGAAGTGCGTGTGCATCCCCGAGCCGTTGTCCTCCTTGATCGGCTTCGGCATGAAGGTCGCCGACTTGCCATAGGCGTGCGCGACCTGGTGCACGACATACTTGTAGATCTGCATGCGGTCGGCGGTGGTGGTCAGCGTGCCGAAGGTCAGGCCCAGCTCGTGCTGCGCGGCGGCGACCTCGTGGTGGTGCTTGTCGCAGGGCAGGCCCATTTCGAGCATCGTCGAGACCATCTCGCCACGGATGTCGACCGCCGAGTCGACCGGCGCGACCGGGAAATAGCCGCCCTTGGCGCGCGGACGGTGCGCCATGTTGCCGCCTTCATACTCGCGGCCGGTGTTGGTCGGCAGCTCGATATCGTCGATCTTGAAGTACGACTGGTTGTACGACGTGTCGAAACGGACGTCGTCGAACATGAAGAATTCGGCTTCCGGGCCGACGTACACGGTGTCGCCGATGCCGGTGGTGGCGACATAGGCCTCGGCGCGCTTCGCGGTCGTGCGCGGGTCGCGGCTATAGCCCTCGCCGGTCGACGGCTCGACGATGTCGCAGAACACGATCAGCATCGGGGTGGCCGAGAAGGGATCGGTGTACACCGCGTCCAGATCCGGCTTCAGGATCATGTCCGACTCGTTGATCGCCTTCCAGCCCTCGATCGAGCTGCCGTCGAACATCAGGCCGTCGGTCCACTCGTCCTCGCCCATGACCGAGGCGACCATGGTCAGGTGCTGCCACTTGCCCTTGGGATCGGTGAAGCGCAGATCGACCCACTCGATCTCTTCTTCCTTGATCTTCTTCAGAACGTCTGCGGCCGTGTTCGCCATGATGTTGCTCTCTCTTGCATGGGCGTCGCCCCGGCGAGCCGCCGGAGTGGCGCGGTAAGTGGCACGCCCCGATGACAACGGAGCGATGGGAAAGGGGATCAGATCGCTTCGTTATCGCGTTCGCCGGTACGGATGCGCAGCGCGGTTTCGACCGGGATCACGAAGATCTTGCCGTCGCCGATGCGGCCGGTCTGCGCGGCGGCGGCGATCGCCTCCACCACGCGTTCGGCCAGCCCGTCCTCGACGACCACCTCCAGCTTCACCTTCGGCAGGAAGTCGACGACATATTCGGCGCCGCGATACAATTCGGTATGGCCCTTCTGCCGGCCGAAGCCCTTCGCCTCGGTCACGGTGATGCCGGACACGCCGATTTCGTGCAGCGCCTCCTTCACCTCGTCCAGCTTGAACGGCTTGATGATCGCTTCGATCTTCTTCACGCGACGAACGCCCCACCCCAGGTAGCTTCGATGCCCCACCGACATCAGTGCACCGATCGTGCCAGTCGAAACCGGTAAGGGCAAGGTGACGACTCGCGGAAAACTGCGGAATCTGCTGCCTGTAATTCGGGCAGATGCGCTTATGCTGCCACTTTTGCGGGCAGGGCGATTTGTTAACAGTGGCAGGATTATGCGGGCGTCATGCGAATGTCCCGCGTCCCCTGGATCGCCGCCGTCTCGGCATCGTCACTGTTGCTCGCAGGATGCGGCGGCGATCCAGGGGACGC
>NZ_LDTB01000074.1 GCF_001476895.1 Sphingomonas endophytica | reverse complement strand
GCGATCAGCGACAGCGACGACGGCGGTAATGTCGTCGCTGTCGCTGATCGCATGGAGCGCGTCCCAGCTTCCCACGTCGCTCCAGCCCATCGCGACCGGCACCACGGCGACGCGATCGGCCTTCTCCATGACCGCATAGTCGATCGAATCCGATGGCGAGGCGGCGAACGCTTCGGCGTCCGGATAGACGCGCACGCCCTCGCGACGGGCGCTTTCGCAAGCGCGACGAACCGACGCCAGCATCTCCGGCGCGAACCGTTCCAGCGCGGCCAGAAACGCATCGGCACGGAAGAGGAAGATGCCACCGTTCCACGCATGGTCGCCCGACGCGATCATCGCCTCCGCGACATCGCGCTTCGGCTTCTCAACGAAGCGGGCGACGCGGTGGATGCCGGATGCCAGTTCCTCACCGACCTTGATATAGCCATAGCCGGTTTCGGGCGCGTCCGGCGTGATGCCGAACGTCACCAGCCAGCCCTGTTCGACCAGCGCCAGCGCGGTGTGGATGGCGGCGTGGAAGGCGTCACGATCGGCGATGACGTGATCGGACGGCATCACCAGCATCGCCTGATCGGGACGCGCGCTCAATGCCGCCAACGCGATCGCCGGCGCGGTATTCCGCCCCGCCGGTTCGAGGATCAGCGCCTGCGGCGTCGCGCCGACCGCGCCAAGCTGCGTCTCGACCTCATCGGCATGGCTGGCGTTCGCGACCACGATCGGCGCGGCGAAGGCGTCGCCATGCGCGCGTGCGGCCGTGAGTTGCAGCATCGTTTCCCGCGCGGTGAGCGCCAGCATTTGTTTCGGCTTTTCCGGCCGCGACATCGGCCACAAGCGGGTACCCGATCCGCCAGAAAGGATCACCGGCACGATTTCGATCATTGACGCTCCTGTTCCCCCAGGGAGGCATCGTTACGCCTCCGTTCGCGACAACACACCGAATGGCGCAAAGCTCCCTTTAAGGTTGATATTGCGTTGCGGCAATGCGTTCAGGCGATTAGCCGTGACGACGATGACCGACGCCCTGGACAGGATCGCCGCCGCGCTGGAGCGGCTGACCCCGCCGCCGCCCGCCGCGGCCGATCCGCTGGCCCACCCCGCCTATGTGTGGCGCGATGGCGCATTGGTGGCGGCGCGCGACTTTCGTCCGCTGCCGCTTGCGCTGCTGCACGGCGTCGAGGCGCAGCGGGATGCGCTGTTCGCCAATCTGTCGCGGCTGGCCGCCGGCCATGCCGCGCAGGATGCATTGCTGTGGGGCGCGCGGGGGACGGGCAAGTCGGCGCTGGTCAAGGCGGCGGTCGGTGCGGTGCAGGAGGCCGGAGGCGCGCTGGCGCTGGTCGAGGTCGCCGCCGATCGGCTCGAAAGCTTGCCACGCCTGTTCGACGCGCTGGCGCTCCAGCGCCGTGCCTTCGCGATCTTCCTCGACGATCTCGGCTTCGATGCGGCCGCCGATGCGCGCATCCTGCGTTCGCTGCTGGAAGGGGGCGCCGAGGCGCGCCCGGCGAACGCGCGGCTGATCGTCACGTCCAATCGCCGCCACCTGGTGACGCGCGACATCGCGGAACAGAGCAGCGCGATCAATCCGCGCGATTCCGTCGACGATCAGATGGCGCTGGCCGATCGCTTCGGTCTCAGCCTGGGTTTTCACGTCGTCGATCAGGACGGCTATCTGGCGATCGTGCGCGGCTATGCGACCCGCTACGTGCTGGCGTTCGATCCAGCCGACGCGGTGCAATGGGCGACGCGGCGCGGCAGCCGGTCCGGCCGCGTGGCGTGGCAATATGTCGTCGAACTCGCCGGGCGCGAGGGGAAGGCCCTGGCGCCCGGCGGTTGATCGTCAGGCCGCGCGGCGGTGCGGCAGACGGCCGACCGCGCCGCTGGCGGCTTCGCTGTCGCCCAGCCGGAAGCGCGCCACTTCGCGGGCCAGGATCTCTGCCTCGTCGGCCAGCGTGCGCGCGGCGGCGGTCGCCTGTTCGACCATGGCGGCGTTCCGCTGCGTGACGTTGTCCATTTCCGACACGGCGGTGTTGACCTGTTGCAGGCCCGTCGACTGCTGCCCGGCCGAGGCGGCGATCCGCGATACGAGATCGCTGATCTGGCCGATGCGCGTGATGATCCGTTGCAGCGCCTGCCCGGCCTCATTGACCAGTTCGACCCCGACGCCGACCTGGTCGGACGAGGCGAGGATGCGGGTCTTCACGTCCTTGGCGGCGTCGGCGGAGCGCTGCGCCAGCGCCCGCACCTCGCTGGCGACCACCGCGAAGCCCTTGCCCGCCTCGCCGGCGCGCGCGGCCTCGACGCCCGCGTTCAGCGCCAGCAGGTTGGTCTGGAACGAAATGCCGTCGATGACCGTGATGATCTCGCTGATCTCCGACGACGCGCGCTCGATCCCGCCCATCGCGTCCACCGCGCGACGGACGATCTCGCCCGATTCCTCGGCCTCGCTGCGCGCTTCGCCGACCAGCCGGTTGGCCTGCGCGGCGCCATCGGCGGTCTGTCGCACGGTATCGGTAATCTCGTGCATCGCGGCGGCGGTTTCCTCCAGCGACGCGGCCTGCTGCTCGGTGCGCTGCGACAGGTCGTCGGAGGCCTGGCGGATATCGCCCGAGCCGATGCGGATCTGTGCCCCCGAGCGGGTGACGATGCCCAGCGTCGCGCACATTTGCGCGCGCATCGCCTCGAAACTGTCCGCGAGCGCCTGATATTCGGCCGGCAGGCCGACGAGCGAGGCCGTCAGGTCGCCCTGCGCCATCCGCTCGAACACCTTGCCGCATTGTTCGATCACCGCGCGACGCCCGGCCTGTTCCGCCTCGAAATAGGCGGCGAGCGCGATGTCCATGTCGACGAGCGCGGTCTTCACCAGCGCCGCTGCCGCCTTGGCGCGGCGACGACGCCCGAACGGCGTGGCCAGCAGGCGCGGCAGGACATGCTCGAGCATACGGGCATAGCCGCCGATGTACCAGGTCGGTGCCAGCCCGACGCGCGCATGGACCTGTCCGATATGGCTGGCGGTTTCGGCATAGGAGGCGTCGAGGCGGCCGGAGAACAGCCGTTCCCAATGTTCGAGCTGACGATCGCGGGCATGCGTCATGCGGGCCGGCGAGTCGAACAGCGCCTTCAACTGCGGCGTCCCGGCGATATGTTCGTAAAGGCTGGTCAGCGCGGCGGGCGCGTGGGCGCGCATCGCCTTGGCCACCGCCGGGAACTTGGAGCACCCGCTGCCGTCGCTGCCGAATGCGGCGAGGCGCTGTTCCATGTTGCTAGCATCCGTCATGACAAACCCTCCAGATACTGGAGGTCATAGCGCCCGGTGGTTAACATCCATTTGACCGGACACCGCCACGGCACGGCGATCAGCGCAAATCTTCCACCATCTCAGCCAGTTCAAGCCAGCGCAGCTCGGCGGCGTCCTTCTCCTCGCGCAGCGTGGCGATTCCCTTGCTCAGCCGGTCGAATTGCGCCGGATCGCGAGTGTAGAGCGCGGGGTCCGCGAGCGCCGCCTCGTCCGCCGCGATGCGCGCGTCGATCTCCTCGATACGCTTGGGCAGCAGGTCATAGTCGCGCTGGTCCTTGTAGCTCAGCTTGGTGCGTGCCGGTGCGGGCGGGGGCGGGGCCGCTGTCGGCCTGGCCGCCGCCTTCTTCGCCCCCTCGACGCGCGGGCGCCGCTTGCGCTCCCAATCCTCATAGCCGCCGGCCACGACATCGACATGCCCCGATCCGTCCAGACCGAGCGTGATCGTGACCGTGCGATCGAGGAAGTCGCGGTCGTGGCTGACGATCAGCACCGTACCGCCATAATCGGCGATCACCTCCTGAAGGAGGTCGAGCGTCTCCAGATCGAGATCGTTGGTCGGCTCGTCGAGGATCAGCAGGTTCGATTCGCGCGCGAATTCGCGCGCGAGCAACAGGCGCGAGCGCTCGCCGCCGGACAGGGTACCGACCTTCGCCTCGGTCAGCGACGGATCGAACAGAAACTCCTTCAGATAGCCGTGGATATGCTTGCGCACGCCCAGCACGTCGATCCACTCGCCGCCATCGGCCAGCACGTCGCGCACCGTCTTCTGCGGGGCCATAAGGCTGCGCTGCTGATCGATCACGATCCCGTCCAGCGTCTGCGCGCGCTTCACCGTGCCGCTGTCGGGTTGCAGCTCCCCGGTCAGCAGCTTGAGCAGGGTCGTCTTGCCCGCGCCGTTGCGGCCGACGATCCCGATCCGGTCGCCGCGCGCGACGCGCAGCGTCAGGTCGCGGATGATCGGTCGCTCGCCGAACGCCTTCGACACCTGTTCGGCATCGATCACGATCTTGGTCTTGTTGTCGTCGCTGGCCATCTGCAGCGCGGCGGCGCCCTGCGGCCCCATCATCGCGGCGCGTTCGGCGCGCATCTCCTTCAGCTTCGACAGGCGGCCCTGGTTGCGGCGGCGGCGACCGGTGACGCCGCGTTGCAGCCAATGCTCCTCGATCTTCAGCTTGGCGTCGAGGCGCTGCGCGTTGCGCTCCTCCTCGGCATAGACCTGCTCGGTCCAGGCATCGAAGCCGCCGAAGCCGACCTCGGCGCGGCGCAGCTCGCCACGGTCCAGCCAGAGCGTCTGCTTCGTCAGCCGGGTCAGGAAGGTGCGGTCGTGGCTGATGACGACGAACGCGCCGGTGAAGCGCTTCAGCCAGTCTTCCAGCCATTCGATGGCCGCGATGTCGAGGTGGTTGGTCGGCTCGTCCAGCAGCAGCACGTCCGGCTCCATCGCCAGCGCGCGGACGATCGCGGCACGGCGCCGTTCGCCCCCGGAGGCCGAGGATGCCTCCCGCGACAGATCGATGCCGAGCTGGTCGGCGATCGCCTCCGCCTGATATTTCTCCGGCGCGCCGTCGCCCGACAGCACGTAATCCTGAAGAGTCGCGAAGCCGGCGACATCGGGATCCTGTTCCAGCATCACCACGCGCGTGCCGGGTACGATCGTGCGCCGCCCTTCGTCGCAGTCGATCGCGCCGGCGATCAGCTTCAGCAGGGTCGACTTGCCCGCGCCGTTGCGCCCGATCAGCGCGAGGCGATCGCGTTCGCCGACGAACAGGTCGAGGTGGCGGAACAGCCACCCCGCACCCTGAACGAGTCCGAGGTCTTCATACGACAATACAGGTGCGGCCATGACGTGCGACCTAGGGAACCGGGGCGCCGCGGGCAAGTTGCGCGTTGTCCGACCCATTCACAGGCTGTTCAATCCGCCATCACTATGTCAGCAGTCGTGAAAATGATCGCGTCCCTGTTCCTCCTGTCCGGAATCGCCACGTCCGTGGCGGCGGCGGCCATGCCCGATCAGGTGCATGACGGCGCCGTGGCGTTGCAGGCGCGGCGGCAGGGCCGGCTGTTGCCGCTCCCCGAGATCGAGCGGCGGGTGGTGCCGACGATGCGCGACGCGCAATATATCGGTTTCGACCTGGAGATGCCCAGCGGCATCTACACGCTCAAGTTCCTGCGCGATGGCGCGGTGATCTGGGTGGATGTCGACGGGCGCACGGGACAGGTGCTGGGGCGCACCGGGCGCTGACCCGGATCGGGACGGCGCGGCGCTGCGCCGCAGCCGCCGGAGCGCGGATCGTTTCGCCACCGTGTGACGTTCAGCGCGGCGACAGCCGTCATTCCATAACGGCCGGCTTTCGTGCTAGCGCGAAGGCTGGCCGTTCGTTTTTGTAGCAGGGAGCCCCACCACCGATGCGCGTGCTGATCGTCGAGGATGAGCCCAATCTGGGCCAGCAGCTCAAATCCACGCTGGAGGGGGCCGGCTATGCGATCGATCTCGCCACCGATGGCGAGGAGGGGCATTTCCTGGGCTCGACCGAAAGCTATGACGCGATCGTGCTCGACCTGGGCCTCCCCGAAATCGACGGGCTGACGGTGCTCGATCGCTGGCGCAAGGAGGGCAAGACCACGCCGGTGCTGGTACTGACCGCACGCGACAGCTGGTCTGACAAGGTCGCCGGGCTGGACGCGGGCGCGGACGATTACGTCGCCAAGCCGTTCCAGACCGAGGAACTGATCGCGCGGCTGCGCGCGCTGATCCGTCGCGCGTCGGGCAATGCCTCGTCCGAGCTGATCGCGGGCGACGTGCGGCTGGACACCCGTTCGGGCAAGGTCACGCGCGCCGGCGAGCCGGTGAAGCTGACCGCGCAGGAATACAAGCTGCTCAGCTATCTGCTGCATCACAAGGGCAAGGTGGTCAGCCGCACCGAGTTGATCGAGCATATCTACGATCAGGATTTCGATCGCGATTCAAATACGATCGAGGTGTTCGTGACGCGGATCCGCAAGAAGCTGGGCCAGGATGTCATCACGACGATCCGTGGCCTGGGCTACAGCCTGGAAGATCCGGACGCCTGATCCCGTGACCGACATGGTCGCCCCGGAACCACGCGCGCGCGGATCGATCTCGCGGCGGATGATCCTGATCGCCTTCGCGTGGATTTCCGCGTTGCTGGTGGGCGGGGGCTTCGCGCTGGACCGCGTGCTGGTGGGGGCCGTCACCAGCAATGCCGACGACCAGCTGGAATATGTGCTGCGCTCGTTGCTGGTGTCGGCGGAGATCGATCCGGTGGGCGAGGTGCGGTTCAATCGCGAGCCGGCGGACCAGCGCTTTCTGGAGCCCTATTCCGGCCTCTACTGGCAGGTGTCGTCGCCCGGGCAGGAGACGTTCCCGTCGCGCTCCCTTTGGGACCGCGAACTGGCGTATGGCGCGCCGCACCGGGATCGCGGCGTCCACACCTACGACAGCAGCCAGTTTCCCGACGAGAAATTGCGCGTGGTGGAGCGGGACGTGACCTTGCCCGGCTCCAAGGTCCGCTGGCGGTTTCAGGTGGCGAGCAGTCGCGAGGCGCTGGATGCGCAGATCGCGGTGCTGCGCCGGACGCTGGTGCGCAGCTTCGTGCTGCTGGGGCTGGGGCTGGTGATCCTGGCGGCGCTGCAGACCTTTTATGGCCTGCTCCCGCTGCGCCGGCTGCGCATCGAGATCGCGAAGATGCGCGCCGGGCGCTCCAACCGTATCTCGGGGGACATGCCCCTCGAACTGCTGCCGATGGTCGAGGAACTCAACGCGCTGGTTGCGCATAACGAGACGCAGGCGGAGGAGGCGCGGCGCCACGCCGGCAATCTGGCGCACGCGCTGAAGACGCCGCTAACGGTCATCATGAACGCCGCGACCGCGCAGTCGGACGATCTGGCCGATACCGTGATCCGCGAGGCGCGCACGATGCGGCGGCAGGTCGATCACCATCTGGCGCGCGCCCGCGCGGTCGGGCGGCGCGGCTCGGCGCACAGCCGCGCGGAGGTGTGGCCGAGCGTCGAGTCGGTGGAGCGCGCGGTGCAGCGGCTGTATCCGCATGTCCGCATCGACATGAGCGGGCCGAAGGATCTGATCGCGCATATCGAACGGCAGGATCTCGACGAGATCATGGGCAATCTGGTCGAAAATGCCGCCAAGTACGGTGGCGGCAGCGTGTTCGTGACGGTGGGCGCGCAGGCCGGGTTCGTCGAGATTTTGGTCGAGGACGACGGCATGGGCATCCCGGAGGCGGACCGCATCCGTATCTTCGATCGCGGGGTACGGCTGGATACCGGCAAGCCGGGGACCGGGCTGGGGCTGGCGATCGTGCGCGACGTGGCGGAAATCTACGACGGGACGGTGACGCTGGAGGAGAGCGAGGATCTCGGCGGGCTGCTGGTGCGGTTGCGGTTGCCGATGGCGGGGTGATACGGTCTCTTCCACGCCCGCTTTTTCACGTCACCCCGGCGGAGGCCGGGGGGCCAGCTACGGAGCGCCGGTGATGCCGCGAAGCGCCCTTTGACTGCGGCCTTCCCGACTGGACCCCGGCTTTCGCCGGGGTGACGGCGAGTAAGGGGGGGAGCCAGCTACGCCGCGTAGCGCGTGGCGGTTTCGCGGATCAGCGCGATCATGTTGGGGATGCCTTGCGTGCGGTTGGAGCTCAACTGCGCCTTCAGGTCGAAGGGGGCGAGTTCGCCTTCGATGTCGGTCGCGAGGATTTCGGCGGCGGTGCGGTCCTGCACGGTCAGCAGCACCAGCGCGATGATACCCTTCGTGATGTGCGCGTTGCTGTCGGCGAGGAAGTGGAGCCGTCCGTCGTCGCGGACCGCCGGATAGACCCAGACCGAGGCGGAACAGCCGCGCACCAAGGTCGCATCGGTCTTCAGCGCCCCGGGCATCGGCTCCAGCGCGCGACCGAGATCGACGAGCAGGCGGTAGCGGTCGTCGCCCTCCAGGAAGGCATATTCCTCGCGGATATCGGCGAGCGTGGGGGCGGCGTCGGTCATGCCGCGCGGGCTATCGTGCCCGGGCGCCGCCCGCAACCGTTCACAGGTCGACGCCCGCCGCGATCGCCTCGAGCTTGCGGATACGCTCCTTCAAGTCGGCGATCTCGATCCGCGCGCCGGCATGGGGCGCGGGGGCGACGTCGCTGGCGAGGCGCAGTTGCTGGCTCTTGAGCTGCAACCAGCCGCGCCAGCCGTTCAGACCGGCATAGACCAGCATCGCGAGACCGGCGAGCGCGGCGGCGGCGAGGGTAAGATAGACTTGGGGATCGGACATGGCTGCCTTCTCCAGCAGGCGGTTGGCGATCAGCGGTCGCGCAAGGCTTCGATCTGGCGGTCCAGATCGGCGCGGCCGTGTTGGTCGGTGATGATGTGCTCCAGAACGGCGATGCGTTCCTTGAGCTGGCGGATCTCGTCGGTGGCGGGGGCGGACGGCCCCTGCGGCGGCAGCGACTGCTGCACGGCCATCGCGCGCCACTTCTCGCGGCTGACCTTGCCGATCGTGACGACCATCACGATGACCATCACCATCACTGCTACGGACCACGGCACGATAGTATCTCCCTGTTATTCTGTTGTTCTAGTTGAGCGGGCGGGCGTCGGGGAGGACGCGCAGGCCCTCGATCTCGTCGGCCAGCGCTACGCCTTTGTCGGTGACGATCCGTTCCAGCACGCGGACCCGCTCCTCAAGCCGCTCGGTCTGCGCCGCATATTGTGCGGCCTTCTCGGCGGTCGCGGCGCTCAGGACTTCGGCCATCTTCTCCTTGTGCTTAAGCCAGCGCCGCAAGGAGTCGCTGCCGATGCCGAGGATGACCGGCAGTCCGACCACGATAAAGACGATCATCAGGACGGTGTTGTTCATGGTCTCCTCCCTCAGCGATCGCGGAGCGCGTCGATTTCGCGCGCGGTGCGGGTGGCCGGGTCGGTGGCGATGCGTTCGAGCACGGCGATCCGCTCTTCCAGCCGTCCGACCTGACCGGCGAGGCGTTCGTTCTCGCTGGTCAGCAGCCGCAGGTGGCGCTCGGCCTCCGGGTTGCTGCGGTCGATGTTGCGGCCCCAGTCGTCGCTGATCGAATAACCGTGCCGCGCGCGGATCAGGTTGTTGAGAACCCAGGCGGTCATGGTGATCGCAATGATCGCGAGGACGAAATTCGGTCCGTGCATTGCTCGAAACTCCCCGGTGCGGCCCGTCCTAGCGCAGGCTCTCGATTTCCTTGGCCAGCGACGAGTTGCGGCTGGTGTAGTGCAGCTCGATATCGGCGAGGCGGCGATCCAGTTCGCGGAACTTGGCGCGGACCTCGGCGGTCGAGCGGGTCGGATTGGCGCGGACGCCCTGCCAGAATTTCTGGTCTTCACGGTCCTGATACAGATTGGCCGGTTTGGTTTCGGCCATCCAGGCGATCAGGACATAGGCGACCAGCGTCCACGGAAAGCCACCGGCCAGCGTCAGCAGGATCATCGCGATGCGGACCCACATGACCTCGATGCCGGTATAATCGGCCACCCCGGCGCAGACGCCCTTCCACTTGGCATCCTGCTTGTCGAGGTAGAATTTGGTGCGGCTGTCGGACATCAGTTCCTCCGATCAAGCGGGCGTTGCCCTTCGAGGCGGTAGTCCGGTTGCTGGCGATAGTCGCCGAGGCCGGTGCGGAAATCGGGGTTGTCGGCGGCGACGATCCGTTCGACGGTCGTGACGCGATCCTCAAGACGGCGGGCAAGATTGTACATCTCGTCGAGAAGCTGTTCGTCCTCGCCCGTCATGCGCGGGGCGGTCTTCCATTTCGTGACGTAGTGGAAAACCAGCCACGGCAATCCCAGAAACAGGATGCCGACGACCAGCACAGGCATGAAGAACTCCATCTCAACCCTCCTTGTTCATGCGCTTCTTGAGCGCTTCGAGTTCGGCGTCGATCTTGTCGCTCGACCGCAACTCGTTGAATTCGTCTTCCAGCGTGCGGGGCGTCAGGCCCATCGCCTCGGCGCGGCCCTCCGCCTCGTCGGCGCGGCGCTCCATGATCTCGAAGCGGCTGAACGCCTCGTGCGTCTTGGGACCGTTCCACATCTCGCGCAGCCGCGCCTTGGTGTTGGCGCTTTCCAGCCGCGTCGCGATCGCGTTCTGCTTGGCCCGTGCCTCGCGCAGCTTGCTTTGCAGCTTGGCGATATCCTCTTCCGAGGAACGGAGCGCGGCATCCAGCCCGGCGACCTCCTCGCTCAGTTGCGCGCCCATCTCCGCGGCCTTGCGGCGTTCGACGAGTGCGGCCTTGGCCAGATCCTCGCGATCCTTCGACAGCGCCAGTTCGGCCTTTTCGGTCCAGCTCGCCTCCAGCTCGGCGAGCTTGGCGATATGCCGGCGCATCTCCTTCTGGTCGGCGATGGTGCGGGCGGCGGAGGCGCGAACCTCGACCAGCGTATCCTCCATCTCCGCGATGATCACGCGGACCATCTTGGCGGGATCGTCCGCACGGTCGAGCAACTCGGCCATGTTGGCGGCGACGATGTCGCGAGTGCGGGAGAAAATGCCCATTCGATACGGACTCCTTGGGTATTCACGCCATGTTAGCGGATCGGACGGGGCACGGGGAGGGTCTTACGCCCGTACCCCGTCCGCCGCTCATGCCAGGGCGCGGGCGGAAGTGATCGGTGCATGGCCCAGCGGCGTCGCCGGGCCGACGGCGCTCAGCACCATGGTGGCGCTGACGATGACGGTGAGGGCGAGAGCGGCGAGCTTGCTGCCGAAAGTGGTGGTGTTGGTCATGGTCGAAACTCCCTGAAAGCGTTGTTGCCCGAAGCTTTGCAGGAGGCGTGCCAAATCAAAAAAAATCGCAGAAATGCGCGCTTTTCAGAGTGTTGAGCCCGAACAGGAAAAACTCGTTGTTGCCATCGTCTGGTGAAATGCGCCAATCCTTGGCGTATGAAGCGCAGTACGCAGGTGATCGGGCAATCGGGCGTCTTCCTCGACGCGCTGGAGCGGGCGAGCCGCGCCGCCGCGCTCGACCGTCCGGTGCTGGTGATCGGCGAGCGCGGGACCGGAAAGGAACTGGTGGCCGAACGGCTTCACCACCTCAGCCCGCGCTGGGACCAGCCGCTGGTGACGATGAACTGCGCCGCGCTGCCCGAGACGCTGATCGAGGCGGAATTGTTCGGGCATGAGGCGGGAGCCTTCACCGGCGCGTCGAAGGCGCGCGCGGGGCGGTTCGAAGAGGCGGACGGTGGGACGCTGTTCCTCGATGAACTCGGCACGCTGTCGATGGGCGCGCAGGAGCGGCTGCTGCGCGCGGTCGAATATGGCGAGGTGACGCGCATCGGCGCATCGCGCCCGTTGCGGGTCGACGTGCGGATCGTCGCGGCGACCAACGAGCATCTGCCCGACCGGGTGGAGGCGAACACCTTTCGTGCCGATCTGCTCGATCGGCTGTGTTTCGAGGTGGTGACACTGCCGCCGCTGCGTGCGCGCAAGAGCGACATTCCGGTGCTGGCGGACTTTTTCGGGCGGCGGATGTCATCGGAACTGGGGCGCGACGAGTGGCCGGGCTTCACGCCCGAGATTGAGCAGGAGATGCGCGACTATCGCTGGCCCGGCAATGTTCGCGAGTTGCGCAACGTCGTCGAGCGCGCGGTCTATCGCTGGGAGCGGCCGGGCGCGATCGGGTCGATCGAATTCGATCCGTTCGCCTCGCCCTATCGCCCATCGGGCGCGAACGGGAAGCGGCCGGAGCCGGCACCTGCTTCGGCCCCGCTCGCCGTGTCGGCCGATGAGGATGACGAAGTGGCGGCGTGCGAGGTCGGGCCGTCCGACTTCAAGAGCCGCGTCGCGTTGTTCGAGCGTGACCTGCTGACCAAATCGCTGGCCGAGCATCGCTTCAACCAGCGCGCGACCGCCGAGGCGCTGGGGCTGAGCTACGACCAGTTGCGCCATGCGCTGCGCCGCCATGATCTGATCGGAGCGGTTGCGTAACGAGCGTCCGGGAGCCATTTGGGACGCATCGCGTTGCCGACGCGAACCTTGAGGAGGATTTATGGCTTTCGAACTGCCGCCGCTGCCCTACGCCTATGACGCGCTGGAGCCGGTGATCTCCAAGGAGACGATGACGTTCCACCACGACAAGCACCACGCCGCCTATACCAACAAGCTGAACGAGGGCGTGGCCGCCGATCCGTCGCTGGAGGGACTGTCGATCGAGGATATCCTGGCGCGTGTGTCGTCGCTGCCGCCGCTGATCCGCAACAATGGCGGCGGGTATTGGAACCACGATTTCTTCTGGAAGATCATGGGGCCGAAGGGATCGACCCAGCCGTCGGGCAAGCTGGCCGAGGCGATCGACGCCTATGGCGGGCTCGACAAGCTGAAGGAGGATTTCAACGGTAAGGGCGCGGGCCAGTTCGGCTCGGGCTGGGCATGGGTGATCGCGGACGCATCGGGCGCGCTGAAGGTCACGTCGACGCCGAACCAGGACAACCCGCTGATGGACGATGCCAAGGAGAAGGGCACGCCGATTCTGGGCAATGACGTGTGGGAGCACGCTTACTACCTGACCTACATGAACGATCGCCCCGGCTATCTGAAGGCGTGGTGGGATATCGTGAACTGGGACGAGGCGGGCAAGCGGTACGAGGCCGCTGTCGGCTGACCCGGCGCAGCGCTGCTGACGAAGAACGGCCCGGGGATCCCCCGGGCCGTTTTTTGTGCGTGCGACGATCAGGCGTGATGCATCCCGACCGAGCAGGCTGGAGCATCGGTGGGTTATTCGAACGTCCACTTCTGTTCGGCATCACCGGTGCAAGGCCAGACGATCACGTCCTTCGCCAGATCCTGCGACGCCGCGCCGACCGCCAGGCACGATCCCGACTGGCGGTTGACGATCCGGTCGCCACTGATCGTCCATTGCGATCGCGGACCGATCGAGCACGAGGTCTGCACGGTCAGCGTGCCATAGGCGTTGTCGTTGTCCTGGGCGAGGCACAGCCCGCTGTGCTGGAATACCAGCTGCGTATAATTGCCCACTTTCCGCCGCTCGATCATTTCATTGCCCTCGCGGTTGCACGTCCACTGGATCGCCTTGGCGCCATAGGTCTCGCCGTAACCGTTGATGTTGAGGCAGAGGTTGCTGTGCGCCACCTTGGCACGGACCAGCTGGGTTTCGGGCGAACCGAGAGCGATCGTGCCGCGAGCGGCGTCGATCGTGATCTGCGACGCGAACGGCATGTCGAGCGATGTCGGCGTCGGGAAGCGCAACGGCAGCCAGACATAGGTTGAATCGTTGACGATCTGCCCGCTCGCCGGCCCCCAGCGATCGCCCATGTACAGGTAGGACGTGCCCATCGATCCCTGTACCGGCAGGATGAAGGTCGATTGCGAGTTATAGGTGTAGTTGTGGCCGAACCAGTGCGGCCCGCTCCACGGACCAGCGAGACTGGCGGCGGTGAAATAGGCGGCGGTATTGGGGTTCCAGCCGCTGGCGCCCGACGTCAGCAGGAAATAGGTGCCCCCGCGCTTGACGATCGCCGGCGCTTCGCGGTGGTGACCCTGCAATACCGTGACGAGCTTGTCGATCTTGGTGTAATCGTCGCTCAGCTTGTAGATGTTCAGATCGTAGTTCACCGCGGCGGCAGAGATCAGATACGCCGATCCGTCGGTGTCCTGAAACACCGTCATGTCGCGCGATTCGTAACCGAGCGGGTTGAAGCTGCCGAGATAGGTGTAGTTTCCGTCGACCGTATCGGACGTGGCGACCGCCACGCGCGCCTCGACATAGTCGCGGCCATTTTCCTTGTGCGCCCAGAGCACGAATTTCTTGGTCTTCGCGTTGTAGAGAACCTTGGGTCGCTCGATGTTGACGAAGTTGAGCTCCTCGGCGGAACTTTGCTTCAGGATGTCGTTGCGAAATTCCCAGGTTTTCAGGTCCGTCGAGCGGTACATCGATACGGCGCGGAAGGAATAGTCCGGGTTCCGGTTTTCGCCGAGAAAATAGTAATAGTTGCCGACCTTGATGACGCCGCCGCCATGCGCATCGATCTGCCCGCCGGTGGTCGTCGTGAATTGCGATCCATTGTTGACCGTTGCCGGTCCCGCCCATGCCGGTGCCGCCATCGTCGCGGCGCCCAACATCGCGGCCGCCCATATCGACCCTCTCATCTCCCGCTCCATATCTACCACCGATCTACGTCGGCGAATCATATGTAAGACATATTGGAGGTAAGGTGAAGACGGTTAATTCGAGAGTTTGTCAGCGACGTGATGAGTAACACCGTTTGCATACCAAGTTGAGGCCATGTCCCATGTTAGCGCTATAATGCAGTTTTGGTTGCGCGACGGGATGGACGACAGCAGTCGTCAGCGTATATGTCGTACATAAAGGTGCGGAATGGCACTGTGGGAGAGTGACATGGATCGGGCGTCGCGGCGCGTGGGAGGTCTGACGGCGCTGGTGCTGGTCGGGGGCGCGGCCTGGTGGTGGCACGCTGCGACTGGCCCGGGCGGCCATCCGGGCGGCGGCGTGGCGATCGTGGCGGGCCGTTCCGCCACCGAAGCTCATCCGGCGGTCGCCCGCGTCGTAGTCACGCCCGCACCCGTGGCTTCGGCCACGCCGATCGCCGCCGATCCGGTGGTGGCGGCGCGGCGCGACACGTCGGTGCTTGCCGCGGTCGCCGACCGGAAAGGACCGGACGCGAAGGTATTGGACGGCGCGATGGCGCGGCAGGATCGCGATGCCGCCACCGCCGGTCCCACCGAGGGGGCAATGCGCACGGCCCTGATGCAGGTGCCGCTGCTGGCGGCCGGGACGGAGGCGCCGCGCGTCCTGTGCGTCGACACGACGTGCGAGGTCACCGGCGTGGCGGCGGCTGGACGCACGCGGGAGGAGGTCGAGGCGGCGTTGCGCGACCCGGTGCTGCTGCGCGCGATGATGATGCGCGGTTACATGCCGGGACCGGCGACGATCGCGCCCACATCGGACGGCGGTGTGGGCTACGTCCTGTACCTGAACGATAAAATGGGAAGTCGCGTCACCACGGCGCGGCAATGACAACGGGAGAGAGAGCGTTGAGCACGAACATCAAGGGCCGCGTGTCGGCCGCGATCCTCACAGCCATGGCACTGGCGGGGGCGAGCCCCGCCGCGGCGGCGATCATCGATTTCGACGACCTGAGCGGGTCGGGCGACCTGATCGTGAACGGCTATGCCGGGCTCGGGTGGGAGAACGTCTATGTGCTCAACCCCGACGATGCGCCGACCAGCGGTTATCAGAAGGCGATCGTGTCGGGCACCCGCATCGCCTATAGCGGCTACGACCTGCCGGCCTCGATTACCGGGCTGGGCGCCTATGTCTTCGACAGCGGCTGGTTCACGGCCGCCTTCAACGACGGGCTGACGATCACCGCGCGCGGCTTCGACGGCGACACGCTGGTCCACGAGCGCTCGTTCACCGTCGACACGAAGGGGCCGAGCCAGCAGGTCTTCAAATGGGGTGGCATCTCGCGGGTGACGTTCACCGCGGAGGGCGGCACCGACCAGTTCTTCGACATGTCGGGCACCAATTTCGCGGTCGATTCGCTGGGCATCGCCGCTGTGCCGGAGCCCGCGACCTGGGCGATGATGGTGCTGGGTTTCGCGATGGCGGGGGCGGCGATCCGCCGTCGTCGCGCGGTCGCTGTCCCCGCCTGAGGCCGCCATCCGGCGTCGCCGGGCGGGTGACGATCACCCCTCCGGCGGCACCGGCGGCGTTTCGTCGCCCAGCGTCAGGCCGTGGCGCATCAGCATCGGGACGTTGGCGATCGCGAACAGCAAGGTCGCGGGTATCACGATCCACACCTTGTAGATCGCCCACATGTCCCAGCCGCGCTGCGCGCCGAGCGCGACGGCGGCGCCGCGCCAGACGGCTTCGTTCAGCACCGCCATGATGGCGAAGAACCATACCCAGTTGAGCGTCAGCCGCCGCCACCCGCTCTCGCGCAGGCCGGGATAGCTGCTGCCCATCAACTGCTGGAGCAGTGGCCGGCCGGTCGCCGCGCCGAAGCCCAGCACGGCGGCGAGCAGCGCATAGACGATCGTCGGCTTCATCTGGATGAAGCGCGGGTCGCGGAAATACATCGTCAGTCCGCCGAACACGATCACCAGCCCGGCCGAGATCAGCAGCATGACCGGGATGCGGCCGAGCTTCACCCGGGCGATGACCAGCGCCACGACGCTGGCGATCACGAAGACCGCCGTCGCCAGGATGACGCGCGCGAGCAGCAGCGCCTCGACCTGCTTCAGCGTCGAGAGCATCGGCGTGAAGTTCGCCACGACACGCCGCGCGACCTCGGCCGGAACCAGGAAGTTGGCGACGAAGAACAGCGCCAGCGGGCCGTAGTCGACCAGCGCGCGGACGCCGCCGTGATTGTCGGTCTTCGTCTCGCTCACCGGCGCTTCCCTTCGTCGACTCCGGCGATGATCCGGCTGACCTCGGCGGGGTCGAACGGGCGCAGGTCGTCCATCTGTTCGCCGACGCCGATCGCATGGATCGGCAGGCCGTAGCGTTCGGCCGCCGCCACCAGCACGCCGCCGCGCGCGGTGCCGTCCAGCTTGGTCATGACCAGCCCGGTAACGCCCGCGACCTCCTTGAACACCTCGATCTGGCTGAGCGCGTTCTGGCCGGTGGTGGCATCGAGGACGAGCAGCACGTCATGCGGCGCGGCGGGGTTGAGGCGGCCGAGCACGCGGCGGATCTTGGCGAGCTCGTCCATCAGTTCGCGCTTGTTCTGGAGCCGGCCGGCGGTGTCGACGATCAGCACGTCGGTGCCGATCGCGGTCGCCTGCTTGACCGCATCCCAGACGATCCCGGCGGCGTCGCCACCCTCGGGCCCGGTGACGATGGGCACGCCGATCCGCTCCGCCCAGGTTTTCAGCTGACCGATCGCGGCGGCGCGGAACGTGTCGCCCGCCGCGAGCATCACGGCATAATCCTGTTCGAGGAACAGATGCGCCAGCTTGGCGATGGTCGTCGTCTTGCCAGAGCCGTTGACGCCGATGACGAGGATCACCTGCGGGCGCGGGAAGGCGTCGATGCCGATCGGCTTGGCCACCTCGCGCAGCACCTTCTCGACCTCCTCGGCGACGACGAGGCGGATGCCGAGCTCCTCCATGTTGCGCTCGAACGTACCCTCGGCCAGCCGCTCGCGGACCTTGGCGGCGGTCTGCGGGCCGAGGTCCGAGGCGATCAGCGCTTCCTCGACGCTGTCGAGCGTGTCGTCGTCCAGCCGCGCGCCGCCGAGCCCGGCGAGATTGCCGACCAGCCGGTCGGAGGTGCGGCGGAAACCGCCCAGCAGCTTGTCGTGCCAGCTCGTGCTCATGCGATGATTCCGGTCAGATGGTCGGCGGCGGCGGCGGTGACGGTCACCGCGACG
>NZ_LDTB01000073.1 GCF_001476895.1 Sphingomonas endophytica | reverse complement strand
GACAGCGCCTTGGCGCCGTCGGCGTGCGACTGAAAGGGATCGGGCATGTGCTATCCTCCAATGACAAGCAGGATGTTCCTGATATGTTCAAATGGACGATGTAGGACAGCCCCCCGCTGCGGTTCCGCTTTTGGGTTGGCGACGAGGCGCTTAACCTCTAGGAATCGTGGCGTGCGGGTCGGTTCGGCCCGTGCGTGTCCGTGCAGACGAGGGATAGCGTAACACGATGGCCCGCTCGCTGACCCTCGATTCCGATTCGCCCGCCATGGACCGCCCGACTTCGTCGGCGGCGCCGTCACCGTCCGGCGTGGCCGATCCGGTCATCGCCGCCGTGCCCGCCTCGTTCGAGGACAAGGTGGTGCTGGCGCTGTTCGCGATCGGCGTGCTCGGCAACGTCGTGCTTCAGAAATTCGCCTGGCCGCTGAAGGGCGGCGGGTTCGCGCCGCTGGTCCTGCCGCTGTTCGTCGGTGCGATCGTGCTCGCGCCGATCCTGCTGCGGCCGCGCTTCGATCCGATCCGGGTCGGCGGCTTCTTCCTGGTCTTCGTCGTCGCGTCCTTTTCCACGTTCTTCCTCGCGCCCCGCTACAGCGCGTCCAGCCTGATGCTGTTCGCGGCGCTCTATCTGCCGTTCATCGTCTGCTACGAAACCAGCGCCGCCAATTACCGGCGCTGCATGAACCTCTACATTTCGGTGATGCTGGGGTTCGTCGGGGTCACGCTGGCGCAGCACCTGCTCCAGCTCGCGGTGTCGTGGCGCGCCTGGCCGAACCTCAACCTGCTGGTCCCGCGCGAATTCCTCGTGCCGGACTATGTCTATATCCAGCCGATCATCTACGGCTCGCGCTTCATGAAACCGAACGCGATCGCGTTCCTCGAAGTGTCGCTGCTGTCGCAATATATCGCGCTGGCGCTGGCGTTCGAACTGACCTTGTTCCGCCGCCCGCTGCAACTGATCGTGCTGACCGCCGGGTTGCTGATGACGCTGGCGGGCACCGGCGCGCTGTTGATGGCGCTGACGCTGCCGGTGATCCTCGGGCGGATGCGGATCCGCACCGGCGTGGCCGTGCTCGCCATCCTCGTGGTGGTATGCGTGATCGCGTTCCGGCTCGGCTGGTTCGAGATCGTCAGCACGCGCATGGACGAATACAAGCACAACGGCAGCAGCGCCAACATGCGCTTCATCCTGCCGGCCGAGCGGATGCTGGAATTCCTCCACGATCCGCGCGGGCTGATCGCCGGCATCGGCGCGGGACAGATCGAAAAGGGCCGCAACTTCATCTGGTGGCCGTTCACGAAGGTGGCGATCGAATACGGGCTGGTCAGCGCGATCCTGTTCTACGCCTGGGTGATCTACGCGCTGTTCCGCCGCGCGCCGGACAAGGCGATCGCCTTCGTGCTGCTGGTCTGGTTCTCGTTCGAGGGCACGCTGCTCACCGCACACAACGTCCTGTCGCTGGTGCTGTTCGGGACGCTGCTGCGCGTCGCCCCGGACGGCGCGCGGTCGCGTCGCGCGCTGGCGGAGGAACCGCCCGCCGAACGCGCACCGGAACAGCGCCGCCGCGTGCCGGAGCCGCCGCCACCCGCGCCGGTCGGCGACGTGACCGGCGATGCGCTGCTCGACCTGCTCGGCACCCCCGACACCGGCGGGCGGCTGGTCTATGCGATCGGCGACCTGCACGGGCGCACGGATCTGTTCGCGCGGCTGATCGACCAGATCCGCGCCGACATCGCCGCGCATCCCGGCGGCTATCGCGACCGCCCGATGATCGTGCTGCTCGGCGACTATATCGATCGCGGCCCGGCGTCGGCGCAACTGCTCGATCAGATCGTCGCGCTCGGCCGGGACGAGGGGATCGAACTGCGCGCCGTCCTCGGCAATCACGAGGATGCGATGCTCGCCTTCCTCGACGAACGCAGCAGCGGGCAGAGCTGGGGCCGCTACGGCGGGCTGACCACGCTTTCCTCCTACGGCGTCGCCGCGCCGGTGGAGAGCGCGGAGGGCTGGAACGCCGCGCGCGCGCAGCTTCGCACCGTCGTCCCGCCCGAGCATGACGCGCTGCTGCGCGGGCTGGAACATTTCATCCGCATCGGCGACCTGCTGTTCGTCCATGCCGGGCTGCGCCCCGGCGTGCCGATCGAACGCCAGCGGCTGAAGGACATCCTGTATATCCGCGAGGAGTTCCTGGGCGCGCCGGTCGATGCCGGCGTGCTGGTCGTCCATGGTCATACGCCGCAGGACGAAGCCTATGGCGCGCCGGGCCGCATCTGCCTCGATACCGGCGCCTATGCCACCGGCGTGCTTACCGCCGCTCGCTTCGACGGCGGTCGGCCGCGGCTGCTGGCGACGCGCTGACGCGGGGCGCGGTGGTCGCGGTCGCGGTTGTGCGATGCGGCACGGTCGCGCATAGCGGCGCCGTTTCAACGCGAAAGGCGCGACCATGATGGGCAAGACGATCGGCGGCGCCCGCTCGGCGGCGATCACCACCGCCGCGCTGGCCTTGTCCAGCGGGCTGAACTTCGTCGCGATCTTCGTCTGGGTGCGCGTGCTCGGCCCGGTCGATTTCGGCGTCTATGCGCTCGTCTCCGGCGCGGGGCTGTTCCTCAACGCGATGCTGTTCGAATGGCTGCGCGTCGTCGGTGCGCGCATCCTCTACGATCGCGACGCACCCTATCTGATCGATCCGCGTCGCGCCGACGCGATCCTGCGCTTCGTCGCGCTGGTCGCGCTCGCCTTCATCGCCGTGGCGGGGGTGCTCTGGGCTCTGCGCATCGGCGGGCCGGGGTTCGGCGCGGACTGGATCCCGCTGATCGTCGTCTTCACCTTCAGCGAGATGATGCTGGCGATGCTCAACGTCACCAGCCGGGTGCGGATGCTGCCGTGGCAGTTCTTCACCGCGATGGTCGCGCGGTCGGCGCTGGCGATCGTCGTCGGGCTGGTGCTGGTGCTGGGCCTGCACATGGGGGCGACCGGCGTGATGCTGGGGATCGTCGCCGCGCAGCTCGGCACCGCGATCGTGATGATGGCGCGCGATCCGATGTGGCGCGGCCTTCGGCTGTCGGGCGGCGATGCGGCGGCGCGGCGCGAGGTGCTGGCGCTGGGCCTGCCGCTGATCGCCAGCGCGGCATTGGCCTATGGCGCGGGGATCGCCGACCGCTATCTGGTCGGCGGGGTGATGGGCACCGCGCAGGTCGGCTATTACACCGCCCCCGCCGATATGCTGCAGAAGACGCTCGGCTTCGTCATGCTCGCGCTCAACATCGCCGCCTATCCGGCACTGGTGCGCGCGTATGACGATCATGGGCCGGAGGCGGCGCGCAAGGTGCTGGAGGACAATTTCGTCGCGCAGCTGCTGCTCGGCCTGCCCGCCACCGTGGCATTCGTGATGATGCCCTCGGGCCTGTCGAACCTGCTGCTCGGCAAGGCGTATCACGATGTCGCGACCGTGCTGCTGCCGTGGGTGGCGGTCGCCGCGCTGCTGCGGCTGCTGACGAGCCTGCACCTGACGATGGTGTTCCAGATCGCGCGGCGCATGACGATGATGATGGTCGCGCCGGTCGTGATCCTGATCGTGCTGGTGCCCGCCGGCATCTACGGGATGCGCACCGCCGGGCTGCCGGGGATGGCTTATGCCGCGCTGGCGGCGCAGGCGGCGGCATGGGTGGTGTGCGCGGTGCTGGCGCAACGCGTGTTCCGCTTCGCGCTGCTCGACCGCGACGTGGTGAAGATCCTGATCGCCTGCGCGGTGCTCGCGCTTGCTCTCTGGCCGGCGCGCCATGTCACGGAAACCATCCCCGTCCTGCTCGCCTGCGCCGTTGGCGGCACCGCCTTCCTGATCGCGTTGCTGGCGCTCCGCCTCGACCGCGCCAGGCCGCTCTGGGCGAAGATCAAGGCGCGGCGCGGGCGCTGACCTATCGCCGCCGCGCCGGTCGCATCGGGCGCAGCCGCACCGCCAGACAGATCACGGTCGGCCAGAACAGGGTGTTGATGACGTCGGGGATCGTGTCCCACCATCGCCAGCTATGATAATGGAGCCGGTCGAGCACCTCGTTCACCAGCTCCGCCGCCACCACCACCGACAGCGGGATGAAGGTGCCGAGCGACCGTCGCGTCACGATGCGCGCGATCATCAGCACCGCCATCCCGGCGTGGATGTGGAGAACCGTGTCCGTCGTACCGGTGCCGTCACCGATCCAGGAAATGAAACGGGCGTACAGCCCCGGTACGTCGATCACGTTATTTCTGGCAGGCGACGATCGCGGTCACGACGCTGATGGTTTCCTGCGGGTCGCGCACGCGCACGCAATCCACACCGGCCTCATGCGCGGGATAATCGTTGCCGCCCGGAAAGATCGCGTCGCCGATGAACAGCATGTCCGACAGCGCGAACCCGCTCTCCTTGGCCAGCTTCTTCAGGCCATAGCCCTTGTCGACGCCCTCGCGGGTGATGTCGATCGAGGTCGCGCCGCCCATGTTGATCGCGAGCCCCGGCAGCCGCTTGCGAAGATCGGCCTGGATCACCTTGCGCTTGGCGAAATCCGGATCCCAATGCTCCTTGGCCTCCAGCGGTGCTTCCTGTCCCAGCGCCGAGAAGGTGATCTGGCTGCCGCGATCCTCGATCCGCTCGCCCCAGGTCTGCTCGGGCACGAAGCCGGTCGCCTCCAGCGCCTCGCCGAACGCGGTGATGATCTTCTGCTTCTCGGCATCGTCGAACAGCTCGGCATAGACCGTCTGCCACGAACCGTCCTTGTGGACGTACAGCTTGGTGCCGGTCGTCGGCATCAGCCACAGACGCGCGCGATCGGCGCGTTCGGGCAGGCGGCTCGCCACCTGCTTGTCGAACTGCGGCCAGTCCCCGCCGGAGATCACCGCGACATCGGCCACCGTCAGCAGATCGGCGAGCGTCTCGCCCATATCCTCCTTCAGCGGCTGCTTGCTCAGCGCCAGCGTGCCGTCCAGATCGAAGGCGACCAGCTTCTTCATTCACTTATCTCCGCGCGCGAGGATCATCGTGTCGATGGCGTGCGCTACGCCATCTTCATCATTGGTGCGAGTCGTCTTCCGCGCCTTCGCCCTCACCGCGTCCGGGGCGTTGCCCATCGCGATCGACAGGCCGGCGCGCGCCAGCATCGGCAGGTCGTTGGCCTGATCGCCGATCGCGGCGGTGTCGGCCAGATCGACACCCAGCGCGCCGGCCAGCGCGGCGATTCCGTCGCCCTTGTTGGCGGTCGTCGCGGTCACGTCGAGATAATAGGTCTGCGACTGCGCGACGGTCGCCCGCTCCCCGAACCGGGCATGGACGCGCTGGTACAGCGCGCGCAGCGCCGCTTCGTCGTCGCTGACGAAGGTGATCTTGTCGGCGCGGTCCAGCAGGTGGTCGAACGACGCGACCACCACCGGCTCCTGCGCGCTCGACCGCCGCTCGCTTCGCGTATGCGGCCCGTCGCCGTCGCTGGCATACCATCGGTCGTCGGCGAACACCCAGGTGTCGACGCCCTCCGCCCCTTCCGCCATCATCGCCATTACCCCGCGCGCGACGTCTTCCGGGATCGTCACATGACTGACGATCGTACCGTCGCGACGGAAGACGATTCCGCCGTTGAACGCCGCGACATCGCCATCCAGCCCCAGCGGCGCCAGCAGCGGGCGGATTCCCGACATCGGCCGCGCGCTGATCACCGTGAAGCCGATCCCCGCCGATCGCAGCCGTTCGACGGCCGCGATCGTCCCGGGGGTCAGTTGCTTGTCGCGGTTCACCAGCGTCCCGTCCAGGTCGGACACCAGCAGGCGGATCGCCATTATTGCGGCATCTCGACATGCCCGCCGAAGCCGAAGCGCATCGCCGACAGCACCTTCTCGCCGAACGTATGCTCGACGCGGCTGCGATAGCGCGCGAACAGCGCGGTGGTCAGCACGTTGACCGGCACCGCCTCTTCCATCGCCGCCTCGATCGTCCACTGGCCTTCGCCCGAATCGGCGACATTGCCGCTGAACTTCTCCAGCCTGCCGTCCTCGGCCAGCGCGTCGGCGGTCAGGTCCAGCAGCCACGACGAGATCACGCTCCCGCGCCGCCACACCTCGGCGATATCGGCGAGGTTCAGGTCATAGCGCTGGTCCTCGGGCAGCTTCTCCGACGCCTTGCCCTTCAGCACGTCGAAGCCCTCGGCATAGGCCTGCATCAGGCCATATTCGATGCCGTTGTGGATCATCTTCACGAAATGGCCGGCACCCGCCGGCCCGGCGTGGATATAGCCATGTTCGGCGCGGTCATCGACCTCGTCCTTCAGCCGTCCCTTCGTGCGTGGGATCGTCCCCATGCCGGGCGCCAGCGCCGAGAAGATCGGGTCGAGATCGCGCACCACCTGATCCGGCCCGCCGATCATCATGCAATAGCCGCGCTCCAGCCCCCAGACGCCGCCCGAGGTGCCGACGTCGACATAATGGACGCCCTTTTCGCTTAGCGCCTTCGCGCGGCGGATATCGTCCTTGTAGAAGCTGTTGCCGCCGTCGATCACGATATCGCCCGCGTTCGCGCCGGCCGCGATCTGGTCGATCATCCCGTCGGTGATCGCGCCGTGCGGCAGCATCACCCACCAGATCGCCGGGCTGCCCGCCTTCTCGCGCGCCTCCTCCAGCGACGACGCGGCGATCGCGCCATCATCGGCCAGCTTCTGGACGGCCCCGGCATCGCGGTCATAGGCGACGATCTCATGCCCGGCCTTCATCAGGCGCCGTGCCATGTTCCCGCCCATCCGGCCGAGGCCGATCATCACCAATCGCATTGCATACCTCCAAGCTGACCGCTCAATGGATCGCCCCTATGCTAGGTTCCGCCCCCGCAACGAACCGGATTGACCC
Organism: Sphingomonas endophytica; assembly: GCF_001476895.1. Taxonomy (GTDB): domain Bacteria; phylum Pseudomonadota; class Alphaproteobacteria; order Sphingomonadales; family Sphingomonadaceae; genus Sphingomonas; species Sphingomonas endophytica_A. Next base: position 8,802 of record NZ_LDTB01000073.1, on the reverse strand, counting down.
GCCTTGACGCCACCGCGCCTGCTGATCGTCTTCGGTACCCGCCCTGAAGCGGTCAAGATGGCGCCGCTTGTCAGCGCGTTGCGCGCGCTGGACGGCGTCGAGACGCGCGTGCTGGTGACCGGTCAGCACCGCGCGTTGCTCGATTCGGCGCTCGCCGCGTTGGGTATCGTCCCCGACATCGATCTGCGCGTGTCCAGCGGGGAGGGTGCGCTGGACCGGATGCTCGCCGCGCTGCTGACCGCGATCGGTGCGACGCTCGACCGCGAACGACCGGCGCGCGTGCTGGTCCACGGCGACACGCTCACCGCACTGGCGGCGACGCTCGCCGCGCATCTGCGCCGCGTGCCGGTCGCGCATGTCGAGGCGGGGCTGCGCAGCGGCGACCTGTTCGCGCCATGGCCGGAGGAGGGGAGCCGTCGCATCACCGGCATCCTCGCCGACCTGCATTTCGCGCCGACCGTGGCGGCGGCGGACGCGCTCCGGCGCGAGAACGTGCCCGCCGACGCGATCCACGTCACCGGCAACACCGTCGCCGACGCCCTGCGGATGATACAGGCGCGGATCGTCGCCCGTCCCGATCTGGCCGCCGCCGCCGACCGGATCCTCGCCCGCTTCGTCGATCGGCGGATCGTCACCGCCACGATGCACCGGCGCGAGAACTGGCCACGCCTGCCCGCCATCGCGCGCGCGCTCGCGCGGCTCGCCCGGCGCGACGACCTCGCGATCATCATTCCGCTTCACCCCAACCCGCGCGTCACCGATCCGTTGACCGCCGCGCTCGGTACGCTCCCGAACGTCGCGCTGGTCCCCGCGCTCGACTATCCGGATTTCGTCCGGCTGATGGCTGCCAGCACGCTGATCCTCACCGATTCCGGCGGGGTACAGGAAGAGGCACCCGCGCTCGGCGTCCCCGTATTGGTGCTGCGCGACGTGACCGAGCGCGGGGAGGGCGTCGCGGCCGGAAGCGTCCGGCTGGTCGGCACCGATCCCGAGGCGATCGTCGCGGCGGCGACGGCGGTGCTGGACGCGCCGGCATCGACCACGCCGCGCCAGCTATACGGCGACGGATATGCGGCGGACCGGATCGCCGCGATCCTCGTCGCGCGACTGAACGCCTGAGCCTTTGAACCCGCCGCCCCCGCGGACGCCGGGGCGGGGGCAAGGAAACGCAACCCTTCCCACCGTCATCCCGGCGCAGGCCGGGATCCATCGTGCCGCCCGCGCTGCCGTGTCGGCTCTGGCGAACATCGGCCGGCGCCGCCGGCGGCACGCTGGATGCCGGAACAGGTCCGGCATGACGGCGGGGGCTGTCGCGACGGTCCGGTCCTAACGGCGACTTGGAACCCGGGCTGCGCCGGGTGACGAGCGGAGGGGGAAGGGGCCGCGCGTCGTCTTACCCCCACCCCCGCCTTCCACCCCCCAAGCTTTTCTGCGCTTGCGCCGTGCCGCTCCGCCGACGCAGGTTGCGCGCCATGACGAAGGGCGAACGCTAAGTGGATTTGTTGAGCACGCTGGCGGGTTTCCTCGTCGGGACGATCGTGGGGCTGACCGGAGTCGGCGGCGGGTCGCTGATGTCGCCGCTGCTGATCCTGCTGTTCGGCATCGCCCCCGCGACCGCCGTCGGCACCGACCTGTGGTTCGCCGCCATCACCAAGATCGTCGGCGGCACCGTCCATCATCGTCAGAACAATGCCGACTGGACGATCGTGAAGCGGCTGTGCTGGGGCAGCCTCCCGGCCGTCGCGCTGACGCTCTGGTGGCTGTCCAGCCACGGGCACAAGGCCGAAAGCGGCGGGATGATCGTCCGCGTGCTCGGCGTGACGCTGGTGATCTCGGCGCTGCTCACGCCCTTCCGCCGCCGACTGGCGCTGCGCTTCGCGCGTGCCGAGGGGGCGCGGACCGACGCGTTCCTGCGCTGGCAACCGGTGCTGACCGCCGCGGCGGGCGCGTTGCTCGGCACGCTCATCACGCTGACGTCGGTCGGGGCGGGGGCGCTGGGCGCGACCCTGCTGCTGATGCTCTATCCGTTCCGCCTCAATGCCAAGCGGCTGGTCGGCACCGACATCCTCCACGCCGTCCCGGTCGCGCTGATCGGCGGGATCGGCCATGCCGTGATCGGCAATATCAACCTGCCGCTGCTCGGCGCGCTGCTGCTCGGCTCGATCCCCGGCGTGATCCTCGGCGCGAAGCTCACCGATCGCCTGCCGGAGCGCGTCGTCACCCCCGCCCTGGCGGTGGTGTTGTTGATCGTCGGGCTACGGCTGCTGAAATAAGGCGCCGTGGCCGGCGGACCTATCCCAGCGCCGCCGTCACCCGCCCCGCCAGCCGCGCGACCGCCGCGTCATGGATCCCGGCGGTACTCACCAGCACGCCATAGGCGCGTGGATCGGCCTTGTTGAACACCAGCGGCGCGCCCAGCGCATCGCTGACCGCCGCGCCCGCCGCCCCGGCCACCAGCACGGCGGCGGCGATGTCCCATTCGTTACCCCAGCGCAGTGTCGCGACCAGATCGGCCTGGTCCGCCGCGACCATCGCCACGCGCAACGCGATCGAATTGGGCTTCTCGACCGCCGTCAGGTCGCGATCGACCTTGGGCAGCGCATCGACCGGCACGCGGGCGCCCGCCAGCACGTCGCGCGCGCCCGCGCGCACCGCCGCGCCGTTCAACGTCGCCGCCTCGCCCGCCGCTGCGCGCCACACCTCACCTCGCGCGGGCGCATCCAGCACCCCCAGCACCGGCTGCCCGTCCTCGATCAGCGCGATCGACACGCACCAGCCGGTCCGCCCGCGAATATAGTCGCGCGTGCCGTCGATCGGATCGACCACCCACACCCGTCGTCGCGCCAGCCGCGCGGGATGGTCTGCGGTTTCTTCCGACAGCCACCCGGCCTCCGGCAGCAGCGCGCCCAGGCGGGCATGGAGCATCCGGTCGACGTCCAGGTCGACCTCGCACACCGGGCTGCCCGGCTCCTTTTCCCAGCGCGCGAAATCGGTGCGCCAGCGCGCCAGCGCCATCTGCCCCGCTTCGCGCGCGACGGCGGCGACCGCATCGGCGAGGTTCCGCGCCTCAGCCACCGGCGACGGTCATCCCCTCGATCCGCACCGTCGGCACGTTCACGCCCTGTCGGAACGCCAGATCGTTGGCGGGGGTCAGTTCGCGATACATCGCCAGCAGATGGCCCGCGATCGTGAAGCCCGCGACCGGCTCGGCGAGCTCGCCGTTCCGGATCGCGAACCCGGCCGCGCCGCGGCTGTAGTCGCCCGTCACCGGGTTGACGCCCTGGCCGATCAGCTCGGTCACGTACACGCCCTCGGCGATGTCGGCGATCAGCGTGGCGACCGGCATCTTGCCCGGCTCCATATAGAGGTTGCTGGTCGATACCCCCGGCGCGCCCGCGATCCCGCGCGCGGCATGGCCGGTCGGCTCCAGCCCCAGCTGCCGCGCCGACGCGCTGTCGAGCAGCCACGTCTCCAGCATCCCCGCCTCGACGATCGCGACCGGCGACACCGGCAATCCCTCGCCGTCGAACGGGCGTGAGCGCAGCCCGTGCGGGCGGTGCGGATCGTCGCGGATCGTCACGCCGGCGGCGAACACCTGCGTGCCCAGCGCGTCCAGCAGGAAGCTCGACCGGCGCGTGATCGCGGTGCCGCTGATCGCACCGGTCAGATGCCCCAGCAGGCTGGCCCCGACGCGCGGGTCGAACACCACCGGCATCGTCCCGCTCGCCATCGTCCCCGCGCCCAGCCGCGCCACCGCGCGCTCGCCCGCCAATTGCCCGATCGCCTCGGGCGCATCCAGATGCGCGCGGTGCCGCGCCGAATGGAAAGCGTAATCGCGCTGCATCGCGCCGCCTTCCCCTGCGATCACGCTCGCCGACACGCTATGCCCGGTCGTGGCATAACCGCCGACGAAGCCGTGGCTGGTCGCCAGCGCCCAGACGCTCGACGACGAGGACGCGCCCGCGCCCTCGCTGTTGGCGACGCCCGTCACGCCGCGCGCCGCATCCTCGGCACGCATCGCGGTGTCGCGCAATTCCTCCGGCAAGGGCAGGTGCGCGTCCGCCAAATCGAGGCACGGCGGCGCGCCGTGCATCAGCCGTTCCCGCGGCGCCAGCCCCGCCCAGCGATCCTCCGGCGCCTCGCGCGCCATCGCCACCGCGCGCTCGACCAGCGCGTCCATCGCCGCGGTCGACAGGTCGGAGGTGGAGACGCTCGCCGAACGCCGCCCGACGAACACGCGCAGCCCCAGGTCCTCGCCCTCCGACCGCCCGACATCCTCCAGCTTGCCCAGCCGCACCGACACTTCGGTGGCGCCATGCGCGGCGAAGACCGCGTCGGCGGCATCCGCGCCGGCGGCCCCAGCACGGCGGACCAGATCGTAAGCGCGCTCCTGCGCCTGTTCGGGGGTGAGCATGGGATCGACTTAAGCGCGAAAGGTTGACGTTGCCATATGCGACAGCAACGTCCTCGCCCCCCGATTAGATGCGCGTCCCCACCACGACGCAGGCCAGGAACATCAACATCCCGGCGGTCCGGTTCGCGCGAAACCGGTGCAGCGCCCCCGCGCCGTCGTCGGGACGCAGCGTCGCGACCTGCCACGCCAGATGCACCGCCACCGGCAGCAGCGCCAGCAACGCGACCGGATCGGCACGCACCTGCCACACCGCCGCCGCCCACAAGGCGACCGCCAGCGCATAGCAGGTGCCGACCCCCGCATGGACATGCCGCCCCAGCGCCAGCGCTGACGACCGGATGCCGACCAGCGCATCGTCCTCGCGGTCCTGCAACGCATAGATCGTGTCGTAGCCGACCACCCAGAAGATCGTCCCTGCGTACAGCGTGACGCCCGGCAGGGTCAGCGCGCCCCACGTCTCGGTCCACCCGACCAGCGCCGCCCAGGAGAACACCAGCCCCAGCCACGCCTGCGGCCACCAGGTGATGCGCTTCATGAACGGATAGGCCGCGACCGGCGCGATCGCCGCCACCGAGACGATCGCGGCGGGCCCGTGCAATTGCAGCAACACCACCAGCCCGATCAGGCACAGCGCCAGCAACCACGCCCATGCCGCCTTGGCGGAAACCGCCCCGCTCGCCAGCGGCCGGTCGCGCGTTCGCTCCACGCTGGCGTCCAGGTCGCGGTCGACGATATCGTTATAGACGCACCCCGCCCCGCGCATCGCGATGCTGCCGAGCAGCAGCCAGAGGATCAGCCCCCATCGCTCGACCAGCCCGCCCGCCAGCGCCACCGCCCAAGCGCCGGGCCAGAACAGCAGCCACCACCCTATCGGCCGGTCGAACCGCGCCAGCGACGCGAACATGCGCGGTCCGGGCGGAAAGAGCGAAAGAAGCCCGCGATGCTGGCTGTCGGGAACGATGTCGGTCACGTGCGCGGCGATAGCGTGGCCACGCGGCACCGTCACCCTGTTCGCGCCCCTCACGCCACACACTTTCCCGTCACCTCCCCCCTCAATCGTCACCCCGGCGAAGGCCGGGGTCCAGTTGGGAAGGTCCCCGTGATGTCGCGCAGCGCCACGTCATCCTCGCGCCGCAGCGGGACCCCGGCCTTCGCCGGGGTGACGGACGTAGTGAGAGGTGCCTGCCGCGAAGCCCCCATTCACCCTGCCGCAACCGCGCCCTACATACACCAGCGATCACAACCACATCGGACGCGCACCCGCCATGCTGACCCTGCTCGCCCTCCTCGCCGCCGCCGCCACCGATCCGCTCGCGGGCACGTGGCGCAACGCCGCCGACAGCGTGCGCATCCGCGTCGAGCGCTGCCGTGGGGCGCCGGGCATGTGCGGCACCGTCATCGCCGCCAGCGACCGCGCGAAGGCCGATGCGGCGGCGGGCGGCACCGATCGGCTGGTCGGCACGCCGCTGTTCCGCGGGTTCGAGCGCGACGAGGACGGCGCCTGGGCCGGCACCGTCTTCGTTCCCGACATCGGTACCGAGGTGGAGGGGACGCTCCACCTCGAAGGGCGCAACACCCTGGTCGCCGAAGGCTGCCTGTTCGCCGGCTTCGGGTGCAAGGAACAGCGCTGGACCCGCGTCGCCGCGAAGTGATCCACCTCTCGGTCGCGATCGGCCGGTTCTTCGAGGCGCTGTTCTATGCCATCCTGCGCGTCGCCGGGGTGGCGGCGGGGGCGATCCTCGGCGTAGCAGTGGCGGGCGCGCTGCTGTTCCTGCTGGCGCGCGTGTTGATCGGAAGGAAGAAATGATGGGGGCGGTGCCCGCCTGGCCGCCGCGCTCGACGCCGCGGCTCTATGTCGAAACCCCGCTCGCCCCGGGTGCGCTGTCGCTGTCGGGGCCGCCCGCGCACTACCTGATCGCGGTCATGCGCACCAAGGCGGGCGACCCGGTCAAATTGTTCGACGACGCGACCGGCGAATGGCTGGCGGTCGCCACCCATGTCGGCAAGCGCGACCTGACCCTGGACGTGACCGAGCGGCTGCGCGAACGCGAGCCGGTCCCCGACCTGTGGCTGGTCGCCGCCCCGCTGAAGAAGGGCCGGGTCGACTGGATGGCGGAGAAGGCATGCGAACTGGGCGTCGCGCGGCTGGTCCCGGTCGTCACGCGCCGCACCGTCGTCGACAAGCCCAACACCGATCGCCTGCGCGCGCACATGGTCGAGGCCGCCGAGCAATGCGGCCGCACCGCCGTGCCGGAGATCGCGGACGACGTGAAGCTCCCCGCGCTGCTGCGCGACTGGCCCGCCGACCGCGCGCTCTTCTTCGCCGACGAGCTGGGCGGCGCGCCCGCCGCCGAGGCGATGCGCGCCCGCCCCGGCCCGGCCGCGATCCTGATCGGTCCCGAAGGCGGGTTCGACGACGACGAACGCGCCGCGATCCGCGCGCATCCGGCGGCGGTCGGCATCGCGCTCGGCCCCCGCATCCTGCGCGCCGATACTGCGGCAGCGGCGGCGGTCGCGGTGTGGATGGCGGTCGCCGGGGACTGGTGAGGTTCACGCGGAGGCGCGAAGGCGCGGAGAAGAAGGGGTCGTTCGCGCAGAGCACGCCGAGGACGCGGAGGGTAGAAGAACACGAAGAGAAAGATGGGTCTTCCGATCGACCCGTCGCCCCGGCGAGCGCTGGGGCCTTTATCCGAACTGCGAACCGGAATGATGGAGGGCTCCGCTGCCGCTGAAGCGACGCCTTCTCTGCGCCCTCCGCGTGCTCCGCGCGAACCACCCCTTTCTCAAACTCCGCGTCTCCGCGCCTCCGCGTGAACCCTCCCACCGGAAGCCCCGGCGAAACCAACCCCGTCTTTACCCACCGCAACCCTATCCACCCTAGCGCCTCCGTTCATCCGGGCGTAAGGCGCGCGCATGACGACCAAGACCGTTTCGGAAACCAGCGCAGCGGTCATCGAATCGCGCGACGAATTGATCGCCCATTTCGCCACCGGCGAAAAATCCGCCGACCGCTGGCGGATCGGCACCGAGCACGAGAAGTTCGTCTATTCCGTCACGGACCACCACGCCCCCTCCTATGACGAACAGGCCGGCATCCGGGCGCTGCTCGGCGAGCTGGAGCAGCACGGCTGGCGCCCGGTCGAGGAGGGCGGCAAGGTCATCGCGCTCACCGGCGCGGACGGCTCGATCAGCCTCGAACCGGCCGGGCAATTCGAACTGTCGGGCGCACCGCTCGACAATCTCCACCAGACCTGCGCCGAAACCGGCCGTCACCTGTCGCAGGTGAAGGCGGCGGGCGAAAAGCTGGGGATCGGTTTCCTCGGGCTCGGCATGTGGCCCGACAAGGCGCGCGACGCGCTGCCGATCATGCCCAAGGGCCGCTACGCGATCATGCTGCGCCACATGCCGCGCGTCGGCAGCATGGGGCTGGACATGATGCTGCGCACCTGCACGATCCAGGTGAACCTCGATTACGCCAGCGAAGCGGACATGGCGCAGAAGTTCCGCGTCGGGCTCGCGCTGCAACCGCTCGCCACCGCGCTGTTCGCCAACTCGCCGTTCACCGAGGGCAAGCCGAACGGTTTCCTCAGCTATCGCAGCCACATCTGGTCGGATACCGATCCGGCCCGCACCGGGATGCTGCCGTTCGTGTTCGAGCACGGCTTCGGCTATGAGCGCTATGCCGACTATATGCTCGATGTGCCGATGTATTTCGTCTATCGCGACGGGCGTTACATCGACGCGGCGGGCTTGAGCTTCCGCGACTTCCTGCGCGGAGAGCTGTCGGTGCTGCCCGGTGAGAAGCCGACGATCGACGACTGGAACGACCATCTCTCCACCGCCTTCCCGGAAGTGCGGCTGAAGACTTTCCTCGAGATGCGCGGCGCGGATGGCGGCCCGTGGAACCGCATCTGCGCGCTCCCCGCCTTCTGGGTCGGACTGCTCTACGACCAGCAGGCGCTCGACGCCGCGTGGGACGTGGTGAAGCACTGGACGCTGGACGAGCGCCAGGCCTTGCGCGACGCGGTGCCGAAGCTCGGCCTGTCCGCCCCGATCTCCGGCGGCGGCGAACTCCGCGATATCGCGCGGCAGGTGCTCGACATCGCGCATGCCGGCCTGAAGGCACGCGCACGCCTCAGCGCGTCGGGTGAGGACGAAACCGGCTTCCTCGAACCGCTGCGCGAGATCGTCCGCACCGGCAAGGTCCCCGCCGAACTGCTTCTCGACCGCTACCACGGCGCCTGGAACGGCGACGTCTCTCAGGTCTATCGCGAGGCCAGCTTCTAACCTCTCCTGCAAGGGGAGGTGGCGGCCGGCAGGGTTGAGGGAGGAGCGGACGGGCATGAAGCGCCTCCACACCCGCAACCCACCACCCCGGCGAACGCCGG
>NZ_LDTB01000072.1 GCF_001476895.1 Sphingomonas endophytica | reverse complement strand
TCTTCCCCAGCGGTGCCGGGCGCGCGGCCTTCATACGCGTCCGACGACAATTCCTTCGTCACGTCCTTCAGCGTCTGTTCGGAAATCGGCGCGGTGGGCACGGAGGGAACGGTCTGCGCCGATTTCCGAACAGACGCTGAAGGACGTGACGAAGGAATTGTCGTCGGACGCGTATGAAGGCCGCGCGCCCGGCACCGCTGGGGAAGAGAAGACCGTCGCCTATATCGCCAAACGCTTCGCCGCCGCCGGGCTGAAGCCGGGCAACAAGGGTAGCTGGTATCAGGACGTGCCGCTGGTCGAACTGACCGCGCGCAACGTCTCGCCGCTGGTCTTCAAGGGCGCGGGCGAACCGCTCAGCCTCGCCTATGGTCCGGACATGGTGGCCGGCACATGGCGGATCGCACCCCGCATCGAGGTGAAGGATTCGCCCGTCGTCTTTGTCGGCTACGGCATCAACGCGCCGGAAAAGGGCTGGAACGACTATGCCGGGCTGGACGTGCGCGGCAAGACGGTGCTGATCCTGGTCAACGATCCCGACTGGCAGACCCCGGGCCTGACCGGCCCCTTCAACGGTCGCGCGATGACCTATTACGGTCGCTGGACCTACAAATACGAGGAAGCCGCGCGCCAGGGCGCCGCCGCCGCGATCATCGTGCATCAGACGGCGCCGGCCGCTTATGGCTGGAACGTCGTGCAGTCGAGCTGGACCGGTGCGCAGCAGGTCGCCGACGCCGCCGACAACCACGCCGGCGCCAGCGCGATGATCGGCTGGATGCAGGAAGCGCAGGCGCGCAAGCTGTTCGAGCGCGAGGGGCTGGACTTCGACGCGCTGAGCGCGGCGGCGAAGCGCAAGGGCTTTCACGGCCGCCCGCTGGCCGGCGTCACCGCCTCGATCGCGTTCGACGAAGCGGTGCGCCGCCACCGGTCGCGCAACGTGATCGGCATCCTGCCCGGCACGCAGCGCCCGAACGATTACGTCCTCTACAGCGCGCATTGGGACCATCTCGGCCATTGCGAGGCCGCGCCCGACGGTGACGACATCTGCAACGGCGCGATCGACAATGCCACCGGCGTCGCCGCGCTGGTCGCGCTGGCGGAGGCGAACGTGAAGGCCGGCGCACCGGCGCGCAGTCAGCTGTTCCTGGCGGTGACGGGCGAGGAAAGCGGGCTGCTCGGCTCCGAATATTATGCCGCCAACCCGGTCTATCCGCTGTCGCAGACGGTCGGCGGGGTCAACATGGATGCGCTGTCGCTCGCCGGGCCGGCGAAGAACGTCGTGGTGGTCGGCAAGGGCAAGTCGGATCTCGACGGATATCTGGAGGCGGCGCTGAAGCTGCAGGGCCGCGTCGCCAGCATGGAACCGACCCCGGAAAAGGGCTTCTACTATCGCTCCGACCATTTCAGCCTCGCCAAGCGCGGCGTGCCGATGATCTACTTCGACGGCGGCGACGATCTGGTCGCCGGCGGCAAGGCGGCGGGCGCGGCGGCGGCGAAGGACTATGAGGAGCATCGCTACCACGGGCCGAAGGACGAATACGACCCGAACTGGAACTGGGCCGGCACCGTCAGGGACGTGCAACTCTATTACGGCATCGGTCGCGCGCTGGCGCAGGGCGATCGATGGCCGAACTGGGTAGCCGGCGACGAATTCCGCGCGATCCGCGACAAGAGCCGCGCGTCGGCGGCAACGCAGTAAGAGAGGCAGCATGATGACCAAGACCCCGCCGCCCGAATGGGCGCCACACGCCGCCGTCTGGATCGGCTATCCCAGCCATCCCGACCTGTGGCTCGACGATCTGGACGAGGCGCGTGACGAAGTGACGGCCTTCGCGCGCGCCGTCCATGCCGACGGGCGCGGCGAAACCGTGCTGCTGGTCGCCGCCGACGAGGAGGCTGCCACCGATGCGCGCGCGCGCGCGCCGTTC
>NZ_LDTB01000071.1 GCF_001476895.1 Sphingomonas endophytica | reverse complement strand
GGTGATGCCTTCCATCGGGGTCATGACGGTCATTTTGGGTGCGCCTCCTGCGGTAAGGGTGCGGGAGGGTGGCGGATGTTGGAGGGTGTAGGACAGGGCGTCAGTGTGTCATTATAAACTGAGTTAACTTGCTTGGCCTGCGATCCGTCTCACGCCATCTCGAAATTTGCAGAAACTAGGTGAATTGTTTCTATCTACGTCCATATGCGGAGTGATATTTTTGGCCCATTCTGCCTTTAGTTTGCCTGAGGCAGGCCAGCCTTCGGCTTTTATACGAGATGATCCGCCCGGCGTGATAGCATCTGCCAGCTTTTCCCAAGTGCCGCAAATTTCGTCTTGGTTATAGTTATTGAGAACCGACTGTTTAACCAGCCGATAGGCAGCGCCAATAGCTTGCCGATCTCCTAAATACCAAGCTTCCATTTCCTCAATCGCAATCCGAAACAACACAGATAATGCCGGGCAATGAACGTGAGTAATGCTAATTAGCTCTGCTAGAAACTCTCTGCAGTTTCGATCGTCGTTATCAACAATCACGACCACCGCATCAACGTACGGCGTTTTGCCATACCCAGCTAGTAGCCTAGGTAATTGGTCCAAGATTATCCTCTTCGAGGGGTCGGCCTTGCCCTTCAAGTTTGTCGGTAATCTTCCTATCCCCTTATAGCTGTGAATCCTCCAGGAAGTGGATTGATCGGTGATTATGCGGGGAAGTATATCTTCTAGAAAGATCTTCCCTGAGGAATCCTCAACTAGAAACTCGATGTGCATTATTGTACATCCAGATAGTCGCTGTACCAGAGGCTTCCGAGGGGAATGCCTTCATGTATCATGTTTTCGATAAGCGGGTCGTCAGAGGCTCTTCTTACAGTTGAAAAGCCGTCTTTTGCGCGCTCCATTATCCAAACTTCATCTGGTCGAAGTGCGTCCACTAGATAAGGCTGGTGAGTGGTCAAGAATATTTGTGAGCCGCCGCCTTTCATTCGCGCGTGCGAACGAAATTCCGCCGCTAATGTCTCAAGCAGCTTGTGATATAGTCCGTTCTCGGGCTCTTCGATACAAAGGAACGGCGGGGGTGTGGGGTCTTCAAGCAATAGGAGGTAAGCAAAAACTTTTAGTGTGCCGTCTGACATCTGTTGAGCAAAAAAGGGATCATTAAATCCTTTATCGTTGAATCTAAGCAGCAATCTGCCATCTTCCGTTTTATGGGTGTCAATTGCTGATATCCCCGGAATTTTTTCTGCTATTGCAGTTAAAATTTCTTTGAATTTATTTGGATGTTCGCGCTCCATAAACTGGACAACATTTCCGAGATTGTCGCCATGAACATTCAGATGTCTTTGCGGACCTGCTAGCGGTAAACTTCGTGCGGCATCGGGTGTAAAATAACTTAAATGCCAACCCTCAATGAAACGCCGAAAAGCCGAAATTCTTGGATGCTGGCGAAGGGATCCGAGGGTTGCAATTCCGAGCCTTCTTGGATCATCCATTTCGACAATTTCGGTGTCTGAAGACTCCTCTTCAGATCCAGTGATTATACTGTCTAAATCAAGCGCTTGTTCTGCTTCGAGGCTAATTCCAAAGGAGTCACCTCTCCAGGCTAGGCCTTTTCCATCATTAAGAATGAGAAAGGAAAAAGGCCATCCACGGGACTGATTTGCACGTCGTTGGCGCAGTCTCTCAGATTTTACAAATGGTCTACCTGAATTATCTATATCAAAAGAAACTTCGTAAGTAATCGGTCGAGATCGATCGTTTTCACGATAATAAATAGAGAATTCAATTGGATCGCATATACCTTGCGATCTTATCCGGGAAAAACCGCCCCTGTTATGTTGGTCGCAAGCCTCTTCCACGCCGAGTCTAAGGCAGTCGGACAAGAAGCCAAAGGCATCAAAAAGAGTACTTTTCCCTACCCCATTCCGACCGATGACTGCCGTCAGTGGCGTAAGGGCGACAGAATGTTCGCGTTGGCTGAACAATTGTCCAAGCGTGACATCTCTTAGGCTACGGAAATTCCGAACCCTGAAGCCGAGAATGCTGGCCATCTTTCCACCTAAAATCCAGATGACCTGCTACGGGAATGCGTACGGCCTAAGGCCTGCTATATTTGCCAATTGGACGCGACGTCGTCAACAACGACGCCAGATACCGCCCCGTGAAGCTCCTCGGCTCCTTCGCCACATCCTCCGGCGTGCCGGTGGCGACGATCTCGCCGCCCTTCACGCCGCCTTCCGGTCCGAGGTCGACGATCCAGTCGGCGGTCTTGATGACGTCGAGATTGTGTTCGATCACCACCACGGTGTTGCCCTGTTCGACGAGCGCGTGGAGGACTTCGAGCAGTTTGCGGACGTCCTCGAAATGCAGGCCGGTGGTCGGTTCGTCGAGGATGTAGAGCGTGTTGCCGGTGGCGCGGCGGCTGAGTTCCTTGGCGAGCTTCACGCGCTGCGCCTCGCCGCCCGACAGCGTGGTCGCCTGTTGCCCGACCTTGACGTAGCCGAGGCCAACCTCGACCAGCATCGCCATCTTGTCGCGGATCGGCGGCACGTTGGCGAAGAAGGACGCGGCATCCTCGACGGTCATGTCGAGCACGTCGGCGATGCTGTGGCCCTTGTGCTTCACCTCCAGCGTCTCGCGATTGTAGCGCGCGCCGTGGCAGACGTCGCAGGTGACATAGACGTCGGGGAGGAAGTGCATCTCGATCTTGAGCACGCCGTCGCCCTGGCACGCCTCGCACCGCCCGCCCTTGACGTTGAAGCTGAAGCGACCGGGCTTGTAGCCGCGCGCCTGTGATTCCGGCAGCCCGGCGAACCAGTCGCGGATCTGCGTGAAGGCGCCGGTATAGGTGGCGGGGTTGGAGCGCGGGGTGCGGCCGATCGGCGACTGGTCGATGTCGATGACCTTGTCGAGGTGCTGGAGCCCGGTGATCTTGTCGTGCTTGCCCGCCAGGATGCGCGCGCCGTTGAGCGTGCGCGCGGCGGCGGCATAGAGCGTGTCGATCGTGAAGCTCGACTTGCCCGAACCCGACACGCCGGTGATGCAGGTGAAGGTGCCGAGCGGGATCGACGCGGTGACGCCGGTCAGGTTGTTGGCGGTGGCATTGTGGACGGTCAGCTTCTTGCCCGAGCCCTTGCGGCGCTTGGCCGGGACCGCGACTTCGCGCGTGCCATTCAGATAGTCGGCGGTGATCGAGGTCTTCGATTTCAGGAGCTGCTTGAGCGTGCCCTGCGCCACGATCTGTCCGCCGTGGACGCCCGCGCCCGGCCCCATGTCGATGACGTAATCGGCCATGCGGATCGCATCCTCGTCATGTTCGACGACGATGACGGTGTTGCCGAGATCGCGCAGGCGGCGCAGCGTGGCGAGCAGCATGTCGTTGTCGCGCTGGTGCAGGCCGATCGAGGGTTCGTCGAGGACGTAGAGGACGCCCGACAGCCCGCTGCCGATCTGCGACGCGAGGCGGATGCGCTGGCTCTCGCCGCCCGACAGCGTGCCGGACGTGCGGTCGAGGTTGAGATAGTCGAGGCCGACGTTGTTGAGGAAGCCGAGCCGCTCGACGATCTCCTTCAGGATGCGCTCGGCGATGGCGCGCTGCTGATCGCCGAGGTGGTCGGGCAGGTCGGTGAAGAAGGCGAGCGCGTCGACCACGCTCATGCGGGTCGCGTGGCTGATGTCCTCGCCGGCGATCTTGACCGCCAGCGCCTCGGGCTTGAGGCGCGCGCCCTTGCAGACCTCGCACGGTTGGCTGGATTGGTATTTGGCCAGTTCCTCGCGCATCCACGCACTCTCGGTCTGGAGCAGGCGGCGGTTGAGGTTGCCGACGACGCCCTCGAACGGCTTCTTGACGTCGTAGCTCTTCTTGCCGTCGATGAAGGTGAGCGTGACCGCCTTGCCCTCGGTCCCGTAGAGGATCTTGTCGGCGACCTCGGGGTGCAGGTCGCGCCACGGCGTGTCGAGCGAGAAGTCGAATTCGCGCGCGAGGCTGGCCATGACCTGCATGTAATAGGGCGAGGGCGGGTTGGATTTCGCCCAAGGGACGACCGCGCCCTTCTTGATCGACAGTTCGTGGTTGGGGACGATCAGATCCTCGTCGAACACCAGCTTCTCGCCCAGGCCGTCGCAGGCGGGGCAGGCGCCCTGCGGCGCGTTGAAGGAGAACAGGCGCGGTTCGATCTCGGCGATGGTGAAGCCGCTGACCGGGCAGGCGAACTTTTCGGAGAAGACGATGCGGCCCGGGGGGGCGTGGTCGCCCAGCACGACGCTTTCGGGGGTGCGCGGCTCCACGGGATCGGCGGGGTCGATATAGGCGAGGCCGTCGGCGAGCTTCAGCGCGGTCTCGAAACTGTCGGCGAGGCGGGTGGCGGCGTTCTCGTTCACCGCGAGGCGATCGACGACGACCTCGATGTCGTGCTTGTACTTCTTGTCGAGCGCGGGGGCTTCGTCGATCTCGTGGATCGTGCCGTCGATGCGGACGCGGGTGAAGCCCGCCTTCTGCCACTCGGCCAGTTCCTTGCGATACTCGCCCTTGCGGCCGCGCACGACGGGCGCGAGCAGGTAGAGCCGCGTCCCTTCCGGCAGCGCCATCACGCGATCGACCATCTGGCTGACGGTCTGCGCGGCGATCGGCAGGCCGGTGACGGGCGAATAGGGCACCCCGACCCGCGCCCAGAGCAGGCGCATATAGTCGTAGATCTCGGTGACGGTCGCCACGGTCGAGCGCGGGTTGCGGCTGGTCGTCTTCTGCTCGATCGAGATCGCGGGGCTAAGCCCCTCGATATGGTCGACGTCGGGCTTCTGCATCAGTTCCAGGAACTGGCGGGCATAGGCCGAGAGGGACTCGACGTAGCGGCGCTGCCCCTCGGCATAGATGGTGTCGAACGCCAGCGACGATTTGCCCGACCCCGACAGGCCGGTGATGACGGTCAGCGTATCGCGCGGGATATCGACGCTCACGTCCTTGAGGTTGTGCTCGCGCGCGCCGCGGACGGAGATCGTCGTCAATGCCATGGGGATGTATGTTCCATATTTGTTCGGCGGCGTCCAGCCCGTGCCCGGCGATGTGGGACCGGCGGGAAGCGCCGACAAGACGTTTCGCGCGCGGTGTGGTTGCGGCGCGGCACTGGTGTCTTATATCACTGCCACAGTCATGGGAGCATCGCGATGGGCAAGAAGAAGAAGGGCAAGCTGCCCCGGCACGTGCTGGGCGTGAAGGTGCCCAAGGAACTGCGCAAGGCCGGCGAGCGGCTGATCGAACAGGCGCAGGCGCCGGCCGGGCGGCAGGCGATCGCCGGGGCATTGACCGCGGTGGCGGGCGCGGCGGTCAGCGCGGCGCTGTCGCACAAGGCGCAGCGCATGGCCGCCGAGTCGGTCGCTGCGGGGCACGCTCCGGAAGAAAAGTCGAAGGTTCGGTCGGGCGATGCTGTCGATGCGCAAAGTGTTAACGCGGTTTTAACTGCGTTGTCGGCGCTTATTTCCAAAACGACGACAAAGACCAGGGATCAGAAATAGCATGACGTGTGTCAGTTGAGGACATTAACTACTCAAACGGCTGTATTTCCGTCGTTGAGGATGATGTGGCTTCTGCGAACATTGCGTTGACGGCGGAAGTGAGTGAACAGTATCCGAAATCCCGAAGGCACGGCATGGCGCTGATGTCGAAAGGGGATACAGTCATGAAGAAGTATCTGTTGGCCGCCGCCGCCGTGATGCTCGTTTCGGGGACGGCTTCGGCGCAGAGCGTCAATATGGTCAAGAACGGCCAGTTCGAAACCAGCACCGTCAACGGCAATCGCCAGTTCACCAACGAAGTCGCCAACTGGACCAACGCCGCCACCAACGGCTGGACCGGCTACGGCTACAATTTCCTGATCCAGAACGACAACCCGGACGGCACCGGTTTCACGTCGCTCCGGGGCAATCACGACTATCTGTACGGCACCTACGGCAGCGCGGCGAATACGAGCACGGGCGCGGCCGGCACCTTCGTCAACAATTACTCGGCGACCGGCTTCAACGGCGGCGTCGGCATGGGCAATTACGTCCTGATGGACGGCGACACCAACTTCCACGGCGCGCTGAGCCAGCAGGTCACCGGCCTGACGGTCGGTCAGCTTTATTCGGTCACGTTCGACTGGGCCGGGGCGAGCTGGTTCACCATTCCGGGCCAGACGACCCAGCGTTTCGACGTCTCGCTGGACGGCGTCACCAAGTCGACCGACACGCTGACCACCGCGCCCAAAGGCTTCTCCGGCTGGCAGAAGGGGTCGTTGCAGTTCACCGCGACCAGCACCAGTCAGAAGCTGTCGTTCCTCGCGCAGGGCACCCCGAACGGCCTGCCGCCGTCGCTGCTGCTCGACAACGTCCAGATGGCCGCGGTGCCGGAGCCGGCGACCTGGCTGACGATGATCCTGGGCTTCGGCGTGGTCGGTGCCGCGATGCGCCGCCGCAAGGTGGCGCGCCCGCAGCTCGTCTGATCCTCGACGCTCATCGAGCGTTCTTCCCGGCGGCGGCGCGTTTTCGGACGCGCCGCCGTTTTGGCGTGCGCCGCGCGTCGCCTTGCCCGGACCCCCGGCCGATCGGTGGCGCGGCGGGCGCGATCATCGGCCATGCCGCGTCGGCACGAATATGTGCCAAAATCGGACAGTCTCTCGTTAAGCGATTGAAACGGCTAAGATGGAACAAAATCGCTTCGTGTTGACCGTGAGCTTTCCGAAGCATTAAGCGCAGCAACAGAGGCACCGGCGAGGCGTCGTTGCCATTTGGGGGAAGCAGAGATGAAGAAGTACCTGCTGGCAGCTGCTGCCATGGTAATGGTTTCGGGTGCCGCGTCGGCGCAGAGCGTCAATCTCGTCAAGAACGGCGGCTTCGAGAGCACTTCGCTGACCGAATCGCATCAGTTCAAGGACAATCAGGTTACCGACTGGACCAATGCCGCGACCAACGGTTACACCGGCTATGGCTATAACTTCCTGCTGAAGCCGAATACCGCCGACACCACCGGCTTCAAGTCGCTGGCCGGCAACCTCGACTATCTGTACGGTCCGGGAGCGGGCGCCGCGGCGGCGAACTTCGCCGACAACGGTTTCACTGGCACCAGCCCCGCTGGCGGCAACTTCCTGCTCGCGGACGGCGACACGAACTTCCATGGCGCGGTCAGCCAGGTCATTTCGGGTCTGACCGTCGGCCAGCTCTATTCGGTGACCTTCGACTGGGCGGGTGCTTCGTGGTACACCTATGCCGGTAACACCACCGAGCGTTGGGACGTCAGCCTGGGCGGCACGACGAAGTCGACCGACACCGTGAAGCTCGGGCCGAAGGGCTTCTCGGGCTGGCAGAAGGGCTCGCTGCAGTTCACCGCGACCGGCGCCAGCCAGACGCTGTCGTTCCTGGCGCAGGGCACCCCGAACGGCCTGCCGCCGTCGCTGCTGCTCGACAACGTCCAGATGGCCGCGGTGCCGGAGCCGGCGACCTGGCTGACGATGATCCTGGGCTTCGGCGTGGTCGGTGCCGCGATGCGCCGCCGCAAGGTGGCACGCCCGCAGCTGGTATGATCCGTCACCTGCTGACGATGTGAATGATGGCGGCGGCGGGCTTTCGAGCGCGCCGCCGCTTCATCGTTTCTTGACGGGGTACGGCGCAGAAGCGGTGCGGTGATGGGGATGCGGCGATGACGCTTTCGGGCATGGCGATCGATGTGGCGCGGTTGAGCGTGTGGCTGGTGCTGCTCGCGCTGCTGTTCGTGCCGCTGGAATGGCTGTTCTCGTTGCGCGAGCGGCGCGGCCAGTGGCGGTTCGTCGATCTGGCCTATTACTTCCTCAACAGCCTGCTGCCCGGCGTGATCATCGCGCCGGTCATGGCCACCGTCGCGGTGCTGGCGCAGCGGGTGACGCCCGGCGCCTATCTGGCGTGGATCGCCGCGCTGCCGTTCGCGGCGAAGCTGGTCGCCGGGCTGCTGATCGCCGAGATCGGCTCCTATTGGGCGCACCGCTGGTGCCATGAGGTGCCGTTCCTGTGGCGGTTCCACGCGGTCCATCATTCGGTCGAGCATCTCGATTGGTTGGCCAATACGCGCGCGCACCCGCTGGACATCGTGTTCGTGCGGCTGTGCGGGCTGGTGCCGCTCTACATGCTGGGGCTGGCCAGCACGCAGGCGACGGGCGCCGATGCGATGATCCCGGTCTATGTGACGCTGGTGGGGACGGTGTGGTCGTTCCTGGTCCATGCCAACGTCCGGTGGCGGTTCGGGTGGCTGGAGCAGGTGGCGGCGACGCCGGCCTTCCATCACTGGCACCATACCAACGGCGCCGAGGGGCGCGACCGCAACTATTCGGCGATGTTCCCGTGGGTGGACCGGATGTTCGGGACGCTGCACCTGCCTAAGGATCAATGGCCGCCGGTGTACGGGATCGACAAGCCGATCCGGGGCGGGATGGCGGCGGAACTGCTGCATCCGTTCCGGGATGAGGCGCCGGAGGTGGTGGAGGCGCGGCCAGTGCGGTCGGGGGAATAGGTTTCGGATGTTCGTGGCGGGGCGTGGATTTTTGGTTCACGCCGAGGCGCGGAAGCACGCCAAGGGAATGCGGGTGAGGCGTTTCCTGCCATAGATCTCGGGCACGTTGTCACCCCAGCTTTTGCTGAGGGCGTTTTTTAGGATGCGTCGCCAGACAATTCAAATATCCCGGTTTTCGCCGGGACGACGGCCTGCGGCGCGGGCGCATCGCGGCGGGCGGGGCGTGGGTGCCGCGCGGGCTCTCTGCACCTCCACGTCCCCGCGTGAACCTCCCATTCTCGCGCATCGTGCAACGATCGGGCAGGGTCGCGCGCTCTCTCCACGCGGAGGCGGACGATGCAGGACGACGACAAGCGGCTGGCGGCGGAAGCGGCGGTCGCCGAGGTGCAGGATGGGATGCTGGTCGGGCTGGGCACCGGATCGACGGTGCGGTTCGCGATCGAGGCGCTCGGGCGGCGGGCGGCGGAGGGGCTGGGGATCATGGCGGTCGCGACCAGCATCGACAGCGCCGCGAAGGCCGCGGCGGCGGGGATCGCGGTGCGCAATTTCGCCGATGTGGCACAGGTGGATCTGACGATCGACGGCGCGGACGAGATCGACGCGCGATTGTGGGCGATCAAGGGCGCGGGCGGGGCGATGCTGCGCGAGAAAGTGGTCGCGGCGGCCTCGACGCGGATGGTGGTGATCGCCGATGCCACGAAACGCGTCGATGCGATCGGCGCGGCGGCGCTGCCGGTCGAGGTGCTGCCGTTCGCGCGCGAATTCGTGACCGCCCGCCTTTCCCGGCTGGGCGCGCGGGTGGCGCGGCGTGCCGGGCTGACCGACAACGGCAATATCATCCTGGACGCGCGGTTCGCCGTCTTTCCCGATGCCGACACGCTGGCGGTGGCGATCGACGAGATCCCCGGCGCGCTGGGGCACGGGCTGTTCCTGACCGAGGTCGACGCGGCCTATATCGCGCATGACGGTATCGTTACGCGGCTGGAACGCGACGGAGCGACGGGGTAAGGGGGCCGGGACTCGGCAACCGGCATGATGCCGGTGCGTTCGTTCGCTGACTCCCGACATGAGGCTTGCATGACCGACACCGCCACGACCTCCGCGATCCACGAGGACGGCAGCCCGGAGCGGCTGCAGATCGATACGATCCGTACCCTGTCGATGGATGCGGTGCAGAAGGCCAATTCGGGCCACCCCGGCACGCCGATGGCGCTGGCGCCGGTCGGCTGGACGATCTGGACGCAATTCCTCCGTTACGACCCCGCCCATCCCGACTGGCCGAACCGCGACCGTTTCGTGCTGTCGGTCGGGCATGCGTCGATGCTGCTGTACTCGCTGCTGTATCTGGCGGGGGTCGAGGAGATCGACGCGAAGGGGCAGAAGAGCGGGCAGCCGGCGGTGTCGCTGGAGGATATCAAGCAGTTCCGTCAGCTGTCGTCGAAGACGCCGGGGCATCCCGAATATCGCCACACCACCGGCGTCGAGACCACGACCGGGCCGCTGGGCACCGGCTGCGGCAATTCGGTGGGCATGGCGATCGCCGAGCGCTGGCTGGCGGCGCGCTACAACCGGCCGGGCTTCGCGCTGTTCGACCATGACGTCTACACGGTGTGCGGCGACGGCGACATGATGGAAGGCGTCAGCGCCGAGGCGGCGTCGCTGGCCGGGCATCTGAAGCTCAGCAACCTGTGCTGGATCTACGACAGCAACCAGATTTCGATCGAGGGCGACACCGCGCTGGCGTTCGACGAGGATGTCGGCAAGCGGTTCCAGGCCTATGGCTGGAACGTGTTGCATGTCGACGATGCCAATGATGTCAACGCGTTGAAGGATGCGCTTCAGGCGTTCCGTGACGAGCAGGAGCGTCCGACGCTGATCGTCGTCCACTCGATCATCGGCTGGGGTTCTCCTCGCGCCGGCAGCGAGAAGGCGCATGGCGAGCCGCTGGGGGCGGAGAATATCGCCAAGACCAAGGAAGCCTATGGCTGGCCGAACGAGGACTTCCACGTGCCCGAGGGGGTGCAGGAGGGGTTCAGCAGGTCGGTCAAGGAACGCGGCGGCAAGGCGCGCGACGAATGGGTCGCGCTGTTCGAGAAGTATCGCGGTGAACATGCTGATCTGGCGGCGGAACTCGATCTGCTGCTGAAGGATGAGCTGCCGGCGGGCTGGGACAGCGAGATCCCGGTGTTCGAGGCCGACGCGAAGGGCGTGGCGAGCCGCGACGCGGGCGGCAAGGTGCTGAACGCGATCGTCAAGAAGGTGCCGTGGCTGCTTGGCGGGTCGGCGGACCTCGCGCCGTCGACCAAGACCGACATCAAGGGCGCGCCCTCGTTCGAGGCGGACAATTACGGCGGCACCAACTTCCACTTCGGCGTGCGCGAGCATGGCATGGCGGCGGTGGTGAACGGCATGGCGCTGTCGCACCTGCGTGCCTATGGCTCCACCTTCCTGGTGTTCCTGGATTACATGCGCGCCCCGGTGCGGCTGTCGGCGATCATGGAGATCGGCGCGGTGTGGGTGTTCACCCACGATTCGATCGGCGTCGGCGAGGACGGCCCGACCCACCAGCCGATCGAGCATCTGGCGACGCTGCGCGCGATCCCCGGCCTCGACACGATCCGACCCGGTGACGCCAACGAGGTCGCGGCGGCGTGGCGCGCGGTGATGCAGGATGCCGGCACCCCGACGGCGCTGATCCTGTCGCGACAGGCGCTGCCGACGCTCGACCGGACCAAGTACGCCAGCGCGGATGGCGTCGCGAAGGGCGGCTATGTGCTGGCCGACAGCGACGGCACGCCGGACGTGATCCTGATCGCGACCGGATCGGAAGTGTCGCTGGCGGTGCAGGCGTATGAGCAGCTGAAGGGCGAGGGCGTGAAGGCGCGGGTCGTGTCGATGCCGAGCTGGTATCGCTACGAATTGCAGGACGCGGCGTACAAGGAAAGCGTGCTGCCCAAGGCGGTCAAGGCGCGCGTCGCGATCGAGATGGCGGGGTCGCTGGGCTGGGATCGCTATGTCGGGTATGAGGGGCGGCAGATCACGATGTCGACCTTCGGTGCGTCGGCGCCGCTCGCCAAGCTGCAGGACAAGTTCGGCTTCACGGTGGATAATGTCGTGAAGGTGGCGAAGGAAGTGATGGCCTGACCGTCATGCCGGGCTTGTCCCGGCATCCACCGCGCCAATATCATGAACGGCGGGCTTGCGGACGGGTGGACCCCGGAACAAGTCCGGGGTGACGAAGGAGTGTGACGTGAGCAAGCTACAGGACCTCAGCAACGCCGGGACGGCGGTGTGGCTGGATTTCGTCGACCGCAAGTTCCTGGAACAGGGTGGCTTGCAGAAGCTGGTCGACGAGGACGGGCTGACCGGCGTCACATCCAACCCGACGATCTTCGAAAAGGCGATGGGCGCGGGCGATGCCTATGACGCCGGCTTTGCCGAGTTCGACAAGGCGAATTCCGGTGCCGAGCCGATGGCGCGGTACGAGGCGCAGGCGGTGAAGGATATCCAGGCGGCGTGCGACACGCTGCGCCCGGTCTATGACCGGCTGGACGCCAAGGACGGCTATGTCAGCCTGGAAGTCTCGCCGTATCTGGCGCTGAAGGGGCCGGAAACCGCCGAAGAGGCCGAGCGGCTGTGGCGGGCGGTCGATCGCCCGAACCTGATGATCAAGATCCCCGGCACCGACGACGGCGTGCGCGCGATCCGCGACACGATCGCCAAGGGCATCAACGTCAATGTGACGCTGCTGTTCGGGGTCGAGGCGTACAAGAAGGTCGCGATGGCCTATGTCGAGGGGCTGGAGGAGCGCGTCGAGAAGGGCCTGCCCATAGAGCGGATCGCGAGCGTGGCGAGCTTCTTCATCAGCCGCATCGACAGCAAGATCGACGATGCGATCGACGCCGGTAAGGGCGGTGACGAGGCCAAGCCGCTGAAGGGCAAGGTGGCGATCGCCAACGCCCAGCTGGCCTATGCCTGGTATCAGGAGTTCATCGCGTCGGACCGCTGGCAGAAGCTGGCCGCGAAGGGCGCACAGCCGCAGCGGCTGCTGTGGGCGTCGACGGGGACGAAGAACCCGGATTATCCCGATACCTTGTATGTCGACGAGCTGATCGGGCCAGAGACGGTCAATACGATGCCGCCGAAGACCATGGATGCGTTCCGCGACCACGGCACCGTCGCGCAGACGCTGACCAAGGATGTCGACGCGGCGCGGCACGTGATCGACGAACAGGCGCGGCTGGGGCTGGACCTGGACGGCGTGACGAAGACGCTGGTCGATGAGGGCGTCGCGAGCTTCTCCAAGTCGTTCGACGACCTGTTGAAGGTGATTTCGGAAAAGCAGCCGGCAAACGCCTGAGATCGTTTGACGGTGCCAGATGCGGGGTGGGGGCCGGCGACGGCCTCCGCCTTTCCTGATGGCTGTTGCGCCGGGTCGCCCTGGATTGCTTCGCTGCGTTCGCAATGACGGCGTGGAGGTGATGAGGGCTGGCGGGACGATGCGCTTGAGGGGCGCTCGCGCGTGCCCTTCGAGACAAGGCGTCGATAAGCTCAGCCTCTCCTCAGGGCAAGCGCGGGGTGGGCACGGAAGGGGCGGCGACGGAGGCGCGCTATTCCAGAAATGGTGCCGCGAACTCCGGCCTGATCCGCAACAGGCGACCGGTGTGCCGGTCCAGCAGCGCCCAGGTCGTCACGCCTTCCACGCGGACCTTGCCGTCGGTCCCGAGGAAGCGGAAATGGCGGTCGAAGCGCGCGCCGCGCGGTTCGCCCGGGATCCAGGTCTCGCCGGTCACGGTCTCCCCCTCCACGACATTGCCGCGATAGTCGATCTCGTGCCTAGTCACGACCCAGACATGCGCGGCCTGCTGCTCCGGCGGCGCGACCGCTTCCCAGTGCGACACCGACAGATCCTGTATCCAGCGTACCCACACGGCATTGTTGACGTGGCCGAGCTCATCGATGTCGGCGGGCAGGGCGGTGAAGTCGCGGGTGAAGGTCATGTCCGCGCCTTGTACCACCGCCATCCCCCGAACGCGATTCCCGCGACCAGCAATGCGCCGACCAGCCACCAAAGATGGCGATCGTGCGTGACGCGGCCCACCAGCGCCTCGAACCCGTGGCCGAACAGATAGCCGATGGTGGTGAAGAGCGCGCCCCACACCACCGCCGACGCGCCGTTGACCGCGACGAACAGGCGTGGCGAGACGTTGGTGGAGCCGATCGCGATCGGGCTGACGGTGCGCAGTCCGTAGAGGAAGCGGAAGACGAAGATGAAGCCGATCGGGTAGCGCTCGAACGTGGCGATCGCGCGCGCGAAGGCGGGTCTGGCGCGCGCGGCGGCGACCCGGCGATGGTCGCGGAAGTGCCGGCCGGCGTAGAACCACGCCTGATCGGCGGCGAAGGAGCCGAGCGCGGCGACGAGCATCGCGAGCGGATAGGAGAGCAGCCCCTTGTGCGCGAGGATGCCGCCCGCGACGACGGCGGCTTCGCCCTCCAGCGCGGCGCCCGCGAACAGCGCGGCAAGGCCGTAGCGCGCGACGATCGCCTCGATCGTCATGCGTGATGGGCTCTTGGTCTTGCGATCCCGCTGCCCGTGCCCCTCACCCCGGCGGAGGCCGGGGCCCAGTGGCGGCACGATCCCGATGGCGCGTATCGTCCCCGGCATACGGTAGAAAAGAAGGTCGGTTCACGCGGAGGCGCGGAGACGCGAAGTTGGTGCGCTCTCGTCCGGCGATATCCCTTCATCGCCGTCGTGAGTGAAGGAGAGTGCGTGACACTTGTCACGCACCGGTGCTGGGCTGGCGTTGGAGTGGCCGTCACCCCTCCACGCCCAATTGCCACAGGACGAAGGCGTGTTCTTCCGCGCCTTCGCGCAGGCTTTCGAACCGACCGGACTTGCCGCCATGGCCCGCGCCCATGTTGGTCTTGAGCAGCAGGATGTTGTCGTCGGTCTTGGTCGCACGCAGTCTGGCGGCCCATTTGGCCGGTTCCCAATAGGTGACGCGCGGATCGTTGAGGCCGCCGGAGATGAACAGCGGCGGGTAATTCTGCGCCTTTACATTGTCGTAGGGCGAATAGCTGCGGATCAGGTCGAAGGCCTTCGGATCCTCGATCGGGTTGCCCCATTCGGGCCATTCGCCCGGCGTCAGCGGCAGCGTCTCGTCGAGCATCGTGTTGAGGACGTCGACGAACGGTACGTCGGCGATCACCGCGCCCCAGAGCTGCGGATCGGAATTGACGACCGCGCCCATCAGCTCGCCGCCCGCCGAGCGGCCGGCGATGGCGATGCGCCCCGCGCTGGTCCAGCCTTGTTCGACCAATGCCTTCGCAACGTCCACGAAGTCATTGAATGTATTGGTGCGCTTCTCCAGCTTGCCGTCGTGATACCATTGCTGCCCGAGGTCGTCGCCGCCGCGAATATGCGCAATGGCATAGGCGAAGCCGCGATCGAGCAGGCTGAGCCGGCCGGTCGAGAATCCCGGCGGGATCGCGTGGCCATAGGCACCGTAGGAATAGAGGAACAGCGGGCGCGAGCCGTCGCGCGGGAAGTCGTGGGGATAGACGATCGAGACGGGCACTTCCGTACCGTCGCGGGCGGTGATCGTCAGCCGCTGCGTCGCATATCGGGTCGCGTCATAGCCGCAGGGGATCTCCTGCACCTTGAGCGTGGTCAGTTCGCCGGTCGCGACATCATAATCGTAGACGGTGCCGGGCGTTACCATCGACTCATAGCCGAGCCGAAGAACCGTCTGATCATATTCGGGATTGTCGCCGAGGCCTGCGGCGTAGCTCGCCTCCGGGAAGGCGATGCGGCGGGGCGGCGTGGCGGCATCGTAGGAATGGAGCTCGATCTGGTCGAGCCCGTCCTCGCGCCCTTCGACGATGAAGAAGTCGCGGAAACATTCGACGCCGGTCATATAGAAGTGAGGGCTGGGCGCGATCCGCTCCGTCCATTCGCCGGGCGACGCGATCGGCGCAGTGACCAGCCGCCACATCGGATCGGTATCGTTGGTGTGGATGAAGAGCGTGTCGCCGTGGGTATCCACGTCATACTCGCGGCCGTCCCGACGCGGGGCGATCAGGATCGGCTCGGCAAAGGGATCGTCGGCGGGGTAGAGGCGGATCTCGCTGGTGTCGTGGCTGCTGGCGACCAGCGCGATCCATTTGCGGTCGCTGGTCTGGCTGACGCCGACCGAGAAGACGGGGTCTTCCTCGTAATAAAGCGTGACGTCGTCGGTACTGGCGGTGCCGAGCCGATGGAACTTGATCGTGCGCGTGCGCCACTGGTCGTCGGTCAGCCCGTAGAGGATGCCGCTGCCGTCGCTGGTGAAGACGATGTTGCCGATCGTCCCCTCGATGGAGGTATCGCCCCACTTGCCGGCGGCGGAGGCGATCTCCTCGGTCGCATCGGCCGCGCCGTTCAGGCTCTTGAAGCGGATCGTGTAGCGCTCCGATCCGTCGTCGTCGGTCGAATAGGCGAGCAGCGTGCCGTCCTCGCTGATCGACAGCGCCCCGAGCCGGAAATATTCCTTGCCCTCGGCCAGCGCCGGTTCGTCGAGCAGCAGTTCGTCGGAGCCGCCCGCGACCGGCCGCCGCCACCATTTGCGATACTGGCCGCCGGTTTCGTAGGCGGTCCAGTAGAGATGGTCGCCGTCCTTTTGCGGGACGCTGCTTTCGTCCTCCTTGATGCGCGCCTTCATCTCTTCGTAGAGGCGATCGACCAGCGGCTGGTGCGCGGCCATCCGCGCCTCGAAATAGGCGTTCTCTTCATTCAGATAGGCCAGCACGTCCTTGTCGGTGACGTCGGGGTAGTCGGGGTCGCGCAGCCAGGCATAGGGGTCTTCGATCGTGTGGCCGTGCATCGTGAACCGGTGCGGGCGGGTGGCGGCGACGGGGGGCTTCATCTCGGTCATAGGCGCTTCCTAACGCGCGATATCGGCTTTCGTCACCCTCTTGTCCGCGCGTAGAGGGAGGGCATGACCGTCATCACCCGCTTCGCGCCGTCGCCGACCGGGCGGCTGCACATGGGGCATGCCTTCTCCGCGATTTGCGCGCATGACCATGCGCGGGCGCGGGGCGGGCGCTTCCTGCTGCGGATCGAGGATATCGACGGCACGCGCAGCCGGCCCGAGCATGTCGCGACGATCGTCGATGATCTGCGCTGGCTGGGGCTGGCATGGGACGGGGAGGTGGTGTTCCAGTCGGCGCGGCTGGATCGGTATGCGGCGGCGCTGGCACGGTTGCGGGCGATGGGGCTGCTGTATCGGTGTTACTGCACGCGCGCGGAGATCGCCGGGGCGTTGAGTGCGCCGCACGGGGCGGTGCCGGTCTATCCGGGGACGTGCCGCGGGGCGCCGACGCGCGATGCGCCGCATTGCTGGCGGCTCGACATTGCCGCGGCGGTGGCGCGGGCCGGCGACCTGTCGTGGACCGATCACGGGAGGGTCGTCGCGAACGCCGCGCTGGCGCAGGGCGACGTGGTGCTGGCGCGCAAGGATGCGCCGGCCAGCTATCATCTGGCGGTGACGGTCGACGACGCCGCGCAGGGGGTGACGGATGTCGTGCGCGGCCGCGACCTGTTCACCGCGACGCATGTGCACCGGGTGTTGCAGGCGCTGCTGGAACTGCCGGTGCCGCGCTGGTGGCATCACGACCTGCTGACGGGTGCGGACGGCGAGCGGCTGGCGAAGCGCCACGGCGCGCCGACGCTGGCGGCGATGCGCGCGGCGGGGGAGGACGGGCTGGCGGTGGCGGCGCGGTTGCGCGCCGGCGTGGGGGAGGCATTGCCGTTTGATGACGGGCGTCCTAGCTTCGCGTCATGAACACGCTCCTCGTCATCCTGCTGGTCGCGGCGATGATCGCCACGGTGGTCGCGCTGGTGCGCGGCATCGTCTCCTTCCTCCAGAGCGCCTCCGCCGACGTGCATGGTGACGGGCCCAGCGCGGCGCAGCTGAAGTCCAACCGGATGATGCAGATGCGCATCTTCTATCAGGCGCTGGCGATCCTGATCGTCGTGGTGATCCTGTTCGCGGCGGGGCGCACCTGATGGTCCGGCTGAACCGTATCTATACCCGCACCGGCGATACCGGCACGACGGGGCTGTCGGACGGCAGCCGCATCGCGAAGACCGATGTGCGGATGCAGGCGATCGGCGATGTCGACGAGGCGAACAGCGCGATCGGGGTGGCGATCGCGGGCCTGTCCGACGCGGCGCTGATCGAGCAACTGACGCGGGTGCAGAACGATCTGTTCGACCTGGGCGCGGATCTGGCGACGCCGGGCGACGATTACGAACCGGGCGAGATGACACTGCGGATCGTGCCGGCGCAGGTCGCCCGGCTGGAGGCGGAGATCGACGCGCTGAACGCGAACGTGCCGCCGCTGACCAGCTTCGTGCTGCCCGGCGGGGCGGCGGCGGCGCTGCACCTGGCGCGTGCGATCGTGCGGCGTGCGGAACGCGCGGCGGTGGCGCTGGCGCCGCATGCCAACCCGCAGGCGCTGATCTACCTCAACCGCCTGTCGGATTTTCTTTTTGTCGCGTGCCGCCACGTGAACCTTAACGCAGGTGGGGACGTTCTGTGGGTCGCAGGGGCAAACCGATAAAATAGGACAGTCCCGTGCACGCCCGATCCCCCGGGTAGCTGCAGGAGGACGATCATGGACGCCCGACCCCGGTACGACGCCGGGACTTCAACGCTGGCCGACCGCTATGCGCGCGTGCGGCGGCTGAGCGAGGCGCTGGTCGCCCCATTGTCCGATGCGGACGCCACCGTCCAGTCGATGGACGATGCCTCCCCGGCGAAATGGCATCTGGCGCATACGACGTGGTTCTTCGAAACGTTCGTGCTGCGCGATCATGCGCCGGGATACCGGCTGCACGACGAACGCTTTCCCTTCCTGTTCAACAGCTATTACGAGGCGGAGGGGCGGCGGCACGCGCGCGGGCGGCGCGGGATGATCACGCGCCCGACGCTGGAAGACGTGCTGGCCTATCGCGCCGCCGTCGATGCCGCGCTGCTGACGGTGATCGACGACCTGCCCGAGGCCGCGCGCGAACTGGTGGCGCTGGGGTGCCATCACGAGGAGCAGCATCAGGAACTGCTCGTCACCGACATGCTCCACCTGTTCTCCGAAAATCCGCTGGAGCCGGCGATCTGGGCGCCGGAGCGCAAGCAGCCGGTCGCGATGCCGGGGCCGGTCGGCTGGATCGAGAGCGCCGAGCGCGTGGTCGAGACCGGCCACGATGGCCACGGGTTCGCATTCGATTGCGAGGGACCGCGCCACCGCGCGCTGATCCCCGCGCACGCGCTTGCCGACCGGACCGTGACCAACGGCGAGTGGACCGCGTTCATCGCCGATGGCGGATACCGCGATGCGCGATTGTGGCTGTCCGACGGCTGGGCGTGGGTCCAGCGCGAGGGGATCGGCGCGCCGCTATACTGGGAAGCGCGTGACGGCCTCTGGTCGCGGTTCGGACTGGACGGGCGGCGGCCGATCGATCCGGCTGCGCCGGTGACGCATATCAGCTTCTACGAGGCGGATGCCTATGCGACCTGGGCGGGCGCGCGTCTGCCGACCGAGTTCGAGTGGGAGGCCGGCGCCGCAGGGCATGACGCGGGGGGCGGCAATCAGCTGGACACCGCCGGCGCGGTCGAACCGCGCCCGTCACCGGGCGGGCCGGCGTTCTTCGGCGACGTATGGGAATGGACCGGATCGGCGTACCGCCCCTATCCAGGCTTCCGCCCGGTCGAGGGCGCGGTCGGCGAGTATAACGGCAAGTTCATGAACGGGCAGTTCGTGCTGCGCGGTGGCAGCTGCGCGACGCCGCGCGGCCATGCGCGCGCCAGCTACCGCAATTTCTTCTACCCGCACCAGCGCTGGCAATTCACCGGCGTGCGACTGGCAAAGGACGTGTGACGCGATGCTGAAACCCGAAGCCGAGGACGGCCAGATGACGCTGGCAGACCCGCAGTTCCGCGCCGACGTGCTCGCCGGGCTGGAGCGCCGGCCGCGCGCGATTCCGGCGCGCTGGTTCTACGATCATCGCGGATCGCAATTGTTCGAGCAGATCACCGACCTGCCCGAATATTATCCGACCCGCACCGAGACCGCGCTGCTGCACGAGCTTTGCCCGGAGCTATGCGCGCTGGTGGGCGAGGGGCGCGCGGTCGTCGAGTTCGGATCCGGATCGTCGACCAAGACGCCGGTGCTGTTGCGCTGCGTCGCGCCGTCGGCCTATGTGCCGATCGACATTTCGGGCGAGTTCCTGCGCCAGTCGGCCAGCGACCTGTCGCAGGCGTTTCCCGGCCTGCCGGTAATGCCGTTCGAGGGCGACTTCACCCGGCCGCTGAACCTGCCGGCCGCGATCGCGGAGACGCCGAAGCTGGGGTTCTTTCCGGGATCGACGATCGGCAACCTGATCCCGCACGCCGCGATCGACCTGCTGCGCGCGATGCGGGCGTCGCTGGGGCTGGGCGCGATGCTGCTGATCGGGATGGACCGGATCAAGGATCCGGCGGTGCTGGTCCCCGCCTACGACGATGCGCAGGGCGTGACGGCGGCGTTCAACCGCAACCTGCTGGAGCGGATCAACCGCGAGCTGGACGGGACGATCCCGGTCGATGCCTTCGTTCACAAGGCGGTATGGAATGACGATCGCGCGCGGATCGAGATGCATCTCGCGGCGACGCGCGACGTGGCGTTCACGGTCGACGGGCGCGACTTCGCGATCGCGGCGGGCGAGACGATCCATACCGAGAACAGCCATAAATATGGCGCGCGCGACGCCCGCATCCTGCTGCGTGCGGGCGGGTGGACGCCCGTGAAGGAGTGGACCGATGCCGAGGGACGGTTCGCGGTGATCCTGGCGGAGGCGCAGGCGGAGCGGCCCGCGCCGTAACGGCGAAGGGTGCGTTACGCCGGCGCAGGGCGGCATCCATGGTGCGGCATGCGCCCAAGCCGTCGATCGTGCGGAGCGGTGGACCCCGGCCTGCGCCGGGGTGACGAGGGGAGCAGACGCCCTTGCCGTTCCGGCGAATGCCGGAACAGCTTGTCCGGTCCACCGCGCTGGGCTCCTGCGTTCGCAGGAGCACGTCAGGACCGTTCGCGGAGGTCTTGCCTGCGCGACAAGGACGGTAGGATCAATGTTTTCGTCGGCACCCTGTCTATCGCACGGTGACGGCCGCGCGGCGCGTCGTTACCTCGCGGGTGCTGCGGCGGCATTCGGTGACGATGCGCTCTTCGGCGAGGCGGAAGGTGGTGCCGTCCCACACATAGTCGCGGCGCGTGCCGCAATCGGAACCGGTATTCGCGGGCAGCAGGACAGCGACACGGCGGCGGGCGGGAGCCCAGTCGCTGTCTCTTATACACCTTCT
>NZ_LDTB01000070.1 GCF_001476895.1 Sphingomonas endophytica | reverse complement strand
TTCCCGCCTCCGCGGGAATGACGGCAGTAAGCGGGTCGGCGGAGATGGCCGACTTACGGGACAGTGAAGACGTCCCCTACCGCAACTGCTCCATCACCCCGTCGATCACGAACTGCACCGCCAACGCCGCCAGCAGCACGCCCAGCAGTCGCGTAATGACCGCCTCGATCTTCGCCCCCAGCACACGCATCAGCGGCCCGGCCGCCAGCAGCGCCAGCAGCATCAGCGACAGATTCGCCGCCAGCGCCGCCATCACCACGGCGGTCTGCTCGACGCCGTGGCTGCGCGCGGTCAGCAGCATCACCGACGCGATCGATCCCGGCCCGGCGATCATCGGCATCGCCATCGGGAAGATCGACACGTCGTCGGCCTCCTCCTCCGTGATCTTGGCGGCGCGGTCCTCGCGGCGTTGAGTGCGCTTTTCGAACACCATCTCCAGCGCGATCAGGAACAGCATCACGCCGCCCGCGATCCGGAACGAGGCCAGTTCGATGCCGAGCGCGTGCAGCAGCGGCTCGCCCGCCAGCGCGAAGACCAGCAGGATGCCCGCCGCGACCACGACCGCGCGAACCGCCATCGATCGGCGGTGTGCCGCGGTCGCCCCCGCCGTCAGCCCCGCGAAGATCGGTGCGCAGCCGGGCGGGTCGATAATGACGAACAGCGTGATGAACGAGGAGATGAAGAGTTCGAGCATCTACAACGCCGGATCGACCGCGACGCCCGCGCGCCGCGCGGCGGCGACGACCGTGTTGCGCATCAGCACCGCGATCGTCATCGGCCCGACGCCGCCCGGCACGGGGGTGATCGCGCCCGCCACTTCCGCAGCACCCGGATCGACGTCGCCGACCAGCCCGGCGTCGGTGCGATTGATGCCGACGTCGATCACGGTCGCGCCGGGCTTGATCCATTCCGGCTGGACGAAGCCGGGGATGCCGACCGCCGCGACGACGATATCGGCCCGCCGCACATGCCCCATCACGTCGCGGGTCCGGCTGTGCACGGTCGTGACAGTGCAGCTCTGCTGGAGCAGCAGCGCCGCCATCGGCTTCCCGACGATGTTCGAGCGGCCGATCACCACCGCCTCCAGCCCGGCAAGCTGCGGGTGGATATCCTGAAGCAGCATCAGGCAACCGAGCGGGGTGCAAGGCACCAGACCCTCCAGCCCGGTCGCCAGCCGCCCGGCGTTGACCGGATGGAAGCCGTCGACATCCTTGTCGGGGTCGATGCGCGTGATGACCGCACGCTCGTCGATGTGCCTGGGCAGCGGCAACTGAACCAGGATGCCGTCGACCGAATCGTCGGCGTTCAGGCGATCGACCAGCGCGATCAGTTCGGCTTCGCCGACATCAGCGGAAAGGCGATGCTCGAAACTCTCCATTCCCGCCGCGATCGTGGCCTTGCCCTTCGACCGGACATAGACCGAGGATGCCGGGTCCTCACCGACCAGCACGACCGCAAGGCCGGGCTTGCGCCCCGCGTCACGGGCGAAAGCGGCGGCGGCGGTCGCGACACGGTCGCGCAGGGTGGCGGCAAAGGCTTTGCCGTCGATGAGGCGGGCAGTCATGGCTCGCTCGCATAAAGCGAAGAGGCGGCGCGCGCCAGCACCTGCGCATCCCCCGCAATCGTCAGCCGCTTCAGCCGCGCGGTCTGCCCGGCGACCAAGGTCACATCACGCTTCGCCACGCCGAAATACTTCGCCACCAGCGTCACCAGCGCCGCATTCGCCGCGCCATCGACCGGCGCGGCGGACAAACGGGCGACGAGATGCTCTTCGGTTCCGGGTAGCAGCGCGTCGCGACCGCCACGCGGCGTTACACGCACCGCGATCGCGAGGCCGTCGGGCGTCTCGCGCCAGGCGCTCAGATCGTACCGCCGGTCGCGACGCTGACCGCGATGTTGTTCAGGACGATGTTCAGGATCGCCAGCACCAGCAAGGCGATGGCGGGCGCGAAATCGATCCCGCCGGTGTTGGGCAGCACGCGGCGCAGTGGGCGGTAGAGCGGCTCGCTCATCCGGTCCAACCCGTCATACAGCGAGCGCACGAAGTTGTTCGACGTATTGACGACGTTGAAGGAGATCAGCAGCGACAGGACGAACTGAACGATGATGATCCACCACACGAGGTTCAGGATCACCTGCAGGATCTGGATGATGGTGAGCGTCAGCACGCCGGGCGTCTCCCAATAGGTGTGCCGGTCATATAGAGCACCGGCGGGCGGATCGAAAGGCTACCGCTGTTTGCGGATCAGCGTGCCTGCACCGCGCTTCGTAAAGATTTCGAGCAGCATCGCATGCGGCACCCGTCCGTCGAGCACGACGGCGGCATCCACCCCCGCCTCGACCGCGGCGACGCACGTCTCCAGCTTCGGGATCATGCCGCCGGTGATGGTGCCGTCGGCGCGCAGATCGGCGACCGCCGCCGGATCGAGGTCCGTCACCAGTTGACCCTGCTTGTCGAGCACGCCCGCCACATCGGTCAGCAGGAAGAAACGCGACGCCCCCAGTGCGGCGGCGATCGCGCCGGCCATCGTGTCGGCGTTGATGTTATAGGTGTGACCGTCCGCACCGATGCCGATCGGGGCGATGACGGGGATGATGCCGTCGCGGCTCAGCGAATCGATGATGCGACGGTCGACGGCCACCGGCTCGCCGACGAAGCCCAGATCGACCTTGCGCTCGATCCCCTGCAGCGGATCGGGATCGTTGCGCCCGACCTTCTCGGCCTGCACCAGCCCGGCGTCCTTGCCGGAAATGCCGACCGCGCGGCCACCGGCACGGGCGATCCAACTGACGATCTCCTTGTTGATCGATCCCGCCAGGACCATTTCGGCAATCTGCGCGGTTTCGGCATCGGTGACGCGCAAGCCATCGACGAAGCGCGATTCGACCCCCAGCCGCTTGAGCATCCGCCCGATCTGCGGCCCGCCGCCATGGACGACGACCGGATTGATCCCGACCGCCTTCAACAGCACCACGTCCTCGGCGAAATCGGCCTGCGCCTCCGGATCGCCCATCGCGTGGCCGCCGTATTTCACGACGAAGGTCTTGCCGGCGTAGCGTTGCAGATACGGCAGCGCCTCGACCAAAGTTTCGGCCTTCAGCGCGGGCGACAGGTTGGGATCGGTCATCGCCGCGCCATAGCGTCGCGGGCGCGGCGGGGGAAGGTCAGGCGTCGAGCCGTCGTCCGATCGCCACCATCGCGTAGATCAGCGGCGGCACGAGCGCGATCGACAGCACGACCTTCGCCAACATCTGCCCGGCCATCAGCCAGCCGACCGCCGACAGCCCGAAGGCGATCGAGATGAACAGCACCGAATCGACGATCTGGCTGAGCGCGCTGGCGGTCGCGGCGCGGAACCACAACAGGCGGCCGCCCTCCCGCCCCTTCAGCCACGAGAAGATCGTGACGTTCAGCGTCTGCGACACGCCATAAGCGACGATCCCGCCCGCCCAGATCCAGGGCGTCGCGCCCATCATCTGATCGAACGCGGCAAGGTGCGTGGGGCTCATCTCCGGCGCGGCGGGCAGGGCCAGCACGATCAGCGTCAGCGCCATCGACACCAGCAGCGGCACGAACCCGATCAGCACGAGCCGCCCGGCGACCTTCTGCCCGTGCAGTTCGGCGATCGCGCTGGACGTGACGACCAGCAGCAGGAACGCGAAGATCCCCGCTTCCACCGCCAGCGGCGGCAGCCCGACCAGCGGCCCGAGCCGCGAGATCGGCCCCAGCGACACCTGCTTGTTGCCCAGCACCCCGGCAATGCAGACCATCCCGCCGTAGAAGATCGAGAATGCGAACAACGAGGGCGGGATCGAGCGATGAGCGGGAGCGTCCATCGCGGCGGTGTAGCGGGTGGGCGTGGGGGCGGGCAAGGTGTGCGTCATCGCGAGCGCGGCGACGCGATGACGCATGCCGCCGCATTCCATGGCGCTCCCGCCGCGAGGCCGGCGGCGCTTCGGGGAAAGGCCCGGCCGCCCGACCGACGGATACTCTTGGCTGGCGATCCCCGACCGGGCATGTCATGGCGCGTCCCTTCGGCAGCGAAGAAGTCTCATGCATCGAATCCTCATCGGCCTGGCGGGTATCGCCGTCATCCTGCTGCTCGCGGTGCTGCTGTCGACCGACCGGCGCGCGATCCGGTTGCGGATCGTCGCCAGCGCCTTCGCGCTGCAGGCGACCATCGCGGTGATCGTGCTGTACTGGACGCCCGGCCGCGCCGCGCTGGCGGGGGCGTCGTCGGGGGTCGCGGCGCTGCTCGGCTATTCGCAGAAGGGCACCGAATTCCTGTTCGGCAACCTCGCCAGCCCGACCGTCGGCGGACAAAGCTTCGCGATCGCCGCGCTGCCGGTCATCATCTTCTTCGCTAGCCTCGTGTCGATCCTCTACTATCTGGGGGTGATGCAGTTCGTCGTGCGCTGGATCGGCGGCGCGATCGAGAAGGTCATCGGAACCAGCAAGGTCGAGAGCCTGTGCGCGGCCGCCAACATCTTCGTCGGGCAGAGCGAGTCGCCGCTGGTGATCCGCCCCTATCTGGCGGGGCTGACCTCGGCGCAGGTCTTCACGGTGATGACCAGCGGGATGGCGGGCGTCGCGGGCACGATCCTGGCCGCCTATGCCTCGATGGGGATCAGCATCGACTATCTGCTCGCCGCCAGTTTCATGGCCGCGCCGGGCGGGATCCTGATGGCCAAGATCATCATGCCCGACCGCGTGACGCCGCCGGAGGGCGAGCTGCCGCTGGGCGACCTGCCCGACGAGGCGCGGCAGATCGAGCTGGCGGAGGCACGGATCAGCGGGCGCGGCCCCGCCGCGCTGCTGCCCGAAGGCACACCGGGCGAACCGCTGCCCGAGGCGACCCACGACGAGGAGAAGCCCGCCAACCTCATCATGGCCGCCGCGCAGGGCGCGCAGACCGGCGTGAAGCTGGCGGTTGCGGTCGGCGCGATGGTGCTGGCATTCGTGGCGCTGGTCGCACTGGCCAACGGGCTGCTAGGCGCGGCCGGCGCGTGGTTCGGCCTGCCGGGGCTGAGCTTCCAGGGGTTGCTGGGCTATATCTTCCAGCCGGTCATGTTCCTGCTCAACGTGCCGTGGAACGAGGCGGGGATCGCCGGCGGCCTGTTCGGCGAGAAGATCGTGCTGAACGAGTTCGTGGCCTACATCGATCTCGGCAAGCAGGCCGCGCAACTGTCGCCGCGCACGATCGCGGTGGTGACGTTCGCCTTGTGCGGGTTCGCCAATTTCAGTTCGATCGCGATCCAGATGGCGGTGACGGGCAGCCTCGCGCCCAATCAGCGCCCGACGATCGCGCGGCTGGGCCTGCGCGCGCTGGCGGCGGGGAGCCTGGCCAACCTAATGAGCGCGGCGCTGGCCGGGCTGCTGATCGGCTGAGCCCGCGCGGAAGTTCACAAAGTTCACACCACGTCACGATCGGAATCCCTCCCGTGCAGTCGGCGCGGGGGCGGTGGCGGACGGATGGAAGGCGACGGATCGGCATCACGTCCCGTGCTGACCGATGTTGGACGATGTAGGACAGGCAATTCGTCGGCGATCGACGGATGCGATCGTGGCGCGGTGTCGCGCCCGCCGCCGCGACAGGACGTGGGGACGCCACGCGCCGTCGTCGCGGCGCCCCGCACCCGCCGGCCTGTCAGGATCGGATTGCGCCGCACCCAGGACGGAACGGCGTTCGTTGCCGAACCGTCCCGTGAAGGTATGCCGCCTCCGCCGCGGCAAACATGCTCGGGAGCAGGCCGACGCTTTTCCCACGTACATTGCGCACCGCAGCCCGGTACGCGTCCGGAGGGACGCAAATGATCGTGCCATCATGGAACCAGATCGGGCCCGGGGGGGGGGCGATCCGCCCGGCACTGACACGAAAAAGGGCCGTCGGATCGCTCCGACGGCCCCTGCACGCAATCGTGAATTCTACGTCAGGCGAGCTGCGCCTTGACCGCACCACGGCGGCGGCGGAGCGCCGCGCCGACGACACCGAAGCCGAGGATCATCGTCATCCAGGTCATCGGCTCGGGCACGCCGCTGCTGACCTTGACCTGGTTCAGCTTGAATGCGTCGTTGAACCCGTCCGGACCGTTGAACGAACCACCGATGATCCAGACATTCCCCGACTTGTCCGGCGACAGGTTATAGTTCTGCCTGTTGCTGATCTGGTTCGTCGCGCCATACGGCTTGACCGACACGTCGTTGTTGCTGTTGCTGTTGAACCAGGCGTCGCCGCTCTGCTTGCTC
The DNA here is from genome assembly GCF_001476895.1 of Sphingomonas endophytica. Classification (GTDB taxonomy): domain Bacteria; phylum Pseudomonadota; class Alphaproteobacteria; order Sphingomonadales; family Sphingomonadaceae; genus Sphingomonas; species Sphingomonas endophytica_A. The sequence continues at coordinate 15,920 of NZ_LDTB01000070.1, read as the reverse complement.
GGATCGTAGTTCAGCGACGCTTCGAGGTTGCGCAGCGTCAGGTTCGACATCGCGGAGGCGAAGCTGGCATTGCCGCGCGCGATGAAGGCGTCGTCGTCGATATAGTTGCGACCCGCGAGCTGGAACGGCGTCAGCACCGCCGATTGCAACGACACCGACTGGTCGAACTGCAGCACCACGAACTCCCAGCCGTCCGCATTGTCGATCTGGTGGAAGTTGGTGCGATTCTGTTCGTTCTGGCCCGCCTGGTACACGCCCAGACCCCAGGGATCGAACGCCTCCACCTTTCCGGCGGTGTAATTGCCGTCGAACCCGCGCGACCAGCCGGTCGCCTTGACGTTCAGGGTCGACTTGCCGTCCGTCGACGTCACAGAATAGGTGATCGTGTTGCCGTTGACGTTGCCGCTGGACGCACCCTTGGTCGTGTCGATCAGGAAGTCGGCCGCCTGCGCCGGCATCGCCGCCATCAGCGCGGTCGCCGCGATCGCGATCTGAGCGAAACGAATCATGTGTCGGTCTACCCCTATTCCTTGATGCACGTAGCATTTGCCGATCCGTTTGGCCATCGCAACGACTTTGCTGCACCGCACCGTCCCTGTTCGACACAGAATCAGCGAGTTGGCAGAGCGGATTGGCATCGTGCCCGCCGTTCGCCTATGGCGCCTTCATGACCGAGATCACCGTCGCCGCGCTGCAGCTCGCCTTTTCCGCCGATATCGACGCGAACATCGCCAAGGTGTCCGAAGCCGTGCGCGACGCCCATGCGCGCGGAGCGCAGGTCATCCTGCCGCCCGAACTGTTCGAGGGCGAGTATTTCTGCCGTGTCGAGGACGAGGCGCTGTTCGCCAACGCCGCACCGGTCGGTGAGCACAAGGCAGTGCTGGCGATGCAGGCGCTCGCCGAAGCGCTGAAGGTCCATATTCCGACCAGCTTCTTCGAACTGGACGGCCCGCATCATTACAATTCGCTGGCGATGATCGGTCCGGACGGCGAGATCCAGGGCGTCTATCGCAAGAGCCATATTCCCGATGGGCCGGGCTATGAGGAAAAATTCTATTTCCGCCCCGGCAACACCGGCTTCAAGGTATGGGACGGCCCGGTCGCGAACGGGCATCGCACCACGCTGGGCGTCGGGGTGTGCTGGGACCAATGGTATCCGGAAACGGCGCGCGCGATGATGCTGATGGGTGCGGAAGTCCTCTTCTATCCTACCGCGATCGGCAGCGAGCCGCACGACACGTCGCTGGACACCGCGCGGCTGTGGCGGCGCGCGATGGTCGGCCATGCGGTGTCGAATGTCGTGCCGGTGATCGCCGCCAACCGCGTCGGGTGCGAACATGGGCAGACCTTCTACGGCACCAGCTTCATCACCGACGAGCGTGGCGACATCCTGGCGGAACTGGATCGCGAGGAAGAAGGCGTGATCGTCGCTACGCTCGACCTCGATCGCGTGCGGCGCCACCGCGCCGCGTTCGGATTCTTCCGCGACCGGCGGCCCGAACTGTACGGGCGACTGGTGCAGGATATCTGACGGTCCGCCTTGATGGCGGGCCTGCCTCGACGTCCCTTCTTCCGTCATCGCGGTGAACGCCGGGATCCATGGCGTCGCACAAGCCGCGGCTGAAGGCGCTTGCGGACAGACTTACCCCGGCCTGCGCCGGGGTGACGCTTACCTCATTGCGGCGGAGATCGCGGTTACGGCCGCAGCTCGAGCGCCCGCGCGAAGACACTTTCGAACATGTCGGCCGTCAGCCGCCCGGTGTTCTGGTTGTAGCGCGAGCAATGGTAGCTATCGAGCAGCACGCGGCCGTCGGGGACGCGGTGCTCCGCGCCATGCGCGAACCGCGCCTTGGGCAGCTTGCCGCCCAGCACCTTGACCACCGACTGATGCGCGACCTGCCCCAGCGCGACATAGACGCGCGCGGTCGGCAGCGCGTCGGCCTGTCCGGACAGGAACGTTCGACAGGTCCGTACCTCCTCGGGGGTGGGGGCGTTGCCGGGCGGCAGGCACTTGACGGCGTTAAGGATGATCGCGCCGTCCAGCACGATGTCGTCCTCGCGGCTGCCGGTGAAGGTGCCGGTCGCCAGGCCGAATTTCGCGAGCGTGGCGTACAGCAGCTTGCCCGCGTCGTCGCCGATGAACGCGCGCCCGGTGCGGTTCGCGCCTTTCATGCCGGGGGCCAGCCCGACGATCGCCAGCCATGCGTGCGGATCGCCGAAGGCGGGAACGGGCGCGTTCCACCATTCGGGATGCCGCGCGCGCAGCTCGTGGCGAAGATCGACCAGACGCGGGCAGCGCGGGCAGTCGTACGGCGGCTCGGTGGGAGCGAGCGGAAGAGGTGCGGAAATCATGCGCGTGCGATAGGCGCTGGCGGATGGCGGGTTCAATCTATCTTGTCGCGGTCGGATCGAATCGGCGCGGCCGGCATGGCGCCCCGCGCGCCGAAGTGGCGGCGGCGCTGCGCCTGCTCGGGGGGGTGTCGGCGCCGATCATCGCCAGTGCGCCGCTTGGGCCGTCGATCCGTACCTTCGCCAACAGCGCCGCGCTGATCGAAAGCGGCGAATCGCCGCCCGACCTGCTGGCACGGCTGAAGCGGATCGAGCGTGCGTTCGGACGTCGCGCGGGGCGACGCTGGGGATCGCGGGTGATCGATCTGGATATCGTCCTCTGGTCGGGCGGGCGGTGGCGCGCACCCGATCTGACCGTCCCCCATGCCGCGTTCCGCGACCGCGCGTTCGTGCTGGGGCCGCTGCGCGCGATCGCACCGCGCTGGCGCGATCCGGCGACGGGTTTGACGGTGCGACAGCTTCATGCCCGGTTGACCCGCGCGCGTGCCGCCCCTAACCCGCCCCGATCCACGTGAGGGTCCGTAGCTCAGTCGGTAGAGCAAGCGACTTTTAATCGAGAGGTCCCGGGTTCGAGCCCCGGCGGACCCACCACGTGGATGCGACGCGGGCCACCGTGGCGCGCACACGGACCACATCACTTTTTAACGACCGTCCGCTATCGTTCACTGCACCGCCAGCAGGACGATGCCCATGTACCTGACCGATCGCGCACCCGCCCGCCCACGGATCACGCTGCCCCCCGGCAACGGCATGACGACCACGTACGATCGCGCCGGCAACTTCCTGCGCGTGACGTGCCGTGGCTTCTGGCCGATGGACTATGCGGTCGCGCATCTCAGCGATTTCGAGGTGGTGCTGCATCAGGCCCGGCGGATGTCGCGCCCGTCGCGGACGCTGGTCGACCTGCGTGAGGCCGGAGTGCTGGACCCGGCGGTCGCCGATTACACCCATGCCACGATCACCGCGATGTATCGTCCGCCGGAACGCGCCGCGATCCTGGTCGCCTCGACGCTCGCCAGGCTCCAGATGCGGCGCGGGCTGAACCCCGCCACGCACGCGGTGTTCACGACCCTGGACGAGGCGATGCGCTGGCTGGACGGACCGATCGCCTGACCCGGGACAGACGGTACGAAATTCTTGTTTCCCCATGCGACGAATAGCCGCGTCGCGAGTTTGTCGCCTGATACGACAAAAGGGGGAATGACGATGGCCGACGACCGGAACGCCCGTGTACGCGAACACGCCTACCGCCTCTGGCAGAAGGAAGGCGAGCCGCATGGCCGCGATCGCGACCATTGGGAGCAGGCGGAACGCGACATCGGCCACGACGGACCGTCCGCCGAAGAGGCCCCCGCCCCCGCTCCGTCGAGCCAGGCGGAGGTCGCGGCGTCCGCACCCGTGACCGCCGACGCCTCGAGCGTGTCCGACGGCGGCGCCAGCGAGACGCCTTCCCCCACGCCTCCCGCCGCCAAGGCGGCCGCGGGCAAGAGCACGCCGGCCAAAAAGCCGACGACGCGCCGCAAACGGACGGAATGATCCGCGGGCGCCGTCCCGCCCCCACCCTATCCTGACGCGCCCCATCCCTTCCTTTCCACGGGAGCATATCGTTGCACGCTTTGCCGGACCGGCTGTTGCCGGGATCGCCCTATCCGCTCGGCACCACGTTCGACGGAGAGGGCGTCAATTTCGCAGTCTTTTCGGCCAACGCCGACGCGATCGACGTCTGCGTCTTCGACAGCGCGGGCAAGCGCGAGCTGAAGCGGCTGCCGCTGCCCGAATGCACCGACGAGGTGTGGCACGGCTATCTGCCCGATGTCGGACCGGGGCTGGTCTATGGCCTGCGCGCGCACGGACGGTACGAGCCGGAGGCCGGGCATCGCTTCAACCCGAACAAATTGCTGCTCGATCCCTATGCGCGCCGCATCCAGGGGCAGATCAAGTGGACCGACGCGCTGCACGGCTACCGCATCGGCCACCGCAAGGAAGACCTGTCGTTCGACAAGCGCGACAGCGCGCCGGCGATGCCCAAGGCGGTGGTGGTCGACGATCACTGGGACTGGTCGCGCGACCGGCGGCCGAACACGCCGTGGTCGGATACGGTGATCTACGAGGCGCACGTCAAGGGGCTGACCAAGCTGATGGAACTGGTGCCCGCGCGCGAACGCGGCACCTATGCCGCGCTCGGCCATCCGGCGGTCATCAAGCACCTGCAGCGCACCGGCGTGACCGCGATCGAGCTGTTGCCGATCCACAGCTTCACGCAGGATCGCTTCCTGCAGGAGAAGGGCCTGCGCAACTATTGGGGATATAACACGCTCGGCTTCTTCGCGCCGGAGCAGAGCTATATGGCGTCCGAGCATCAGGACGAGCTGCGCCGCGCGGTCCACCGGCTGCACAAGGCCGGGATCGAGGTCATCCTCGACGTGGTCTACAACCATACCTGCGAGGGGTCGGAGAAGGGCCCGACGCTGTCGTGGCGCGGGCTGGACAACGCCAGCTATTACCGGCTGGTCAAGGACAATCCCCGCTACACGATCAACGACACCGGCACCGGCAACACGCTGAACATGAGCAAGGCGCGGGTGATCCAGATGGTCGCCGACTCGCTGCGCTACTGGGCGACCAGCTTCGGGGTCGACGGCTTCCGCTTCGACCTCGGGCTGACGCTGGGGCGCGAGGAGCATGGCTTCGATCCGGGATCGGCGTTCTTCGACGTGCTGCGGCAGGATCCGGTGCTGGGGCGGCTGAAGCTGATCACCGAGCCGTGGGACGTCGGGCCGGGCGGCTATCAGCTCGGCAACTTTCCGCCCGGCTTCGCGGAATGGAACGACAAATATCGCGACACGGTGCGCGAGTTCTGGCGCGGAGAGCCGGGCAAGCGGCCCGATCTGGCGGCGCGGCTGGCAGGGTCCGGCGACCTGTTCGACCGGCGCGCGCGACGGCCATGGGCGAGCGTCAATTTGCTGGCGGCGCATGATGGCTTCACGCTGGCCGATACGGTCATGTACGAGGAACGGCACAACGAGGCGAACGGCGAGGACAATCGCGACGGCCATTCGCACAACGCCTCCTGCAACTGGGGTGTCGAGGGGCCGACCGACGATCCGGCGGTCAACGATGCGCGCGGGCGCGTGATGCGTTCGATGCTGACCACGCTGATGACCTCGCTGGGGACGCCGATGCTGGTCGCGGGCGACGAATTCGGGCGGACGCAGCAGGGCAACAACAACGCCTATTGCCAGGACAATGCGATCAGCTGGCTCGACTGGGAGGCGGCCGCCAGCCCGGAGGGACAGGCGCAGATCGACTTCACCGGCCGGCTGGCCGCACTGCGGCGGCGTTATCCGGTGCTGCGCAGCCCGACCTTCCTCTACGGTCAGGATTCGCCCGGCGAGGGCATCAACGACATCGAATGGTGGGACGAGCGCGGGGAGCAGCTGTCGCCCGAGGACTGGCAGAACCCGGAAGGGCGCGCGCTGATGATGCGCCGCGCGTCGCGGACCGAGGACGGCGCGGTCGAGGCGGTGTCGCTGCTGCTCAACGCCTCCGGCGACCCGGTGACGTTCCACCTGCCGCCACCGCATGCGACGCGCATCGTGCTGATCGACAGCGCCAGGCCCGATCAGGGTGAGGTGGAGATCGCGGACAGCTACGAGGTCGCGCCGCAGGGCGCGGTGCTGCTGACGTGGACCAACGAGACGTGAGCGGCTGGGGCCCGCAGCCGCTGGCGGACGGCGGCACGCGGTTTCGCCTGTGGGCGCCGGATGCCGCGGCCGTGACGCTGGAGATCGACGGCGCCGCACCCGCCACGATGGCCGCGCAGGACGACGGCTGGTTCGCGCTCGACCGCCCGGAGGGTCCAGGCGCACGTTATCGGTTCCGCATCGACGATCAGGCGGTGCCCGATCCCGCATCGCGCGCGCAATCGGGCGGCGTGCACGGGTGGAGCGTCGTCCACGCGACCGACCATGACTGGCGGCATCCCGAGTGGCGCGGGCGCGCGTGGGAAGAGACCGTGCTGCTGGAGGTCCATGCCGGGGTGCTGGGCGGCTTCGCGGGGGTGATCGAGCGACTGCCCGCGATCGCCGCGACCGGCGTGACCGCGATCGAACTGATGCCGGTCGCGGCGTTCGGCGGCACGCGCGGCTGGGGCTATGACGGCGTGCTGCCTTATGCGGTGCACGAAAGCTACGGGTCGCCCGCCGATCTGCGGCGGCTGGTCGATGCGGCGCATGGCCACGGGCTGAGCGTGTTCCTGGACGTGGTGTACAATCACTTCGGACCGGACGGAAATTATATCAGCGTGTACGCAGCCGGCTTCTTCGATGCCGGGGTTCATACGCCATGGGGCGGCGCGGTGGCGGTGGAGCGCGCGGCCGTGGCACGATACTTCATCGACAATGCGCTGATGTGGCTGCGCGATTACCGGATCGACGGACTGCGCTTCGATGCGGTGCACGCGATCCGCAACCCGGCGTTCCTGGACGCGATGGCGGCGGACATCCGCGCGGCATTGCCCGATCGGCACGTCCATCTGGTACTGGAGAATGAGGAAAACGACGCGGGGCGGCTGCGGGCCGGCGGCTATGACGCGCAATGGAACGACGACTTCCACAACGTCCTGCACGTCCTGCTGACCGGCGAGACGAGCGCCTATTATCAGGACTTCGCCGACGCTCCCGCGCACCGGCTGGCGCGCTGTCTGGCGGAGGGGTTCATCTATCAGGGCGAGGGATCGGCGAATCACGACGGCACGCCGCGGGGCACGCCCAGCGCGCACCTGCCGCCGACACGGTTCGTGGCGTTCCTGCAGAACCACGATCAGGTCGGCAATCGCGCGCTGGGCGAGCGGCTGGTGTCGCTGACCGACAAGGCCAGGCTGCGCGCCGCGACGGCGTTGCTGCTGCTCTGCCCGCAGGTGCCGCTGTTGTTCATGGGGGAGGAAGAGGGCAGCGCGTCGCCGTTCCTGTTCTTCACCGATTTCCATGACGAGCTGGCCGACGCGGTGCGCGAAGGGCGCCGCAAGGAGTTCGCCAAGTTCGACGCCTTCGCGGACCCGGAAGCGCGCCAGCGTATCCCGGATCCGAACGCGGAGGCGACGTTCACGGCGTCCCGGCCGGTACCCGGTGACGATGCCGCCGAGTGGCGCGCCTTCTACACCGGGTTGCTGACGCTGCGGCGTGAACGGATCGTCCCGCATCTGGCCGGTACGGAAGCGATCGGGGCGCAGGCGATCGGCGACGCCGCCGTGGTGGCGCGCTGGCGGCTGGGCGACGGGACGACGCTGGGCGTCGCGATCGACCTGGGCGAGGAGCCCGCGACGCTGCCGGGCGCGGCGGACCCGTTACTGGTCGAAGGCAAGCGGTTCATGGCGTGGATCGAGGCGTGAGCGATCTCGATAGGCGCGCGAAGGCCGCCGGGCTGACGCGCGACTGGGAGGATGCGGAAGGCACGCCGCAGCGCGTCGCGGATGACGTGCTGGAGGCGATCCTGTCCCGCCTCGATCCCCGTGCGCCCGACACGCCGTTCCTGTCGGGCGACGCCGGGCGGGCCATCCCGCTGCCGCCGGGGCTGAGCGGCGCGGCGGAGTTGCTGCACGAGGACGGCAGCACGCTGTCGCTGACGATCCGGCCCGACGGAACGCTGCCGCCGATCGAGAAAACGGGTTATTATCGCCTGCACTCCGGCGTGCACGAGTTCCAGCTGGCGGTGGCGCCGCGGCGGTGCGTGCTGCCGCCGCTTGGCTGGGGCGTGGCGGTGCAGTTGCCCAGCCTGCGCGGCACCGCCGAGCGGGCGTTCGGGGACAATGGCACGCTGGCCGAAACCGCCGCCGCCGTTGGCCGGGTGGGTGCGCAGGCGCTGGCGATCAGCCCGACGCACGCGCTGTTTCCCGCCGATCCGACGCGCATCAGCCCCTATTCGCCATCGACGCGGCTGTTCCACAACGTGCTGCTGGCGGACCCGGCGCTGATCGGGGTTCCGCTGCCCCCGGCGCGGGGCGGGGCGCTGATCGAATGGGAGCCGGCGGCGCGCGAGCGGCTGGCGCAATTGCGCGCCGCCTTCAACCTGATGGGCGATGCCGCGACCAGCGCGGCGCTGGCATGGCGGCGGCAGCGCGGCGCGGCGCTGGAAACCCATGCGCGGTTCGACGCGCTGCACGCGCAGCTCGGCGGGCGCGGCTGGCAGGACTGGCCCGTGGCATATCGCGACCCCGCCAGCGAGGCGGTGATCCGCTTCGCCGCCGAACAGGAGCGCGAGGTCGCCTTCTACGCCTTTCTGCAATGGCTGACCGACCTCGGGCTGGCCGCGGCGCAGCGCGCAGCGAAGCAGACGATGGCGACCGGGATCATCGCCGATCTGGCGGTCGGCATGGACGCCGGCGGCAGCCATGGCTGGGGGGCGCGCGACGAGTTGCTGGCCGGGCTGACGGTCGGCGCGCCGCCCGATCCGCTGGGGCCGGACGGGCAGAATTGGGGGATCACCGCGCTGGATCCCTTCGCGCTCCAGCGCACCGGCTTCCGGCCGTTCATCGAGACATTGCGGGCCGCGCTCGCCCATGCCGGGGGCGTGCGGATCGACCATGCGCTGGGGCTGGAACGCTTGTGGGTGATCCCCGACGGCGCCGGCGCGGACCAGGGCGCGTATCTGACGATGCCCGGCACGCATCTGAAGCGGATCGTGGCGATCGAGGCGCAGCGCGCCGGTGCGCTGGTGATCGCCGAGGATCTGGGCACCGTGCCGCCGGGGTTCCGCGACACGCTGAAACAGCGTTGCATGCTGGGGATGCGCGTGCTGCCCTTCGAGCGCGACGCGGACGGCGGGTTCGTGCCGCCCGCCGACTGGGACGAAACGGCGGTGGCGATGACCGGCACGCACGACACGCCGACCGTGGCCGGCTGGTGGAAGGGCCGCGACCTCGACTGGGCGCAGCGGCTGGGGCGGACGCCGGATCACGCACGCCGCGACAGCGAGCGCACAGCGCTGTGGCACGCGCTCGGCAAGGCGGGCGAGCCGCCCGCCGCCGCGCCGGTCGACGCGATCATCGCGCATGTCGCCGGGGCGCCCTGCCCGCTCGCCATCGTGCCGCTGGAGGATCTGCTGGGGCTGGAAGAACAGCCCAACTTGCCCGGCACCGTCGACGAACATCCCAACTGGCGGCGGCGGATGGACGCGCCGACCGAGGCGTTGCTCGCCCGGCGCGAGGTCGCCCGCCGTATTGCCCTGCTCAACGCGGAGAGACATGCATGACACCCCGCGCCACCTATCGCTTCCAGTTCCACAAGGATTTCACCTTCGCCGATGCCGAGGCGCTGGTCCCGTATCTCGACGATCTGGGCATCAGCCATGTCTATGCCTCACCGATCACGACCGCGACGCCGGGATCGACGCACGGTTACGACATGACCGATCCGACCGCGATCAACCCGGAACTGGGCGGCGAGGCCGGGTTCCGGTCGCTGGTCGCGGCGCTGAAGGCGCGCGGGATGGGGGTGGTGATCGACATCGTCCCCAACCACATGGGCGTGGCCGGCGGTGCGAACGCATGGTGGACCGACGTGCTCGCCAGGGGACAGGGCAGCGACCATGCCGACGTGTTCGACATCGATTGGCGGGTACCGGTCGTGTTGCCGGTGCTGGGCACCGCGCTGTCGGAGGCGCTGGCGAACGGCGACCTGACGGTGGAGCGGGATGGCGACCGCTGGGTGGTGGCCGCTTATGGCGAGCATCGCTTTCCGCTCCGCGACGAGGATCAGGCGGAGGCGGACACCGCGCCGCTGGCCGAGCTGCTAGAGCGGCAGCATTACCGGCTGGCGTACTGGCGGGTCGCCAACGACGAGCTGAACTGGCGGCGGTTCTTCTCGATCAACGAACTCGCGGGCGTGCGGATCGAGGATCCGGCGGTCTTCGAGAAGACGCATGCGCTGTATTTCCGGCTGCATGACGAAGGGTTGATCGATGGCGTGCGCGTCGATCACGTCGACGGGCTGACCGACCCGATCGGCTACACCCGGCGTCTGCGCGCACGGCTGGGCGACGACGCGTGGATCGTGATCGAGAAGATCGTCGGCGCGGGCGAGACGCAGCCGATCGGCTGGGGCGTCGACGGGACCAGCGGCTATGATTTCATGGAGCAGGTGACGGCCTTGCTCCACGATCCGGCGGGAGCGGAACCGCTGGGGGCGTTGTGGGAAGAGGTGAGCGGGCGCAGCGCGTCGTTCGAGCCCGAGGAATTTCAGGCGCGCCAGGACCTGCTGTCGTGGCAGTTCAGTGGGCAGCTGGACGCGTGCGTCGCCGCGTTCGCCGCCGTTGCGCCCGACGGGGTGACGGCGGCGATGCTGCGCCGGGCGATCGAACGCCTGTTGTGGGTCTTCCCAGTGTATCGCACCTACGGCCCCGCCGCACCCGACAGCGATGCGGCGATCCGCGCGCTCGCGCGCCAACGGGTCGCGGAGCTGGTCCCGCCCGGCGAGACGGCCGTGATCGAGCTGGTGCTGGCATGGCTGGCGGGGGACGGCCCGGCAGGGGCGGCGGAAGCGGTGCGGCGGTTCCAGCAACTGTCGGCGCCGATCGCCGCCAAGGCGGTCGAGGACACCGGCTTCTACCGCTACGGCCGGCTGCTGTCGCGCAACGATGTCGGCTTCGATGCCGAGCGGATGGCGTACACGCCCGAGGAATTTCACGCCTTGATGGCCGCGCGCGCGCGCGACGTGCCGCGCGCGATGCTGACCACCGCCACCCACGACCACAAGCGTGGCGAGGATACGCGCGCACGGCTGGCGGCGATCAGCGCGCAGCCCGACGTCTGGCGGGCGGCGGCGATGGCGTGGCTGGACCGCGACGATGGCGGGGTGGACGACGCCGATCGCTACATGCTGTTCCAGACGCTGGTCGGCGCATGGGATGAGGATGGCGCGAGCGCGGATTTCGTCGAGCGGATCGTCGCCTGGCAGCAGAAGGCGCTGCGTGAGGCGAAGGTGCGGTCGTCGTGGGAAGCGCCCGACGAGGCATATGAAGGCGCAGCTTCGGCCCTGGTCGAAGCGCTGCACGGTGATGCGGCGGCGGTGGCGCTGATCGAACGGACCGTGGCGGCGCTGTCGCCGATCGCGGAGGCCAACACGTTGGTGCAGGTGCTACTGCGCTACACGCTGCCGGGGGTGCCGGACCTGTATCAGGGGACCGAGCTGTCCGATCTGTCGCTGGTCGACCCCGACAATCGCCGTGCGGTCGACTATGCCCGCCGCCGCGCGCTTCTGGCTGGGGATGCGCCGCCCAAGCCGCGGCTGATCGCGGACCTGTTGCGGTTGCGGCGCGACCAGCCGGACCTGTTCGCACAGGGCGGTTACGCGCCGGCGATCGTGACCGGGCCGGAGGCGGCGCATCTGCTGGCATTCGAGCGGCATCACGACGGACGGACCTTGCGGGTGGCGGTGGCGCTGCACGGGCGCCGCGCGACCGGCGGGCGGGTGACGTTCGCCTCGGGTCACTCCGTCGATGCCGCGGCGCTGGTCGGGGACGCGCCGATCTGGTACGCGCTCGCCTGACGCCTGGCTGAAAACCGTCCCGTTCCGGGAGGTGCGGCGGGCAATCGGGGATGCGGTGGCGTAAACGAGCACGCGAGTCACGCAATTGTCTTACTGCACGGGCACGGGTTTCGCTTGGCGTGGCGCCGCGTTCGTGCTTCGGCGCGCCGCACTTTACAATTTCGTTCGGGATGGAGTTCGATGTTCGCTTGGTTCCAGCGGCTGCTGCCGAAGACGGGCAATTTCTTCGGGATGTTCGAAGGACATGCCGCGATCGTGCTCGCCGGCGCGCAGGCGACCGCGCGACTGCTCGACGATTCGCCCGATCATGCGCAGCGGATCGCCGAGGTCATCGCGCGCGAACATGACGCCGACGAGATCACGCGCGACGTCCTGAAGGCCGTGCGATCGACCTTCCTGACGCCGTTCGATCGCGGCTCGATCACCGCGCTGATCGGCGCGCTGGACGACACGATCGACGAGATGCAGGCCGCCGCCGCCGCGATCGACCTGTACGGCATCACCGATTTCGCGCCGGAGATGCGCGCGATGGCCGATGCCGCGGTCGAGGCCGCGCAACTGGCCGTCGAGGCGATGCCGCTGCTGCGCGACGTCAGCCGCAACGGCCCGCGCCTGCACGAGCTGACCGAGCAGCTGATCCGGATCGAGGGCAAGGCGGACGATTTCCACGCCGCCGGGCTGCGGCGCTCGCTGGAGCAACACGGGAACAGCGATGTGCTGCGCTTCGTCGTCGAGCGTGAGGTGTACAAGCATCTCGAGCGCATCCTCGACGCGTTCGAGGATGTCGCCGACGAGATCGACGGCATCGTCATCGACCACGCCTGACGCACGCGCGACAGCCCAGATGCACGAACTCGCCCTTCCGCTGCTGATCGCGCTGATCGCGGTCGCGCTGGCCTTCGACTATCTCAACGGATTGCACGACGCCGCCAACTCGATCGCGACGGTCGTCGCCACGCGGTTGCTGTCGCCGGTGCAGGCGGTGGCGTTCGCCGCCTTCTTCAACTTCGCGGCCTATTTCCTGACGCTGGCGATCCCCAGCCTGCACGCGGTCGCCGAGACGATCGGCAAGGGCCTGATCGACAAGGATGTCGTGACGCCCGCCGTGATCTTCGGCGCGCTGGGCGGTGCGATGACGTGGAACGTCATCACCTGGCTGAAGGGCATTCCGTCATCGAGCAGCCATGCGCTGGTCGGCGGCCTGGTCGGCGCCGGGGTCGCGCATGCCGGCCTGACCGGCGTGAAATGGGCCGGGCTCAACAAGACGTTGCTGGCGATCGTGCTGTCGCCGATGATCGGCATGTTCCTGGCGATGACGGTGATGCTGCTGTCGAGCTGGGCACTGCGCCGCTCGACCGCGACGCAGGCGGAGCGCAGCTTCCGCGCGCTGCACCTGTTGTCCTCGGCGGCCTATTCGCTGAGCCATGGACTGAACGACGCGCAGAAGACGATGGGCATCATCACGGTGCTGCTCTATTCGACCGGCTATCTGACCGGGCCGTTCGAGGTGCCGCACTGGGTGGCGATCAGCTGCTATATCGCGATCGCGCTGGGTACGATGACCGGCGGCTGGCGGATCATCGAGACGATGGGATCGCGGATCACGCGCCTGTCGCAGCATCAGGGGTTCAGCGCCTCGCTGGCGGGATCGATCGTGGTGTTCAGCGCCTCGACGCTCGGCATTCCGGTGTCGACCACGCACACGATCACCGGCTCGATCATCGGCGCGGGGGTCGCGCGACGGACCTCGGCGGTGCGCTGGGGCGTGGCGAAGGACGTGGTGGTGGCGTGGGTGATCACCATCCCGGCGTCGGCGGCGGTCGGCGCGCTGGTCTATTCGACGACGCTGCTGTTCTGATCCGGTCCCGGCGGCGCGAGCATCAGCGTCGCCGCCAGCCCGCGTCCCCCCTCACCCGCCGCCAGCCGCAGCGTGCCGCCATGTGCAGCGGCGACCCGCGCGACGATCGACAGGCCCAGCCCCGATCCGTCGCCACCGGTCCCGGCGCGCCAGAAACGCTGCGTCATGCGCGCGATCTGGGCGGGGTCGAGCGGCGGGCCATCGTCGCACACCGTCAATCGCGGGCCCGGCCCGGCCACGACCGTGATCGCGGTACCGGCGGGTGTGTGCCGCGCGGCATTGTCGATCAGGTTCTCGAGCGCCAGCGCGATCGCGCCGGCATAGCCGTGCAGCGGAGCCGGCCTCTGGTCGAGCAAGGCGATATCGTGCCCGCCGCGCAACATCATCGGCGCGCGATCGGCGACGACCTGCTCCGCCAGTGCGGACAGATCGACCAGCGCGCAGCTTTCCTCCATGGGGCGTTCGAGATCGGCGAGCCCCATCAATTGTTCGATCACCCGCGCGGCGCGATCCACGGCGGCCAGCATCGTGTCGCGCAGTACCGGCTCCGCGATGCCGTCGGCGCGCAGCCGGATCACCGCCAGCGGGGTGCGCAGTTCGTGCGCGATGTCCGCCGCGAATGCCGCCTGCGCGGTGAACGCCTGTTCGAGCCGGTCGAGCGCCGCATTGGTGGCGCTGGCGAGCGGCTCGATCTCCAGCGGAAGGCTGCGATGCGGAAGGCGTCGGTCCAGCGTGCGCGGGCCGATCGCCGCCGCGATCGTCGATACGGCGCGCATCCGCAGCGTCAGCCGCCGCGACAGCCAGATCCCGACCAGCGGGACCACCAGCATCAGCGGCAGGACCAGCAACAGGAAGCGGCGCAGGAAGGTGCGCACGATATCGTCGGTGACGACCTCGGGCGCGGCATCGTCCTGCGAGACGACGATCCACTGCGCACCGACCGGGCGGCTGATCGCCGCGAACCGATGCCAGCGCGCCGCGCGCGGCCGGGTGTCGAGCGGCACGCGCGCGATCAGCGCCGGTCGCGGCGGCCCGCGCTCGGCGACGACGTGGCGCGCGGCATCGACGATCGTCAGCGTCAGGCCGCCCGCCAGCATGTCGGCGGTGTCGATCGCGATCCCCGGATCGCGATCCTTCAGCAAGGCCTCGATCTGCCCGGCCTGCTGGCGCAACACCTCGCGCTGGTAATGACCCGCGACGCGGTGGAGCAGCACCGACACCCCGACCGGCAGCGCCGCCACCGCCAGCAGCGCCGTCGCGATATGCAGCAGCGCGAACTGCCCGATCAGCGACCGGGGCGGCCGCAGCCTCATGCCGCGCTGCGCAACATGTAGCCGACGCCGCGAATCGTCTCGATACGCGCGCCGGTCGCGGCGTCCTCCAGACGCCGACGCAGGCGGTGGACGTAGACTTCGACCGCGTTGGAGCCGAGATCGCCCCCGGCACCGAACAACTGGTCCTCGACCACCCGTTTCGGAACGACGTTACCCGCGCGGCGCAACAGGATCTCCAGCAGCTCGGTCTCGCGCGCCGACAACGACAACAGCGTGTCGCCGACCCGCGCGGTGCGGCTTTCGACGTCGAAGATCAGCCGGGCGCAGGTCAGCGAGACGCCCAGATAGCCACCCTGCCGCCGCATCACCGCCAGGATCCGCGCGTGCAGTTCGTCCGGATCGACCGGCTTGACCATGTAATCGTCCGCGCCGCCGTTCAGCCCGCGGATCCGCGCATCCACGCTGCCGCGCGCGGTCAGCACCAGCACCGGCCGGGTGTTCCCGCCGGAACGCAGCCGGCGCAGCAGCGTGAGCCCGTCGTCGTCGGGTAGCCCGAGATCGAGCAGCACGACGGCGTGATCGACCGCCGCCAGATATGCTTCGGCGCCTTCCACGTCGGTGGCGTGATCGACGGTCAGCCCGCGCTGGAGCAATGCCGACGACAGCGCCGCCGCCAGCGGTTCGTCGTCCTCGACCAGAAGAATCCGCAAACCGCCTCCCGCGATGCAACATGTGTCAGCATCCTGTAAGGCAGCCCGCCTATCGGCTCAAACCCCGATCGTTTGCAGGCCGAACAATGCACGCCACCGACGCACCCGAATCACTGCCCGAGGCCACGTCCCTGCCGCGCGCCGCGCAATGGCGATGGCTGGGCATCGCGGCGCGCGGCAGGGACGT